>JAMPHH010000018.1 GCA_023663505.1 Muribaculum sp.
CGACATAAATGACCAGAATAATTTATCTAAATATCAACGGTACAGTACACTAGGGACAATGATAGGAAAGGACAAGAAAGACAAAGAAGTCAAGAAGGAGGAGTAATGATGCAAAGTAGCACGCAAATCAAAATAAAGAGACTGTTTGCAGGTATAATGGGAGCCGCCCTGCTGCTCACAGGCTGTACCCCGGCACAGTCCGAAACAGCGGAGGACACACAGCCGATACAGGAATCCGGCGTTCAAGCCGGAAGCACGGTAAACACTAGCGGCTCCGCTGCCAAGGGGCGTTATGTGGAGCAGGAGATACCTTGGGCAGAGAATAACGGCGGTGAAATGTCGCTCGCCCTGCTGCCACAGGAGGACGGGCTCTATCTGTTGGACGCCTATTACTCAGACGCGGAGGTAAAGCTGTCAGGGGCGGACTTCTCGAAGGAGTCCGAGCTGCCACAGATTCACAACATAGATTCCGCCGAGCTTCCCAAGGTTCTGCAGGAGCACATGAAGGCGGACGATTATATCACGGATATGGTCATGGCGGAGAACGGCGCCAGAATGTATACAATATTCAGCGTACCGGATATAGAGGAGAGAAAATACTATCGTGATATGTACTTCATGGACGCCGAGGGAAATGAGCAGCCTTGGGACGGAGGGGGCTCCGTCGCCAGAGAGGATATGGCTACATACGCATATGGGGGTGACGGCTGCTTTTACGTGCTTAACTACAAGTCGGGCAAAGACGAGGGAGCTCTTTACAGCGTGAATGCCGCGGACGGGGAGACCAAATACCTGATGGAATTGGACTTCTACGCATGGAGCTTTGACGTGCTTGACGGAAAAGCGTTTGTGGGAGACGATGAGGGATTACGCATTTACGACCTCTCAACCCTGCAGAAATTAGAGGAGGACACGGGGCTTACAGAGCTAATAGGGGATAGGATTGGAGTTTCCAACGGGCATTATGCGACGGGGTATTTGCTGTATCCGGGGAAGGACGGAAGCGTCTACGTGGCGACGGACAGGGGCTTGTACCGCCATGTCCTTTACGGAAACGTGTCGGAGCAGCTAATCGACGGCGCACTCTGCAGTCTTGGGGACATCTCCAAGCTTTTTACGGATATGTATGTGGAGGAAAATGATGACGGAATGCCTGTGTTTTATTTCCTCTATGACAATCACAAGCTGATGCGTTTTGCCTATGACCCTGAGATGCCGTCCACTCCCGAGAAGACGATTCATCTGTACAGCCTGAGTGAAAATAATGACGTCCGTCTTGCAATCACGGCGTATCAATTGCTGCACCCTGAGATCTACGTGCTCTATGAGGTTGGAATGAGCGGCAGTGACGGCGTGACGAGGGAGGACGCTCTGAACAGCCTTGCCACGCGCATCGCGTCGGGGGAGGGACCGGATATCTTCCTGATGGACGATTTACCCTTACAGTCCTATATGGACAAGGGAGTGCTTATGGATTTGAGCGGACTATACGGAGAGCTTAAGAGTGAGCAGAATTATTTTGACAATATCGTGAGTGCGCTCTATACCGACGGGAAGCTATACACCATTCCGATGATGTTCCATGTGCCTATGCTTGCGGGAGACGCGGAGCTTCTAAGCGGCATCACGGACGCGGAGAGCATGGTGAAGACAATCGAGGAGTATCGTATGCCCCAAAGCGGGCTTCGGGCAGGGCTGCTTCGACCGGAGACGACGCTGCAGTGCATGTCCTTTACCTATGGCGGAAGCTGGCTGAAGCAGGACGGGAGTCTGGACAGGGAGACGCTGACGGAGTTCCTCACATTGTGTAAAAGACTGTACGAGGCGGACAGGGCGGATATCTCTCAAGAGGAGTTGCAGGAACGCATGGATATCGCCTATTATTCCACGGATATGTTCTACAACTCTTATCTGGTCAGCAGGCAGATGGAGAGCATGACGATGAACAGGCGCGTGTTCGGTGATGCCTTTGCCATTGGCGAATTGGGTGGCGGCATCAGATTTGACTTTAATTATTTTTACGCTGTATTACAGCATGTTGAGGGGTCTGATTATATGCTGCTGCCCGGAAAGGGGAGGAACTGTCTGCCCGAGGCGATGTTGGCGGTCAACGGGGCGACCACAATCCCTGAGGAGGCATGTGATTTCGTGAAATATATGTTGTCGGACTATTTGGAGGAGACAGAGCTGAACACGGGGATTCCAATCAGCAGAGACGCACTATTATCTATGGAGAAAAATCCTTATGCGGGGGAAGAGGAGCCTTGGAAGCCTTATAGCTATCATACATTAGGTATGGCGGACGGCAGTACGACCATCAGCACTGATGTCGCATGGCAGCGGGAGGAGGTCTACGCCAAATATAACGCCATGCTCGACAGCATTGACAGCGTGAACCTGTGCGAGCATGAGCTGTTGGAGGCAGTTTTGTCAGGCGGGACGCCCGCTCTGACAGGGGAGAAGACTATTGAGGAGACCGTAGATGAGATTGCCAAGAAAGTACAGATTTATCTCGCGGAGTGACGGATTAAGAGGGCATTGCTCCCGCAGGAAATATCTATGGTTCCTCCTGCCAAGCCTATTGGGAGTCAGCCTGTTCGTGCTGATTCCCTTTGGGGATGTGGTGAGGCGTTCTTTTATGACAGCACTGTCAGGAGAATTTTGCGGATTAGATAATTATGTCAGCGTATTTCACAATCAGGCATTCCGACTGGCGGTCAGAAACACGCTGCGCTTTGTGGGGGTATGCCTGCCGATTCTGTTGGTGGTGAGTCTGCTGATAGCCCTAGCCATGCAGTGGGTTTCCGCCTTGGAGAGAATTAAGACCTGTTATCTGCTGCCCATGGCGATGCCTGCCGCCACGGTCGTCTTGGTGTGGAGACTGGTATTTGCCAAGCAGGGATTTTTGAGCGGTTTATTGGGGGTGCAGTATGATTTTATGGCGGGGGAGAGAGCCTTCTGGGTACTGATCGCCACCTATGTCTGGAAAAATCTGGGCTATACCGTGGTGCTTTGGCTTGCCGCGCTCAGGACAGTCCCCGTGGAGATCAAGGAGGCAGCGCGGGTGGACGGCTGCGGCGCGGTCAGGAGCTTTTTCCATATCACTCTGCCTTATCTTAGGGGTGCTGCTTATACGATCGGTATTCTTTCCTTTCTGAATACCTTTAAGGTGTTTCGTGAGGTGTATCTGATAGCGGGTTCGTATCCGGGGGAGGAGATTTATCTGCTGCAGCATGTGTTCCACAATTGGTACACGAAGCTTGACTTGGACAAGATGGCGGCGGGGGCGGTGCTTGCGGCGACGGTATTGGGAGCGGTGGCGCTCTTTATGGGACGGCTTTTGGAGGACGAAGATGAGAAAGCATAAATTGAGGAAATGGGTCGGGGGATTGTGTGCCGCGCTTCCCGTGGCGGCTCTGGGACTGTTATTTTTCCTGCCGATCGGCATTCTGGTGTCAGGCTCGATTGCTGACGCGGTGGAATGGCAGGGGAGACTGGAGCCTATGCTGAAGGAGGGGGAGGGATTTATCGGCTGGCGGTGGATACCGGATTATCCCACGGGGGAGCATTTTAAGCGGCTTTTATTTTACTCGCCCGGATTCCTGCACCTGTTCTGGAATTCCATATGGACAGTGGGGACGATTCTTGCCGGGCAGCTCCTTATGGGAGTGCCTGCGGCATGGGCTTTCGCGGCATTTTCCTTTCGGGGCAGAAGGACTCTTTTTCAGCTCTATATTATCCTGATGCTTCTGCCCTTTCAGGTGACGATGCTGTCAAGATATCTGGTGCTGCGGGAGCTGTCACTGTTAAACACAAGCGCTTCCGTGATACTGCCCGCGGTGTTTTCCACATTTCCGGTGTTTCTGGTTTATCGAAGCTTTCGGGGGATTCCGAGGGAGCTTCTGGAGGCGGCGCGCATGGACGGGGCGGGGGAGGGGAGAATCTTCCGGCAGATTGGGCTGCCGCTTGCGAAGGGCGGCTTGTCTGCCTGCTTTGTGTTGAGCTTCTTGGAGAGCTGGAATATGATGGAGGAGCCGCTTGCCTTTCTTAAGGACAAAGCCCTGTGGCCATTGTCCTTGTATCTGCCCGAGATTAGTCTGACACAGGCGGGGTTTGCGGCGGCAGCCTCCATGATTACTTTGACGGTGTCGCTTTTTGTGTTCGGACTCTTTCGGGATTCGTTAGAGCAGGGAATTGCCGCCAGTGGGATTAAGGCGTGAGGTGATAGGTTGAAAAATAAATTTTTCAACCGGCACTTTGTGTCTGCGCGTTGCTTGACACAAAGTTGCTTATGCGCAAAAGCAGCGCAGAAATGGGGATTAGGTTGAAAAAGGGTGTATTGAGCGGATTTTTAATTTTTCTGGCGTTTATGGCAGTGTGTACCGTGATTGCCAAGGGAATCTATAAGGCAGGGCTTGCAAGGGTAAGTGTCTGTCAGCCGGAGAAAATGAGCATTTCCCATAGGATTCACGGTGTGGGAAGCATCGTGGCGGGGGAGGAGTATGGGGTTTACACGGTGGCTGGGTTGAGGGTTCAGGCGGTGTTTGTGCAGGCGGGGGAAAAGGTGGCGGCAGGGGCTGACCTTTTTGCGGTGGACATGCAGGATCTGCAGGCGGAGCTTGCGGCGGCGCAGGCACAGGCGGATTATCTGCAGGCGCAGCTTAAGGATTTGGAGGGCGCGGCAAAGGAGCAGGGGCAGGAGAAGGAGCTTCAGGCGGCGAGACTGCAGGCGGATTATGAGCTATTGGTGCATGAGCAGGATCTGCTGATCGAGGCATGTGAGCTTGCGGAGGACAGCGCAAGGCTGCGACTGAAGGACGCGCAGCAGCAGGTGAAGGAGGGGACTGTGGAGTCGGATTTGGACGCGAAGCTCTTGAAGGTGGAATATGAGCGGGCGCAGAACGCGACGGAGCAGGCGAGATTTCACAAGGAGGAGGTTCTAAGAGAGTGGAACCGCAGCTTGGAGGATGCGCAGAGGAAGGCTCTCGAGGAGACGGCGCAGACGGTAAGGCTTCGTGGGGAGCTCGCGGCGGAGAAGGTGAAGCTGGAGCAGTTGAATACCCTCGCGGAGGCGGAGGGAAGGGTCAGCATAGCGGAGGAGAGCCTGATTCTGGGGAGCCTTTTGGAGATCGGGCAGCGCACACCGGACGGGGCATGTATCCTCTACACGGCACTGGACGACGCGGGGGAGATCGAGGTGCCGTTAGAGGAGGGGGACGCCGCGCTCTTGTCCATGGGAGACAGCGTGAACCTGCAATATAAGACTGCGATTGGAGAGACGAGGAAGGAGACCGGAATTATCTCCTATATCGGACAGGAGGACGGTCGGAGGCTTTTGCGAATCGAGACGGAAGCGACGGGTATGCTGCCGGGGCAGACTGTCAATATGGAGACGGTCTATAAGAGCGAGACATATGGACTGGTGCTTCCGGTGGGCGCCTTGGTAGAGGAGAGCACAGGGATTTGCGTGTTTGTGGTGGAGCAATATGAGGGGATTTTGGGCATGGAGGAGCGGGTGCGCAAGATTCCGGTCACGGTGGTGGAGCAGAACGAGAGCTATGCGGCGGTGAACAGCGTGGGGCTTGACGAGAACAGCGCGGTGGTACAGAGCAGCAGCAAGACGCTGCAGGAGGGCGATGTGGTGAGGGTTCAGTAGTTTTTTCAGCCATAGAATGATTTGTTAGTTGAGCGTATTTGGTTAGTTGAGCATATTTGTTTTGTACGGATATCAAGGCGGGAGATGACTGGGAGTGTTTTGCGGACTTCGGCGGAGGTTGGAGCGTTTTCTTATAGTGCGCCCAAATCCTAGGGTGAAATGCGCATGGATGCGCATTTCAGGCTTTATGGTGCATGGATGCACCTTAAAGCCGACCCGCAAATTGCAATATCCAACCCCGCACTATTAGAAAACACCCAACCGCAGCCAGTCCGCAAAACACTCCCAGTCATCTCCCGCCGCCCCTCCGCACTATGCTTTGAATGCTGACTGTTACAATTCTTGACTTTACATTGTTGACTCTATATTGTTGACTTTACATTGTTGACTTTACATCAAAGTTGTCTTGGACATTCGGCGCATAGTGTGGTAAAATAGCTTTATTCCCGCGAGCAATGAGCCAAACGACCATGCTTGCATAGGGCATAAAGTCAGCAAGCTGACTTGGCGAATGCCGCGAGGGACAAATTGCCCGAAAAGGAAATTACAGCCAAGGAGGAGTATTTTTATGGCAAAGATTCGTACCAGATACGCACCCAGTCCCACAGGGCGCATGCATGTGGGAAATCTGCGTTCTGCATTATATGAATTTCTGATTGCAAAGCATGAGGACGGCGTGTTCATGCTGCGTATTGAGGACACCGACCAAGAGCGTTTTGTGGAGGGGGCGACGGAGATCATTTACCGCACCTTGGAGCAGACGGGGCTTGTCCATGACGAGGGACCTGACAAGGATGGCGGCGTGGGTCCTTATGTGCAGAGTGAACGCATGAAGACAGGCATTTATATGAAATATGCCAAGGAGCTGATTGACAAGGGAGAGGCTTATTACTGCTTCTGTGACAAGGAGAGATTGGCGGGGCTTAAGACGGAGGTTGTGGAGGGCAAGGAGATCAGCATCTATGACAAGCATTGCCTGTCGCTGTCCAAGGAGGAGGTGGAAGCGAATCTGGCGTCCGGAAAGCCCTTTGTCATTCGCCAAAATATCCCCAATGAGGGACAGACTACCTTTCACGATGAGCTTTATGGAGATATCACGGTGGAAAACGCGGAGCTGGACGATATGATCCTGATTAAATCCGACGGCTATCCCACCTATAATTTTGCCAATGTGGTGGACGACCATACCATGAATATCACCCATGTGGTGAGGGGCAACGAGTACCTTTCCTCCTCGCCGAAGTACCAGAGACTTTATGACGCCTTCGGTTGGCAGAGTCCGGTATATATTCATCTGCCGCTGATTACGGACGAGAATCACAAGAAGCTTTCCAAGCGGAGCGGGCATTCCTCCTTTGAGGATTTACTGGAGCAGGGGTTCGTGACGGAGGCGGTGGTAAATTATATCGCCCTTCTCGGGTGGAGTCCGGAGGAAAATAGGGAGATCTTCACACTGGACGAGCTGATTCGGGAGTTTGACTATCACCGCATCAGCAAGTCGCCCGCGGTGTTTGACATCGTGAAGCTGCGTTGGATGAACGGTGAGTATATCAAGGCAATGGATTTTGACACCTTTTACGAGATGGCGGAGCCGTATTTAAAGGCTGTTTTGAAGAAGGACTTTGATTTAAAAAGGATTGCCAACATGGTAAAGACCCGTATCGAGGTGTTTCCGGATATCGCGGGGCATGTGGACTTTTTTGAGGAGCTGCCCGAATATGATGTGGCAATGTATACCCATAAGAAAATGAAGACCAATTCCGAGTCCTCTCTGGAGGTTTTGCGTGAGGTCTTGCCAATCTTGGAGTCACAGGAGGATTACAGTAATGACGGGCTGTATCAGGCTCTTGTGAAATATGCGGAGGAGAAGGGGGAGCGGAGCGGTCAGACGGTGAAAATCGGCTTTGTGATGTGGCCGATTCGCACGGCTGTCTCCGGCAAGCAGATGACCCCCGCGGGCGCCACCGAGATCATGGAGGTGCTTGGCAAGGAGGAGAGTCTGCGCCGCATCAGAAAAGGAATCTCTCTTTTGGAGGGCGCTGCGGGTGCGGCAGATTAATCAAAATGCAGGCATGATGGAGCCGCGGGACTCAGGACAGTCCGTTCAGGCTTATCTTGCAGGCTTAAATCCGTCGCAGCTCGAGGCGGCGACACACGGGGAGGGACCGGCTCTTGTACTTGCCGGTCCCGGCTCCGGCAAGACTACCGTCATAGTCAAGCGAATTCTGTATCTCATCAAGGAAATGCAAATCCCACCGGAGGAAATATTGGTTGTCACCTTTACAAAGGACGCCGCAATGTCCATGCAGCAGCGTTTTATGCAGCAGGAGCGGCAGGTGTATCCTGTGAATTTCGGCACGTTTCACTCTATCTTTTATCACATCTTAATCGAAGCGGGTTATTCCCCGCATATCCTCACCCAGACAGAGAAAAAGGGAATCATGACAGAGCTTTTAAGGGCAGAGCTTGGCAAAACGGGGGCGTATTATGATTATGACGCCGTTAAGTCCGAGGCGGAGGATTTCCTGCGCGCAGTCAGCTTCTACAAGAATACACAGGATTTGAAGGCGGCGGAGAAGTACCTTCCGAGCCATGAGGGATATTCTTCACAAGGGAGAAATTCTTCGTCAAGCTCCCCCGCAAAACCTGATTTTTTGGAGATATTTGAGCTGTATCAAAGACAGTGCAGGCTTCAGGGGAGGTTGGATTTTGATGATATGCTGTATGAGTGCAGGCGGCTCCTTTTGGAGAATGGAGCAAAAAGGGAATACTGGCAGAATCGCTTTCGATATATCCTGATTGATGAATTTCAGGATATCAATCCCTTGCAGTATGAGGTGGTCAAGCTTCTGGGGGAACGTCACGGGAATCTGTTTGCGGTGGGAGATGATGACCAGGCGATTTACGGCTTTCGGGGGTCGAAGCCCGATTGTCTCAGACAGTTTGCGACAGAGCTTGGGGCAAAACAGATTATTTTGAACGCAAATTATAGGAGTACAGGGGAGATTGTGGCGGCTTCTGAATTAATTATTGCAGAAAACGAGAATCGTTTTGTCAAAAAATGTTATGCTGCAGGAAAACTTGCAAAAGAGACAGAGAGTATTGAATTTCATTGCTTTGAGAGCCGCGCCCAAGAATTGAATTTCCTGTTAGGCAGCTTGGAGAAGGCTGCGAGGGAATGTCCCGAGGAGAGCTGCGGGGTGCTTTTCCGCACGAATGGAAGTATGCAGCAGCTTGCCGCCATGCTGTCCAAGGCGGGGATTCCATACGAAATGAAGGAGAAGGGTAGGAATCCGTATGAGCATTTTATCACAAGGGATATCTGCGCTTATTTGAAGCTGGCAGCGGGGACAGGCGGAAGGGAGGAGCTGCTGCGTGTCATGAACAAGCCCTCGAGATATATCAGCAGGGAAAGTCTGGCGGGAGCGGAGCGGGTTGACCTGCGGGCGATGGCGGATTGGTATCGGAGACGGGGGCGTATGGGGGACGAGAGGATTATCCATGCGATACAAAGGCTTCGGGAACAGCTTGACGCTATGGGGAAGATGTCACTAAATCTGGCAATCGCTTATCTGTGTAAAGCGGTGGGGTATGAGGGCTATCTGCAGGGCAGGCAGGGAGCAGCGGAGCATCTGGACGAATGGTTGGATATCGTGGAATTCCTGCGGGATGACGCCAGAGGGTATGACAATGTGAGGCAGTGGGAGCAGTCATGGAAGGAATATGGGACGCTGTCAGAGGGCAGGGGGACTGCGGAATGCCGCAGTATGGCGACAGGAGCGGGAACGGAAGATGGTTCAAGGGGGACTGTCGCGGCACAGGGGGGAGACGAAGCCCCCTCGATTCACCTGATGACGGTGCATGGCTCTAAGGGGTTGGAATTTGACAGGGTTTTCATGCCGGATTGTAACGAGAATGTTTATCCTCATGGCAGAATGCCTGACAGGGAGACCGTCGAGGAGGAGCGCAGGATATTTTATGTGGGCTTGACAAGGGCAAAGAGACGCTTAGAGCTCCTCAGCGCCACAGGCACCAAGGAGCGTCCAAGGCTGATGACCAGATTCCTTAATCCGCTTATCGGTCATTCGTCTATCAGTTCATCGAATTCACAGTTGTCCAGATATTCGTCAAAGGCGTCCACAACCCGCTCGTATTCCTCGTCGTCCTCGATAAAGCCTAGCTCTGGCTCCTCGTTGGGGTCATCGGGATTCTCGCTGTAGCTGTAAAACCATACCTCGCCGTCCGCATTTTCGCCCTTTTCGTCCAAGGGAAGCAGCACGATATAATCCTTTTTGTCCACGGTAAGAATGGTGATAACGGCGCAATTGACCACTGTGCCGTCCTCCAGTTCAAGCTCAACGGTCATCTCCTCGGCTTCATAATCTTTGTTTTCCATATAAATTCTCCTTTCTGAATATAATTTGCAAAGTATTCAATGGTTGAACTGTTGCACAAATTTTCACAACTTAATTATAATTGCTTGTGATTTTTTACGCAATACTATATAATTAAATTATCTATACGGTAAGGAGGCTGCTGATGACTAGACCTGAAACGACATGCATAAAGCCTTTTCCTTTGGGAGCTCATGTGGAGGATGGGGCGGTTCGGTTTTCTTTTGTGTCAAAAAAAGCTGACTGCGGGATTCTGATTTATGATAGAAGAACCGGTAAAAAACTGCATAAATTGCCTTTTGAGTCAAGGGAGCGTATCGGGAACATATACTGCAAATATCTAAGCGGCGTGAATGCGGAGGAGATCTCGTATCAGTTTTATGAGGGGGACAGGCTGGTTCCGGACAGCTATGCCAGAAGGTTTGTAGGCAGAGTTGCCTTTGGGAGAGAGCGCAGGCATCAGGACTGGCGGGCGGTGATTCCCCGTGAGGAATTTGACTGGGAGGGAGATGTGCGTCCCAAAATCCCTTATCACGAGTGTGTCTGTTATTGCGCCCATGTGCGCGGCTTCACCAAGCATATCTCCTCGGGTGTGGCACACAGGGGGACTTTTCAGGGAATGGTGGAGAAGCTTGACTATCTGAAGGAGACGGGAATCACCACAGTGGAGCTTCAGCCCGTGTATGAATTTGCGGAGATTTCCACGGACGAGGAGCGGAAGGCTGTGCTCGGTGCGCAGACGGCGGGGCATGCACCCTCTGAGGAGGATTTGGACAAGCTTTGTCCTAAGAAATGCAATTACTGGGGCTATAAGCAGGGATTTTATTATGCGCCCAAGGCGGCTTACGCTGCGGGAGATGACCCCTGCACGGAATTTAAGGAGATGGTTCGCGCCTTTCACAAGAGGGGCATTGAGATTGTGATGCAGATCTATTTTCCCAAGGGAATCAAGCTGCCTAAAATAGCAGAGATACTGCGTTTTTGGGTTCTGGAGTACCATGTGGACGGCTTCCACCTTATGGGCGAGAATCTGCCCGTGGATCTGCTCGCAGCGGACGACTTGCTCGCGGACACAAAGCTCTGGTACTATTATTTTGATGCGGATAAGGTATATGAGGCGGAGGAGGAGCCGGACTATTGCAATATGGCTGCCTATAATGACGATTATCTCTACGCCATGAGAAAGTACCTAAAGGGCGATGAGAATATGCTTGACACGGTGCTTGATCAGATGCGGCGGATTCCCAAGAGACTGGGGCGCATTCATTATATGAGCAATTATTATGGCTTCACCCTGATGGATATGGTGTCATATGACAGGAAGCACAATGAAGCCAACGGCGAGGACAATCGGGACGGAAATGACAATAACTGCAGTTGGAACTGCGGCGAGGAGGGAACCAGCAGGCGCAAGAAGATCAAGCAGCTTCGTCACAAGCAGATTAAAAACGCGATGCTGCTCATGCTGTTCACCCAGTCCACACCGCTTATCTTCATGGGGGACGAGTTCGGCAACTCCCAGAGGGGCAACAACAATCCGTACTGTCAGGACAATGCCACGGCTTGGCTTGACTGGAGGGATTTGGAGCGGAATGCGGAGCTCTACGCGTTTTGGAAGGAGTTCGTCGCCCTGCGCAGGGAGCACCCGATTCTTCACCCTGAGAAGGAATTAAAAATCATGGATTATATCTCCTGCGGCTATCCCGACCTGTCCTATCACGGGCAGAGCGCATGGAGACCCCGCACGGAGCGTTACAACAGGCATATCGGCATCATGTATTGCGGAAAGTACGCCAAGCGCGGTCGTAACGAGGAGGATTTGTTCTTTTATCTGGCTCTCAATATGTATTGGGAGACCAGAGAGCTTGCCATGCCGAAGCTTCCGAAGGGAATGCGCTGGCAGCTCGTCAAATGTACGGACGAAAGCGTCATGACCACGGAGAAGGAGAGCGCGCCTGAGGTTCAGGCGGAGAGCGTGGACAGCGTGATAGCCGTGCCGGGGAGAAGCTGCTCGGTCTATGTCAGCGTTCCGGACAAGGCGGTCAGGAAGCGGGGCAGGAAGCCCAAGAAGCAGGGAGCGGAGCTTTACAGTGACAGAAGCATGTTTTAAGGACGGTAATATCCATGGGGAATGCATGGAAGCATTTTAAGACAATCACATACCATAAGTATCTGGTCGCGAAGGGGTGCTTTCGGGTCGGGCTGTACCGACAGGGGATTCTGCACGATATGTCCAAATACGGTCTCTCGGAGTTCATGGTGGGAGTCAGGTATTATCAGGGCGACAGAAGCCCCAACGACGCGGAGCGCGAGGAGCTTGGCTATTCCTCCGCTTGGCTCCACCACAAGGGGCGCAACAAGCACCATTTTGAATACTGGCTCGATTACAGCAAGAACGCGGCGCCGGGAGAGCTTGTTCCCGTTCCCATGCCCGACCGTTATATCGCGGAAATGATCATGGACCGCATTGCGGCGTGCAAGGTCTATAAGGGGAAGGATTACACGGACGCGGCGCCCTACGAATACTTTCTCAAGGGGAAGAATCGGCATATGATGCACGAGTACACCCGCGACGTGTTGGAGAGAATGCTGAAAATGCTTGCGGAGCGCGGCGAGGAGGAGACCTTCCGCTGTATACGTCAGGAGTTGGTGCGCAAGAAATCAGCGCGGACAGGCAACAATTCATAGGATTGGAATACAATACAATAAAACATTGAATGCAGGTATTGAAAAATGAATTGTTGGATCATATTGTTGCTTCTTCTGTGCGGCGGCAATTCCTGCGGTAATCAGAGCGGAAATAGCTGCGGATGCGGCAGTAATAACAATGGCTGTGGCTGCTCGTCAAGCTCCAACGGAAATGGCTGCGGAAGTAATAACAATAGCTGCGGCTGTGACAATGACTGCTCCCGCGATGAGCGCAGGGCAGCGAGAGCCGTGTGGGACGCAAAAGAGGCTGTCAGAGACGCAAGAGAGGCGGTGTGGGACGCCAAGGAAGCTGTCAGGGACGCAAGGGAAAGCTGTAATGACTGTCCCGGCACGATTCCTCCTCCCCCCAGAACGGACTTCAACTATAACTACAATGATGGCTGTGGCTGCCAGAACTAAGCGGGCGGCACGTAATATAGCATGTAAAGGAGCGGGCGGATTGTCCCGCTCTTTTTGTAAAATATTCTAAAAAGGGTATTTAAAAAAATGTGCAATTGTGCTATATTTATAGAAAATCATACGAATTGCTTTGGAGGAGGTTTTGGTATGGCAAAGGCAAAAGAGAAGGAGAGGTACGTGGCATATGTGTCAACCTACACGCAGGGGGACAGCCATGGAATCAAGATATATGATGTGGACATAGAAAAGGGGCGGTTCACGGAGAAGAGCAAGGTGGAGATTACCAACTCCTCTTACCTGACGATTTCCCATAACTGTAAGTATCTGTATTCCATTACCGATTTTGGAGTGGAGTCCTATAACATTATGCCGGACGGCAATCTGGAGCTGATTAATTTTGCGTCAATCAACGGCATGAGAGGCTGCTATGTGTCCACGGATTACACGGACAGCTATCTCTTTGTGGCGGGATATCATGACGGGAAGCTCACGGTTTTGAAGCTGTTGGAGGACGGCTCGATCGGGGAGATTACCGACGAGGTGTTCCACAAGGGACTGGGGAGCATTGCGGAGCGCAATTCCAGACCCCACATCAACTGCGCGCGCATGACTCATGACAACAAATACTTACTGGTGGCAGACCCCGGCATGGACCATGTGAAGGTGTACCGCGTGAATTTGGAATGGGGCAAGGTGGAGCTGGCGGATATCATTCACTCGGAGCTTGATTCCGCGCCCAGACATATCAAGATCTCCCTAGATGGCAGATATATCTATGTGGTACATGAGTGGAGCTGCAATATAGACGTCTATTCCTATGAGGATATTAAGAATCAGCCCGTGTTTGAGAAGATTCAGACAATACCGACCGTACAGTTTGAGAAGGGCAGCACGAACGCCGCGAGCGCACTGACCTTTTCCAAGGATTATCAGTACATGCTCTCCTCGAACGCAGGGGACAATTCCGTGGTGCTGTATGACGTGGATACCCAGACAGGACTGCTCACGCAGAAATTCTGCCTGCCTGTCGGCGGGGAGTACCCCAAGGACGCGGAGTTCTTCCCCAATGGCAAATTTTTGGTTTCACTTAACCATGAGAGCAATGATATGACGTTCTTCCACTTAAATCTTGAGGCGGGCAATATGATCATGAACGGACCGCCCATTCCCGTGGACGTGCCCAACTGTATCGCATTCCATAAGCTGGGCAGCACGAGCAGGGCATAGCATAGGTTGGTTCGCTGATTGCAGGGTGATTGACTCTCGCAATCAGCGAACCAATTTTATTCTCACAGAGCTCAAATATCATAGTATTCTTTGAATGCATTATGTTATAAAGCGTTGCAAGTGTCTGTTGCCTGCAGCGGGGGTGTTGACTTATTGCTCGCGGGAATAAAAATTAATCAGATATTCCGCGCGGGCGGTCATGTTCAGCATCAGGGCGTCAAGCACTGTGAGGGCGGTCATGCACTCCATGACAACCACCGCGCGGGGAATGATGACGGGGTCATGTCTGCCCTGAATCGTGAGGTCAAGCTCCTCGCCGTTCTGATTCACGGTCTGTTGGGATTGGTAGATGGAGGGGGTAGGCTTGACGTGGGCGCGCACGAGCAGCACATCGCCGTCGCTGATGCCGCCGAGCACCCCGCCCGCGTGATTGGTGGACTTGACCACATGTCCGTCCCTCATGCGGAAAGCGTCATTATTCTCGCTGCCAAGGTGCGAGGACACGGCACAGCCGTCACCGATTTCCACTGCCTTGACCGCACCGATGGACATGATTGCTTTTGCCAGATTCGCGTCCAACTTCTCAAAAACAGGGTCTCCGATTCCCGCGGGGAGTCCCGTCACCCGACATTCCATGCAGCCGCCTACGGATTCCATGCGTTTTCCGGCTTCCTCCAAGTATTTAACAGCCTTCTTGTCTGCGGCTCTGTCAGGCATTGCCGTGGGAGTCTCGAGGATTGCCTTCTCGTCAAATGTATTCATATCAATCTCAATAGAGCCGATAGAGCGGGTGTATGCCTGCACGGTGACGCCCATTTCTAAGAGTAGCTTGGCGGCAATGGCGCCCGCGGCAACGCGTCCAATCGTCTCCCTGCCCGAGGAGCGTCCGCCACCACGATAATCCCGAAAACCGTATTTTTGGTCAAAGGTATAATCCGCATGTCCGGGGCGGTAGCAGGTGGCAATATTGCCGTAATCCTTGGAAATCTGTGAAGTGTTGCGCACTATCATGGAGATTGGCGCGCCTGTGGTCTTGCCCTCGAAGACGCCGGAGAGAATCTCGACTTGGTCATTCTCCTTGCGCTGTGTGGTGATGCTGCTTGTGCCGGGCTTGCGGCGGTCGAGATATCGCTGAATGTCCTCCTCGCACAGCAAAAGCCCTGCGGGACAGCCGTCCACCACCACGCCCAAAGCCTTGCCGTGGGATTCCCCCCAAGTGGTTATCCTGAAAATATTTCCAAATGATGATCCTGCCATGTGTCTCTCCTCCAAGGTATGTATGATTTATTCCCGCGGGCAATGAGCCAAACGGCCATGCTTGCATGGACATTTGGCGAATGCCGCGAGGGTCAATACCCCGCTGCTTGCAGCGTTTCAAATTCCATGCCCGTTGCTTGCAGCGGGGTTATTGACTACCGTTGCGAGCAGTCCCTCGTGCCTGCCCCGCCGCCAACTGTTAGCAGCATGTCAATTAACAGATACCATATATAGATAGAAGTATATATAATCTTGAGGAAAAACGCAAGATTATTATCCATATAAATGCTTGACAATATCTTAACATATGTATAAACTGAAAAAGTATTATGGAAACAACGTAATCACACAAAAAGATACAAGGAGGGGAAAGATGTTCAGAAGATTATTGGCATTTGCACTTGCAGGCTGTATGGTGTTTGAGTCTGCGCCCATAACGAGTTATGCGGCGGACACACAGCATTCGGGCTTGTATGGCAATGAGCAGACGGTTGAGTCGGAGACGGACGGTTTGGTGGACGTTTCCACAGAGTCGGAACTCACTTCAGGTTTGGCGAAGGGTACTCATTCCGACGGAGATGTTACAGGAGGAGATGTTTCAAACGGAGATGTTACAGGCGGAGATATTACAGGTGGAGACGAGGAGCAGCTTGCTCACCTGACAAAGCATGAGGACGGGACATACTCCTTTGAGACGTCGGATTATAAGGTTTCCCTGAAAGCGGAGGCGGGAGTCGGACATCTCAGATTCGGAGCCTCATTGGAGGCCTCGGGGGGGGTACAGCTTAGCTGATGAATATATCTTAAAGGTATATTGTAAGGCACAGAACGGTAGCTTGGAAAATACGAGTAATATATCCTTATATTCAGGGAATAATTATTCGGTAAAGCGTCAGTCCGTATCTGTCAATGCTGACACGGAATACGATGTGTATTTTGAGCTAAACAGTAGCAACGGTGAGAAATTGGTGCAGACAGACAGCATCGTGCTGCGTACCAATCCGCAAACAGCGTCTGTGGTTATCTATGACACGAAGACCACGGAGAACAGCATCACCCTTGACGTGGAAACAATTTCTTATGTTCCTGCGTGCTATTATGCGCCGGTGGACGGTTCCGCAGACGAACAGGTGATGAATGTGTACTACGACTGGTCTGACTGGGTATTTAAGGATTTGCAGCCGGATACGGAATATTATTTTGAGTTTGTGAACAGTAACGGCGAGGAAATGCTTAAGACCACGGCAAAGACCGACACGATTACCACGAAGGTAGAGTATTCAGTGGATTACAAAGGTGAAATGGCGGATTTGGGAGTTACCTTGAAGGCAAAAGTGTCCGGTTATAAGGGAGACGCTGTCGGTGCAAGGTTACATTACTCCTATGTCAGCGCTTTGGGAGTAGAGCATAGTGATACGGGTGAAACAGGTTATATAAAATTAAATGACAATGATGAGGTGACAACGGCGGCAGACGGCGCCAAGAGTTTTGAGATTAGTTCATATATCGACCTTGACAGTGTCGGAAGTCCCTTGGAAGCAAATACAGATTACGATTTTGAGATGTGGGTAGAGTTTTCCGATGCAACAAGCGGACCGAAGCAGCTTAGTGAGGGGATCATAACAAAGAAGACACCCGACACGACGTATAAAGCTGATGAGATTACATTTACCCTTACGCAGAATGTGGAATCGTCAACAACAGTAGATTATGCAATGACGAGACCCGCTAAGGGGGAGAATGATAAGGCATATTTATATTATAGGCAGAAAGGTGATAGGGGAAGCTATGCTTGTGCTGCTCCAATGTATGAGGCAGCCAACGGCGGTAGTATATCGGAGCTGCAAAGTGGCGCAGTGTACGATTTTCTATTGTTTGTAGGCGGAGTTAAGATAGAGAAGACATACGAATGCGAAGGGAATATCAAGCTGACCTCTGTGGGTGAAGGAGCAGACAACCCGTTTGACATAGTGCGTACATGGAAGGCGGAGAGTACAGCGAGCACAGAGAACTTGGCTGGCACCTATTACCTGCGTATGTATTATTGGGACGGGAGTGAATATAAGACAGTTGGAAATGCGGTTGCCCTGAATGCAGGGAATGAATATCAGGCAGAGTTTAAGACCGCGTCTGTGTATAATAGTAAGCTTGAGCCCGACACGGATTATTATTTGAAATGGACGCTTGCCGATAACGCTAATGTTGATACGGGTTATAACGCGCCGCTCTATACATTTTTTGAGAGCGTGCATACGCCCAAGGTGAAGATCGACGGTAAGAGTGAGGAAGGCAGTTATTCTGAGCAGAAGTATACATTTACATTGGACAAAACGCAGATAGCTAATTTTGCGGATTCGTATTTTTCAATGAAGGTTTACTTCTATATCAGAAAGGTGGGAGACAAGAATTTCCGTTATAAGGACTATGAGACTTTGTATTATGATGAAGACTATACCTGCTCATATACCTTCACCGGTTTGGAGGCGAATACGAATTATGAAATTTCGGTGCGCAGCGCCCAAACATACAGCGCAGGTAAAGAATACGCCTTATTTACATTCAAGACGACGGCGGACGAGCGCACTGTGACGGTGACGGAAGTTTCAACCGAACAGCACAGAGCAGAGCTGGAATATGCCCTTACGGGAATATCCCCCGAAATGACGGAATACGGATATGTTCTTTGCTATATTCGCGAGAAAGACACAGAGGGAGTTTGGGAAAGGGCGGATTATAATTATTATAGTAGTACAAGCGGGCATGAGGAAACGTTTTATATTAACCAATATAACGGTGCGACTCTTAAGGACGGTACCACCTATGAATATACGCTTGGCTTTGGCAAAAGCTATAACGCAGCAATGTCAAGCCTTGAAAAGACCATCACGGGCGACTTCAAGACGGTGGAGGATTCGCGCAGCTTATCGGGCGCAGGGGTGTCCGCAGGCTATACATATGCCAGTGTAAGTGTCAAGTTAAACGGCAGTGAAAACGGTTACCCGAATGTCTACTTCTTCTATCGGGTTAAGGGTGAGAAGGATTGGGTTACTACATATATATGGCATTGGGACAATAACAATGTTTACAGCACGACGGTAAGCAAATTAACGTCCAACACGGAATATGAGTACGCATTTGCGCTTTCTGACAGCTATGGTCTTGAGAGTCCCGACGAAGTGACTAATGACAAGCAGAAGCTGTCAGGCACCTTCAAGACCAAGGAGGCGAAGTATACGCTGAGCTTTGCGCTTGATGAGAGCAAGACCACTCATAATCAGGCGGTTGTAGCCGTGACTGCAGCGGGCAGCACGGAGGATGACAGCATCGGAGTCCGTCTGACGCTTAGCGATGGTCAGGGAACTACTGTCAGATTGAGAAAGAGCTCGGGCTACAAGAAAGATGCGACGTTTACCGGTTTGGTCGGCAGTACGCAGTATACGATTGTGAGCGCGGAAATATATGTCACGGAGGACGACAGTGATGTAACGATTGCCACGCTGCCCTGTGATTTTAAATTCACCACCAAGGAGGCAGAGGCGCCTACCGCGATCAAGCTTTCAGAGGAAAAGATCGGCTTGAACGCCGCACCTGTGAGCTATAATCATGAGGGCTATAATGTAAAGACTCTGACGGCAACGGTGGAGCCTCAGAGCGCCGCGGCGGAATTTGACTGGGAGAGCAGCGACCCTTCTGTTGCGACGGTAAGAAACGGCAGAGTGTATGCCGTGGGAGCCGGCACTGCGGTGATTACGGTTACATCTAAGTACAACAAAGCTGTCAAGACAGCCTGTGAGGTTATAGTCAAGGATTATGTCGTGGGAAGCAGGCAGGAAGATGGAACGATAGCGCAGTTCTATTATGATTCGGGCGCAAGCTCATATAAGGGCAGCTATGCCGAGGGAGTAGGTCTTTATGAGCGCAATGCTGACGGAACTCTCACGCAGCTCTCAGATTATGAGGTAAGCTTTGACAAAAGGGGAATCGTATCGTGGGACAGCGCGACAGGAAGGCTGAATATGCTTTCCGCAGGAAATACAAGGGTTACGTTTGAGAAGACTGTTGCGGAGGGCGTCAGTGTAAGCGCATCGTTTAAGCTGTATGTGAATCCGGAAGGAAAGGGCTTCGGCGTCACCGGATTTAGAAGCAGTGACAGCAGTTATCCCGCGGTTGCAGAGACCGAGGAGAACAGCTTTACCTTGGCTTATGTGCCGGATATCACATATAAGGCAATAGGAGCAATAAGCCCTAATACGGTTGAGTCACCTAATGGTTTCTCGGCAGGTGACTTTACATGGAATATCTCAAACAGCAGTGTCGCCACGGTGGACGAGAGCGGCATTGTGACCCCGCTCAAGGCGGGCGATGCGGTATTGACGGTTGTGCCGAAGAATTTCAAGACAATAAAGGACAATGTCTATGTGCAGGATAAGGTTGAGATAAAATTACACATTAAGGAGCTGCCCAAACAGGGAAATAATAGTTCGATATATGCTCTTGCCAATATCAAGACGAAGCTTGGGGACGTTGCTTTCCCCGCAGACTTTGGAGAGGGCTGGACATGGAAGAATCCTGACACGCCCCTTGTTACAAACGGCGTGAACCCATACAGCTATGCTTTCGAGGCTGTATATGGCGGAACGGATAAATATCCCTGTGAGACGACGCTTGATGTGTACATCGGAAGAATCACGGGAGCGTATATCAGTGAGACTGGTGGAAGCCACGCCCAGACACTTGAGGTTTCAGACGGAACGCAGAGCGCAGATAAAATGACGCTTAGAATAGGACTGGGCACTCAGGGAAGCGTTTCTCCTTCGGATTATACGATAGAGGTTCCCGAGGTAAGCGGTCTTACCATTGTGAAGAACTCTACAACAGGATACTATGATGTAACGGCGCAGAAGGCGGGTTCCTATACAATCAATGCGCAGATTAAAGCAGCGTCCGAGGATAAGGTTCTCGCGACGGCAAGCTATAAGCTCAAGGTGGTGGATGGCAAGCAGGCGGTATCAATCACCTTTAAACCTGACGCAGAAAGCGGTGTGACCATAGACGCCGCAGGCAAAAACATCATATTTAGCAAGGTGGACGACAAGAAGGACTTCACGTTGACTGCAACGGTGAAGGACAGAAACGGACAGGATATCGACGCCGTGCTTCAGTGGAGCACGTCCGATAAGACCGTGGCGACTGTGGCTGCGGACAAACAGGACACTCACACCGCGAAGGTCACGGTAAAGGGCGAGGGACATACGGTAATCACGGCGAAGGCGAAGGACGCGAGAGGATATTCCGCAACTCTTAATCTGGAGGTGCAGAACCATACGCCGCGCGTAGATACCAATAAAGCAACCGTGAATATAGCTTATGACTATGATAATTCTAACGGAAAGAGTCTGGCGAGTGCGGGAGGCTTGGTGGAGATCGTTCCTGTGTATAATGAGTCCGTAACCGAGGTAAAGCTCTGCGACGCGAGCGGAGCAGTAAGCTCTGATATGAAGGCGGTGAAGTACTCGGGTTATAAATATCTCATCACGCCTAACGCTTCGGCTAAAACAGGTAATTATAATTACAAGCTCGTCGTTAAGACAAATACAAATGCGGAATATTCATATGACTTGAAGGTATCTGTTGTAGACAAGGCGCCTTCTGTTTCCGCTAAGATGGCGACGGCACCCAACCTGTTCTTTAAGGACTCGACGGGAATAATCAATCTTAACATGTCAGGGGACTACAATGTGGAGTCCATGACATGGGAGGATAAGTCAGCCGGCGTAAACAATGGGTTTGCAATGAATTATACATACGGCTGGATCACTAAGAGCAAGTATGGAGCTCGTATTACAGTGAGTCAGCAGTCCGGCATCAAGGTGGAGAATGGCAAGCTTACAGAGACAGATGTGGCTCAGGGTACCTTGACCGTGAAATTCAAAGCGTACAAAAAGGTATATACCTTTGAGAATTTCAAGGTAAAGTACAGCTACAAGAAGCCCAAGCTTGTCACAAAGTCCGCTACCAGCAATGTTGCGCCGACAGTGGGACAGAATGAAGGTTATTTCAGTATATATGATAACACAAATAAGAGAACTCTGTACTATGATGATGTGGCGGAAAACGGTAGGTATTATGACGATTATACATGGGACGCCGAGGGCAGCGTTAAAATTTCGCCGAGATATGATGACTATGAGGTGGACTATGTCTACAATGACAAGGCAAGCTCTAAGAAGGTGAATATTACGTTGGATTCCGAATATTGGAGAGAGCCCTTGACGGTGGCGCATACCATAAAGGCGGTAAAACCCAAGGCTTATTTGAGCGCAAGCCAGCTTGTATTCAATACGGCAACTGAAAACAGGGTTGGGACGGATATATACCTGAAAAATGTGAATTCTATTGATTTTGCAGATATTTATGTCGAGGGTGCAAATCCGAAATCCCAGCAGCTGCTCGACGATGATTTGTTTACGATTACTACCTCAAGCACCTATATCATGGTAGAGCAGAATGACGCAAAGCTGATGGGCAAAACCATCGCCGCAGGGACATACAACTATAAGGTGACGCCTTATTACAAGAATCCTGAGACAGGAGTAAACACGGCACTCAATACGCTGACACTCAAGCTGAAGGTCGTGAATAACGCGGTGACGGTGAAGGTGAGTCCTAAGGGCGCTTTGGATTTGACATATCGCTCGCCTTCGGATTACAAGAATTATGCGGTATTGGTTGACCCCAAATTCAGCAATTTGGGCAGCGGATATAGCGTAGTTGACTATAACCTGACAGGGGAATACAGCAGATATTTTGCTATTGACGACAATTGGATAAGGTATGCAAGCACTAAATATACCTACCATTACTACATTACGGTTGCCGATACTTCCGTGCTCAAGTCGGGTCAGGCTTATAAGCTGGCGATAGAGTACACGATTAGGACGGGAACCGGAGAGACATTCAAGGTAAAGAGCAATACCTTTACCATAAAGCCCAAGCAGTCGGCTCCCAAGATCAAGGTAGTCAGCGATAACCAGACTCTGTACGCGGGCAGCGGAAGCTTTAGCAGAACCTACTCACTGTCTGCACCGAGCGGATACAGCATATCGAGTTCAAATGGCAGTATCGATTGTAATAAGGACGGCAAGCCGGATATCACGGCGAGCGGAAGCGGCAGCAGTCTGACAGTAAGAATTACTGATAAGGACGCCGTGGTCGCATCGGCGGCAGGCAAGTCATACAGCATTCCCGTTACAGTGCAGATGAGGGGACGGGACGGCATAAGCAAGGACGTGAAGATAACTGTTAAGGTAAAGGTAAAGAGATAACATCTTCAGTCGAAAAAGCAATGACTGCTTAGAATCAATCGCATAAAAAATGCATGCTTATCAGTGAAGGCTTCTAAACAGTCTCAAAAGTCGGAATACCATATTAACTATGGGTTCCGGCTTTTGCTTTTATTGCTGCGGACATAAACACGTTAAAACCGGATTGACGAGCGCTGCGGGGGTATTGACTTAAAATTTCCCAAAAAAATAAAATTTTTTGGAAAAACGTAAGAAAAAGAGTGCATCTGTGGGAAAGCTATGGTATGATAGTTATAATACTATGTGAAACCTGATGATGCTCCGCAGCGAGTGTCATGCAGTGAATATCCTGCATTGGCAGTCGGCATACGATGCCGTGAGGTCGGGATTGCACATTGGTGCAAGCCTATGGGAATATGAGGCGATTGTATAGCTGTGGGCAGCTTTGAATAGAAGTGGAATAGGAAAGCATATGAAAATCACGGTAGAAGAACGTGTCAGAAAGAGCCTTTTGCGTTTCGGAAGGAAAAACAAAATATGTAGTATTCTTGTTCTGCCCGCCCTGCTGGTCAGCACATTCGTGTTTCATGTGATCAGATATTGCGTGGGTAATTACAAGCGGTTCGCGATGATTGCGATGACATTCTGCCTGTTTGTGGTATACAGCAGCTTCTCGTTCCCGCTCTTTATCACCGGGGAGGGCAGGACGGCGGAATGGAGCAAGGCGGAGTTGGACAGCGACGTGGAGCTCGCACCCGAGTCGGAGCTGCGCCCCGAGGACATGGAGCTTTTGTCTGACGAGGATTTGTTGGCAGATGATGAGCTTGTGGAGGGTGAGACTGTCCATGGCATGGACGGGATCGTGAAATACGAGGCAGAGGATATCTTGGAGGCATTGGAGACCAACGGGAACGCCGACGGCGCGGTGCAGGAGGAGACGTCGAGAGACGAGAGCGGGGAGATTATTTTTGACCGAAATGATTGGCGTCTGGTCTTGATCAATAAGCAGCATTCGATTCCTGAGGATTACACCTTTACCTTGGGGACGATTCGCGGGAGTCAGATGTGTGACGAGCGGATCGTGGACGATTTGAAGGATATGCTGCAGGCGGCGAAGGACGAGGGCATGAGTCTGGTTATCTGTTCTCCATACAGGACGCCTGAGCGACAGGAGTATCTGTTTGGAAGGAAAATAACCCAATATATGAGACGCGGCTTCTCCTATGTGGAGGCGTATCAGATGTCCAGTCAGGTGGTCACGATTCCCGGCAACAGTGAGCATGAGATCGGGCTTGCGTTTGATATTGTGTGTGACCATTATGATGAGCTGACGGAGGGCTTTGGCGATACCGTGGAGGGGAAGTGGCTTGCGAAGAATAGCTGTAAATATGGCTTTATCCTGCGCTATCCTAAGGGCAAGGAGGACGTCACGGGCATAGACTACGAGCCTTGGCATTTTCGTTATGTGGGAGTGGACGCTGCCACGGTCATCACCGAGAGTGGCATCACTCTGGAGGAGTTCTGGGAGGAATTATAGATGGGTGGACAGCTTCAAAGCGGATTTCAGGCAAGCTATCGTCTGCTTAAGACGGAAGGGCGAGCCAAGAGAGGTGAGTTCTCCACAGTGCATGGCGTCATTCAGACGCCTGTATTTATGAATGTGGGTACGGTGGCGGCGATCAAGGGCGCCGTGTCCACGGAGGATTTGGAGCAGATCAAGACACAGGTACAGCTTTCCAACACCTATCATTTACATGTGCGCCCGGGTGATGAGGTTATTCGCAGCTTGGGCGGGCTGCACAGATTCATGTCATGGGATAAGCCAATCCTTACGGATTCAGGCGGATTTCAGGTGTTCTCTCTTGCGGGGCTTCGCAAGATCAAGGAGGAGGGAGTTTATTTTAACTCCCATATCGACGGCAGGAAGATATTCATGGGACCGGAGGAAAGTATGCGGATTCAGTCCAATCTCGGCTCCACGATTGCCATGGCGTTTGACGAGTGTGCGCCAAGCAAGGCGGACAGGGGCTATGTGCAGGCGTCCGTGGAGCGGACTACGAGGTGGTTGGAACGCTGTAAGCGGGAGCTGGAGCGGCTGAACGCATCGGGGGAGGCGGTGAATCCCGCACAGCTTCTATTTGGAATCAATCAGGGCGCGATTTATGATGATATCCGCGTGGAACACGCCAAGCGCATCTCCGAGATGGATTTGGACGGCTATGCCATAGGCGGGCTTGCCGTGGGGGAGACGCACGAGGAGATGTATCATATCTTGGACGAGGTGGTTCCTTGGCTGCCGAAGGAAAAGCCCACGTACCTGATGGGTGTGGGGACGCCTGCCAATATCTTGGAGGGCGTGGAGCGCGGCGTGGATTTCTTTGACTGTGTGTATCCCACGAGAAACGGTCGTCACGGGCATCTGTACACGAACCATGGCAAGATCAATCTTTTTAACGCAAAGTATGAGCTTGACGACAGACCGATTGAGGAGGGATGCGGCTGTCCCACCTGCAGGAGGTATTCCAGAGCTTATGTAAGGCATCTTTTGAAGGCAAAGGAGATGTTGGGTATGCGGCTCTGCGTGCTGCACAATCTTTATTTTTATAATACGATGATGGAGGAGATTCGGGACGCTCTGGACGCGGGGGAGTTCGCCTCTTATAAGAAACGCAAGCTTGAGAATATGAAAAATATATAAATATTGCTTAAATATGGCAAAATGGGCTTGCCCCTGTCCGAAATTTTGTGTATTATTATTTGAGTACGATGGAACGCCGCAGGGCGTTTGGCAATCGGAAATAAGCGGCGGGATTTAAACCGCGGACATAATAATTTCAGGCGCGAGGCGTCGGAATGGAGGAGAAATGGGTATTTTATTGACAGAAATGACGGAAGCGGACGCGGCGGCAGCCGGCAATTCCCTTGGCTTGGGAGCGATGGTGGTAATCTATGTATTGTTCTTTGTGGCGATGTATTTTCTGATGATGCGGCCGCAGAAGAAGGAGCAAAAGAGGGTCGCTGCCATGATTGCGGCATTGGAGCTTGGAGATTATGTGCTGACCACCTCGGGGTTTTACGGCAGTGTGATTGATATTCAAGATGACACGGTGATCGTGGAGTTCGGCAATAATAAGAATTGTAGGATTCCTATGGATAAATCCGCTATCAGCAGGGTGGAGAAGCCTGAGGGGTAATTAGAGGAAGGTTGGAGCAGTCCCTTGGGGGGCTGCTTCCTTTGTATTTGTGGGACTCTTGGAATGGATTATGGGAGGGGTTTGTATGTGGAAGATGGGATTGATTGGGAACGGGAAAGGAATCAGGAGGGCGAGGAGATGTGTGGCGCTTCTGGTGGCTTGGTCTGTGGCAGGCTCCGCTGCGTTTATGCCGGTGCAGGCGGAGGGAGCTGTGGATTTGGCGGGAGATTATGGATATGAGGGAAGCTTGGAGGCGACGGAAGGCGCGGGGGAGTCTCAGGGTCAACAGGTAGGTGATGGGGCTGACGCGGCTGACATCGCGAATGAGCAGGCTTTCGACGCGTCAAATGAACAGTTGCTTGACGTGGCGGATAAGAGCCTCGGTATGGCGGGGGAGCAGGCTTTCAGTGGTGACGGGACAGATGTAGGCGGTGATTTGGGCACGGGCTTGGGGGTGGCTTATCATACGCCTTTGGACGTGATCAATTTCCTGAATGAGACGGAGGAGCAGCCGGGGAGACTGCCGTGCACTTATCGGGAGGAGCCGATTGTGGAGGCGCCTTATGGCGCGGGGAGCCTTTCGGAGCAATCGTTGAATGACACGCTCAATTTGGTGAATCAGATTCGTTACATAGCGGGTCTGCCCGCCGACGTGACGCTGAATGAGGGTTATAATCAGCAGGCGCAGGCGGCAGCCCTGATTGGCTTCTTGAATGGCGGGGAATCCGATACACCCGCTCGACCTGAGGGAATGTCGGACAAATTGTATCAGCAGTGTGTGCAGGGGGCGGAGAATACTCTGCTCACGGTGGGGTCTGCCCGTAACTCCAATCAGGCGATTCGCAAATTCTTAGATTGGGAGTATGATTCTTGGACAGAACGATATACGGTGGAGAACAGGGGGTGGATATTGAATCCCGCCATGAAGCAGATGGGCTTTGGCGCCGTGGAGAAGGCGGTCGAGGCAGGGGAAATCTCTATATCCTCTTATGCAATGTACGCAAAGGACGGCGGCGCGGGGGATACGGCTATCCGCAGGGTTGCTTGGCCTGCACAGAGCACGCCCGTAGAATATTTCACTAATGGAGCACCTTGGTCTGTCACTATGGGCGAATATGTGGATATCTCCGACATTCAGGTGACCTTGACCAGACAGCGGGCGGGAGAGGCAAAGGAAGGCGAGGTAAATGAATGGCATTTCTCACAGGAGTCGGGAGAACGTAAATTCTATGTGGACAATGGCGAAGACGGTCAGACGGGCTGCATTGTGTTCCAACCGACTCCATGGGAGATTCAGCCTTATAGCGACGAGGATATCTTCCATGTGGAGATTACCAGAAACGGCGAGGAATATGTCAGCTATGATGTGCATTTTTTTGCATTGAGCATGGTGTATGATATTATATATAACCTGAATGGCGGTGAGAATAACAGCGCCAATCAGACGAAATTCCGCATAGCGGACGGCGCGCCGTTGTATGAGCCTGTCAGGGAGGGCTATGTGTTCGGCGGTTGGTTCATGCTTACGGATAGAACGCGGCGCGTCACGGAGATTCCAAAGGGAATGAGAAAGGCAGACGTGAGGTTGTACGCAAGATGGGGGTATCCTGACCCTACGGGTACCAGTAAGGGCGTCCACTCCGCTTATCACACACAGGAGGAGATTGCCTTATACATGAAGCAGAGCGGAGTGAAGCTGAGCGATAAGGTTGCATATAAGACCAAGCCTTCCGCAAAGGCTCCTTACAGTGCGGGGAGTCTGACGCAGCAGACGTTGGATTCTGCGCTTGTCATGTTGAATCAGGTGCGTTATATCGGAGGGGTTCATGACCATTTGACCCTGAATGATGAATATAATAAGGCGTGTCAGGCGGGAGCGGTGATTACCGAGTACAATTGGGATACATATGGGGTGTTTAACGAGCATAGCCATTATCCGGCACAACCATCTGATATGTCAGATGAATTTTATAAATTGGCGTTTAAAGGCACCTCAAGCTCAAATCTTGCAATAGGACATAGGTCATTAAATGAAGCCATTGTCCTGGGGTGGGCAGGTGACTCCGGCGAAAACAATCTTGATGCGGTGGG
Source organism: Muribaculum sp. (assembly GCA_023663505.1). GTDB lineage: Bacteria > Bacillota > Clostridia > Lachnospirales > Lachnospiraceae > Acetatifactor. The sequence continues at coordinate 28,232 of JAMPHH010000018.1, forward strand.
GCACAGGCGATGGGTGTTGTATCCTGCTATGCAGCAGGTCGGTTTCGGTGCGACGGACGTGGCGTATGCCATGTATAGCATGGATACTATACAGCAAGAAATCGGTGAGGAGGCGGGCTATGGAATAGTGTGGCCAGCCCGAAATATGCCTGCGGAATATTATGAATCAGATGATCCTTGGTCAATCACTATGGGAGAGATGGTAGAGGAGGCGGATATCCCGCTGCTTCAGGTGACCCTTACGAGAAAAAACGATGGAAGGGTCTGGAAATTCTCAAAGGACAACACCTCTGACGGGCATTTTACCGTGGATAATGGTGGTTATGGACAGGTAGGCTGTATCATCTTCATGCCGAATGATATTGAGTCCTACAATGCGGGCGACGTGTTCCATGTGGAAATAACCAAGAATGGCGAGGAGTATGTCTATTATGACGTGAATTTCTTCTCGTCGGACGCGGTGGATACAGATGTTGACACAAGTGATTTTCAGATACAATACGTGCTAAACGGCGGGAGGAACCACGAGCAGAATCCTGAGAGCTACACTGCCTCGTCGGAGACGATAGTGCTGCAGGCGCCTGTAAGAGAGGGGTATGTGTTCGGCGGGTGGTTCAAGGACAGGAAGTTTAAGAATCAGGTGACGGAGATCGTGTCGGGCAGCAAGGGAGATTTGATTTTGTATGCCAAGTGGCTCTCTGAGTCCGGAGAGGGGAGCGGTGACGGCGATGACACGGGAGAGCTGCATGTCACGCTGACTAAAGGGTCTGTGTATACATACACGGGCAAGGCGATTAAGCCTGAGATTGAGGTGACGCAGGGAAGGCGGACGCTGACGGCAGGCGTTGACTACACGGTAAAATACAGCAACAATGTGAAGGCGTCCACCGCCTCGGCAGCGAATAAGCAGCCCAAGCTCACAGTGACGGGCAAGGGTAATTACAGCGGGAGCGCTTCCGTGAATTTCACGATTCAGCCAAAGAGCCTTGACAATAAGGACAGCGGCGCGAATGAGACCATGGAGATACGCTGCGCCGAGGAGCTGTATGTGGCGGTAAATTCCAAGATTGCGCCCACGCTGTTCTACGGAAGCATGAAGCTCGGGGCAAAGGATTACTATCTGAGCACCAGTAAGGACAGCGAGGTGCAGCCGCAGAAGGCGGTCGCGGGTGATAACGGTACGATTATCATCACGGCGAAGCAGGGCGGCAACTATACGGGGCAGCTTGCCGTGAAGGTGATCGGCGTGGAGAAGAAGGACTTAAAAAAGCTCATCGTCACGCCCAATAAGAGCTATAAGCCCACCTACAACGGCAAGGAGCAAAAGCCCGTCTTTGGGGGGGCTGGCTCGGGAGCGGACGTGGAGGTGTCAGCCAAGGACGAGACGAAAACGCTTACGGAGGGTACGGACTATTACGTGGTTTATCTGAGCAATGCCATAGACGCGGGCACAGTGAAGTATAGGGTCGTGGGTCTGGGACTTTATGCGGGCTCTGTCACCAAGTCCTACAAGATTGCTCCCCTCAAGGCAGGTGAGGGAGAGCTGCAGCTTGGTGGCAGTCTGAGCGGGGAACACCCCTATCAGAGCAAGGGCGTGGTCATCAGTGACCTGACAGTGACCTACACGGGAAATGCCGCAGAGCGACAAAAGCTCGTGGCGGGCAGGGATTATAAGGTGACCTATTCCGCCAACAAGAAAGCGGGCACGGGGAAATTCAGCGTGACCTTCTTGGGGAATTTCAAGGGAAGCAAGCCTATGAAGAACAATACCTTTAAAATCGTGCCCGCGGAGCTTGACGAGGACAGGGTGCAGGTTGTTGTCCCTGACCAGATTTACAAGAAGCCCGCCTTTTATAAATCGTCGCCTGTGGTCAGTCTGGACGGCGTCGCCCTGAAGTCCTCCGACTACACGCTAAGCTATTATTATCTGGACGAGACGGGGAATAAGAAGCCCATGGACGGAAAGAACAAGCTGACCTTGGGGAACGGCGAGAGGTCTGTCACGGTGTACGTGAAGGTGGTCGGCAAGGGGAATTACAGCAAGGAGAGCAGCGTCACGGGAAGCTTTCAGGTGCGCAGGCTCGTGGGCAAGAAGGAGGTGGATCTGTCCAAGGCGAAGGTGACATTTTATGATGAAAATAATGTGAAGAACAAGGTGAGCTACACGGGAGGCTTGGTGGAGCCTGCCAGAATAGAGGTCACCTGTAAGGTGGACGGCAAGAATGTGGAGCTTGTGGAGGATCAGGATTACACGGTGACCTATGCCAACAATAGGAACAAGGGCAAGGCGACGGTGATACTGACCGGAACGGGTCTTAGAAACGAGAATGGCATTAAGTTTGTCGGCAGCAAGAAGGCAGCCTTTAGCATCACCGCTATGAAGGTGACAAATAAGGTCAGCTTTGATGATGCGGGGCAGGCGGGGGCGGCTCTCATGAGGTTTTTGATGCAGTGGAAAGGCGGAGAGATGCAATATGATTAGATGGAGTGAGATGAATTGTACCCATTCGTCAGTGCTTTCCAAGAACGGAAGGTCCTTTGTACTGGTGCGGTTCGAGCGCGGGGAGCACTCGGCGGAGGGGTCGGTGCCGGAGTGCATGGTGCTTAGAAGCAATGGGTTCACGCAGGAGGAAATCGAGGAGTTAGAGGACTACATGTACCAAAACAGACAGGAGATCATCGACGCTGCCAAGAGCATTTCCAATATTAAGCATTTGTTTAGTTGAATGGGGAATGTGTTGAAATTTGTTATGATATCAGTTATGATATATAAAGTGATTTTATGAAATTTCTTGAGTCAAGCCGACTTTACTGAGTTTGAGCAGATCAAATTATTTATGGGAGGATCATAGAAAATGGAATTGAAGATTACATGTATCCCCGGTGATGGCATTGGACCGGAGATTGTGGCGGAAGCCAAGAAGGTGTTGAACAGGGTAGCCGAGGTGTATGGGCACAAGATGCTCTTTACGGATATTTTGATGGGAGGGGCGTCCATTGATGTGCATGGCGTGCCGCTGACAGATGAAGCAATCGCCACGGCGAAGGCGGCAGATGCCGTGTTGATGGGCTCGATTGGCGGTGACACTACAACCTCACCATGGTACAAGCTGCCCCCGAACCTGCGTCCGGAGGCGGGGCTCCTTTCGATTAGAAAGGCGCTGAACCTATTCGCGAACCTGCGTCCGGCGGTGCTCTATGACGAGCTTGCGGGGGCGTGTCCGTTAAAGGAGGAGATCAGCGCGGCGGGCTTTGATATGATGATTATGAGGGAGCTCACCGGAGGCTTGTATTTTGGCGAGCGCAGGACGGTTGAGGAGAACGGTGTGCGCAAGGCAATCGACACGCTGACCTATGACGAGAACGAGATTCGGCGTATTGCGATAAAGGGCTTTGACATCGCCATGAAGCGCAGGAAGAAGGTGACCAGTGTGGATAAGGCGAATGTGTTGGATTCCTCCCGTCTTTGGAGAAAGGTGGTGGAGGAGGTCGCGCAGAATTATCCCGAGGTTACATTGGAGCATATGCTGGTGGATAATTGTGCCATGCAGCTGGTCAGGGATCCTGCCCAGTTCGACGTGATTCTAACGGAGAATATGTTCGGCGACATTCTCTCCGACGAGGCGAGCATGGTGACAGGCTCGATCGGAATGCTTGCGAGCGCGAGCCTGAATGACAGCAAATTCGGGCTGTACGAGCCAAGTCACGGCTCCGCGCCGGATATCGCGGGGAAGGATATCGCAAACCCGATCGCGACGGTTTTAAGTGCGTCCATGATGCTAAGATACAGCTTTGATTTGGATAAGGAGGCTGATGCCATTGACGCGGCGGTGAAGCAGGTGTTGAAGGACGGCTACCGCACGGGGGATATCATGCCAAGCGGCTCCGGTGACAAGGACTGTGTGAAGGTTGGCTGCTCCAAGATGGGGGATTTACTTGTGGAGAGGATTCGATGAAGGGCAGTGCCATTACAGAGATGCGATATAAATGCTGTGATGAATGATGTAAGCACGGAGAACATTTTGGAGAATTGTATGCCGTGAAAGTTATTATATAAAAATACAGAAAAGAGGATAAGAAAATGAGAAGTGATTCAGTAAAGACAGGTAACGCACAGGCGCCCCACCGCAGCCTGTTTAACGCATTGGGGTACACGGAGGAGGAGCGCAGGCGTCCTATGATCGGAATCGTTAGCTCCTACAATGAGATCGTGCCCGGACATATGAATCTGGACAAGATTACCGAGGCGGTAAAGCTGGGGGTTGCCATGGCGGGCGGTATGCCGGTGGTATTCCCTGCGATTGCGGTCTGTGACGGGATTGCCATGGGGCATATCGGCATGAAATATTCTCTTGTGACCCGAGATTTGATTGCGGACAGTACGGAATGTATGGCGCTTGCCCATGGCTTTGACGGTCTGGTGTGTATCCCCAACTGTGACAAGAACGTGCCGGGGCTTCTCATGGCGGCGGCAAGGGTCAATATTCCCACGATATTCGTGTCCGGCGGGCCTATGCTTGCGGGGCGCGTGAAGGGGCAGAAAAGGAGTCTTTCCTCCATGTTTGAGGCGGTGGGCAGCGTGGCTGCAGGCACCATGACGCAGGAGGAGCTGTGTGAATTTGAGGAGAAGGTATGTCCGACCTGTGGTTCCTGCTCAGGTATGTACACTGCCAACTCCATGAACTGTCTCACCGAGGCGATCGGCATGGGACTTAGGGGAAACGGCACGATTCCGGCTGTTTATTCCGAGAGAATCCGTCTGGCAAAGCATGCGGGCATGAAGATCATGGAGCTTGTGGAGAAGGATATCAAGCCCCGCGATATCATGACCGAGGAAGCGTTTATGAATGCGCTGACCGTGGATATGGCACTGGGGTGCTCCACCAACACGATGCTGCATATTCCCGCGATTGCGAGAGAGGCAGGGGTGGAGCTGGATCTGGATATTGCAAACGAGCTTTCCGCTAAGACGCCAAACCTTTGCCATTTGGCGCCTGCGGGTCCCACCTACATGGAGGATTTGAACGAGGCGGGCGGTGTGTATGCGGTGATGAACGAGCTGACCAAGAAGAATCTGCTGCATTTGGACTGCATGACCGTAAATGGCACTACGATTGGTGAAAATATCAAGAATTGTGTGAATAAGGATCCTGAGGTCATTCGCCCTGTGGAGAAGCCTTATTCTGAGACAGGCGGAATCGCTGTCCTGAAGGGGAATCTGGCACCTGACAGTGGTGTCGTAAAGCGTTCTGCCGTTGCTCCGGAGATGATGGTGCATGAGGGACCTGCCAGAGTGTTTGACTGTGAGGAGGACGCGATTGAGGCTATCAAGGGCGGCAAGATCGTTGCGGGTGACGTGGTTGTCATTCGTTATGAGGGACCCAAGGGAGGTCCCGGCATGAGAGAGATGCTCAACCCCACCTCCGCCATTGCGGGCATGGGACTGGGGTCTTCTGTGGCGCTGATTACGGACGGGCGTTTCTCCGGTGCGTCCAGAGGCGCGTCAATCGGGCATGTGTCCCCCGAGGCGGCAGTGGGCGGACCTATTGCACTGGTGGAGGAAGGCGATATCATTCGTGTAGATATTCCCGCCAACCGACTCGATGTGTTGGTGGACGACAAGGTGCTCGAGGAGAGACGGGCAAAATGGCAGCCGAGAGAGCCCAAGGTGACTACCGGATACCTGACAAGATATCGGGAGCTTGTCACAAGTGGTAATCGAGGAGCAGTGTTAGAATTGCCTAAGAAATGAGTGATTACCACTCGCGGTAATCGAGGAGCAGTATTGGAGCTGCCCAAGAAATGAGCGATTACCACTCGCGGAAAGTAAAGCACTAGATTAATGGAGGTTAGCGACATGCAGTTAAATGGCTCGGAAATTGTAGTAGAATGTTTAAAGGAACAGGGGGTGGACACTGTCTTTGGCTACCCCGGGGGAGCTATCCTGAATATTTATGACGCGCTGTATCAGCACAGCGGGGAGATTCGGCACATATTGACCTCCCATGAGCAGGGGGCGGCTCATGCGGCGGACGGATATGCCCGCGCCACGGGGAGAGTGGGCGTGTGTCTGGCGACCAGTGGTCCCGGCGCCACCAATCTGGTGACGGGTATTGCGACGGCATATATGGATTCCGTTCCCGTGGTGGCGATTACCGCCAACGTATCCCTGCCAATGTTGGGGAAGGACAGCTTTCAGGAGGTGGATATTGCGGGTGTCGCCATGCCGATCACCAAGCACAGCTTTATTGTAAAGAATGTCGAGCAGCTTGCGGACACCATACGGAAGGCATTCACCATTGCGGTGAGCGACAGACCCGGTCCGGTGTTGGTAGATATCACGAAGGACGTGACCGCTGCGACGTGCGAATTTACGCCGATGGAGATCAAAGCCCCCGAGCGTAAGACATATTATTCGGAAAAGGATATGGAGAAGGTCTTGGGCTTTATCAGGGAAGCGGAGAGACCCTATATCTATCTCGGCGGCGGAGCTATTATCTCCGGAGCCTATGACGAGGTGGCGGAGTTCGCGGAATTGATTGACGCGCCTGTGTGCGACACGCTGATGGGCAAGGGAGCCTTTGATGGTCACAGCGACCGTTACACGGGCATGATAGGAATGCACGGCACCAAGACGTCCAATCTGGGCGTGAGTCAATGCGACCTGTTGGTGGCGCTGGGGGCGAGATTCTCCGACCGTGTAATCGGCAATCCCAAGAAATTCGCTGAGGGAGCCAAGATAGTTCACATTGACATCGATGCCGCGGAGATCAACAAAAATATCCGTGTGGACGCTGCCCTCACCGGAGATTTGAAAAAGGCCCTCACCGAGCTAAACGCCCGCATCAAGGCACAGGGTAAGAAAAACCATGCGGAGTGGCTTGCGAATATCAGGAAAATGAAGGAGGATTATCCTCTGAAATACGATAAAGAGGTGCTTTCCTGTCCATATATCATGGAGGAGCTTGACCGCATCACGGGGGGAGACGCGCTGATTTCCACGGATGTGGGGCAGCATCAGATGTGGGCGGCTCAGTATTACAGATATACGAAGCCCCGCACCTTCCTGTCCTCCGGCGGCTTGGGTACTATGGGTTATGGCTTGGGCGCATGTATCGGCGCACAGGTGGGGCAGCCTGACAAGCTCTGCATCAATATTGCGGGGGACGGCTGTTTCCGCATGAATATGAATGAGCTTGCCACGGCGAGCCGCTATAACATTCCCATTATCCAGATTGTCATCAACAATCATGTGCTTGGCATGGTGCGTCAATGGCAGACTTTATTCTATGGGAAACGTTATTCCCAGACCGTTTTGAATGATAAGGTGGATTTCTGCAAGGTGGCGGAGGGGCTTGGCTGTGCCGCAATCCGTGTCACCAAGAAGGAGGAGGTCGCGCCGGCGATTGAGAAGGCGATTGCCATGAAAGCGCCCGTGTTGATTGAGTGCGTGATTCCCGAGGACGACAAGGTATTTCCCATGGTTCCCGCGGGAGCGCCCATTGACGAGGTGTTTGACGGGGACGATCTGGCGAAGCGGAATAAGGAGTAAAAGTCTTTATTGGCGGCAGGATTGCAGGCAAAAAGTCTGTGAGATACGTGGGTATGCATATGAAAAAGACATTGCGAGGAATGGCATTTGGCGGTATTATCATCATATTCCTTTTGGCTGTGAGTTATATCGGTCTTGCACTGTATTATCGGGAGGGCTTTACGGTCAATACATGGATCAACGGCGTGTATTGCACCGGACGCTCCGTGCAGGAGGTCAACGGTCTGCTCTTGGAGGGGACGGAGGCTCCTGAGAGCTTTACGGTGACGGGCTATGACCGCACGGGGATCGGACGCGAGAAAACCTCATGGAGGATTCCCATGGAGAGCCTGAAATTTGCCTTTGATTACGAGACGGAATTACGGCGATATCTTGCGGAGCAAAATGCTTGGCTCTGGGCGGGCAATCTGTCCCCCGCAGGACAGCATGAGCTGAAGGCGGCGGTCATAATCGATGAGGAGGCCTTGAGGGAGCAATGGGAGGAGATTCTCTCCACGTTTTACGTGGAGGAGGATTACTGCATAAAATATGACGAGACAAGGGGCTATACCCTGTCCGACGGTCTGCAGGGGCGTTTGGACGACGGGCTGGCATACACCCTGATACGGGAGGCGATTCTCGACGGGCAGGTATCGGTTGATTTGGTGGAGCAGGGCTGCTATTTTGACGTGCCGCTCTCCGAGGAACAGCAGGCCACAGAGATACTTTGGAGGCAAATCTCCTTTTTTCAGGAGAACGGACCTGTCTGTGACTATGGAGACGGCGTCACTCAGGCGGACAGCGCGTTGATGGCGGGTCTGCTTGTAAAGGGCGAGGACGAAATGCCGATTACTGATGAAAACGGTTGGTTCGTGCTGCGGGAGCATTGTGTGGAGGAATGGGTGGAGTCCATAGCGGACGCCCATGACACCTATAACAAGGAATGGGAATTTCAGAGCACCAGAGGGGATATCGTTCATGTGAAGGGCGGAACCTATGGCACGACGATCGACAGGGCGAAGGAGAGGGAGTGGCTGACTCAATATATGCAGCAGCTCTTGGAGCAGACGGTGGTTTTGAAGGGAGCAGGCGGGAGACTTAACACACAAGTGCATATCCCTGAATACAGCAGGGACGCCTTCAGTCGCAGCAGCAAGGACTTTGGCGGCACCTATATCGAGGTGGATATGGGGATTCAGAAGCTGTATTATTACGAGCAGGGGATATTGAAGCTTGAGACAGGGGTTGTCACGGGGAATGCCCGCAGGCGTATGAACACGCCGGAGGGAGTCAATTACGTATACAGTAAGCAGAAAAACAGGATTTTGCGGGGCGAGGGCTATGCGTCTCCGGTGAAGTTCTGGATGCCCGTGAAGGGCGCTATCGGCATACATGACGCCAACTGGCGCAAGGACAGCGAGTTTGGCGGAGATACCTACAAGACCAACGGCTCCCACGGCTGTATCAACGTACAGCAGGACGTGATGAAGGAGCTGTTTGAAATGGTGGAGATTGGGACTCCCGTGGTGATGTTCTACGGGGAGGATTAAAATAGCTACTTGACGAAAACGGAAAGAAAGCTTATGCTATAACTTAATGGATTCTGATACATAATCTGAGGAGGAAAATAAAATGGCTAGAGTGTACAATTTTTCGGCAGGACCTGCTGTTCTGCCTGAGGAGGTCTTGAAGGAAGCGGCGGAGGAGATGTTGGATTATAAGGGGACGGGCATGTCCGTGATGGAGATGAGCCACCGCTCCAAGGCATATGACAATATCATCAAGGAGGCGGAGGCAGATCTTCGCGAGCTGATGAATATTCCTGACAACTACAAGGTATTGTTCCTGCAGGGCGGCGCAAGTCAGCAGTTTGCCATGATTCCCATGAACCTGATGAAGAATAAGGTCGCTGACTACATCGTGACAGGTCAGTGGGCGAAGAAGGCATATCAGGAGGCGCAGCTTTACGGCAAGGCGAACAAGATTGCCAGCTCGGAGGATAAGACCTTTTCATACATTCCCGACTGCTCCGACCTGCCCATCAGCGAGGACGCGGATTATGTATATATCTGTGAAAACAACACGATATACGGCACCAAATTTAAGACCCTGCCGAACACGAAGGGCAAGACCTTGGTGGCTGACGTGTCGAGCTGTTTCCTGTCCGAGCCCGTGGACGTGACCAAGTACGGCGTAATCTACGGCGGTGTGCAGAAAAATATCGGACCCGCGGGCGTGGTGATTGTGATTATCCGCGAGGATTTGATTACGGAGGACGTGCTGCCCGGCACCCCCACCATGCTGAAATACAAGATTCATGCGGACAATGATTCCCTTTACAACACGCCGCCCGCATATGGCATCTATATCTGCGGAAAGGTGTTCAAGTGGATCAAGAATATGGGCGGATTGGAAGCGATGAAGGCGCACAATGAGAAGAAGGCGAAGCTTCTCTATGACTTCTTGGACGAGAGCAAGCTGTTCAAGGGAACCGTGCGCAAGGAGGATCGCTCCCTGATGAACGTGCCCTTTGTCACGGGCAACGAGGAGCTTGACGCCAAGTTTGTGAAGGAGGCAAAGGAAGCGGGCTTTGAGAATCTTAAGGGACACAGAACCGTGGGCGGCATGAGAGCCAGTATCTATAACGCCATGCCGATCGAGGGCGTGGAGAAGCTGGTGGAGTTCATGAGGAGGTTCGAGGCTGAGAATCAGTAGCTCTCAGCCGACACAGCAGTGCTGCGATTTGACAAAAAATGTACCGTAACGAAATTATGCGGCTGTTTGACAGTATAAATCAGATAGGAGAGATTGAACATGTTTCAGATAAATTGTTTAAATCCCATTTCACAGGTGGGGCTGAAGAATTTGACAGATAATTATAAGCTGACAGAGAATGTAAATGAGGCGGAAGGGATTCTGGTGCGCAGCGCCGCCATGCACGATATGGAGCTGCCCGACAAGCTGCTTGCGGTGGCGAGGGCAGGAGCGGGAACCAACAATATCCCTCTGGATAAATGTGCGGAGAAGGGGATCGTGGTGTTCAATACCCCCGGCGCCAATGCGAATGGTGTGAAGGAACTGGTGATTGCTGGAATGCTGCTCGCTGCCAGAGACGTGGTGGGCGGTATCGAATGGGTCAAGTCCGCGCAGGGTGATGAGAATATCGCCAAGACCGCGGAGAAGGAGAAGAAGAACTTTGCGGGCACGGAGCTGACGGGCAAGAAGCTGGGCGTCATCGGTCTCGGGGCGATTGGCGTGAAGGTGGCGAACGTTGCGCTGCATCTGGGAATGGAGGTCTATGGATATGACCCCTATCTGTCGGTGAACGCCGCATGGGAGCTTTCCAGAAATGTAAAGCATGTCCTCAATGTGGAGGATATTTATGCGGAATGTGATTATATCACGGTGCATGTGCCTCTCCTTGATTCCACCAAGGGAATGATAGACAAGGCGGCAATCGATAAGATGAAGGACGGCGTGGTGATTCTGAATTTTGCAAGAGATCTGCTGGCAAACGAGACAGACGTGTTGGCAGGAATCGAGAGTGGCAAGGTGGCGCGCTATGTATCCGACTTCCCGAATCCCACCACGGCGGGCAAGAAGGGGTGTATCGTTATTCCCCATTTGGGCGCGAGCACGGAGGAGAGCGAGGATAATTGCGCGGTGATGGCGGTTCAGGAGCTGATGGATTATCTGGAAAACGGCAATATCAGAAACAGCGTGAATTTCCCTGCCTGCGATATGGGAGTGTGCACCCAAGCGGGGCGCGTGGCAATCTTCCACAAGAATATCGCCAACATGATCACCAAGTTTACCGCCGAGCTCGGCGATAAGGGCATCAACATCACGGATATGATGAACAAGTCCAGAGGGGAGTATGCATATACCATGATCGATATCGAGACGCCTGCCCCCGAGGAGGTTGTGAAGGCGTTGGAGAAGGTTGAGGGCGTGTTCAGGGTGCGCATTGTAAAATAATGGAGAAAACCCGTTTGCGTAGGAGACGGAACGGGATATGGTTGGGACAATTATGCCGCTGCTCTTTTTAGCGAAAGAGCAGCGGCATATCATCTCCCTCATTTAAATCCTGCAGATCCTCCTGCAGCTTGGCTTCCGTCGCGCAGGTCGCTTCGCTCTGGATATCCATATACAGGACGAACACCTCCTCTAAGGTCATTCCCTTTTCGTCGGCAATCTCCTGAAATACGGGACGAAGCTTCTCAAGCTGCATGGAGACAGGGACCTTTTGCGGGTCAATGTCAAACAGCACCTTCTCCCCATAATCATTGATTCTCTTTAAAATCTCTCTATTTTCCTCAGTCATGAGCGAATCCTCCTATACCTTTGTAACTGCTTGGGTTACTTCTTTTTTAGATATTTTAGCACCTGACGCTTGTTATGTATAGTTTTTTTTGGTAAAATGTATGTTAAAGAATCAGCAGCGTTACTATTTACGCACATCAAACAGGAGGTTGCTGAATCGGTTAGGACGTGAATTGTAACGCAGCAGCCGCGTTAAATGTGCGGCGGAAAGGATCAGACATGGCAATTATCAGACCATTTCGCGCTTATCGTCCTGCAAAGGGACTGGAGAGTAAGATTGCGGCGCTTCCATACGATGTGTATAACCGCGAGGAGGCATGTGTCGTGGTGGCAAAGAATCCATATTCTTTTCTGGCGATTGACAGGGCGGAGACACAGTTTGATTCCGACGTGGACACCTACGCGCCGCAGGTTTATGCCAAGGCAAGACAGATGCTGACGGAGCAGATCGAGGAGGGGCGTTTTATTCAGGAGGCTAAGCCCTGCTATTATTTATACGAGCAGACCATGGACGGGCGGAGCCAGACGGGAATCGTGGCATGTGCCTCCATTGACGATTATTGCAATAATGTGATCAAAAAGCATGAAAATACCAGAGCGGACAAGGAACAGGACCGCATCAATCACGTGGATATCTGCAATATGCAGACGGGACCTATTTTCCTTGCATACCGTTCCAATGAGATCTTGAGGTCGTTGACCAAGAGAGTCAAAGCACAAGAACCGCTGTATGACTTTGTGTCGGAGGACGGCGTGGGACATCGGGTCTGGGTGGTTGAGGAGGACGAGGATATCCGTGCGATTGCGGACGCCTTTGCGCAGATCTCCGATATCTATATCGCGGACGGGCATCATCGCTGTGCCTCCGCCGCCAAGGTGGGGCTGAAGCGCAGGGCGGAGCACCCGGATTACACGGGCGAGGAGGAGTTTAACTTTTTTCTATCCGTGCTCTTTCCTGACGAGGAGCTTAAGATTCTGGACTACAACCGTGTGGTGAGGGATTTGAACGGTCTGACGAGAGAGGAATTTTTGGACAAAATCAGGGAAAAATTTGAAGTACAAAAGGCTGCTGCGGACAACTCAGGCTATGCCCCTCAGAAAAAGGGCGAGTTTGGCATGTATCTTGATGGAGTGTGGTACAGCCTTACCGCCAGACCTGAGATTGTCAGCGAGGACGTTGTTGCGGGGCTTGACGTCTCGATTTTACAGGAACACCTTCTTGCCCCCGTCCTTGGAATCGGCGATCCCAAGACGGACAAGCGGATTGATTTTGTGGGAGGCATCAGAGGGCTTGGGGAGCTTGAGCGCAGATGTACGCCCAAGGAAGCCGGAGAGCCCGCTGAGATGGCGGTGGCGTTCTCCATGTATCCCACGTCGATTGGCGAGCTTTTTGCCGTGGCGGACGCGGGAAGGCTTATGCCGCCGAAGTCTACGTGGTTTGAGCCGAAGCTTCGCAGCGGATTATTTTTGCATGAATTGTAAAAGTAAAAAAGGGAGGGACATATGACCAACAAATTATATAAACTGATGAACTGGGCTCAAATTGAGGAGATTATTTATTCCGAGTGTGACGATCCGCACGCGCTGCTTGGACCGCACAAGTCCGGAAGCCAGACCTTGGTGCAGGCGTATTTTCCGGGGGCGGTGTCCGTGGAGATCAAGTGGAACGGCGCAGGCACGGGAGCTTCGAGCGAGACGCTTTGGAAGAAGAAGCTGTCCATGGAGCTTGCGGACGAGGAGGGGTATTTTGCCGCGTTGGTTCCGGCGAAGACACTTCCTGCGTACACCTATATAGTCACCTATGAGGACGGCGGCAAGAGGGAATGCGGCGACCCTTATCGCTTTGCACCCTATATCACCAAGGCGGACACGGAGAAATTCAAAAACGGCATTCATTACACGATTTATGAGAAGCTGGGAGCGCACCCGATGGAGATAGACGGGCAGGCAGGGGTTTTGTTCGCCGTGTGGGCGCCCTCCGCTTTTCGCGTCAGTGTGGTGGGGGATTTTAATCATTGGGACGGCAGGGCGCATCAGATGCGCAGACTTTGGGATTCCGGCATTTTTGAGCTGTTTATCCCCGATGTCAAGGCGGGGGAAATTTACAAATATGAGCTTAAGCTAAAGACAGGTCTCACCTATCTTAAGGCTGACCCTTACGGCAACGCGGCGCAGCTTCGCCCCGAGAGCGCTTCCGTGGTGGCGGATTTGAGGGATTTCACATGGGAGGATAAGAAGTTTATCGCGAACCGCGAGAGCTTCCAGACGGGAAATGTGCCCATGAGTGTGTACGAGCTTTACCTCGGTTCCTTCGTGGAGCCCAAGGAGGGCGAGTATTATGCCAATTACAGGGAGATTGCGCCCAAGGTGATAGAGTATGTGAAAAAGATGAATTACACGCATGTGGAGCTGATGCCCGTGATGGAGCACCCCTTTGACGGCTCTTGGGGGTATCAGGTGATCGGGTATTATGCGCCCACCGCGCGCTATGGCAGTCCGGAGGATTTCATGTTTTTTGTAAATGAGCTGCACAAGGCGGGAATCGGCGTGATATTGGACTGGGTGCCTGCTCATTTTCCCAGAGACACCTATGGGCTGTCTAATTTTGACGGGACATGTCTCTATGAGCATCAGGATCCGAGACAGGGCTTTCACCCTCATTGGGGCACGCTCATATACAATTATGGTCGTCCCGAGGTGAGCAATTATCTCATTGCGAACGCCCTGTTTTGGGTGGAGAAGTTCCATGCGGACGGCATTCGCATGGACGCGGTGGCGAGTATGCTTTATTTGGACTATGGCAAAAACGATGGGGAATGGGTTGCCAATATCTATGGCGGCAAGGAGAATCTGGAGGCCATCGAGATGATAAAGCATCTGAATTCCGTGTTAAAGAAGCGCAATCCGGGCGTGCTGTCCATCGCGGAGGAGAGCACCGCGTTCCCGAAGATCACGGCGCCTCTCGAGGAGGACGGGCTGGGCTTTGACTTGAAGTGGAATATGGGCTTTATGAACGATTATCTGACCTATATCAAGTATGACCCGTATTTCAGAAGTCATCATCACGGGGAGCTGACCTTCAGCATGATTTATGCGTACAGCGAGAATTTTATATTGGTGTTTTCCCATGACGAGGTGGTGCACGGCAAGGCGACCTTAGTGGGCAAGATGCCCGGAACCAGAGAGCAGAAATTCGCTGCGCTTCGCCTGACCTATGGCTATATGATGACGCACCCGGGCAAGAAGGCGTTGTTCATGGGGCAGGAGTTCGCGGAGTTTGACGAGTGGAACGAGAATCGCAGGCTCGAGTGGGAGCTGTTGGAGCAGCCCGAGCATGCGGGGGTGGCGGAGCTTGTCAAGGATCTGAATCATATGTATCGCACGTATCCCGCCCTGTATGCATTAGATGACAGTCCGGAGGGGTTTGAATGGATCAACAATATCTCGGGCAGGGAGAGCTATCTGACTTATCTGCGCAAGGCGGAGGAGCCGGAGGATTTGCTGTTGGTGGTGGCGAACTTCTCAGGCGTGGAGCAGGAGATTACCACAGGCGTTCCCTACGAGGGCAGATATAAGGAAATATTTAATACGGACGCCAAGAAATACGGCGGGAGCGGCGTGGTGAACAGCCGCGCCAAGGCTGCCGTGGACACGGAATGGGACGACAGGAGACAGTCGATTACCGTTAAGCTTGCGGCGCAGTCTCTGGCGATTTTCCAGTTTGTTCCCTACACGGAGGAGGAGCTGACCAAGGTAATCGAGGAGCGGATTCGGAAGAACACCCCTGTGCGGAAGACGAGCGGAAGTAAGAAAACTACGGAAGCTAAGGAAGGCACGGAAAGCAAGAAAACTGTGGAGAGCAAAAATACTGTGGAGAGCAAGAACACAATGAGGGGGAGGAAAACTTCGGGCGGCAGGAAAACCACAGGAAGCGGGAAAGCTTCGGGAAGCGGGAAAGCTGAGGGAAGCAAGAAATGAACGCTCAGGGGCTTAAGTGGAATGGAGTTCTTATAGAGACAATGCTTGCAGAGCTTGGGAACAAAGCCATGAATCTGGGCGGGCGTATTCTGTTTGCCCTTGTGTTCTTCTTCATCGGCGCACAGGTGATCAAATTCGTGCGAAGGCTTGTGCGTCAGGGTATGGAGCGTGCCAAGGCTGATTTGGGCGTGGTACAGTTTGTGGACTCCTTCCTAAAGGCGGCGTTGTATGTGGTGCTTGCCTTTATGATAGCGGCGTCCTTTGGCGTGGACGCCGCCAGTATCGTGGCGCTGCTTGGCAGTGCGGGCGTGGCGATCGGTCTCGCGGTGCAGGGGAGCCTGTCCAATCTGGCGGGCGGTGTGCTGCTCCTGCTCCTAAAGCCCTTCAAGGTCGGGGATTATATCGTGGAGGGTTCTACGGGCAAAGAGGGAACTGTCTCGGAGATACAGATTTTCTACACGAAGCTTACCACACCTGACAATCGTGTCATTATTTTGCCGAACGGCAGTCTTGCCAATAACAGTATTGTCAATGTCACGATGGAGCGCTGCCGCAGGGTTGATGTGGCGGTAGGTATCGCCTATGATTCTGATATCCGCAAGGCGAAGGACGCACTGACCAAGATGCTCAAGGAGGACGAGAAGACCCTGAAGGACAGGGATTTGTTGGTGTTTGTGGACGAACTGGCGGACTCCTGTATCCGTCTTAATGTGCGCTGTTGGTTTGCCAATGAGGATTACTGGGAGGGGAAATGGCGTATCACGGAGAACTGTAAGTATGTGCTCGACGAGGCAGGGATCGAGATACCGTTTCGCCAGCTTGACGTGCATATGAAGTAACGGACGTGACATTTTTGACATGCGTCCGCCAAAGACAACGGTGTTTGCGCCTGCGTGCCGCTAAGCCGCAAATGACTTGACGCAAGCCCATATTTTTCACGGACGAAGTGATTCGTCTTGCAAATGTTGCGCCTGCACAATGTGTAAAAACACGCATGAAAATTTGCAGACCACGGAAAGGTGAGGTTATTATAATGGAAAAGCGGAAAATGAAACTGCGGGGGCTCAGCATACGACTGAAGATCTTGATTCCGGTGGAGCTGATGATTGTTCTGGTCTGCGTCATTCTGGGTGTCGTTGCCTATCAAAAGATTTACAGCGGCATGGTGGCGATGGGCGTCGAGCAGGCGGAGATGGCTGCCAATGTGGTCGCACAGGTGATAGACGGCGACATGGTGGCGCAGCTTGAGGTGGGGTGTGAGAATACCGATAATTATCAGGCGGTGTTGGCACAGCTGCGGAATCTGCGTGAGGACTGCGGGATAGAATATCTGTACACCCTCTATACCGACGGCAAAAAGAATTATTACGGGGTTGATGCTGATGAATCAGATGCGCAGAATCAGGTTGGCGATATCATAGATATCTCCTATGATGAGCTTGCCTCGGTCTATCGGGGAGAGCCGTATGTCCAAGATTATATTGACAATACCGAGGACGGTTTCCTGATCAGCGCCTACATGCCTATTTATAATTCTGACGGTGCGGTCGTGGCGGTGCTTGGCAGTGACTATAACGCGGCGGGCGTTGTGGAGCAGCTTGGCACTATCGTTATCAATGTGGTGTGGGTGGCGTTGGGCTGTCTGATCGTCGCCTTTGTCCTGTTGAATTTGATTGTGAGCGCGATTACCAGCAATATGCGCAAGGTTGAGGGCAAGCTTTATGATCTGGTGCACAGGGAGGGCGACCTGACTCAGAAGCTTGACGTGAAGACGGGGGACGAGCTGGAGGTTATCGCGGAGGACGTGAACGAGCTGTTAGAGTTTATACGAGGCATCATGCTGCAGATTGCAGATAATTCGGATAAGCTGCAGACCTCCTCCAAGAAGGTGGCATGTGATCTGGGTGAGGCGAAGCTGAATATCACGGACGTGTCGGCTACCATGGAGGAGATGAGCGCGGCGATGGAGGAGACGACGGCTTCATTGACGCAGATCAACGAGGTGATCCGACATGTATACCAATCGGTGCAGGATATCTCCGCTCAGGCGGAGGAGGGCAAGCACTTTTCGGAGAATATGACCGAGCGCGCGACACAGGTGAGAGACGGCGCGAATGCAAGCAGGACGGAAGCCGAGACAAGGGCGAAGCAGATGGAGAGCGCCGTATATGCCGCAATCGAGAAGTCCAAGAAGGTCGGGGAGATTCAGGTGCTTTCGGACAATATCATAGAGATCACGGAGCAGACGAATCTCTTGTCGTTAAACGCAAGCATAGAGGCGGCGAGAGCGGGGGCTGCCGGAAGGGGCTTTGCCGTGGTTGCCGACGAGATTGGGAAGTTAGCGCAGAATTCCAGTGAGTCCGCGGAGCAGATCCGCGTTGTCAGCTTGGACGTGATCAATGCGGTGAACGCTCTGGCGGAGGAAGCGGAGAATATGGTGAGGTTCTTGGAGGAGACCGCACTGTCAGGCTATATGAAGCTGGTGGAGAACGGGCAGCATTATCATGATGACGCCGACAATATGAATGAGAAAATGCAGGAATTTGCAAGCGCGTCACAGCGGATACAGGAGAGCATGGACAGCATCAAGGAGGCTGTGGAGGCTGTCAATATCGCGGCGGAGGAGAGCGCGGACGGCGTGTTGAACGTGTCGCAGACGGCGGTGGAGTTGTCCAACAGCATGACTGCCATGTATGCGGAGGCGGACTCCAACATGGAGATCTCCGAGAAGCTGTACACGGAGGTGAACCGCTTCAAGCTTCACTGATGAAGGCGGATAGAGGTTTTGTGAGAATACCTTTGAAGAAATACTTTTGAAAAAATTTTATTTAAAAAAACTGGAAAAATTGAAAAAATTGCGGGAATAATTTATTTTCTTATTGCAAAATCGTCACTTACCATTTATAATAAGATGTGCTGGTCAAGTAAATTGTACCGCGATGCTGAAATAGCTCAGTTGGTAGAGCACTTCACTCGTAATGAAGGGGTCGTGGGTTCGAGTCCCATTTTCAGCTTTGGCAGTTATGTAAAGGAAACGGCATAAGTCGTTTCCTTTTTGCATAAGGACAGTTCACAGAGTGTACCGCCTGTTGTCAACATAAGGACAACTGTCCGTTGTTTGCATAATAGCAGTTTGAGGAGCATAATGTCCGTTGTTTGTACGCACCGAACCCGTCACAGCTGCATCTTCTTCCTGATGTGGTGCTCGATCATTTGTATGCCCTTGTAGAAGCCCATGGCGAAAATACACAAAAGCAGGACATTCAGGATCACAAGATTGAGCTGAAACACCTGCGAGCCATAGATGATCAGATATCCGAGCCCCTTTCTTGCGGCGAGGAATTCCCCGATAATGACACCCACCAGAGCCAAGCCGATGTTGACCTTGGTGGTGCTAAGGAGCAGGGGAATCGAGGCGGGCAGCACTACCTTGTGGAACACGTCCCGCCTGCTTCCGCCCAAGGTGTAGATCAGAGTGATCTTCTCGGGGTCGCATTGCCTAAAGGCGGTGTAAAAGCTGATAATGGAGCCGAACACCGCGACGGAGATGCCTGCGACGATGATCGTGGTGGTTCCCGTGCCAAGCCAGACGATAAAAAGCGGCGCCAACGCGGACTTGGGAAGGCTGTTTAAAACCACCAGATACGGCTCCAAAATCTCCGAGAGCCTTGTGGAATACCAAAGCAGGGTAGCTGCGACCAAGCTTACGAGGAATACCAGTAAGAAGCTTACCACGGTCTCAAACAGGGTGATGCCGGCGTGCTCGAAGATGCTGCAATCCATGCACATCTGGGCGAACAGCAGAGCCACCTTGCTCGGACAGGAGAAAAAGAAACTGTCAATGACTCCGGTGCGCGCGCTCACCTCCCACACAATCAAAAAAAGCGCCAACAGGAGCAGGCGCAGGACGGCAATCTGGTGATGGTGCCTTAAATGCTGCCGCATGAACAATTCCTGCATGGTCGGTTCCGCAGTGGAATTGGATTTATGATTCTTCATTTTTGATCTCCTCCCATAATTGGTTAAAATAATTATTAAATTCCGGGGCATTGCGCGCCGCCAGAGGAGAATCGTCTGTCAGTGTCAGATGGATAGGAATCTCGCGTTTTACCGTGGCGGGACGCTTGCTAAGCACGATCACCCTGTCCGCCAGAGAGATTGCCTCCGACAGATCGTGGGTGATCAAGAGCATGGTCTTACCCGTGCGGCGAATCAATTTACAGATATCCGCGGAGACAGACAGCCTTGTCTGGTAGTCCAAGGCGCTGAAGGGTTCGTCTAACAGTAAAAGCTGGGGGTCCAAGGCTAGGGTGCGGATCAGGGCGGCGCGTTGTTTCATTCCGCCGGAGAGCTCGCCGGGGCGTTTGTCGCGGAATTGTTTCAGGTCATAGTCGTTTAAGAGCTGTTCCACATAGCTTAGGCGTTCCTCCGTGAGCATATGATTAATCTCCAAGCCAAGGATCACATTCTTGTAGACGGTTCGCCATTCAAAGAGATGGTCATGCTGCAGCATATAGCCCACACGCGGGTAATGCAGGGAGCCGTCAGGATTGTTGACTACAATAGTTCCGTCCTCGGGCGCAAGAAGCCCTGCTATGATAGAGAGGAGAGTGGATTTACCGCAGCCGCTTGGACCCACCACCGCCACAAACTCGCCTTCCCTTACACCGAAGGAGATTTTGTCTAATGCCCTTGTCTCGCCGTGAAGGGTGTGGTAGGAATAGCTGATATTTTGAAGCTTGAGCATATATTGGGTTGTCATACACAGACCTTTCCACGCATATAATAGGATTTATTTTATTGTATGATTTGCATTTGAAAAGGTGTATTCGCCATATTGCATTCAGGCAAGCTTTATGTTAAAATATAATTTAATTATGGGAAACGACATAAGTCGTTTCGCAGGTTACAGAAAGGCATGGTATTTCTATGGCACAGTTGTGGGGGGGACGTTTCACCAAGGAGACGGACAAGCAGGTATATGACTTTAATGCCTCCATTGGCTTTGACAAGAGACTGTATCGTCAGGATATCGAGGGGAGCATTGCCCATGTCATCATGCTGCAGCGGCAGGGGATTCTGACTGCTGATGAAATGAAAAGCATCATTGACGGGCTGAGCTCTATCCGTGAGGATTTGGAGAACGGCAGTCTTGAGATTGACAGCAAATACGAGGATATACATAGCTTTGTGGAGTCCAATCTGATCGAACGCATCGGGGAGGCGGGTAAGAAGCTGCATACGGGCAGGAGCCGCAACGATCAGGTAGCGTTGGACATGAGACTTTACACCAGATTGCAGGTGTTGGTGGTTGACGCACTTTTAAAGAATCTGTTGGAGACGATCCTCAAGACCATGGAGGAGCATATAGAGACCTATATGCCGGGCTTCACGCACCTGCAGAAGGCACAGCCCACCACCCTTGCCCATCACTATGGTGCCTATTTTGAGATGTTTAAGCGTGACAGGCTGCGCATGAAGGATATTCTCGTGCGCATGAATTACTGTCCCTTGGGGGCAGGAGCCTTGGCGGGGACAACCTACCCGTTGGACAGGGAGCTGACGGCGGAGCTTATGGGTTTTTACGGACCGACGCTCAACAGTATGGATTCCGTCTCCGACAGGGATTATCTGATTGAATTTTTGGCGGCGCTGTCCACTGTGATGATGCATTTGAGCCGTTTTTGCGAGGAGATAATTATCTGGAATTCCAATGAATATCAGTTTGTGGAGCTCGACGACGCATTCTCCACCGGAAGCAGCATCATGCCCCAGAAGAAGAATCCGGATATCGCGGAGCTTGTGCGGGGCAAGACAGGGCGGGTGTACGGTGCGTTGATGTCCCTGCTCACCACGATGAAGGGGCTTCCACTCGCTTACAATAAGGATATGCAGGAAGACAAGGAGATGGCGTTTGACGCCATTGATACCGTGAAGGATTGTCTGGCGCTGTTTAATGGTATGCTGCAGACCATGCGTTTTAAGAAGGAGCGCATGGCAGCCAGTGCGATGAACGGCTTCACCAACGCCACGGACGCCGCGGATTACTTGGTGAATAAGGGAGTTCCCTTTCGGGACGCCCACGGTATTATCGGTAGATTAGTGCTTTATTGTATTGAGAAGAACACTTCCATCGACGCGCTGTCTTTGGAGGAATTAAAGGCTATCAGCGATAAGTTTGAGGCGGATATCTATGATGCCGTGTCCTTGGAGACCTGTGTCAACAAGCGTCTGACGATCGGCGCTCCCGGACCTGATGCTATGAGGAAGGTAATCGCCCTGCACAGGGAGTATCTTTCCAAGGAGGAGGATCTGTTGCCGTCAAACGGCTGCGAGATCATCTGCGAGGTGGAAAAGGATTCACCTGCGGACTGGTACAGGAAAATATAGATAAAAGGTAAACGTTGAGAGCCGGAAACGTAGTGTTACGAGGTAGGCAGTCAATATTTACGATAAAATAATATGCGTGAGATACAGCGCAGAAATGGAGAACATTATGGACGAGAAGTTGAAGGTAGGAATTTTAGGCGGCACGGGAATGGTGGGTCAGCGATTTATCGCCCTCTTGGAGAACCATCCTTGGTTTGAGGTGACGACGATTGCCGCGAGCCCCCGTTCGGCAGGCAAGACATATGAGGAGGCTGTGGGGGACCGCTGGAAGATGGACACCCCTATGCCGGAGGCTGTCAAGAAATTAGTGGTTATGAATGTGAATGATGTGGAGCAGGTTGCCGCGGGGGTGGACTTTGTGTTCAGCGCCGTGGACATGACCAAGGAGGAGATCAAGAAGATCGAGGAGGACTATGCCAAGACCGAGACTCCCGTAGTCTCCAACAACAGCGCGCACCGTTGGACTCCCGATGTGCCCATGGTGATTCCCGAGATCAATCCCGAGCACATGAATGTCATCGAGTTTCAGCGCAAGCGCCTTGGCACGACGAGAGGCTTCGTGGCTGTCAAGCCGAACTGCTCCATTCAGAGCTATACTCCCGTGTTGACCGCATGGAAGGAGTTCGAGCCTTACGAGGCGGTGGTGACTACCTATCAGGCAATCTCCGGAGCGGGTAAGACCTTCAAGGACTGGCCGGAGATGGTGGGCAATATCATACCCTATATCGGCGGTGAGGAGGAAAAGAGTGAGAAGGAGCCCCTGCGTATCTGGGGCGAGATCAAGGACGGGGTGATCGTTCCGGCGCAGAGTCCCAAGATTACATGTCAGTGTATCCGCGTGCCTGTGCTCAACGGTCATACAGCCGCTGTATTCGTCAAGCTTAAGAAGAAGGCTGCCAAGGAGCAGTTGATCGAGAAGCTGCAGGCATTCTCGGGAGAGCCGCAGAGATTGGGACTTCCCAGTGCGCCCAAGCAGTTTATCCAGTATCTTGAGGAGGATAACAGACCGCAGGTTGCGTTGGACGTTGATTATGAGAATGGCATGGGCGTCAGCATAGGCAGACTTCGCGAGGACACGGTATATGATTGGAAATTTGTGGGGCTTTCCCATAACACGGTTCGCGGCGCGGCAGGAGGAGCGGTGCTCTGCGCAGAGCTTTTGAAGGCACTTGGATATATCAGCAAAAAGTAAAAACAATACAGATAATATTGCCATGGGGGAGACCATATGAACGAGCTGCATTATCAGTTAGACTTATTGAAAGCGATGAATCAGAAACTCACCGTTAAGGAAAAGATGTATAAGATGATCTGTGACGACGCCAATTCCGCCTTTATCTATTATTCCTTTGAGAAAAATGAGGTTGTCACAATGGGACGCTGGCATGATTACTTTGATTTCGAGATTCAGGACATCAAGGATATCACCCGCATTTTGGACGAGGTGGAGGAGGGCAGTGCTATGTCCCTGCGAGACGTCCTTTTCCTTGAGAAGAGCGGTCATGGCATCTCGGCGATGGAGTGCAAGCAGAAGGACGGCGGTGTCTGGTATTCATTCCGCACCACGGTCAACTATGACAATCTTGGCGCGCCGATTGACAAGCTGATCGTCGTGGAGAATACGACAGTGCAGAAAAATCAGCGTGACGAGCTGATGTATATGGCTCATTTTGACAGCATCACGGGATTGTTCAACCGCAATTATTTTGTTGTCCTTTTGGGAGGCTTCCTGCGCAGGGCCGAGGTGACGCACAATGTGGTCAGCACCTTGGTCATAGATATTGATGATTTCAAGAAGGTCAACGACGGTATGGGCATGGTCGTGGGCGACGAGCTGATTCAGGCGTTTGGCTCGTTCCTCAAGGAATTTTCCTCAGGGGACGTGATCGTGTGCCATTTGAGCAATGACGTGTACTGTATGGCAATCTATGACCCCTCGGGGGATCATACCGTGGAGAATATTCACAGGGCGATTCAGGAGAGGACGGAGAATCCCTTTGTCCTAAGCGACGGACGGCAGACCAAGATCACCGTGTGCATCGGCGTGGCGGAGTATCCGGAGGCAGCCACGACAGCTCTGGAGCTGATCAACTGCGCGGAGATCGTTATGTACCGCTGTAAGACTATGGGGAAGAATTCCATGCAGTATTTTGACGCCCTGATACTCAATGATTTCCTGAATAATATCGAGATGGAGAACAAGCTGAAGGAGGCAGTGTTCACCAGTAATTTCCAGATGCATTATCAGCCGCAGTTCTACACTAGCAACAGGAAGCTGCGCGGGGTGGAGGCGTTGATACGTTGGCGTGATGACAACGGGCATATGATCAGTCCCAATGTATTTATTCCCATTGCGGAGAAGAACGGTTGTATCGTGTCCATCGGGAGCTGGGTGGTGGAGCAGAGCGTCAAGCAGTATGCGGAGTGGCGCGATAAATTTCACATTCCCTTTGTCATTTCTATTAATATCTCCGCCGTGCAGTACAATCGTGAGGACTTTGTAGATGGCCTGCTGCAGACGATGAGACGATATAATGTCGAGCCCCATGAGGTGGAGATCGAGATTACGGAGAGTGTTCTGATCGAGGACTTTGACAAGGTGATCAATAAGCTGAGAAAGCTCAAGGAGATGGGGGTTCGCGTCTCGTTAGATGATTTTGGCACGGGATATTCGTCCCTGTCCTACTTAAAGAAGCTCCCTATCGACACGTTGAAGATTGACAAGAGCTTTATCGACACCGTGCTGACAGATGGCGCTACCAGAATCATCACGGAATCCATTATCAACATGGTGAAGGCTCTCGGCGTGGAATCCATCGCGGAGGGAGTGGAGCAGGAGGAGCAGTATGCCTATCTCAAGTCGATCGGCTGCGATATGATACAGGGATTCCTTCTGGGGAAGCCGCTCCCGCCTGAGGAGATGGATAAGCTTTTGCAGGATATTCAGTAAGGATGGAATCACCTATGGAGTTTGTGGGGCGGGAAGCTGAGTTAAATTATTTAAAGCAGTATTATAACGCAAGGGGCAGTCATATTCTGGTGGTTTATGGTCAGAAGGGAGTGGGCAAGACCACGCTTATACGCAGCTTCGAGAGATGGGCTGACAAGAGCTATTACGTGGCGCGCTCCTGCTCGGACAGGGAGCAGAGGTTCCAGTGGGCAAAGGAGCTTGCAGGAGGAGTAAGCGGCGGAGAATATCCTGAGTACGGGGAGCTTTTGGAGAGAGCGCTCAAGGGAGCTTCCGGCAGGAAATTTATTTTGATCGTAGATGAATTTCATTATATCGTGAAGGGGAATGCCGATTTCTTCTCACAGCTAAATCAGTTTGTGAAGAACAGCGAGATACCGCTCTTGGTGATCCTGTGCAGCTCCGCAGCGGGCTGGGTGGAGGGCAGCATGGTGAGCAAGATCGGTGCGGAGGCTGCCGCAATCTCCGGCTTTTTGAAGGTTCGCGAGCTGGGGATAGAGAGGATACAACAGATTTATCCCGAGTACAGCGAGGACGACAGGGTTCAGCTTTATGCGGTACTGGGCGGCGTGCCGGGACTGTGGAATCGAATCAAGCCACAGCTCTCCGCCGTGGACAATCTTATTCACAATATGCTTGACAAATACAGCAGTATCTATGGGGAAATGACATGGTGCCTAGTGGAGGAGCTGCGGGAGACCGCGGTGTATAATACCATTCTCGCGACCATGGCGGCGGGCAGTGTCAAATTGAACGATATCTATCACCACACGGGATTCTCCAGAGCCAAGATCAGCGTCTATCTGAAGAATCTGATGGAGCTTGATATGGTGGAGAAGGTCGGCGCGGGAACCTATCGGATCACAAAGCCCTATGTGCGCTTTTATTTTCGTTTTATCTATCCCAACATCAGTCTGTTGGAGGAATTATCTCCGGAACAGTTTTACAAGGAAATTGTGGAGGACGCCTTTCCGGGGTTTGTGAGAGAAGCATACCGAAAGAACGGATCATGAGTAAAAAACTTTTTATTGCAGAGAAACCAAGCGTTGCGAGGGAGTTTGCCAACGCTTTAAAATTGAATATGCGCAAATATGACGGCTATCTTGAGTCCGAGGAGGCGATTGTGACATGGTGCGTGGGGCATCTGGTCACCATGAGCTATCCGGAGGTCTATGACGAGAGATTACGCCGTTGGAGCTTTGATACAATTCCCTTCATTCCGGAGCAGTTTCGCTATGAGGTCATCGGGAGCGCCGCCAAGCAGTACAAGATTGTCAGCGGACTTTTGAACCGACAGGATGTGGGGATTATTTATGTCTGCACGGATTCCGGACGGGAGGGAGAGTATATCTACCGCTTGGTGGAGCAGATGGCGGGAGTCAGCGGCAAGAGACGCTTAAGGGTGTGGATCGACTCCCAGACGGAGGAGGAGATCCTCAGAGGTATTCGGGACGCGAAGGACTTGTCGGAATATGATTCCCTGAGCGACGCGGCATATCTTCGCGCAAAAGAAGATTACCTGATGGGAATCAATTTTTCGCGGGTGCTGACCTTAAAATACGGCAACTCGGTGAAGGATTATCTGAAGCGTGATAAGGCGGTAATCTCCGTGGGGCGCGTCATGACCTGCGTGCTTGGCATGATCGTGAACAGGGAGAGGGAGATTCGCTCCTTCGTAAAGACCCCGTTTTACCGCGTACTGGGGGAATTCAAGCTGCAGGACAAGAGCTTCTCGGGAGAGTGGAAGGCGGTGGAGGGTTCATCATATTATGCGTCCCCCGCACTCTATAAGGAGAACGGATTCAAGGAGAAGGAGACCGCGGAGAAGCTGATAGCGCATCTGCAGGAGGAGCCCGTGGGCGACATCACGGTGGAATCCATAGAGCGTAAGAGGGAGAACAAGAATCCACCCCTGCTCTATAATCTGGCGGAATTGCAAAACGATTGCTCCAAATTATTCAAAATCAGTCCCGATGAGACCCTGCGCATCGTGCAGGAGCTCTATGAGAAAAAGATGGTCACATACCCCAGAACCGACGCGAGAGTCCTGTCCACGGCGGTGGCAAAGGAGATACACAAAAATATCGGAGGACTTAGGAGCTATGCTGCGGTGGGCAGCATTGCGGCGGAGGTTCTGGCGGGGAATGGCTATAAAAATATCGCAAAGACCCGCT
The DNA here is from genome assembly GCA_023663505.1 of Muribaculum sp. Taxonomy (GTDB): domain Bacteria; phylum Bacillota; class Clostridia; order Lachnospirales; family Lachnospiraceae; genus Acetatifactor. The sequence continues at coordinate 55,596 of JAMPHH010000018.1, forward strand.
ATGTGAACGACAAGCAGATCACGGATCACTATGCAATCATTCCCACCGGACAGGGACTCAATAATTTGAATTCACTGCCCCCTGTCTCGGTGAAGGTATATGAGATCATCGTGCGAAGGTTTTTGAGTATTTTTTATCCGCCCGCGGTGTATCAGAAGATTGCCCTCAGCATAAAAGTGAAGGAGGAGCTTTTCTTCGCAAGCTTCAAGGTATTGGCGCAGGAGGGCTATCTGAAGGCAGCGGCGTACTCCTTTAAGAAGGACGGCAAGGGCGGGAAGGATACAGGCAAGGGAGATGCCGCTTCGGAGAAAAAGGAAGACGCCAAGGAGGAGGACGCCTCCGAGGAGGAGACGGAGGAGAAGTGCGACGCCCGGATGGTGGAGCTTCTCATGAAATTGAAAAAGGGCGACCGCATCTCGGTGGGGCAATACGAGATCAAGGAGGGTGAGACCTCGCCGCCGAAGCGTTACACCTCGGGAAGCATTATCCTCACGATGGAGAACGCGGGGCAGTTTATCGAGGACGAGGAGCTGCGCGCCCAAATCAAGGGGAGCGGGATAGGCACCAGTGCGACCCGCGCGGAGATTCTCAAAAAGCTGGTCAATATCGAATACCTTGCCCTGAATAAAAAGACACAGATACTCACCCCCACGCTCATGGGCGAGATGATTTATGACGTGGTGGATTCCGCTATCAAGCCGCTTCTCAATCCCGCGCTGACCGCAAGCTGGGAGAAGGGCTTGACACAGGTGGCGGACGGGCAGATCACCTCCGAGGAGTACATGGGAAAGCTGAGCGATTTTGTCACCAGACGCACCAACATCGTGAAGCAATTGAGAAATCAAGGGAATCTGTACGAGCGATTCCGCGCGGCGGAGGCAAATTACAAGAAGTAGCGGTTCATGAAGTAAATAACAGGAGGGCGGAAAATCAATTATGGAAAGCATTCGGGTGGAAAATTTGTTTGATTTAAATGAAACCATAGCGGCGGAGCTGTTCGAGGGAGTGGCTTACCCATGGGAGGCACTGCCAAGGATTCATGATTTTATTATTGAACTGGGGACAAAGCTTCCCGAGGAGCGGTTTGAGAAGCGTGGTGATGACATCTGGGTGGCAAGGAGTGCCAAGGTTGCCCCCACAGCCTGTCTGAATGGACCGCTGATCATTGACGAGGAAGCGGAAATCCGCCACTGTGCGTTTGTGCGGGGCAACGCAATCGTGGGAAAGGGCGCTGTGGTAGGCAATTCCACGGAGCTTAAAAACGTGGTGCTCTTTAACAAGGTTCAGGTGCCCCATTACAATTACGTGGGTGACAGCATACTTGGCTTTAAGGCGCATATGGGCGCAGGCTCAATCACCTCCAATGTGAAAAGCGACAAGACCTTGGTGGAGATAAAGGGTCAAAATATCGAAGGAGAAAAAATTAATATCGAAACAGGACTTAAGAAGATGGGAGCCATGCTCGGAGATTATGTGGAGGTAGGGTGCAACAGCGTCCTAAACCCGGGCACTGTGATTGGCAGAAATTCAAATGTTTATCCCACCTCCTGCGTGAGAGGTGTGATTCCCGCAAACCACATTTATAAGAATGACGGACAACAGGTGGAGAAGCGATGACAGAAAATGTATGTTACAACTGTTTTCATGAGAAGACACAGGACGGCGC
>JAMPHH010000019.1 GCA_023663505.1 Muribaculum sp.
GTAACCACAAGGATTACCGGTCATATATTGAATGTTCAGGTGTAAAACTCAGGAGTACATAAATGGCATAAATTAAGAACATGAACAGATGTTCTATTTACAACCTCGCCAAAATATGGTATAAAGCTTGATAGAGAATAGGTAGAGTGATATGGGGAAATTCTATTTTCAGCGGTAAATGTGGCTGAAAACCTAAACACGAGGTAGAGTAAATGGAACAATACGCGATTAAAGGCGGGAATCCATTAGTCGGTGAAGTTGAAATAGGGGGAGCCAAGAATGCGGCGCTTCCTATTCTTGCTGCGTCCGTTATGACGGATGAGACAGTATATATAGAGAATGTACCCGATGTGCGAGACACCAGTGTCATGCTGTCCGCGTTAGAGGGCATCGGTGTGTTGATGAAGCGGGAGGACAGGCATACGGTGACTATGAACGCCGCCAATATCAACACCACTGAATTAGTGGATGAACGGTTAAAGAAAATCAGAGCGTCCTATTATCTGATCGGCGCGCTCCTTGGAAAATATAAACAGGCGGAGGTGGTTCTGCCCGGCGGCTGTGATATCGGCAGCCGTGCCATAGACCAGCATATCAAGGGCTTTAGAGCCTTGGGAGCGGAGGTCGTGGTGGAATACGGCATGATCAAGACGAAGGCGGAGCATCTTGTGGGCAGTCATATCTATATGGACGTGGTCAGCGTGGGCGCTACAATCAATGTCATGATGGCGGCTACCATGGCGGAGGGCAAGACGATCATCGAGAATGCGGCGAAGGAGCCCCATGTGGTGGATCTTGCCAACTTCTTGAACAGCATGGGGGCTAATATCAAGGGCGCGGGGACGGACGTGATCCGTATTAAAGGCGTGCCGAAGCTCCACGGCACGGAGTATGCGATCATTCCGGATCAGATAGAGGCGGGCACCTTTATGTTTGCCGCGGCGATCACCAAGGGGGACGTTATGGTGAAAAACGTCATTACCAAGCACTTGGAATCCATCACGGCAAAGCTTCTGGAGATCGGGTGCGAGGTGGAGGAGGCGGATGATTGTGTCCGCGTGGTTGCCTCCAAGCCCCTGAGACACACACAGGTGAAGACCCTTCCCTATCCCGGCTTTCCCACGGACATGCAGCCACAGATCACTGTGGCACTGGCGATGTCTCAGGGGACAAGCATCGTGACGGAGAGTATTTTTGAGAACCGCTTTAAATATGTGGACGAGCTCACCCGCATGGGGGCTAATATCAAGGTGGAGGGCAATGTGGCGATCATCAACGGCGTGGGAAAATATACCGGAGCGAGTATCTCCGCACCGGATCTTCGCGCGGGGGCGGCGTTGGTTCTCGCGGCCCTGTCCGCGGAGGGGTACAGCACGGTGGACGATATCCGCTATATCGAGCGGGGCTATGAGGATTTCCACTTAAAGCTGCAGTCCCTTGGCGCGCAGATCGAGCTGATTGAGACCGAGCGGGACTTCCAGAAATTCAAGCTCAAGACCGGCTAATGTAAACCAAAGTGAAATTTTATATTGACAAAGTACAATAACCGTTGTACAGTAGACGTATAAAAAATGTACGCAACAATTAAATGATCGCTTCTCTTATTCAGAGTTGGTGGAGGTACATAGGACCGATGAAGCCACGGCAACCCCGTTGAGGAAGGTGCCCGCCTGAGCGAGTACTCCTGTCGGATGACAGGTCGAGCAATAAGAGGATTGGACAGAAGCTTTTATAAAGGTTATGCCAAGCATCCAAATCCGCTTATTGATAAGCGGATTTTTTTGGTGCGGGAAACTAAGGAGGGAAGATTAAAAGCTATGGAAAAACGTTTATTTACTTCGGAATCAGTTACGGAGGGGCATCCGGACAAAATATGTGACGCCATTTCTGACGCAGTACTGGACGCCCTGATGGAGCAGGACCCCTTCAGCCGCGTGGCATGTGAGACCTGTACAAGCACGGGCTTCGTGCTGGTCATGGGCGAGGTGACCTCCAAGGCGAATATCGACATTCCGGCGATTGTGAGAAAGACGGTCACGGAGATTGGCTATGATTCCTCGGAGAAGGGCTTCGACGGCAATACCTGCGCGGTGATGGTATCGTTGGACAAGCAGTCTGCCGATATCGCCATGGGCGTGGATAAGGCGCTGGAGGCAAAGCGTGGGGAAGCGGACATGAATGACGCCCAGTTGGATGCGATCGGTGCGGGAGATCAGGGTATGATGTTCGGCTATGCGACAAACGAGACACCGGAGCTGATGCCCTATCCTATCTCGCTGGCGCATAAGCTGACCATGCAGCTCACGAAGGTGCGCAAGGACGGCACATTGCCCTACCTGAGGGCGGACGGTAAGAGTCAAGTGTCGGTGGAGTACGGCGAGGACGGCAAGCCTATTCGGTTAGAGGCGGTGGTGCTTTCCACCCAGCATGACGAGAAGGTGACTCAGGAGCAGATTCACGAGGACATTCAGAAATACGTGTTTGATCCGATTCTGCCGAAGGAGATGATCGACGCGGACACGAAATTCTTCATCAATCCCACGGGACGTTTTGTGATCGGCGGACCAAACGGCGACAGCGGTCTCACGGGACGCAAGATCATTGTGGATACCTATGGCGGATATGCCCGTCACGGCGGCGGCGCGTTCTCCGGCAAGGACTGTACCAAGGTGGACAGGAGCGCGGCATACGCGGCGCGCTATGTCGCCAAGAATATCGTGGCGGCGGGGCTTGCGGAGAAATGCGAGATTCAGCTCTCCTACGCCATCGGCGTGGCACACCCGACCTCCGTTATGGTTGACACCTTCGGGACGGGTAAATTGAGCGATGACAAGCTTGTGGAGATTATCCGCGAGAACTTTGATTTAAGACCCGCCGGAATTATCAAGATGTTGGATTTGAGAAGACCTATTTACAGACAGACTGCAAGCTATGGTCATTTCGGGCGCACGGATATCGATCTGCCTTGGGAGAAGACAGACAAGGTGGATACGTTAAAGAAGTATTTATAATAAGTAGGAAGCAACGGTTCAAAGGGTGCTTTCGTGAGCAAAGCGCAGGCGGGGATGCTTAGATCGGCATTCGCCGCCTGTGCTTTTTAAAATCCTTTTTCTTTCAAATCCGCCAAGAGCTTCACATAGAATTCGCTGACATCAAAGCCCCTGATGTCCTTGTGAGTCAGGTCAATCATATCCGCATGGGAGATGCCCTCCCTGTCCGCCTTGACAAGCCCCAGATAATTGCCCCATGAGGCGGAGGCTACGCTGACCAGCCCGTCATTGTCGCCCTCGTAATGCTTGGAGAGCAGATATGTGAAGCCCAAGGGCAGGAATGTGCTGTGGAAACCGCGCATCTTAGACATGGTGCTCTGGTAATAGATTCCCGGGACATCCCTCACCTCCTCGTTGAAGCGGGCGCATGCCGCGGCGGTCAGGTCGGTCACTCCCGCCAAGAAATCAGGCTTGTCATCGCCCAAGGCATGAAACAGGGAGTTGTATCGCCTGCTCACAAAATTGATCAGCCATTTAGGAAGACTGCCCAACAGGGCGTCCGCAAACTGACAGCCGCGGTGCGGGGTGTTGATCGTGGTGAGGGACGCCACATGCTCCGCCATGCCCAGCTTACTGATGACATAGCGTGCGTCCAGACCGCCCTTGGAGTGTGCTACGATATTGACCTTCTCCGCTCCGGTGAGCTCCAGTACCCGTTCCAGCTCCGCCTTTAATTCCTGTGCGCTGTCCGCCACTGCAAGGGAGGATTGCTGTTTGCCATAGTAGATGTTGGCGCCGTTTTGCTTTAACGCCTTGGGAATGCGCCCCCAGTAATCCAGATATTGCCAATCCCGAAAAAAGATTCCGTGAACCATCAAAACGGGGTAACGGGTATGGCAGACGGCGTTTTGCACTCGGGCGGTGTCCAGAAGGTATTTATTCTTAGCGGTCAGAAGCTCTCTGCGAACGATGCTGCACCAGCCGTAAAATAAAAATACATTTATCGGGAAGACCCACCAGAAAAAAAGCATGACAAGCCTGCGCCCGATTCCGAGCTGCGAGGAGCAAAACGCCGTGCGCCAGAAGCCGTTCAGATAGTGAAGCAGCAGGATACAATATCCCACAGCCAGATTGATCACAAACAGGCGGGAAAGCCCCATGCGTGGCCACAGGAACAGTAGGATAAAGACCAGCTCCGCGATCAGGGCATATATGGAGGTCAGGATAAGCTCGTAGCCGCCGGCAAGGAGCTGTAAACGGAGCTTCAAACCCTTCTCATAGCAGGGAAAAATCTCCAGCACTATAAAGAGCGCAAACAGAACGGCATATATAGATGATTTTAGGAGAATGCCTGCGGGACTAAACCCTTCTCCCGACTGGGCGAGCTGTGCAAAGAGGTCATTCACAAACGTGATGACCAGAGTAATATTTATGATGATAAGCAGGAAAAGTGTCTTATAAAGTCTTCTGAATGTACGCATATTATATCCTTATATGTTATAAATCAGCTTTATGACTGTCTTAGGAATTGTTAAAAATTATTTTTTAACAATTCCTTGTGATGCAGCTGGTTGAATTACTCGTCATAATAGTACAGCGCGTTCACGAACCGGTTCGCCACCAGCTCGCGGCCGGCTTGGTTCAGGTGCAGATTGTCAATCAGATACTCGGAGGCATTGTCCTCATGGATGCTTCCGTACAGATTGTCAATATAGGTAATGCTGCGGTCAAAGCATGAGTCTAATTGCTTGATGGCATAGGTGGAGAGGACATCCTGACCATAGGTATAGATATCGCTGCTGACGTATTTGCCCTCCTCGTCCACCGCGAAAGCATAGGTGGGCGACATGACAATGAACCGAAGGTGAGGATAATTAGACTGTAAAAGCTCGACGCCCGCCTCCAGATTGCCGGTAAACTGCTCAATATCCGTATTGTTGTCGTCATTATACATTTCATGTCCTGCCAGATAGTCGCTGGCGTCATACATGATCGCTATCACATCCACCTCGTTAAAGTCCAGATTATACAGGGTCTCGAAAACCTCAAGACCCTCGGGCGGAGCGGCGTCCCCCATGGCATTGTTCGCCACCTGATAACGACCAATGGTGGTGCTCTTGACTGCGACCTGTGTCAACCAATAAAAATTATAGACGTCCATGGGAAATGTACCGGCGTCAATCGTATAATTCAGCGCAGCAAGGTAGCTTCCGCTGACAGAGCAATTGTATACGGTCGCTCCGGTCTTTTGGGCGATCAGGTTGGCAAGATTACCCTCGGAATCTCTGTCATCCGCAAAGGGCGCATTGCCAAAGCAGACGATCGTGGTGGTGTCATCCTTGTCCGTGATGATATTGTGCTCTTTATCTAATGCGGGCAATATCAAATCCATATTGTCGGGTTTGCCCTCGAACTCTTCTGCCATGATCGCGTCCAAATCCACCACCCGCCCCCAATGGAGAAAGCGATACGCTACGCCCAAAATAGTGATAATAAAGACCAGCAGCAGTATTGTGTGTATATTGATAAATCGCTTGATATGCATAATTCCTCTCGTTTCCGCCCAAATGAACCATGGGCTTTGTGTTAGGTTCTCTATTCTTTTCCCTATTTTACTATTTTGAAAAATAAATGTCCATATTATTCCAAAAGGTTTAAGAAATTCGGGTAAAACTTAAGAAATATTAGGAATTTATGGGAATTCATCTTGAAAATTACAGTGAAAAATGATGTAATTGCTTGAAGTGAATAAATTGGAATGCTATAATATACTCGGATTATAGTTTGCACAAGAAAAGGATTGATTGAATGAAGAGGTTTTGGGAGCGTGTAGAAGACAATATAGATCAGTGGAGAGACGACGCTTTCTCCGATGATTGGGATGCAGAAGAAGCCGCGGAATACGAGGATGGCGATGATGAGTATTATGATGAATTGTCAGAGTACGAGGACGGCGATGACGAGTATTATGAGGAATCGGCGGAGTATACAGATGACGGCGAGAGGTACTATGAGGATTCCGCAGAGTACGAAGGTAATGGCACAGAATACGCGGACAGCGGTGAAGCGTATTATGAGGAATCGGCGGAGTATACAGATGACGGCGAGAGGTACTATGAGGATTCCGAGGAGTACGAAGGTAATGGCACAGGATACGCGGATAGCGGTGAAGCATATTACGAGGACACCACAGAATATGAAGGTAATGGCACAGGATACGTGGACGGCGGTGCAGCATATTATGAGGAATCGGCGGAGTATGCAGACGGCGGGGAGTATTATGAGGAGTCCGCTGATTACAAAGAACAGCAGGCGTACAAGGAGTTTGTGACAGGCGTTGTGGCTGTGTATTATGAGGATGGCGACGAATACTATGAGGAGCAGGAGGACTCCTACGGAGATATAGAGTATTTTGATGATGCAGAGTACGAGGATGCCGCCTATAATGACTATTATAATGAAGAACCTCGGGGACTTCTGGCGTGGTTTGCCAATATGTCGGGCATGGATAAGGTGATGCTGGGAACAGGTGTATGTGTGCTGCTTTTGGCACTGATCACCGGCGCAGTCTTTGTGCATTCTAGGAGCACTGCGGGTCAGAGATCCCAGCTTGCCTCGGTTGGCACTCGTCTGGAAGGAATAGATATCATCGGGGACGAGGGGCTGCTTGCCGTGGCGAATGCGTCAGCGGCAAAGCGCGAGGCGGCGGAGCTTGTAGGTCAGGATCAGAACCAGAGCCAGAATTATAACGAGGCGGAATATAATAAAGAAGTAAATGTCGTGCTGAAGATGGTTTCCGTGCAGAAGGATCTGAAGATCAAGTTTGTAAACCAGAGCAGCGACAAGCTGATCTCCAACGTGCCCTTTGCCGTGACGGTGACGACGGCGGACAACAAGACGGAGAGCTGGGGTGATGACGATATGGACGGCATCATCTACAAGAAGGGGCTGACGCCCGGCAGCTATCAGGTGACAGTGAATGCCCTAAGCGGTGACAAATATGACAAATACCATCTTCCCGCCGGAGTGCAGAAGGCGGAGGTGAAGAAGGATATCGCGTATCAGAAGATAGACGTCTCGGACGAGGTGAAGACTGAGTCGGAGATCAACGTGGCAACCGAGGAACAGAAAAAGCAGGAGCCGGAGGTGGAATCTTCCCTTACGGACACCGTGGAGTGGGTCGAGAGCACCGCGGTCACAAGCACCTACATCGAGGTGGCAAAGGGCAGTATAACGGATCCCCTGACGCTGACCAAGAGCGGTACTTTCCTGCGCGCGGCAAAGGAATTGACGCTCAATCGAACCGCAGAGGATATGGTCGTGGGCGAGGGGGACTTGCGCCTGACGCCTGAGCATTCCTTTGAAGATGGAGATGTGCTGTCCGTCGAATGGAAAAGCAGCAATACTTCCGTGGCGGAGGTGGATTCGGACGGCGTTGTGACTGCCATAGCAGCGGGCAAAGCCACCATCACCTGTACGGTGAGAGTGACAGAGGGACAAAAGGAAGTGGAGTACACGGCGAAATGCGAGGTGAAGGTGACAGACCCGTCGGCGGCGTCGAGTGCAGAATCAAGCACAGGGTCGAGCTCTGAATCAGGCACGGGATCAAGCTCCGAAGCGGGGACACAGCCGAGCACGCAGCCCTCCACACAGCCAAGTACACAGCCAAGCACGGAACCGTCCACTACACAGCCATCCACGGGCGAGACGGCTTCCGAACCGGGGATTTCCGTGGATTACAAGTCGGTGACGCTTAAGGAGAAGGGAACGGAGACCGTGCAGGTCACGGTAAAGGGCTTTGATAGCAGCAGGGAATTAGAGTATAATGTGGAGAGTGACGATAACAGTGTGGCGACTGCGGTGATCAGCAAGCAGGGCAAGATCACCATCACCGGAAAAGGCGTCGGAAGCGCCACCCTGACCGCGTGGGCGAACTATAAGAGCAATCCCTTGCGGGAGGTGCCTGCCGCCTCGATCGAGGTGAAGGTGACAGAGGCGGGGGATATCAGCCTGAGCAAGACGGCAGTGACGGTGTATGCAGGCTCTGACGTGACTATCAAGGTGAATTTGGGGGATGGGTTCGACGGGGATATAGACGCCGAGTCCTCTGATACAGCGGTTGCGAAGGTAAAGGTGGATGGCACATCCGTCATCATCACCGGGGTGAAGTCCGGGACAGCGAAGATCACGGTGTCTGCGGAGGACGGCGGCAGCACTCTTTCGGAAACATGTGCCGTGACCGTGAAGCTGCATCCCAAGGATGACACGGAGACTAAGCTTAAGGATAACAATGGGAATCAGCTCTATGTGCATGAGAATGATTCTTACAGAGAGGCGGTATACGCCGATTATTACAGGGACGGGGTGAATTACTTCAAGCGGGGCGAGACGAAGTACACGGGCTGGCAGACCATAGACGGAAGGGTGTATTTTTTTGACAAGACAGGTAAAAAGGTGACAGGTGAGCAGGTCATCCAAGGGGCAAAGTACAATTTTGGCAGCGACGGAGCTCTGATCACCGGTTCAGGAACCATGGGAATCGACGTGTCCAAGCATAACGGCACGATTGACTGGGCGGCGGTGAAGAACTCGGGCGTCTCTTATGTGATCATCCGCTGCGGATATCGCGGCTATACGCAGGGGTCTCTTATCATTGACCCGAGGTTTGAACAGAATATCAAGGGCGCTACATCGGCGGGACTAAAGGTGGGCGTTTACTTTTTCAGTCAGGCGATAGACGAGGTGGAGGCGGTAGAGGAGGCTTCCTTCGTGTTGGACGTGGTCAAGGGCTACAATATCTCATATCCCGTCTTCTTGGATGTGGAGTACAGCGGCGCGGCGGGTAATAAGGGGCGCGCGGACGGCTTGGATAAGACAACCAGAACTGCCGTGTGTAAGGCTTTTTGCGCAACGATACGCTCCGGCGGCTATAACGCGGGGATCTACGCCAATAAGACTTGGCTGCAGACAATGATAGACCCGGGACAGCTTAGCGCGTACAAGATCTGGCTCGCACAATATGCCGCCGCACCCACATACGAGGGGCGATATGATATGTGGCAGTACAAATCCACAGGGCGGGTCAGCGGTATCAGCGGAAATGTGGATATGAATCTCTCTTACTTAGGATATTAAAGCGCCCTGTCTGAACAACAGGAGCGGAATAGGAGCAAGTCGGTGAATATTACAGGGTATTTTTTGGAGGAAGACAGCCATCCCACGATTTATCGGGGAAAAATGACTTTGCGGAGCAATTATACGATCGTGGACGCGGATGAGTCCTGTTACAGCTATGTGGGGAAGTATTCTACCCTGCCCCTGACGGCGCTGGCACATCCGGAGGATGCGGACGGTGTCAGGGACGCGCTTAGCAGGCTGAATGAAGGGACGCAGCGCGTGATCTTTAGAATGCTGTGTGAAAATGGAAGCTATCGCTATATGTATGCGCTGCTGTTCCTGAACGGAAGGGTGGTGGACGGCGAGGCATACATAGATGTGGAGCTGATGGATGTCGTGCGTGTTTATTACAAATTCGACTCAGACCATTCGAAGATTGGCAAGTATAGAAAGCTGATGTCCCTCAGCGATAAGATGTATTTTGAATACCGATATGACGAGGGGACGATCACGATCTTTGAATATGTCAATGACAGGGGAAATGTCCGCTTCTATGACACCATGGAGAAGCTGCAGGAGAGGGTTCTGGAGAGCGGGGAGTTTGACGACAAGCAGAAGGCGGAGCTTGAGACCCTGCAGGAGTGCTTAAGTCACCATGTCGAGAAGATGGATGTGGATATGGACGGCAGACTGTTCGGCTTCGAGGGCGGATACCTGAATCTGAAGGGCGGTATTGCCTATGAGGATAAGTCCAAGCAGATGATGGTGGCGGTGGTCACGGTCTTGGGCAAGGTGGACTTGGAGGAGAAGTATTATATGAGCCGTCATGCCTTTGACGGTGCGACAGGCGTATACAATAAGCGCGCCATCAACGAGCTGGCGGCGGATCTCATGGCGGGGAGCAACGGCAAGACGATCTTCCTGTGCGTTACGGATATAGACGATTTTAAGAATATCAATGATACCTTCGGACATCTGGTGGGAGATCAGGTCATTGCCAAGGTAGCGGGCACGATCAAAAGCGTCCTTGCCGCCAGAGGCTTTGTGGGAAGGTTTGGCGGGGACGAATTTCTGATTGTCACCGATAAGGTGCAGACATCGGATGAGCTGATCATGATGCTTAAGACCATCAGAAAGCATATTAGCTGGTCATGTGCGGAGCTGCTTGGGAATATGGACGTGACGACCTCCATAGGGATTGCCTCTTATCCGAAGGACGCGGCAAATTACGGTGAGCTGTTCAAGATTGCTGATAAATGCCTGTATCTTGCCAAGGCGAAGGGGAAGAATCGTTTTATTCTATATAATGCGGAGCTTCACAAGGATTATCATATGGAGGACACCTCGGGCAAGAGCTCTACGGGGAAGGGCTTGGATATCTATTCTAAATCTTGTCGGGCGGTTGTGGATATTCTGGGAAATGCAGGAGAGGATAATCGGGAGAGCTTTGACGAGAGCGTGAGAAACCTTCTCTCAAGCTATGATATCAGCCGCATGGGGATTTTTGAGGGAGAGAGGTATGAGAGAGTGTATGCCGCAGGAAAATGTGAGGGCTTTGCGGAGGAGATGTCCGTTTTGGAGAGCCCGAAGCTGGCGGAGGCATTTGATGAGAACGGCATCTATGCCAGAAACGGGATTCTCTCTATCTTAGAGACGTCTCCCGAGTTCTACAAGCTGCTTGAAAAGCAGGGGACGCAGGGAATCTTGGTCGTAAAGATGGAGCTTGCGGACAAGCGGCGGGTTGTCGTGGTGTATGATGTGTGCGAGCACCCGAGAAAGTGGTCAGGCAATGACAAGGGATTGCTCTATATCGCGGCGCAGGCGTTGGTCAGACGCTATTATGCGCTGGAAAATGACACTTGAGTCATAATTTGAGATAAATGGAAATTCTGATATAATATTAATAAAATTCGATATAAAGGAAATTCCGATATTAAGGGAAAAGATAATTGAGGATAAAGGAGAAGAATATGAGAACCTATCTTGTGACCGGAGGCGCCGGTTTTATCGGATCTAATTACATTCATTACATGTTCCGCAAATACGGCGAGGAGATTCGCATTATCAATGTGGACGCACTCACCTATGCGGGGAATCTGGAGAATCTTAAGGATGTGGAGAACCGCGGTAATTACACGTTCGTGAAGGCGGATATCTGTGACAAGGAGGCGATCGGGCGGATTTTTGCAGAGAACGATATCGACAGGGTGGTGCATTTTGCGGCGGAGAGCCATGTGGACAGGAGTATCGTCGCACCGGAGATATTCGTCAAGACCAACGTCTTGGGCACGGCGGTGATGCTCAACTGTGCAAAGGCGGCGTGGGAGCTGCCTGACGGGAGCTTTAAGGAGGGCAAAAAGTTCCTGCACGTGTCCACGGACGAGGTGTATGGGAGTCTGCCGGAGGATGAGACGGCATTTTTCTATGAGACCACGCCCTATGACCCCCACAGTCCCTATTCCGCAAGCAAGGCGAGCTCGGACATGCTGGTGAAGGCGTATATGGACACTTATAAGTTTCCGGCAAATATCACGAACTGCTCCAACAATTACGGACCTTACCAGTTCCCTGAGAAATTCATTCCGCTGATGATCAACAATGCGCTGCAGGGCAAGAGCCTTCCTGTATACGGCGACGGCAAGAATGTAAGGGACTGGTTGTACGTGGAGGATCATGCCAAGGCGATCGACATGGTGCAGGAGCAGGGACGGCTGTTTGAGACCTATAATATCGGCGGGCATAACGAGAAGCAAAATATTGAGATTCTGCATATTATTTTGGACACCTTACAGGAGATGCTTCCCGAGGGTGACCCGCGCAAGGCTTTGGTGAACGAGAAGCTGATCACCTACGTGGAGGACCGCAAGGGGCATGACCGAAGATATGCCATCGCGCCGGACAAGATCAAGAAAGAGATTGGCTGGGAGCCGGAGACGATGTTCAAGGAGGGAATCAGGAGGACGATTGCTTGGTTCTTTGAGCATGAGGAATGGATGAAGAACGTGACAAGCGGCGATTATCAGAAATATTATGCCGAGATGTATGGCAATCGATAAGCTAAGAAATTTGGAGGAAAAGTGATGAAAGGTATTATTTTGGCGGGAGGCTCGGGGACAAGGCTTTACCCCCTGACAAAGGCGATTTCCAAGCAAATCATGCCGGTGTATGACAAGCCTATGATCTATTATCCGCTCTCAACCCTGATGCTTGCGAGTATCCGCGAGGTGTTGATTATCTCCACCCCGAGGGATCTGCCAGTGTTCGAGGAGCTTTTGGGGGACGGGCATCAGCTTGGAATGGAGTTCTCCTACGCGGTGCAGGAGAGTCCCAGAGGACTTGCGGACGCCTTTATCGTAGGTGCGGACTTTATCGGAGATGACAGGGTCGCTTTGGTGCTCGGGGACAATATTTTCTATGGGCAGAGTTTTTCCAGAGTGTTGGCGGAGGCGGCTGCCAGAGAGAAGGGCGCGACGATTTTCGGTTATTATGTGAGAGACCCGAGAGAGTATGGCGTGGTGGAGTTTGACGAGAGCGGGAGGGCGCTCTCCATCGAGGAGAAGCCTGCGAACCCTAAGTCGAATTACGCGGTGCCGGGGCTGTATTTCTATGACAATGACGTGGTGGAGATCGCGAGGAACGTGAAGCCCTCAGCAAGAGGGGAGATAGAGATAACCAGTGTCAACAACGAATATCTGCGGAGAGGGACGCTGATGGTGGAGAAGCTGGGACGCGGATTCGCATGGCTTGACACGGGTAATCACGACGCTCTTTTGGATGCGGCGGATTTTGTCGCAGCCTTCCAGAAGCGGCAGGGGCTTTATATTTCCTGTATCGAGGAGATTGCCTACAAGAGAGGCTTTATTGACAAGGAACAGCTTCTCGCGTTGGCGGAGCCTTTAATGAAAACCAATTATGGCAAGTATTTGACAGAGGTAGCAAATGGACTCTAAATTGCGAAGAACAGCCATTCTATCCAGTCTGGCGGCGATTCTCGTGGTGACGCTGGCGGTGCTTTTCACCAATCAGGACAGCAGGTCTCACAGCGAGAACAATCGAGTACCCCAGAGCGGGGAGAATAGTCAGAGCGAGGAGCAGGGCGGGAATCAGGGCGGAAGTGCCGTGATCAATGGACAGATTGGCAATGACCTGAAGGCATTTGAATATGATGAAAGCTTCTTTGACCCGGAGATTAATCCCGTGCTTGAGTCGGCGAAGGATATGACGAACAGGCTCTCCTTGGTGGTGACCTCGGTGGAGAAGGATCTGCGCATTCAGGTGGTCAACAGCGATGGCGTTCCCGTGCAGGGCGAGAGCTTCTATGTGGAGCTGCAGAAAGCCAAGGAGGGCGGGGGCGCGTCGGACACGCCCTCTGACGGGGACGGCTCTTACAAGGATTTGGACAAGGATGGCATTATCTATATCGCAGATCTGGAGGCGGGAGAATACTTGGTGCAATTGGCGGCAATCAGCGGCTACAAGGTGCCTGCCAGCCAGACCCGGGTGAAGGTGAAGGACAAGGTGGAATATGTCGCCATCGACGATATATCGCTGTTGATCAAGACGGAGGACGAGATTGACGCGCAGGCGGAGGACAGCGGCGTGCGCGAGGCTCTCTCGGATGCGGACAAGTCTGAGCTGACGGAGCTTAAGGCATTCACCGGACGCACCAAGGCGGGGATCGACGTGTCTAAGTGGAACGGGGAGATTGACTGGGACAGGGCGAAGAACGCGGGCGTGGAGTTCGCGATTGTCCGCGCGGGATATCGCGGCTCTGTCACGGGAAGTCTGGTTCAGGATATTTATTTTGATGCGAACATGAAGGGGACAGCGGCCGCGGGAGTGCCGGTGGGAATCTATTTCTTCACACAGGCGGTCAATGAAGTTGAGGCTGTGGAGGAGGCTTCCGCGGTGCTCACATGGGTGCGAGAGTATAATATCACCTATCCGATCTTCATTGACACCGAGGGAGCGGGCGGAAACGGCAGGGCGGACGCTCTGGACGCAGACACGAGGACTCAGGTCTGCGAGGCGTTCTGCCGGACCATAGAGAACGCGGGGTATCAGGCGGGTGTGTATGCCAGCCGCAACTGGTACAATCATAATCTGCACACTGAGAAGCTGGAAAATTATTACATATGGCTGGCGGAGTATCGCAGTATTCCCTTGTATCAGGGATATTATCGTATGTGGCAGTACAGCTCCAAGGGCAGGATCGACGGAATAGAGGGCAATGTTGACATGAATGTCATGTATGAATAGGGTATAAAAATGCGAATAAGATAAGGGTAAAAGGAGCAAAGAAATGGGACAGATCATTGTAGAGACATGTGAGATCGAAGGGTTAAAAATTATCACGCCTACCGTGTTTGGGGACGCCAGAGGATATTTTATGGAGACCTATCAGTACGAGGACTACAAGGCGGCAGGGATTCCCGAGGTTTTTGTGCAGGATAACCAGTCGGCGTCCAAGCGGGGGGTGCTTCGAGGACTTCATTTCCAGAAGGAATTTCCTCAGGACAAGCTGGTGCGCGTCATCCGCGGAGAGGTCTTTGACGTTGCCGTAGATCTGCGGGAGGGGTCAAGGACCTTCGGTAAGTGGTTTGGCGTGATTCTGTCTGAGGAGAACAAGAAGCAGTTCTTTGTTCCTAAGAATTTTGCACACGGATTCTTAGTGTTATCCGATTATGCAGAGTTTTGTTATAAATGCTCGGATTTCTACCACCCCGGCGACGAGGGCGGCATCAGCTATAATGACCCTACCATAGGGATTGACTGGCCGATCGCTCCTGATATGGAGCTGATCATGTCCGAGAAGGATACTAAGTGGGGCGGATTGAAGGAGTATATGGAGAGTAAGTGAGGAACCGGACGGTATGAAGATCAGCAAAAAGGGCGGAATCAGCATCTTCCTGCTTCTGGCGGCTCTGCTGGCAGTGGTCATTCTCGTGCATGATAACCCGGGAGCGGACCCGCAGGAGGAGCTTGTCAAGAAGGCGATATCGGTTGCGGTGATTCTCGCTTCTTGTTTTATTTTTATTAAATGGTATGACAAATTCACGGTGCTTCCGGTGGAGCTGTGGCAGAGCAGGCATCTGATTTGGAAGCTCGCCAAGAATGACTTTAAGAAGCGTTATGCGGGCTCCTATCTGGGGGCGTTTTGGGCGATGGCTCAGCCTGTGGTGACGGTGGGCATGTACTATGTGGTGTTTGACATCATCATGGGCGGCAATGCGAGCCGAACCAGTGCGGACGTCCCCTTCGTATTGTTCCTGACGGCGGGGCTGGTGCCTTGGTTTTATTTTAACGAGGCGTTGAACAATGGCACGAACGCGCTGCGGGAGTATGATTATCTGGTGAAAAAGGTGGTATTTAAGATTAGTATACTGCCGATTATCAAGATCATTGCCGCCACGTTTATCCATGCCTTTTTCGTGTTGGTGCTGTTGGTGGTTGCAGCGATTTACGGATATTACCCCAGTGTCTATACCATACAGCTTCTGTATTACAGCGCGTGCCTGTTTATCTTTGTGTTGGCTCTCTGCTATACCACCTGCGCGGTGGTGGTGTTTTTCAGGGATTTATCCCAGATCATCAGTATCGCGCTGCAGATTGGCATGTGGGCGACCCCGATTCTGTGGGATATTGACACGCTGACAAACAGCAAATGGGTCAGTGTATTGAAGCTGAATCCGTTGGTTTATATCGTGAACGGGTATCGGAGCGCGATTTATGAGAGACAATGGTTTTACGAGGACTTTTTCTCAACGATGTATTTTTGGATTGTGACGGTGGTGCTTTTTGGTATGGGTGCGCTGATTTTCAAGAGACTGAAGGTGCATTTTGCAGATGTGCTGTGACGGGTATATGCTCGCGGCATAAGCCTGTGATATGCAGGGGTATAAGCATGAAGGATAGTTATGAAGGATAAGTTTAAGAAAATATTCGGATGGCGGCCGACGGCGGAATGGTATGCGGCAGGGGCTGTGGCGCTTTTGGCGTTGCTGTTGTATCCGCTGATCAGGCTGGCGGCATATTCCGTGCCATGGTATGATGATTACAATTATGGGAGGTTTGCCAAGGCTGCAATGTCGGAGGCGCCGACTCTTATGAATGCGCTCAAGGGCACATGGGAGTGTATCAGGACGTCTTGGTATGCTTGGCAGGGGACGTATGGCTCTATTTTCTTTATGGTGCTGACGCCGGGGATCTGGGGTGAGGAATATTATCGTTTTGGGCCCATTTTCCTGATTCTGTTGATGGCGTTGGCTGTGTGCGTGTTTACGGGGACGCTGCTGCGGGAGGTGCTGCGGGCGGACATGGCGCATACGGTGGGGCTCTCTGCGGTCAGCGCGGCGATGACGATTCTGTTGATCTACACGGCGCAGGAGGGCTTTTATTGGTATAACGGCGGTGTTCATTATGTGGGAATGCACTCCCTCGGGCTGCTGCTTGTGGCGGTGGCGGTAAAGCTTGTATGCTCAGAGCGCGGGGAGGGCGGGACGGGTCTTGGAACCTGCCTGATTTGGGCTGTTTTAGGCTCGGTGCTGGCGTTGTTCGTCGCGGGAAGCAATTTTGTCACGGCGCTGCAGGTGCTTTTGGTATTGCTGACGGTCGTAGGGATCGGTATTCTCCTGCGCAGGCGGCGGACTCTTTGGCTGATTCCCATGCTGTTAATATATGCGGGGGGATTCTACATGAATGTGACAGCTCCCGGCAATGACAAGCGCGCCCAGAGCTATATCGGTTGGGGAAAGCCACCGATTCAGGCGGTGCTGTGTTCCTTTGTGGAGGGCGCAAAGCACGCTTGGGAGTTTACGGGATTGATGACGATTGTATTCCTGCTGTTGATGCTGCCGCTTATTTGGCATATGGTGAAGCGGACGCGATTTGCTTTTCCGTATCCTGCGGCGGTGAGCCTGTGGTCTGTGTGTCTATATGCGACGGGGTTCACCCCAAGCCTCTATTCACTGGGACATGAGGGGCTGAGCCGTACATTAAATGCGGTGAAGCTGACTTGGGAGCTTTTGTTGATATTGAATGTGGTGTACTGGTGCGGCTGGCTGTGCAGGCGAAGGGAGAGCGCAAATGAGGGCAGACAAGGGGAGAGCACAGGCGAGGTTAGGCTGTGGCGTTGGTGGTCTTATCCGCTGATTCTTGGCGCGGCGCTTTTGGTGTTTGTGACCGAGCCGAATCAGGCGGGGAGCTTCTCCTCCTATGGGGCGTATTATTACATTCATACAGGTGAGGCTTATAATTTCTATCAGGAGTATTTGGAGCGGGTGGAGCTCTTGAAGGGTGAGGGCGATATTGTGAGGCTGACCCCTTATCATTGGCGGCCGTGGTTTCTCTGTATGGGTGATCTGTCTGATGACTCGGGTGATGAGTCCAATCGGGCGTTGGCGGCGTGGTATGACAAGGACAAGGTTATATGTGCAGAGCAGTAGTCAATACATTCGCGGCAGGAAAAGAAATCGGAAATAGAAGCAGGAAAAGAAACGGAAATGGAAACAGAATTGGAAATGGAAACGGAAAACGATGTAAATGTTGGGACGGACGCCAAAACGGAGGCGCGCGAGGTGGCAATCTCGGTGAAGAATGTCCGAAAGATTTATAAGCTGTACGAGAGACCGCAGGATCGGGTGAAGGAAGCCCTTGGGCTTGGGCAAAAGAAGGCGCATAAGCTCTATTTTGCCCTAAATGGCGTCAGCATGGATATTTATCGCGGCGAGACGGTGGGGATCATCGGAACGAACGGCTCGGGCAAGTCCACGATATTAAAGATCATCACCGGAGTGTTGAATCCCACGGAGGGAGAGGTGACGGTGGACGGGCGCATCTCCGCGCTGTTGGAGCTTGGGGCAGGGTTTAACCAAGAGTACAACGGCATTGAAAATGTGTATCTGAACGGCACGATGATGGGATTTTCCGAGAAGGAGATTGATGAGAAGCTGCCTGCGATTCTGGAATTTGCCGATATCGGGGATTATGTGTATCAGCCTGTGAAGACCTATTCCAGCGGTATGTTTGTGCGGCTGGCTTTTGCGGTGGCGATCAATATCGAGCCGGAGATTCTCATAGTTGACGAGGCGCTTTCCGTGGGAGATGTATTTTTTCAGGCAAAGTGCTATCATAAATTCGAGGAATTCAAGGATATGGGCAAGACCATCGTGTTCGTGAGCCATGATCTGAGCAGCATCAGCAAATATTGTGACAGGGTGTTCCTGTTAAACAAGGGAAATCTCTTGGGAGAGGGCGGTCCCAAGGAGATGATCGACGCTTACAAGCGCGTGCTGGTGGGGCAGTATGAGATTCCCGAGGAGAGCGGGCAGGAGGATTTGTCGGAGGAGCCGCAGCCTTTGGAATATGGCACAATGCAGGCGGAGATCATGGAGTATTATCTCACGGACGATCGGGACGTGCGCACCACGGCGGTCATCAAGGGAACAGAGTTTACCGTGCATATGCGGGTGAGGTTTCACGACGCGCTGCCCGCACCGATTTTTGCTTTTTCCGTGAAAAATGTGCAGGGGACGGAGCTTACGGGGACGAATTCCATGATTGAGAAGGCTTTTCTGGACTCGGTCGGCTCCGGCGAGGTGAAGGACGTGACCTTTACACAGAAGATGAGCCTTCAGGGGGGAGAGTATCTGTTGTCCTTGGGAGTGACGGGGTATCGCGGGGATACCTTTGAGGTGTATCACAGATTGTATGATGTGTTGAATATCACGGTGGTGTCGGATAAGAATACAGTCGGCTATTATGATATGGATTCCACGGTGAGAGTAAAGGATGCTGAGCCGCGGGCTGCGGCGGAATGAGGGGCGTATGGCGGAGAATTCCATGGAGAGCAAGGCGGAAACAAAGACAGAGGCAAATGCAGAGAGCAAAAAAGAGCTGAAAAATGAGCAGATTGGCAAGGTGCTCTTGGATTATGGCAAGTATTCGGGGGAGGATCTCTATTGCGACGGCGAGGTGGAGGACGAACTCCTACGGATTGTGCGGGATATGTCCAAGGTGGAGTACGCCCGCGTGATCGAGGAGAGGAAGAGCTGGCCTATTCTCTATCATCTATCAACGCTTCGGGAGAATATCGTGGAGTGGATTCCCATGGAGAAGGACGCCAAGGTGCTTGAGGTAGGCAGCGGATGCGGCGCGATCACGGGAGCTCTCGCGAGGAAGGCGGGGAGCGTCACCTGTGTGGATCTGTCCAGAAAGAGGAGTCTGATCAATGCCTATCGCAACAGCGAATGTGAGAATGTGACGATTCATGTGGGGAATTTCAAGGATATCGAGCCGGAGCTTCCCACGGATTATGATTATATCTGTCTGATCGGGGTTTTTGAGTACGGCAAGGGATATATTGGCGGCAAGGCACCCTATTCGGAGTTCCTGCGAATCCTGCAGGCGCATCTGGGACGGGGCGGTCGGATCATTATCGCCATTGAGAATAAGTATGGAATGAAGTATTTTGCAGGCTGCAAGGAGGACCATCTGGGGACTTATTTCTCGGGGATTGAGAATTATGAGGACGGAGGCGGCGTCAGGACATTTAGCCGCAAAGGGTTGGAGCGAATTTTCGCCAGATGCGGCGCGGAGGAGTATCATTTTTATTACCCGTATCCGGACTATAAGTTTATGACCACGCTTTACAGTGACGTGTATCAGCCGGGCAAGGGGGAGCTCACCAACAACCTGAGGAATTTTGACAGGGACAGAATGCTTTTGTTCTCGGAAAGCGCGGCGTTTAACGGGGTTTTGGAGGACGATCTTTTTCCGGTGTTCGCCAATTCGTATTTGGCGGTCATCGGGGGTGGGTTTGAGACAAAATATGTGAAATATTCTAATGATCGGGCGGCGGAATATGAGATTCGCACGGAGATCGGCAAGGGTATGAAGGGGAAGGCATATGTGCGCAAATACCCCTTGACGGAGGCGGCAAAGGAGCATGTGCGCGGGATGGCACTCGCCTATGAGAATCTCTTGAAGAAGTACGAGGGCGGCAGATTGGAGATCAACCGCTGTACCTTGGTGGACGATGGGGAGGAGCTGTACGCGGAGTTTGACTTCGTGGAGGGAGTGCCCCTGTCCCAGTATATGGATCGGTGCTTGGAGGAAGATGATCAGGAAGGGTTCCATAAGTATTTTCGGGAGTATGTGGAGCGGATCGGGTACAACAGCAGCTTCGAGGTTGCGGATTTTGATCTGATCTTTTCCAATATATTGGTAAACGGGGATACATGGACGCTGATTGATTACGAGTGGACCTTTGGGAAGCCGATAGATACCAAGGAGCTGGCGTTTCGGGCAATCTACTGTTATCTATTGGAGGATGAGAAAAGAAACAGGTTAAATCTTGATTTAATACTGGGAGAGCTTGAAATCACGGAGTCTGATGCGGAGTATTTTCGGGAGCAGGAGATGGATTTTCAGAGGTTTGTCACCGGCAGCAGGCTGTCCATGGCACAGCTTCGGGATCTGATCGGGCATCGCTGCATGACGCCCCAGAAATGGATAGAGCACTATCAGGACTCGGAGACAGTGAACCGCGTCCAGATCTATGAGGACAGGGGAGAGGGATTTAAGGAGGAGGAGTCTTATTTTGTGAAGGACGCTTACCGCGGGGAGCAGCTGATCGAATTGGAGCTGGCGGTGGACGGCAATGTGCATGTGCTGCGCGTTGACCCCTCGTTTGACAGCTGTATGGTGAAGCTGTTGGAGGTGACGTTCAATGGGGAGCGCGTGCCCTTGGAAAAGCGGAAGCTGCTGCTCGCAAATGGCAGGGTAATAAAGCCTGTGGAGCAGGGAGCTGAGAATTATCAGCCGGACATTGTATTTCCCACCACAGACCCTAATATAAATCTGGATTTAACATTTTTGGAGAGGCGGGCGGAGAACACCCTGTATCTGCGAATGGAGATCGTGCGCCTGCCGCTTGCTATGGCGCAGGACATGGCGGGAGCGGTAAAGAAGCTTTTTTAAAGAGGTATGGCATGGGACTGAAAAGGGTTGTCAAGGAGTTCGCATACAAAGTAAATAACGAGCGTTATCAAGAGGAACTGGCGCAGCGTCTCGTGTCCTATCAGAAATGGGTCGAGGAGCTTGAGAATGGGGCTGAGGTTTCCGCAGGGGCGCAAGGGCGGACTGTGGAGTCACATGGACAGACCACGGAATCACAGGGGTGGGTCGCGGAATCATGGGGACAGGCTGCGAAACCACAGGGGTGGATTGCGGAATCATGGGGACAGACTGCGGAATCGGACAAGGCGTGGTTTGTGGTGCTCTGCAATCCCAGAGGTGTGGAGAATGTCAGGGCGAGGGGCTGGATTGCGGATTGGTTTGCGCGCTGTCCGGAGACGCTGATGCTCTATGGAGATGAGGATATTTTGGACGGGGATCGGACTGCCCCGTATTTTAAACCGGATTGGTCGCCGGATTTGTTCGATGACAGGTTCTATCTCGGCGGCTTGGTGGCGGTTAGAAGGGCTTGGTTAGACGAGTGCGGTGAGGGACTGGCGGAGCGCTTTGCCGCTATGGAGCAGGAGGAGCAGAGCCTTCGGGGAACAGTGGTCTCCGAGGAGGATTTCCTGCGCTGTCGGGAGGAGAGCCAGAGGCTTGTGCGTCGGGCTGTGGAATTGGCAGGAGGCTATGAGAAGGGACAGGGGAGAAGGCATATCGGTCATGTCCCGAGGATTCTGTTCCACGGAGAGAACGCGGAGAGCAGGGAGACGTGGATGCAGTACGCGGAAGACGTAGAGGGCAGGAATGCAAGTGGGCAATACACGAATGAGTTGGAGGGTCGAAGGACGTGCGACACTCTGCTGTCTGTCATAATCCCCTCCAAGGATAATCCTGATTTGCTGGCGACCTGTATTCGCAGCATCCCCAAGGCGGCGGACGGGCTGTGCTACGAGGTGATCGTGGTGGACAACGGCTCAGGTCGTGAGGAGAAGGAGAAAGTAACGGCGTGTTTGGAGGAGATCAGACGAGGCGGACTCGAGGGATTGGAGCGAGTGGTTTATCACTATGAGCCCATGGAGTTTAATTTCTCAAGAATGTGCAATATCGGGGCGGAAAAAGCCAAAGGAGAACAGTTGTTATTCTTAAATGACGACGTGGAGCTTGTGGAGCAGGGGTGCCTTCGGGCGATGGCGGGGCTGGCAGCCAGACCGTATGTGGGTGCAGTGGGATTGAAGCTTTTGTATCCTGATGGGGGGATAGGGCAGATTCAACATGCGGGCATCACCAATCTCCCGATGGGACCGGTGCATAAGCTGCAGTTTTGCAGGGATGGACAGGATTATTATTTTCATCGCAATAAGGGGAGGCATAATGTGCTGGCTGTGACGGCGGCATGTCTGATGGTGGAGCGGGAGAAGCTCTGCGAGGCGGGAGGCTTTGCGGAGGAGCTTGCGGTGGCGTTTAATGATGTAGATTTATGTTTTCGGCTCTATGAACTGGGTTATGAGAATGTGTGCGAGTGTGACTATTATGCTTTTCATGACGAGTCGTACAGCAGGGGAGATGATGAGGCTCCTGAAAAGTTGGGAAGGCTTTTGGCAGAGCGAAAGAAATTATATGAGCGTCACCCGGAGCTTGAGGGAAAGGATCCTTACTATTCTGTTTATCTGAATCGGGACGGGTTAGACACGCGGATTCGCCCCCTGTATGAGACTGCGGGGAATCGGGTGCAGGAGATTAAGAAAGTAGAGAATCTGGAGGAGATCGAGGCGGGGTCTCGGGAGGAGCAGAGGCTGAAAGCATGGCAGGACGCCTGTCTGTTGGTGCGGGTGGAGTCCGCGCTGGCGGGCGGAGAGAATGGGAGAAGCCTCTGCCTTACGGGGTGGAGCGTGGTATTGGGAGATAATAACGCATGTTATGATAAATTTCTGGTCTTGAAACAAGAGACGGACATGCCAAAATACTATGTAACCGTTTGTCTCGGACAGTACCGTCCTGATCTGGTAGAAAATATGCCTGACCAGACCAATGTGGGGCTGTGCGGGTATATGGTGGAGCTTAAGGAAGGGGTTCTGCCTAAGGGAGTGTATCAGGTGGGCGCCGTGGCGAGGAATCGTGTGAACAATCATGCGATTGCGAATTGGAGCAACCGAAGGATAAATGTGTAAAAGCGGGACTGTTATGAAAGCGGAAAGGTATGGTCATTTGAATGGGTAGTGCAGAGGAAAATACCAAAAGTACCGGAAATGCCAAAAATATCATAGAAAATATTGCGGAAAGCGCCAAGGCAAATCCGACATGGTGGGAGGAGTACGAGAGGGAGCATTTGAAGTGTGCGGAGCTTGCTTCCCGCGTTGCGGATTTGGAGTCTGCCAACGAGGAGCTGAATTGGAAGCTGAACCGCATCAAGAATAACCCGCTCTGGAAGCTCAGTAAGCCCTTGCGGAATCTGATGCATTGGGCGATCAGGCAGATTGATCGGGTGAAGAACTGCGGCGGCGTCAGGGGAGTGTTCCGCAAGCTTGACTATAAGAAACGCGAGCGGGCGGTCATGAGCAGCTATGGCACGGAGAGCTTTCCGGACGAGGAGCGGGCGCGGGCGGAGCGGGAGAGCGTTTTCCCCCGCATGGTGAAGATCAGCATTCTTGTGCCGCTTTGGAATAACAAGCGGGAATACCAGATCGAGATGCTGGACTCGGTGATGAACCAGACCTATCAGAATTGGGAGCTTTGTCTGGCGGACGGCTCAGATGCGGAGCACGCCTATATCGGTGAGCTTTGCAGAGAATATGCTGCCAAGGCAGGGGGGCGCATTGTATACAAGAAGCTGGAGAAGAATCTCGGTATCGCCGGCAATACTAATGCCTGTCTGGAGCTTGCCACAGGGGAATATATCGGTCTGTATGATCAGGACGATATCCTGCACCCGTCCGTGCTCTATGAGTATGTGAAGGCGATCAACGAGCAAGGGGCGGACTATCTCTACTGCGACGAGACCACCTTTCAGGGGAGCAATATCAACAGAATGCTTACCATGCATTTTAAGCCGGACTATGCTCCCGACAATCTTCGGGCAAATAATTACATCTGTCATTTTAGCGTGTTCGCCAGAAAACTGCTGGACGGAAATGAGCTTTTCCGCACGAAATTTGACGGGAGTCAGGATCACGATATGATTTTGCGCCTGACAGACAATGCGACGAAGATCGTTCATGTGCCGAAGCTTATGTATTATTGGCGGAGTCACTCCGGCAGCGTGGCTTCGGGGATTGACGCCAAGCCCTACGCCATTGCCGCCGCCAAGGGTGCCGTGGCGGAGCATCTGCGCAATCACGGCTATGAGCATTTTCATATCAGCAGCACCAGAGCTTTTGAGACGATCTTCCGAATCCGTTATGAGATCAAGGGGACGCCCAAGATCAGCATTGTCATCGCCAACAAGGACCATGTGGAGGATTTGCGCCGCTGTGTGAGCTCTATTCGGGAGAAGTCAACCTATGACAATTATGAGATTATCATCGTGGAGAATAACAGTGAGACACAGGAGATACTTGACTATTACGGGGAGCTTCTCGATGGTGCCTATCACAGGGACGGGGCGGTCATGCAGCAGCAGGGTAATATCAAGCTTGTCACGTTTAAAGGAGGATTTAACTATTCCGCAATCAATAATCTCGGGGTGCAGTATGCGGACGGAGAATATATTTTGCTTCTAAATAACGACACAGAGGTGATCACGGTCAATTGGCTCGAGGAGCTTTTGATGTATGCCCAGCGCGAGGATGTGGGCGCTGTGGGCGCCAAGCTTTATTATGCGGACCGCACGATTCAGCACGCGGGAGTTGTGTTGGGGCTTGGAGCCCACCGCACGGCGGGGCATAGTCATTACAAGCAGTCCAGACAGAATCTCGGTTACATGGGAAGACTTTGTTACGCCCAGAATGTCAGTGCCGTGACGGGGGCGTGCCTGATGGTCAAGAAACGCCTTTATGACGAGGTGAACGGCTTGGAGGAAGGGTTTGCCGTCTCGCTGAACGATGTGGATTTCTGCCTAAAGCTTCGGAAGAAAGGGCTTTTGAATGTGTTTACGCCCTTTGCCGAGTTGTTCCATTACGAATCCATATCCAGAGGCTTGGACGACAGCGGAGAGCGGGCGGAGCGCTACAACCAAGAGTCAGCGCAGTTTCGGGAGAAGTGGAAGGACGTGTTGGAAGCAGGCGATCCCTACTACAATCCCAACTTCTCACTAGACCGAAGCGATTTTTCCCTCAACGTCAACCGACCACAGACGACAACCTAAAGTAACGTTTCAGTCACAGAATGCTTTACAAACCTCTCATATCTGCTTTGTATCGGCATCAAGGTGGGAGAAGACAGGGAGTGTTTGGCGGACATTGGCGGAGGTTGGAGCGTTTTCTTATAGTGCGTCCGAAACCTAGGGTGAAATGCGCACGGATGCGCATTTCAGGCTCTAGGTGCATAGATGCACCTTAGAGCCGACCCGCAAGTTGCAATCCCCTCCCCGCACTATTAGAAAACACCCAACCGCAGCCCGTCCGCCAAACACTCCCTGTCTTCTCCCACCGCCCCCTCCACACGATTCAATAAATTTGCAATCCGAAACTCATAAAACCTAAAGAATTTGTCAGACAATATGCCTTTTCATAATTGGGAAAGTATGGTACAATATTTTTATTCCCGATGCTTGCAGCGGGGTTGTTGACTCAGAATCAGAAATAGAAGGAGGAAGTAAAGATGGGTTACATGGAGGATTACAAGTTCTGGTTGGAGGACGATTACTTTGATCAGGACACCAAGAAGGAGCTGGAGGGTATCAAGGATAACGCGGCGGAGATCGAGGAGCGTTTCTACAAAGAGCTCGAGTTCGGCACCGGAGGAATGCGCGGCATTATCGGCGCGGGTACGAATCGCATGAATATCTATACTGTCCGCAAGGCTACACAGGGTTTGGCTAATTTTATCTTAAAGCAGGGCACTCAGTCCAAGGGGGTTGCCATTTCCTATGACAATCGCCGTATGTCCACCGAGTTTGCGAACGTGGCGGCGCTGTGTTTGGCTGCAAACGGCATCAAGGCATACATTTTCGAGAGCCTCAGACCCACTCCCGAGCTTTCCTTCGCACTGCGCACACTGGGATGCACCGCGGGCATCATGGTGACCGCAAGCCATAATCCCCCCGAGTACAACGGCTACAAGGTATACTGGGAGGACGGTGCGCAGGTGACGGCGCCCAAGGATAAAGAGATCATTACCGAGGTACTGAATATCAAGGACTATCACAGCCTGAAGACCATGGATAAGGACGAGGCGGTAAAGGCGGGGCTTTATCAGGTGATCGGCAAGGAGATTGACGACGCGTACATGGTAGAGCTGAAGAAACAGATCATTCACCCCGATATCATTGCCGAGGTAGCAAATGACATCAAGATCGTGTACACGCCTCTCTGTGGCACGGGTAATAAGCCTGTACAGCGTGTTTTGTCCGAGCTTGGCTTTAAGAATGTGTATGTGGTTCCCGAGCAGGAGAATCCCGACCCGAACTTCACTACACTGGAATACCCCAATCCGGAGGACCCCAAGGCGTTCACCTATGCGCTTAAGCTCGCCAAGGAGAAGGACGCAGATATCGTGCTGGCGACCGACCCCGATGCAGACCGTCTGGGCGTGTATGCAAAGGACAACAAGACCGGCGAGTATGTGGCATTTACCGGCAATATGTCAGGTATGCTGATCGCTGAATATATTTTGCGGGAAAAGAAAGCCACCGGAACCATGCCCGTGAACCCCGCCATGATCACCACTATCGTGACCACCAATATGACCTTCCCCATCACTGCAAGCTATGGCGTGAAGCTGATCGAGGTGCTGACCGGATTTAAGTTTATCGGAGAGCAGATCAAGCTGTTTGAGCAGACAGGCAGCAATAACTATGTGTTTGGCTTGGAGGAGTCCTATGGCTGCTTGGCGGGAACCCATGCGAGGGACAAGGATGCGATCGTGGCTGTGATGTGCCTGTGCGAGGTTGCCTCCTTCTGCAAGAAGCAGGGCAAGACCCTTTGGGATATGATGCTGGAGATGTATGAGAAATATGGATATTTCAAGGAGACCCAGTACACCATCACCCTGAAGGGAATCGACGGCGCGAAGCAGATTGCCGAGATCATGGATAAGCTGCGCAAGAATCCGCCCAAGGCATTTGGAGATCTGAAGGTGTTGAAGTTCCGCGACTATCAGGAGGACGTGATTCTGGATATGGAGACAGGGGAAAAGACCGCGACAGGGCTGCCCAAATCCAATGTGCTGTATTTTGAGCTGCCGGACAACAACTGGTGCTGCGCTCGTCCCTCCGGCACGGAGCCCAAGATTAAGTTCTACATCGGCGTAAAGGGTGACAGCATTGAGGACGCCGCCGCCAGAAACGCCAAGCTGACAGAGGATATCAAGGCATTGCTGTAAAGCGGTGTAAAAAAGAAGAATACTTTATGGAAGCAGCGAGTCCACACATTGATATTAGCAGTCATTGAACGGGGACTGGCTGCTTCCTTATGTAAAATCATAATGTAAATTTTAAGATGCTCAGAAAGGAACGGGATCCGGCAGTGGGAGTGTTTCGATTGTCCAATTTGAGAAAAACTGTATATTATCTGCGGCGCAATGGAATTACTAACACATGT
The DNA here is from genome assembly GCA_023663505.1 of Muribaculum sp. Taxonomy (GTDB): domain Bacteria; phylum Bacillota; class Clostridia; order Lachnospirales; family Lachnospiraceae; genus Acetatifactor. The sequence goes on from JAMPHH010000019.1 coordinate 27,761, forward strand.
TATGCAATAAAAGAGCGACTGTCCGCAGGCAAGGAGCCTCCCTATGTCTACCAAGCGCCCTCCAAGGAGACACTCGAGCATCAGCACAGGGCTGTCTTGGAGAATCAAGCGGCGGGGCTTTACGAGGGAATCCGTTTCAGTATCGTGGTTCCAACATATCGCACCGTGCCCAAATATCTGATAGAGCTGATAGAATCCGTGAAGGCGCAAAGCTATCCTTATTGGGAGCTGATTCTGGCGGACGCCACGGAGGACGACAGTGTGCGCGCCATTGTGGAGGGGCAGCGGGAGCATAAAGGGGATTGCAGCTCAGAGGATTTGCGTCCGGAGAATAGAGTGATAAGCGTTGGGGAGTATCAAGCAGGTAATATTTTATATATGAAGCTATCCCGAAATGCGGGAATTGCCGCAAATACCAACGAGGCGTTAAAATATGTCAAGGGTGATTATGTCGGACTCTTGGATCACGATGACCTTCTGACTCCCGATGCTCTCTTTGAGATGGCGGAGGCTGTCCGAAGGGAGAGGGAGCAGGGACGCTTCCCACAGCTTCTTTATTCAGACGAGGACAAATGTGATGGGGAAGCCACAAATTACTTCGAGCCAAACCTTAAAGAAAAGTTTAATTATGATTTAATATTGAGCAATAATTACATCTGTCATTTTATGGCATTGGACAATCAATTGATGCAAAAGCTGCAATTGCGCCCTGAGTATGACGGGGCGCAGGATTATGACCTGATACTGCGCGCCGTTACGGAGCTGGGGATTCCCGAAGAGCCATCCAAGGAAAGGCTGATCTGTCATGTGCCCAAGGTGCTCTACCATTGGCGCTGTCATACCGCTTCCACCGCGGAGAACCCTCATAGCAAGGATTACGCTTATCAGGCGGGACAGAGGGCTCTGCAGGATCATCTTGCGCAAAATCATGTCAATGCCAAGGTGCTGCCATTGAAGCATTTGGGCTTTTATCAGGCAGAATATGTCGAGGGTGGGATTTTTGAGGAGAGACCGGATCTGGGCGCCGTGGGAGGTGTGGTTCTCCGCCATGGGAAAATAGTGGGCGGACGGATGGACGAGGAGGGCAGAGTGTACTATGGCAGGCTTCCCGCCCGATACAGCGGGTATCTGCACAAGGCGGAGCTCACGCAGGACGCGGAGGCGGTGGATATCCGCTGCATCACCCTGCGCAAGGAGCTTTGGCAGGTGTTTGAAGATATAACGGGTGTGATTTATCGCTGCCGAGAGGGTGAAGGCTTCTTTGACGTGTCCGCCCTGCCCGAAGGGGTTGATTATAAGGAATTGAGTCTGAAGCTTTGCAGGGCGATCAGGGAGCGGGGCTATCGTATCCTATGGTGCAGGAAGGACGAGCTTGTGGCTCAGGAGAAAGCATGAATAAAACAACTATTGTTATACCAAATTATAATGGAATAAAATTTTTGAAGCCATGTCTGGAGTCCCTGTATGCGCAGGAGGCAGACACGCCACCCTTCGAGGTGCTTGTGGTGGATAATGCCTCGGGAGATGGCAGCGCGGAGCAGGCGGAGCAGCTTTTTCCGGATATCCGTATGATCAGGCTCGACGTCAACACGGGCTTTTGCCATGCGGTGAATGTGGGTATTCAGGCGTCGGATTCCCCTTATATTATCCTGCTGAACAATGACACCAAGGTGAGCTCCGGCTTTGTCAAGGCGCTCTATGAAGCTATCCGAAGGGATTCAAGGATATTCTCCGTCAGCGCAAGGATGCTGATGTGGGACAGGCCGGAGCTGATTGATGATGCCGGCGACAGATATCATGTGCTGGGCTGGGCGTATGCAAGGGGAAAGGGCAAGCCCGCCGCACGTTATGGGAAAAGGGCAGAGATCTTCTCCGCCTGCGGCGGGGCGGCAATTTATCGAAGAAGCATCTTGGAGGAGATAGGGCTTTTTGACGAGCTGCATTTTGCGTATCTGGAGGATTTGGACATAGGATACAGGGCTCGGATTCACGGTTATCGGAATCTGTACGAGCCCAAGGCGAGAGTGCTGCATTACGGCAGCGCGTCCACAGGCTCCCGCTACAATCCGCGCAAGACGGAGCTTTCCTCCGCCAACAATGTCTATGTGATCTACAAGAACATGCCCTTGATACAGATTATCTGGAACATGCCCTTTTTGCTGTGCGGCTTTTTCGTAAAATGGCTGTTTTTTTGCCGCAAGCATATGGGAAAAATCTACCTGAAGGGTCTTGTGAAGGGGCTCAAGCGGTGCCTTGGCAGGGAAGGACGTTCCCACAAGGTCACGTTCTCATTAAGCAATCTGCGCCATTATCTGGCAATTCAGTGGCAATTGTATGTCAATCTGATTCTTTTTCTGACGGGCAAAGGGTGAACGAAATTAAGATTGTTTGTGGCGCAGTCTATCAGACTGTATTATCGCAGGTACAGCCTGCGATATGCGGAGGTATAAGCGCTCAGAATTTATAGAAATATAAAAAAAGCAGATACTACACAAGGATGCACGCATACAAATTTGAATGCAAGCATTCAAATGCACATTTCAGGTTCAATTTGCATGGTTCTGAAGAACTATCAAATTCTTAAGAAATCATAAGAATTAGCTTCATAAATACTTAAGTTGACGATAGACGCTGTATTCTTGTAGAATAAACTACAGGTAAGGGCTTTTTTGAAGGATACCGGGTGACGCTTATGATAAAAGACAATCAGAAGGTATTTAACAGATTGCTGGTCATAATGGATGCGGCGATTATTGCTGTCTCCTTTATGCTTGCCTATTTTGTGAAATTCTATGTCCTGAATGACGGCCCCGGACCCGGGGTGCTGCCGGCGGAGGATTATATGGCGCTTTTGCCCTTTCTCGTGCCGGGGTTCATCCTGCTGTACTACCGATGCGGCGTCTATGCGCCAAAGCGCACGGTACGGATCAAATTCGAGATCTATGGCATCATTCAGGCCAATACCATCGGTCTTGCGGCGATGATCATCATTCTCTATATGATTGTCAAGGAGATCAACTACTCCCGTTCGGTCATCATGTTTTTTTATATGATGAACATATGTTTCACGGGCGGTCTGCGCATCGTGCTTCGGAAAAGTCTCCGAACCATGCGCAGGAAGGGATACAACCTCAAGCATATCCTGTTGGTGGGGTATTCTCGGGCGGCGGAGGAATATATAGACCGTCTGCACGACAATCCGCAGTGGGGATATGTGGTATGCGGCATTTTGGACGACCATATTCCCGCGGGAACCATCTACAAGGGCGTTAAGGTGTTGGGCAGCTTGGGGAATCTGGAGATCATCCTGCCGGAGAACAAGCTGGATGAAATAGCCATTACGCTTTCGCTAAAGGATTATGACCATTTGGCAGATACTGTCAATATTTGTGAGAAGTCAGGAGTCCATACTAAGTTTATACCGGATTACAACAGCCTGATCCCGACAAAACCTTACACGGAGGATCTGATGGGGCTTCCGGTCATCAATATCCGCTATGTGCCGCTGACCAATACCGGCAATCAGATGGTGAAGCGGGCGATAGATATCGTGGGGTCGCTTTGCGGCATTATCATCACGTCCCCTATCATGCTGATCTGTGCTGTCGCCGTGAAAATGAGCAGCCCGGGACCGGTGATCTTCAAGCAGGAGAGGGTGGGACTGCACAACAAACCGTTTTATATGTACAAATTCCGAAGCATGGAGCAGCAGTCCTCCAACAAGGAGAAAAAGGCTTGGACCGTGAAGGACGACCCGAGGGTCACCCGCACGGGAAAGGTGCTCAGACGAACCAGCTTAGATGAGCTGCCGCAGCTTTTCAATATTTTAAGGGGAGATATGAGCCTTGTGGGACCAAGGCCGGAGAGACCGCTCTTTGTGGAGAAATTCCGTGAGGAGATCCCCCGCTATATGGTCAAGCATCAGGTGCGCCCGGGGCTTACCGGATGGGCGCAGGTGAATGGACTCAGGGGAGACACCTCCATTCGCAAAAGGATTGAATATGATATTTATTATATCGAGAACTGGACACTCGGTTTCGATATAAAAATAATATTCCTGACATTTTTTACAGGATTTATCAACAAAAACGCTTATTAACACAGATGAAGGAGAAAAAGACTATGGCACAGAATTCCGAAAGAGCTGCAGGGACGAGACAAAAGGCGGCAAGAGGCAAGAGCAAGGTGATCATTTTTGCGATTGAGATTTTTTTGATTCTCATCATGCTGGCGGTGCTCTTCTATGTAATGACCAGAGATGAGAGCGGTCCCTATCGGGCACAGGAGCTTAATCCGGATGATTTGATCAACGAGGAAGTGCTTAACAAGAATCAGGGCGGCGAGAACACACCTGTGGTCGAGCCCGGTGTGATGGTGGATACAGGCTATATGAACATCGCGTTGTTTGGCGTTGATGCGACCACGGAGAGCGGGATTTTTAAGGGAAGCAATAGCGACAGTATCATGATCGCGAGCATTGATATGGATACCGGAGATATCAAGCTGGTCAGTGTGTACCGCGATACCTTCCTGAACGTGGGAACGGACGAGTACCGCAAATGCAATTACGCATACCAAGCAGGCGGCGCGCCTCAGGCGATCAAGATGCTCAACATGAACCTTGACATGGATATCACTAATTTTATCACGGTAAATTATCATGCCCTGATTGATCTGGTGGATGGTCTCGGCGGCATCTACATTGACGTGGACAATAATGAGCTCAAACATATCAACAATTACCAGATTACCATAGACAAGGATTTGAAGCTGGGCGGCTATACCCCTGTGAAGGAGACTGGATATCAGAAGCTTAACGGTCTACAAGTTGCGGCTTACTGCCGTATCCGATACAATGTGCCCGGCGGTGATTTCGGACGCGCCTCCAACCAGCGCGAGGTGATCAAGGCGATTGAGGAACAGGCTAAGAAGACAGATAGTGTAACTCTGCTCAGTGTATTTAATAAAGTGATTGAGGAGGTATATACCAGCATAGACAACAAGGATTTGATGGAGCTGGTGACCAATATCGGCAATTACCGGATTGTGGAGGAGGGCGGCTTCCCCGAGGAGACCATGCGCACGACAGGCAATATCGGCGCGAAGGGTGACTGCGTAGTTCCCATGGATTTGGAGAGCAATGTGGTATGGCTGCATCAATTCCTGTTTGATGACGAGGACTATGCCGTATCCGGTACCGTCAAGGAGTATAGCCAATCGATTAAGAGCAAGACATCAGCCTACCTCAACCGATAACCGACATCAGTGATACAATTCAGCGGAAGGCTGCTGTAACGACACGATAATGATAACGCAGAGCAAGGGAGCCCTAAAATAACAGGCTCCCTTTATTTATGCATACGCCAATTTTTATACTTGTGCAGTCCCCCTGATTCAAGTATAATGGGGAAAGAATATGAGGAGTGACACCATGGACATTGACATTATCATCCCGCTATACAAGCCGGGAGAAGAATTATTCACTCTCTTGGACCGTCTGGAGAGTCAGACAATTCCGGTCAACAGTATTATTTTGATGAATACTGAGGAAAAATATTTTCAACGGCTGGTTTATGGGACGGATTTCTCCCATAAATATAAAAATGTAAAGGTTTTCCATCTCTCAAAGCGCGAGTTCGACCACGGGCGCACCAGACGCAGGGGGGTATCCAAGTCGTCGGCGGAGGTTTTTGTGATGATGACGCAGGACGCCATGCCCGAGGACGAATTCCTGTTGGAGAGACTGGTGGAGCATTTGAAGGGTGACGTGGCGGTCTCCTATGCCAGACAGCTTCCCGCCCCCGACAGCGACGTGCTGGAGCAGTTTAGCAGGCGGTTCAACTATCCCGACCGGTCCTGTATCAAGTCAGGGGAGGATTTGGAGCGGCTGGGCATCAAGACCTATTTTTGCTCCAATGTATGCGCGGCGTACCGCAGGGAGCTCTATGACAAGCTGGGGGGATTTGTCAAGCACGCTATCTTTAACGAGGATATGATCTACGCGGCGGGAGCCGTGAAGTCGGGCTACCGCATCGCATACGAGGCGGAGGCGAGGGTGATCCATTCGCACAATTACAATTGCAGACAGCAGTTTCGGCGCAATTTTGATCTGGGCGTCTCACAGGCGCAGCATCCGGAGATTTTCGCCGATATCAAGTCGGAGTCAGAGGGAATGCGCATGATGAAGTCTGTCGTCTCCTATCTGAAGGAGAAGCATATGAGCAAGAGGATACCGTATTTTTATTTACAATGCTTCTGTAAATATGCGGGGTTCCTGTTGGGAAAGCATTACAGAAAGCTTCCCCGCAGACTGGTGAGGAAATGCAGCGCGAGCCCTGATTATTGGCAGGCATAGCAGGATAAATCATAGCGGGAAATGTTATCAGGAAGATGTATCAGGAAAATATAACGATAAACCGGAGGATTATATATGTGTGGCATTGTAGGCTATATTGGTAAAAAGAAAGCAGCCCCGATCATTCTTGACGGGCTTTCCAAGCTGGAATACCGCGGCTATGACTCTGCGGGCATGGCTGTATTCGACGGTGAGAGGATTCACACGGCGAAGGCGGCGGGCAGGCTTGCGGTGTTGGAGCATCTCACCCGCGGCGGGGAGACCATGCCGGGCTTCTCGGGAATCGGACACACACGCTGGGCTACCCACGGGGCGCCGAGCGACCTGAACGCACACCCCCACACCAACAAGGAAGGCACGATCGCCGTGGTGCATAACGGCATCATTGAGAATTATATCGCTTTAAAAAAGAAGCTCACGGGCAAGGGCTATGAATTCGTGTCGGAGACGGATACAGAGGTTTTGGCAAAGCTTCTGGACTATTATTACAGGGGCAATCCCTTGGAGGCGGTCACCAAGGTGCTGCAGCGCGTGGAGGGCTCATACGCTCTGGGAATCATGTTTGCGGATTTCCCGGGTGAGATCTATGCCGCCAGAAAGGACAGCCCGCTGATCGTGGGGCAAAATGACGAGGGCAGCTTTATCGCATCCGACGTGCCCGCAATCCTGAAATACACCCGCACGGTGTATTATCTGGCAAATCAGGAGATTGCCTGCCTCAAGGCTGACAGTCTGTCTTTCTACTCCGTGGACGAGGAGGAAGTGCAAAAGGAAGCCGTCACGATCGACTGGGATGCGAACGCGGCGGAGAAGGCGGGCTACGAGCATTTCATGCTAAAGGAGATGTATGAACAGCCCAAGACCATCACAGACACGATCTCCCCGCGCATCAAGGAGGACGATATTGTCATTGAAGAATTAAATATGACGGACGAGGAGCTGAAGGCGATCCGCAAGATTCATATCGTGGCATGTGGCTCCGCATACCACACGGGCGTCACCGCCAAATATGTGATCGAGGACTTGGCGCGCGTTCCCGTGGAGGTGGATGTGGCGAGTGAGTTCCGTTACAGGAATCCGATCCTTGAGGAGGGCGGCATGGTAATCGTCATCAGCCAGTCGGGAGAGACGGCGGACACTCTGGCGGCGCTTCGGGAGGCAAAGGAGAGAGGCTTTAAGGTGCTGGGAATCGTCAACGTGGTGGGCAGCTCCATCGCGAGAGAGGCGGACAGCGTCATGTATACATGGGCGGGACCCGAGATCGCGGTGGCTACCACCAAGGCGTACAGCGCGCAGCTTGTGGCGTTGTATATGCTTGCCATGAAGATGGCGAAGGTGAGGGGCACGATTGACGACAAGACCTTCAGAACGCTTCTGACGGATCTGCGCTGCCTGCCTGACCAGATAGAGATGCTGCTTGCGCAGAAGGAGAAAATACAGCATTTTGCCAGCAGATACATGGGCGCGAGGGATATCTTCTTTATCGGGCGCGGCATCGACTATGCCATCTCCCTTGAAGGATCCTTGAAATTAAAAGAAATATCCTATATTCATTCCGAGGCATATGCGGCGGGAGAGCTAAAGCACGGCACAATATCCCTGATCGAGGAGGGGACGCTGGTGGTGGCGGTCTCCACGCAGGAGGAGCTGTTTAAGAAGACCATAAGCAATGTGGTGGAGGTCAAGGCTCGCGGCGCGTTTGTAATGGCGGTGACGATCGAGGGCAACAAGGCGATGGAGAAGGCGGCGGATTACGTGGTGTATCTGCCGGAGACCAGTCCTTGCTTTGCGAATTCCTTAGCAATCGTTCCCCTGCAGCTTTTTGCGTATTACGTGGCGGTGGGCAGAGGCTGCGACGTGGATAAGCCAAGGAATCTGGCGAAGTCCGTGACTGTGGAATAGGAAGCATGAATTCACTTTTATTTCATTTTTTAATCACAAATTAAACACAATTGAAACCTATACTGAAGCTATCAAGGGCAACCGATTAAGATATATTTGATAAAATCCGGAAAAGGAGGATAAGTAAATATGTACGAGAATGAAATTTATGGCAATTCCGATACTACCGGACAGACCGCGGGGAATTTTAGCGGAGTCGGTACGGGGAATTTTAGCGGCGCCAACACAGCGGATTTTGACAATGCCAACACAGGGTATTTTAATCATATGGATCGTCCGGTGCAGACGCCGGAGCCCAATGCGGAGGCGGTGAAGGAGGTTGAAAGCACGTCTGTGGGAGAGCGGGTGAGCGAGACAGGGACGGCGAGTGCTGTGATGAATGAGACGGTGGGCGTTGCGGGGACTGTGAATGCTGCCGTGGATAAAACGTCGGGTGAGACAGGGACGGCGAATGCTGTGATGAATGAAACGATGAGTGGGACAGGGATTGTGTCCACAATGAATGAGGCATATCGGACAGGTGAGAATGCATCTCGTAGTGAAACGGGTTCTACAACGTTAAGGAGTGCAGATATTGTCAACGGTTCAGGTTCCGGAAATGAGAATGAAGTGGCATCGGCGAACAGAACCGCAAATATCGGCATGGCGACATCTGCTGACAGAACCACGGATATGAACAGAACGACATTTTCCGACAGGACTGCAAGCATTGGCATGACTGCAGCCGCAGGCGGTGCTGCGAACGCGAGCAGGACTACAGCCGCAGGCGGAGCCATGAACACGAACAGGACAGCCTCCGCCGCACAGAATACCACATGGACACAGGCACCTGTGCGCAAGACGGAGGAGCAGGATAAAGCGTCTAAGACAGGAGAGAAAAAGCTTGGCTTGATGCAGAAGATCATGTTGAGCATCAGCTTGGGTCTGCTCTTTGGAATCTTTGCGGGAATCGGCTTCTATGGCGTGAAGCAGGCGCAAAACACATTACAGCCCGGCAATTCACAGGCAGTGACTGAATCGGAGCACAAAAACACAGTGAATTCCGATGTTGAGGGCAATGTGACGCCCCCGTTGCAGCAGGCGAGCTCCAGTGTGGTTTACACGAATGGCGGCACGAATGTGCCCGTGATTGTCAAAGACGTGATGCCTGCCATGGTTTCGATTGTCAATTATTATACAGAGCGCGTATCCTCTTTCTGGGGACAGACCTATGAGGAGGAGGTTCCTGCCAGCGGCTCGGGTATCATCGTAAGCCGGACGGACACGGAGTTGTTGATCGTCACCAATAATCATGTGGTGGAGGACGCCAACCGTCTGGTGGTCACTCTGATTGACGGAACCGAGGTACAGGCGAGGGTGAAGGGCACGGACGCAGACATGGATCTGGCGGTGATCTCCATCTCATTGGAGGATCTGTCAGACGAGACGGTCAATGCCATCACGGTTGCGACACTGGGCGACAGCGATAATCTGGAGCTTGGCGAGCAGGTGATCGCGATTGGAAATGCTTTGGGTTATGGACAGTCGGTGACGGTAGGCTATGTCAGCGCTCTGGACAGGGAGCTTGACATGGAGGACGGTACCGTGGGCACCTATATCCAGACCGACGCCGCTATCAACGGCGGTAACTCCGGTGGCGCGCTGCTCAATGCCGCGGGCGAGGTGATTGGAATCAATTCTGCCAAGATTGGCGGCTACGCGGTGGAAGGCATGGGCTATGCGATTCCCATTACGGCGGCAAGCCCCATCATTGCGGATCTGATGGAGCGTCAGACCAGAAATAAGGTGGCAGAGGCGGATATGGGGTATATGGGCATCGAGCCTCAGGATGTGACCGATCAGGCAGTCCAGTTGTACGGTATACCCAAGGGCGTGTATGTGGTGTCTGTTGCGTCGGGCTCCGGCGCGGAGGCTGCGGGTATGGTCAGAGGTGATGTCATCACCAAATTTGACGGCAACAAGATTTCCTCTTACGCCAATTTGCAGGAGGTTTTACAGTATTACGAGATCGGAGATACCGTCAAGGTGACCGTGATGCGCCCCGAGTTTGGCGAGTACGTGAGCCATGAGCTGACATTGACGCTGGGCGCAAGACCTACAAGCAATATGTTTAGGGAATAGGTTGAAAAATAAATTTTTCAACCGCGAATTTGTGCCAACGGCCCAAAGTTCGCAGGTTGCGGCAAGGGGCTGTTGTGTATGATGAAACACAACAGCCCCTCAGATTTTCTACAAACTGAGATTAAATTTCTACTTGCATTATTGTTGTTTAGATGTTATAGTATTCTTGTAAGAACAAAAAGAATTAATTTGAATTTCGTGAAACAAGGCATATCTAAGTGCATTTCCGGCGTTTCGCCAGAGATTCATCTATTACAAATATGGCGGGCGACGGGAAAGTGTGCGGCAGGATATTGCGTGGCGGGAAGCTTGCAAGGATATCGTTCCACGGGAGATTCGCAGCGGATATCGTATGCGCATGGGATTACAAGCATATATCACGCTGCGGGACTCACTCAACCGTTTCGCCCTCCTAGAAAAGGGAGGAGAAATATGGAGAGTACCAAAGAGTCAAAGGATCTTGTGGAGAAAAATTTCATGGCGTTTCCCGACATTGCGGCGGATGTCATCAACGCCCTGTTATACGATGGGGACACGGTGGTACAGGCGGAGAGCCTCTTGCCTGCTTCCACGGAGACGCTGTATTCCGGCGGCGGGGAAGGAAAGCTGCGCAATCAGTACGAGGATCTGGCAAAGTATGAAATGCGGGACGGAAGGGTGAGTGTAGTCTATCTGTTCGCCAACCAGTCCACGGTGGATTACCGTATGGTTCTGCGAGGGGCGGGCTATGTCGGCGGTGTGTATAGGGAGCAGTATGAGGGGAAACACCCTGAACCCGCTCCAGTGGTGGAGATGGTGCTGTACTGGGGGCAAAAGCGTTGGAAGACTGCAAGAAGCCTACACCACATGTTCCGTCGGAAGAAGCTTTCCGCCAAGATATGGAGACATGTGGACGATATCAGGCTTCACGTGTGGGAGATGCGCCATCTTCCGCCCGAGATGAGGGAGCTTTTTACCAGCGACATGCGTATCGTGTTGGACTATCTGGCAGAAGGTGAGGGCTACCGCTCGGACAGACCCGTGGTGCACAAGGAAGCGTTGGTCAAGATGCTGCGAGTGCTTTCAGGAGACAACGACGTGACGGACACCGAGAAGATTTTACAAGAGATGGATATCAGAGAGGAGGACGAGATAACCATGTGTGAATTATTTGACCAGTATATCAGGAAGGGACGCACAGAAGGTCTTGAGCAAGGCCGCCGTGAGGGACACCAAGAGGGACGCCGTGAAGGTCGAGAGGAAGGAATCCGGATTTTCATTCTAGACAATATAGAGGAGGGTAAGTCAGGGGAAACTATCGTGGAAAAGCTCTGCAGGAGATTCTCGTTAGATGCATGTTCTGCCCAAGCATACTACAATACATATGGTGCAAAAGTGTAAAAGGTCAAATAACATGCATTTTTGTATTTTATGCGTGTTCCGATTTTTACAATTTTTGCATTCCCATCATGCTACAATAAAAAAGAATTAAGCAAAGGCGCTTATATCAGGTAACTCTGATGTAGGCGCTTTTTCATGCATACGCAGGCGCAAAAACGCAGCGTTCTACAAAAGAAATTTAGGAAAGGGTGAGAAACGGTATGAGTGGAAGGATTGAGGAACACCCCATATTAGGTGCGCCGGAGAAGGGGAGAATGGTGACGTTTTCCTTTGACGGGAAGGAGATAGAAGGGTATGAGGGAGAGCCGATTGCGGCGGCGCTGAAGGCGGCGGGCGTGATGGTACACAGATACACCCAGAAGGAGCATAAGCCAAGAGGAATCTTTTGTGCAATCGGAAGATGCACGGACTGTGTGATGGTGGTGAACGGCAAGCCGAATATCAGGACATGCGTCACACCCTTGGAGGAGGGAATGCAGGTCTGCACCCAATATGGGGTGAGTGCGGAGCCTTTTGAGAGATAAGTATACGGGAGGAAGAAACATATGAAGCGATATGACTTGATCGTGGTTGGCGGCGGACCCTCCGGTTTGTCCGCGGCTATCGAGGCGGCAAAAAGAGGAATGGAGGTTGTGGTCTTTGACGAGAACGAGAGACCCGGCGGACAATTGTTCAAGCAGATTCATAAATTCTTTGGTTCTAAGGAGCACAAGGCGAAGATCAGAGGATTTCGTATTGGAGAAGATCTGTTGAAGGAGGCGGCGGAGGCAGGTGTCAAGGTGGTGTTGAATGCTACCGTCTGCGGAATGTATCAGGACAAGGAGATCACGGTTCGGATTGACGAGGCTATGCATCATTACAAGGGGGACGCCATTATTATCGCAACCGGAGCTTCCGAGAATATGGTGACATTTCCCGGCTGGACGCTTCCGGGAGTAATCGGGGCGGGTGCGGCACAGACAATGATGAATCTGCATGGCGTAAGACCGGGCGAGAGGATACTGATGCTGGGCTCGGGAAATGTGGGGCTTGTGGTCAGCTTTCAGCTATTGCAGTGTGGCTGTGAGGTGGTAGGACTTGTGGACGCGGCGCCCAGAGTGGGCGGCTACGGAGTACATGCGGCAAAGGTTGCGCGCACGGGAGTGCCCTTTTATCTTTCCCACACGATTGTAAAGGCGGAGGGCGAGGATCATGTGACAGGCGTCACCATCGCGGAGGTAGACGGTAATTTTCAGTTTATTCCGGGGACGGAGAAGCATTTTGACGTGGATACCATTTGTCTGGCGGTGGGACTTTCGCCCATGTCGCAGCTGCTCAAGATGGCGGGCTGTAAGATGGAGGACAATCCGCGAAAGGGCGGTCAGGTTCCCATATGTGACGAGTATGGTCAGACATCTATACAAGGTGTGTTCGTGGCGGGAGACGTCTCCGGTATCGAGGAGGCGAGCTCTGCAATGATCGAGGGACGTATGGCAGGCATTGCCGCGGCGGAGTATCTGGGATATGTTGAGAGGTCGGAGCTGGACGAGCGGATGAAGGAATTGGACGGGGCGCTTAAGGGTTTGCGACAGGGAATGTTTGCTCCGGAGAATAGAGGCAAGGCGATTGAGAGGACGGACGAGGGGATAGAGGTATCTCAAAATCTGTTGAAAAAGGGTTATGTGGCGGATGAGGAGATAGAAAGGTTTCCAGGTGTGACCAGAAAGAGCGGTATTCACCCGGTGATGGAGTGCACGCAAAATATTCCCTGCAATCCCTGTCAGGACGCATGTCCCAAAAAGTGTATACGGATTGGCGCCAATATCACGGCGCTTCCTGCGGTTGACCCCGAGGCGGTGTGCATCGGCTGCGGAATGTGTGTGGCTTCCTGTTCGGGTCAGGCGATTTTTCTTGTAGATGAGACCTATGAGGAGGGATATGCCAGTATCACCATGCCATACGAATTTCTTCCGCTGCCCGAGGTTGGTGATAAGGGTGCGGCGCTGGGCAGAAACGGACAGAGGGTGTGTGACGCGGAGGTGATCAGCGTAAAGAGCTCCCCCGCTTTTGACAAGACGCATCTGCTGACCATGAAGGTGCCTGTGGAGTATGTGATGAAGGCGAGATTTTTCGCGGCTGCCAAGAGCTGAGCAAGCAGGATCGGAAAGATAAAATACACGGGAGGTTATCAATATGAATCAGGTGAATGACAGGTCGAGGGACATAGGAGAGTTTGTGGCGGGACCGGACGATGATATGTTGATCTGCCGATGTGAGGAGATTACCAAGGGAGAGATACGCAGGGCGGTGCACGAAGGAATGTTCACATTGACAGAGATCAGAAGATACTTAAGGACAGGAATGGGGCTTTGTCAGGGACAGACCTGTTCCAGACTTGTAAAGGGGATCGTGGCAAGGGAGCTGGGGGTGTCTCCGGCGGAGTTGGAGCCCGCTACGAGCAGGGCGCCCATGCGCCCCACGGAGATGCGGATCCTCGGGAACGAAGTAGACGAATAGGGAGGCAGTATTATGATGACAAACACTGCAGATGTGATTATCATAGGCGGCGGTATTATCGGCAATTCCATCGCTTATTATCTGGCTAAGAAGGGGACAAGCGTCATTGTGCTTGAGGGCAGTGACCATATCGGTAACGGAGGGTCCTCCAGAAACGGAGGCGGCGTTCGACAGTCAGGACGGGATCCCAGAGAGCTGCCGCTCGTTATGTACGGTATCCGGAATCTGTGGCCGGGACTGTCCGAGGAGTTGGAGGTGGACTGTGAGTATCATCAGGACGGGAATCTACGACTGGGCAAGACAGATGCCCACAGGCATATTTTGGAGGGACTGACGGAGAGAGCGGTGCAGGCGGGATTAGATGTAAGAATGATAGACGGGGGAGAGGTCCGACAGATCAATCCCTATCTCTCGGAGGAAGTGACCTGTGCAAGCTGGTGTCCCACGGACGGTCATGCCAATCCGCTGACCACCACGCTGGGATATTACAAAACAGCGAGAAAGCTGGGTGTAAGATTTATCACCGGAGAGCGCGTGACGGAGCTTAGAAAGGTTCGGGGGAGGCTTCGCAGGGTGATCACTCCGAATAATGTGTATGAGGCGGATACCGTGGTGGTGGCAGCAGGATACGATAGCAGGAAGCTTGTGGGGACGGTGGGAATTGACATTCCCATGGCACAGGGTATGATCGAATGTCTGGTGACAGAGGCGGAGCCGCATATGTTTGACCAGATGCTTGGCACGGCGGAGGCGGATTTTTACGGACATCAGACCAAGCATGGCTCCTTCGTGTTCGGGGGAACGTCGGGATTCGAGGCGGTCAACAAGGACAACGGTACACCCATTTGCTCCAGCATTACGGCTTCCTGCGAATGCAGAGGGATCATGAAATATTTTCCGGCGCTTGCGGACGCTAAGATCGTGCGCACATGGTCAGGCTGGGTGGATCAGATGAAGGACGGAGTTCCTGTGCTGGGAAATGTGGAGGAGGTTCCGGGGCTTGTACTTGCCGCAGGATTCTGCGGACATGGCTTTGGGATTGCTCCCGGGGCGGCATACAATATTGCGGAGCTGATCACCACGGGCACATCTCCGGTGGACTTGACAGAATTGCGTTATGACCGATTTAAGGCAAAGGTTTAAGTGCGATGACGGAACAGAGAAAAGAGAGATTAAAGCCCTCACAGCCCTTTTTCGTATTGGGCACGGAGGATTTTTGTCAGGAGGTGTATCTGCGGCAGGGAATATCGCATTTCTACACATTTCGCCTGACGAGGGACACGAAGATGACATTGGTTCCCGATGCTTGTGTGGATTATGTTTTTGAATTCGGACAGGGCACACGGACGGGCTATGTCGCGGGAACGGTGCTTGGCTATCAGGAGCAGGAATTTCGAGGGAATCGGGAGTATTTTGGCGTCAGGTTTCTTCCGGGCTTTAAGCCCGCGGGACTGACCGTCAGGCTCAGGGAGCTGACAGACAGGAGTGTTGCCATGGGGAATGCGTTGGCAGATGAGAGCGTATTTCGGGAGGTGTGGGAGCAGAAGGATTTCTATCAGCGGATTCGTGTGTTCCTGCAGCGGTATACAGAGCTTGAAAAGACATGTGCCGAGGCGGAGGCGAAGGAGAAGATTGTCGAGGCTGTCAAGATGAAGGCATATCAAGCCAACGGCAATATCCGAATAGCTGCGCTTGCGGAGGAGACCGGATACAGTGAGAGATACCTGAATAAGATCTTTCTGGAATACATGGGCTTTTCTCCAAAAACCTTTTGTAAGATCATCAGATTTCAGCGGAGTCTGGAGCTTTTGAATTACGGAGCTTCGGATAAAATGACGGACGTGTCAGTGGAGCTGGGTTACTATGACCAGTCCCAGTTCATAAAGGATTTTAAGCGTTTCAGCGGTATCACGCCCAGACAGTATCTGATGCTGAGCCGCAACCGTTATGTGTCGATGGTGCATACAGTACCATGATTAAAGTTCAATCATAGTTCCGATTTATACAATAACGAAAGCGGCAAAAGCAGTAGTATAGGTTCATAGCTATAAGACAAGGGCGTCATTTATCTGAAAAAGATAGGTGGCGCCTTTTTTATGCATATGCAGATGCAGGGAAGACATGCCGCAAAAGTGCGCAGGCAGCAGGATTCATATAAAGAAGAGGAGGCGATTATATATGGAGGTTTCTAAGATCGAGGTAATTACATCTATGAGTAAGCTGACCGGCTTGAAGGCAGCCTTGAGCAAGCTGGGCGTCACAGGTATGACGGTGATTCAGGCGATCGGCTGCGGCATTCAAAAGGGGACATATGAGTATGAAGCCGAACAGAATGCGGAGATGGAGCTTCTGCCCAAGCAGTATATTATGGTGGTGGTTGAGAACGAGAAGGTTGACAAGGTTCTTGATGTCATTAAGAAGGAGCTTTATACGGGGCACATAGGAGACGGTAAGATATTTGTCTCACCGATTTCCAATATTATCCGTGTCCGCACGGGAGAGGAAGGAATGGACGCCTTGAAATAGGCTGCGGAAAGGCAGGGGATACATATGGATAAGAAATTGGGTTTACCGAGCGCGATAGCTACCGGAGTGGGATTGATAGTGGCAACGAGCTGTCTCATGTCCTTGGGACAGGGCGCCAGCATCTTGGGGACGGGATTCATTATCACCATGGTGATGGCATGTCTGATCAATATTTTGACCGCGCTCTCTATGGCGGAGTTAAATGCGTTGATGCCGAATCTGACAGGAGGGCTTGCACAATACACTCTGGCGGGAATGGGACCCTTCATAACGATTCTCACCATGGTGGGCGGATATCTGGTGTGTCAGGCGATTGCGGGGACTGTGGAGTGCGCCATGTTCGGCAATGCCATTAACAGCGTGTTTGACACGGGCATTCCCTCGTGGGTATTCAGCGTTATCATGGTGGCGGTGTTGATTTTGGCTAATCTGCAGGGTGTGGACATCTTTGCAAAGGTTCAGAATGTGGTCGCCTATGTGCTGATTGGCTCGCTGATCCTTATGGGGCTGATTGGCACCCTCGGACTGGGGAGCGGCGAGGTGATAGCCCAGCCGTCGAATCTGGCAGGCTCCTTTTCGGATACCTTTGGTCTGTTGGGGCTGGCTTTTTTCCTCTTTATCGGCTGCGAGTTTGTGATCCCCGTGGCAAAAAGCATCAAGAATGAGAAAAGAAACGTCCCTCTGGGAATGGTGCTGAGTCTCCTGATTATCCTGCTGATGCAGATTTTTCTTGTGATAGGAATGTCGAAATACACAGCCTATGAGGAGCTGGGAGCGAGTCCGTCACCCCATATCCTGTATGGCAGCGCGCTTTTGGGAAAGGTCGGTTCATACTGGATGATTCTGGTATCGGCGCTGGCGGTGGTGAGCACCGTGAATTCCGCTATGAGCTCCTTCTCGTTTATGTGTGCGGGAATGGCAAAAATCAACCTTCTCCCCACCGTGTTCCTAAAGAAGAATAAGCGAGGGGCCTATTATGTAGGAATCCTGTCCATCGGGCTGCTTGAGATCATTGTAAACGCATTAGGGCTGTCCACCAGTGATTCATTGATATTTATGATCAATGTGGCGATCGTGTTCTGGATGGTGTCTTATGTGGTCTCCAATATCAATGTCATAATATTCCGGTACAAGCTGCCTAAGACGCCGAGGAATTTTAAGGTGCCGGGCGGGATTGTCCTACCGGTGATAGCGGCGGTGGGAACGATATTTATGATCTGGAATATCACAGATGACGCGGCTGTGAGGAATCAGATTTTCATCATTGACGGGATCATTTTCGTGATTTTGGCTGTTTATTCCGTGATATGGTGTAAGGTTCGCATGAAGAAGCCTCTTTTCAAGGCTATTTCAATGCATGAGGTAATGGCTATGGAAAACGACGCCTATCTGGTGGCGCACAAAGGATAAAAGGAGGAGAAGGCTATGTATCCGGAGATTGATTTTCTATATTTAAGCGAGGAGGACATGATCAAGGCAGGCGTGAAGGATATGAAGGGCTGCGTGGAGACCATGGAGGAAATGTTTCGTCTGATGAAGCTTGGAAATTACCGTATGGGAGGGGCTAACGGGAATTCTCATGGCTGTATGGTATGCTTTCCGGCGGAGTCGCCTTTTCCGGAGATGCCCGTGGACGGACCCGACAGGAGATTCATGGCTATGCCCGCATACTTGGGCGGTAAGTTTGATATTGCGGGTATGAAATGGTATGGTTCTAACGCGGAGAACAGGAAGAAGGGGCTGCCCCGTTCCATTCTGATGCTCACGTTGAACGATAAGGATACAGGAGCACCGCTTGCATATATGTCCGCGAATATTCTGTCCGCATACAGAACCGGCGCGGTGCCCGGGGTGGGCTTTAAATATTTTGCGCCGGAAAATGCGGAAACGGTTGGCATCGTGGGTCCCGGGGTCATGAGCAAGACTGCTTTGGAGGCGGCGTTCGCTGTCCGCCCCACAATCAAGAGGGTGAAGGTAAAGGGCAGAGGGAAGGCGTCTCTGGACGAGTTTATCGAATATGTCACGACAGAACACCCGGGTGTGGAGTGTGTTGCCGTCGATACGATTGAGGAGGCATGCAGGGACGCGGATATTGTATCTGTCTCCACCTCCTCGCCCACGGGAGATCCGTCGGAGTATCCCTATATCGCTGAAGACTGGTTGAAGGCGGGCGCAATCGTGGAGACCACGGCTTCATTGAGGTTCGATGATGATTTCCTGCTGAATCGGGCAAGGCTTGTCGCGGATAACATCAAGCTGTATGAGGCGTGGGAGGAGGAATATGCTCCTGATGCCTACAACACGATTCCCATTCCGGCGGTGCATGCGGAGGATCTGATTGCATCGGGAAAGATGTCGCCCGACCAGATTGATGATCTGGGGGATGTCATTATGGGCAAGGTTCCGGTTCACAGGAAGGAGGGCGAGATCGTTATCTACTCCGTGGGCGGTATGCCGGTGGAGGATATCGCATGGGGCGCCGTGGTGTACAGAAATGCATTGGAGAAGGGAATCGGGACGAAGCTGAACCTGTGGAAGACTCCCGAGCTGTCATAAACTGTCAAAGTAGCGGGCTGTTGCGTTGGAGGTGAAACGTAACAGCCCCTGAATTTTTCAACAATTTTTCAACATAATGCGTTTTCTGATTGAGTAAATTTGAGTGGTATGGTAAAATATAATAGCAATTAAGAAAGTTTGGGTTAATATGGAGGTGTCCGTATGATAGCGATGCAAGGATATTATAATGGAACGGTTTGTATTCCTGAGGAGGGAGAAAAACTGCAATTGAATCAAAAGGTAATTATTACTGCACTGGATGAAATTATTGCACCCAAAACACGCAAACTGGGAACATTGGAAGGAAAGGGAACAGTTTCTTTTTCTGATGACTGGTATATGAGTGATGAGGAGCTGATAGGGGAATGAAACTATTAATTGACACACATTATCTATTATGGATGTTTATGGATACTGCTAAAATCTCGGGTAAAGTAAAAACCGCATTGACATCTGCTGATAATGAAGTATATTATAGTCAGGCAAGTTTGTGGGAAATATCTATTAAATATTCCATAGGCAAATTATTTTTAAATGGGATTACACCGGAAGAACTTTATACTGAAATTGAAAATAGCTTTTTGATATGCAAAATGTTAAAAAACCAAGATTTGATTTCTTCTTATCATCTGCCAAGAGAACATAAAGATCCTTTTGACAGAATGATTATTTGGCAGGCAATAGCAGGGAAAATGACACTTTTATCGGTAGATGCAAAAATGAATCGTTACGTTGAATCCGGATTGAAATTGTTTGATTATTAAGCAAGTGAAAAGAACCGTCCAAATAAGTCAGAAAAACCAGCCTTGATAAGTGTTATACAGGGCTGGTATTTTTTCTAAAAAACTTTCTAAAAAATTCAAAACCCACTTGACAAACCACAATAAATTGCATACAATCAAAATAGATTTTACAAAACCAAATAGCACACAATCAACAAGGAGGTAAGATATGAGCGTTTATGATTATTCCGTAAAGGCACAGGACGACAGCGAGGTTTCTCTCAAGGATTATCAGGGTAAGATTCTTTTAATCGTCAACACGGCAACGGGCTGTGGATTTACACCGCAATACAAGGGCTTGCAGGACTTGTATGAGAAGTATCAGTCACAGGGGCTGGAGATCCTTGATTTTCCCTGCAATCAGTTCGGACATCAGGCGCCCGGGAGCGATCAGGAAATCACCGAATTTTGCCAACTGCAATATGGCGTGACCTTTCGCCAGTTTAAGAAGATCAATGTAAACGGTGAGGGCGAGGAGCCTTTGTATACCTTCTTGAAATCCCAAAAGAAGGGCGTCATGGGCAACAATATTAAATGGAATTTCACGAAGTTTCTGGTTGACAGGGAGGGAAATGTGATCGCACGTTTTGCCCCGACAGTGACACCGGAACAGATAGACGAGCAGATAAGGGAGCTTTTATAGAATAGCGGAAAGAGAGGACAATTCGATGAATATTTACGATTTTAACATGAAAAACGCCGAGGGTACGGAAATATCCTTAAGGGACTACGAGGGCAAGGTGATTCTGATCATCAATTCCGCGACACAGTGCGGCTTTACCCCGCAGTATGACGGCTTGCAGGATCTCTATGAGAGGTATGGCGACGAGGGCTTTGTCATTTTGGATTTTCCCTGCAACCAGTTCGGGCATCAGGCGCCCGGAAGCGATGAGGAGATTGCGCTTTTTTGCGATTCCACCTATGGCATCACCTTTCCGATTTTCTCCAAAATAGAGGTGAACGGCAGCAACGAGAGTCCGCTCTACACATACCTGAAATCACAGAAGGGCTTTGCGGGCTTTGACCCGGAGCATCCCCTGACGCCGATGCTGGAGAGCGCTTTGGAGAGAACGGACGCAAATTATGCCCAGAGCAGTGATATCAAGTGGAATTTTACCAAATTCCTGATTGACAGAGAGGGAAATGTGGTAGAACGCTTCGAGCCTACCACGGACATACTGATGGTAGAGCAGCGGATACTGAGCCTGTTGAGGCAGACAGGTAAAAACGACAAATATGACTGCTTAAGGCTTGAAAATCAGCTATGCTTTCCGCTCTATGCCTGCTCCAAGGAGGTCATCAGAAGATACAAGCCGTTTCTTGACAGGCTGGATCTGACGTACACCCAGTATATTGCAATGATGGTCATGTGGGAGAGGAAGGAGGTCACGGTCAAGGAGCTTGGCGAATGTCTCTATCTTGATTCGGGCACGCTGACTCCGCTGCTTAAGAAGCTTGAGGAAAAAAGGTATGTGGTGCGGAACCGCTCGAAGGAGGACGAACGCAATCTGATCGTCTCCATTACGCAGGAGGGCGAGGATTTAAAGGAACAGGCGGTTTGTATACCCGCGGAGCTGAGCGCCTGCGTCGATATGCAGCCAAAGGAGGCGCAGCAGCTATACCGACTTCTGTACAAGCTGCTTGACAGACTATCCTGATATTTTACTTGTACTGCAATCAAATATTGAGTATAATGGGAATGTCTATAAATTACCGATGGATGACAAAGGAGAGAGAGATGTCAGACCAATTCAATGATGATAACAACGACAGCTATGACGGACAGGAGGGAGAGAGCTCCCTTTCCGAGCACAAGCATAAAGACGCGTCCACCACGGCGAACGCGGGCAAGAGCGACAACAGCGAGTACGAGGACGTGTGCTTTATCTGCCGCAGGCCGGAATCCAAGGCAGGGAGAATGTTCAAGCTCCCCAACAATATCTGTGTCTGTGATGAGTGTATGCACAAGACCATGGACGCGGTGAGCCAGTTTGACTATCAGGGGATGCTGAACAATCCCAATTTTCAGCAGGAGCTTGACCAATTTTCCAAGCAGAACGGTTTTCCCAGTATCAGCTTCGTGAATCTGGCGGATCTGCAGGGTGACGGCGGTATCCCCAACAAACAGAAGCTCAAGAAGAAAAAGAAGAAAGAGGAGCAGGCGCCTGTTTTGGATATCCGCAATATCCCCGCGCCTCATAAGATAAAGGCAAGCTTGGACGAGTACGTGGTGGGGCAGGAGCATGCCAAAAAGGTCATCTCCGTGGCTGTGTACAACCATTACAAGCGTGTAGCCACCAATTCCATGGACAGCATCGAGATCGAGAAGTCCAACATGCTGATGATCGGGCCCACGGGCTGCGGTAAGACCTATCTGGTGAAAACGCTGGCGAGGCTTCTGGACGTGCCTCTCGCCATCGCGGACGCTACCTCCCTGACGGAGGCAGGCTATATCGGAGACGATATCGAGAGCGTGCTGAGCAAGCTTTTGGCGGCGGCGGACAATGACGTGGAGCGCGCTGAGCAGGGGATCGTATTCATTGATGAGATAGACAAGATCGCCAAGAAGAAAGAGACCCATAGCAGGGACGTCAGCGGCGAGAGCGTGCAGCAGGGTATGCTCAAGCTCCTAGAGGGCGCCGAGGTGGAGGTGCCCGTGGGCGCTAACAGCAAGAACGCCATGGTGCCGCTTGCGACTATCAATACCCGCAATATCCTCTTTATCTGCGGCGGCGCGTTTCCCGATTTGGAGGATGTCATCAAGGAACGTCTGAGCAAGAGCGCTTCTATCGGCTTTGGCTCCGAGCTTAAGGATAAATATGACAAGGATAAAAATATTCTCTCGAAGGTCACGGTGGAGGATATCCGGAAATTTGGCATGATACCGGAATTTATCGGACGTCTCCCTATTATCTACACCTTGGAGGGGCTCACCAAGGAAATGATGGTAAAGATTCTCAAGGAGCCCAAGAACGCGATTTTGAAGCAATACCAGAAGCTCTTGGAGCTGGACGAGGTAAAGCTGCAATTTACGGAGGGCGCGCTGGAGGCTATCGCTGAGAAAGCCATGGAGCGGGATACCGGAGCGAGAGCGCTGCGCTCCATCATAGAGGAGTTCATGCTGGATATAATGTATGAGATTCCCAAGGATGACAATATCGGCACCGTCACCATCACCAAGGAATACATTGAAGGCACGGGAGGTCCCGTCATTGATATCCGCAGCAATTTGATCAATGAGATGCCTATGGAGGCGTTGGATTAGGTATGGCATGGCTCACCGGAGGCGTTGTCAATCTGATCCGTGCCATACGCATTACCCGAAGGGATAAGCAAATGCGGGATCTGCGCCGCAAATTAGATGCTATCTTAACCAGCGGGCAAGATGAGGAAAATGATGGTCAATTGGAAACGGCAGAGGCGGAGCCGATAGAGCTTTCAGAGGAAGTGCATACGATTCATGATGAATACAGCGATTATGAATATGTTGTCAATAAAGCGTTTAAGCCCGCAAAATCCCATGCGGCAGAGGCGGAGCTTCTCAGTACATATACGCCTGACAATGAATATGGTAACGAGGCGGATATGCCATGTATTGCGGTACAGATAGACGACAAGGTGTACTGCGCAGTGGCGGAATACATGGAAGATCAAACATTTGACGGCGCTATCAGCATTGAGCCTTTGGAAGGGAGATTTTTGTTCAGGGCAAAGATGGATTATTTTGGAGACATGATGTATTTTTATGGACTTCAGCTTGAATATGAGCTTGATGGTGAAGAATTTGCGGATAACGCGGGACTGTGTCTCGTATACCCCAGAAGCTATGTGGGGACGGCAGATGAAGAAAAGCTAATGCGCGTGCTTGATGAAGCGGCGCAAAGCTTTAAGAAAAAATAAATCAATATTCTAAAGGTGAGACTAAATTTTTGCTTGCTTTTTTTCTCTTTGAGTGTTATAGTATTCTTGTAAGAACGAAAAGCATTAATTTGAATTTCGTGAAACAAGGCATATCTAAGTGCATTTCCGGCGTTTCGCCAGAGATTCATCTATTAAAAATATGGCGGGCGACGGGAAAGTGTGCGGCGGGATATCGCATGGTGGGAAGCTTGCAGGGATATCGTGCCACGGGAGATTCGTGGCGGATATCGTATGCGCATGGGATTAAAAGCATATATCACGCTGCGGGACTCACTCAACTGTTTCGCCCCCGAGAAAAGGGAGGAGAAATATGGAGAGTACCAAAGAGTCAAAAGATCTTGTGGAGAAAAATTTCATGGCGTTCCCCGACATTGCGGCAGATGTCATCAACGCCCTGCTTTATGAGGGAGATGCGGTGGTACAGGCAGAGAGTCTTTTGCCCGCTTCCACGGAGACGCTGTATTCCGGCGGAGGGGAAGGAAGACTGCGCAACCAGTACGAAGACTTGGCAAAGTATGAAATGCGGGACGGCAGGGTGAGTGTAGTCTATCTGTTCGCCAACCAGTCCACGGTGGATTACCGTATGGTTCTGCGAGGGGCGGGCTATGTCGGTGGCGTATACAGAGAACAGTACGAGGGGAAAATTCCTGAACCCG
>JAMPHH010000001.1:0-4576 GCA_023663505.1 Muribaculum sp.
AAAGTTTGTTACGCAGCAAGCTGCGGGGAATTAAACCCTATTTTTGATTAAATCTTTAATTTACTCACAATAATTTCCATAATCACATAGTAGAAAATCATCAATATATGTCTTACGACATCCTTTCTCCCAATTACCTTTTAAAGCGTTAAATATTGGTATAACAAGATTATCATCCTCTGATGCTGCCTTTCCAACATAATCATTACCTGCATCAAATGTTTCAAATCGAAATGCAATATCTTCCAACTGTTCTGCCGCAACTATGTCTTGTGATAAATAAACCATCCCATCTTTGGTAACACGTATTTGATTATCATGTTTATCGTTACCTTCAGCAATCAACTGCCGAAACTGTTCAAGTGTAATACTCCTTATATCATATTTTTTCATCACAACACCTCCAAATTTTATTCAAATTTCTAATATAAAGGTATTCCAAAAGCGTTGTATCTCAAAATCGCCCTCTAATATAAACACTATTTTAAAGTTTTAGAAGCAATTTAGAAGCACAGCCACTATACAAAAAATCTTTTAGTAGCAAAAGGCTTTCGGGGAAACCCCCGAAAGCCTTGATTTTACTGTAATTCTATTGATTACTCAATGATACTTGCAACCCTGCCAGACCCAACAGTCCTGCCACCCTCACGGATAGCGAATGTCAGACCCTGCTCCATAGCGATGGGGTGAATCAGCTCGATCGTCATCTCCACATTATCGCCAGGCATGCACATCTCAGTGCCTGCAGGCAGATTACATACACCTGTAACGTCGGTAGTTCTGAAATAGAACTGAGGACGATAGTTGTTGAAGAAAGGTGTATGACGACCACCCTCGTCCTTGGTCAGAACGTATACCTGAGCGGTAAACTTGGTGTGGCAGGTAACGGTGCCGGGCTTTGCAAGAACCTGTCCTCTCTCGATTTCGGTTCTCTGAACACCACGCAGCAGCGCGCCGATGTTATCACCAGCCTGTGCGTCATCGAGCATCTTACGGAACATCTCGATACCGGTTACAACAGTCTTCTTGGTCTCCTCCTTGATACCGATGATCTCAACTTCATCATTCAGCTTCAGGACACCACGCTCTACACGGCCAGTAGCAACAGTACCACGACCGGTAATGGTGAATACGTCCTCGACAGGCATCAGGAAAGGCTTATCGGTATCACGCTGAGGATCGGGAATGTAGCTGTCTACTGTTGCCATCAGCTCCATGATCTTGTCTCCCCACTCGCCGCTGGGATCTTCCAAAGCCTTCAGAGCGGAACCCTTGATGATAGGGCAGTCAGTGAAGCCATACTCCTCAAGCTGCTCTACAACCTCCATCTCAACCAACTCAAGGATATCGTCATCAACATCAGAGCTGTCGCACTTGTTCAGGAATACAACGATATAAGGAACGCCTACCTGACGAGCCAGAAGGATATGCTCCTTGGTCTGAGCCATAACGCCGTCGGTAGCAGCTACCACGAGGATAGCGCCGTCCATCTGAGCAGCACCGGTGATCATGTTCTTTACATAGTCAGCATGTCCGGGGCAGTCAACATGTGCATAGTGTCTGTTCTCTGTCTGATACTCTACGTGTGCGGTAGAAATGGTAATACCACGCTCTCTCTCCTCGGGAGCCTTATCGATATTCTCAAAATCCACCTTCTCATTACCGGATACTCTCTCAGCCAACACCTTGGTGATTGCTGCGGTCAAAGTAGTTTTACCA
The DNA here is from genome assembly GCA_023663505.1 of Muribaculum sp. Lineage (GTDB taxonomy): Bacteria > Bacillota > Clostridia > Lachnospirales > Lachnospiraceae > Acetatifactor. The sequence continues at coordinate 1,720 of JAMPHH010000001.1, forward strand.
TGGTCAACGTGACCGATGGTACCAATGTTACAATGGGGCTTAGATCTTTCAAATTTAGCTTTAGCCATTATTAAAATCCTCCTTAAAATATAGATACAGTTACTTTTTTCTCACTATCTCTGATTATATTAAATAATCAGAGGTTTGACAAGCAGTTTTTGTTAAAATAAGGTAATTATTTTGCATAAACCTTATTTTGACTTCTCGGACAATACCTTTTCCTGAACATTCTTAGGAACCGGCTCGTATTTCTCGAAGAACATGGAGTAGTTACCACGTCCCTGAGTCTTGGAACGAAGGTCAGTGGAGTAACCAAACATCTCAGCAAGGGGAACGAATGCACGCACGATCTTGCCGCCGCCCAAATCGTCCATACCCTCAACGCGTCCGCGGCGAGAGTTCAAATCACCGATTACATCACCCATATATTCCTCGGGCATGGTAACCTCAACCTTCATAATAGGCTCTAAGAGCACAGGCGCTGCCTTCTGCATTGCCTCCTTGAACGCCATGGAGCCTGCAATGTGGAATGCCATCTCAGAGGAGTCAACCTCATGATAGGAACCGTCATATACATTCGCATGGACGCCCAATACAGGGAATCCTCCCAAGATACCCGCCTGAGCAGCCTCCTGAATACCTTCGCCGACTGCAGGGATATACTCCTTGGGAATCGCGCCGCCGACTACCGTAGATTCAAACAGCAGTGTAGGCGGATCGTTGATCAAAATATTCGCCTTGGGATCAAACTCGAATTTCTCACAGTTTGCCTCAAGGGGCTCAAACTTCACTTTACAATGTCCATACTGTCCGCGACCACCAGACTGCTTTGCGTACTTGGAATCAACCTCCACAGCCTTGGTAAATGCCTCCTTGTATGCAACCTGAGGTGCACCCACGTTAGCCTCCACCTTAAACTCACGAAGCAGACGGTCTACGATGATCTCCAAATGCAGCTCGCCCATACCGGCGATGATTGTCTGTCCGGTCTCCTGATTGGTGTGTGCACGGAAGGTAGGATCTTCCTCCGCCAGCTTTGCAAGCGCCTCGCCCATCTTGCCCTGACCTGCCTTGGTCTTAGGCTCGATAGCCAGCTCGATAACAGGCTCGGGGAACTCCATGGACTCCAAGATTACCGGGTGCTGCTCGTCACAGATTGTATCACCGGTAGTTGTGAGCTTGAATCCAACTGCTGCCGCAATATCGCCGGAATAAACCTTTTCCAGCTCGGCACGCTTATTAGCATGCATCTGAAGCAGACGTCCCACACGCTCCTTCTTGCCCTTTGTCGCGTTCAACACATAAGAGCCGGAATTGATCGTACCGGAATAAACGCGGAAGTATGCAAGCTTACCCACAAAGGGGTCGGTCATGATCTTAAATGCCAGTGCAGAGAAGGGCTCGTCATCAGAGGAGTGTCTCTCCACCTCGTTGCCGTCCATATCAGTACCTTTGATAGCCGGAATGTCAAGGGGAGAGGGCATGTACTCCACAATTGCGTCCAAAAGCTTTTGCACACCCTTATTCCTGTATGCAGTACCGCAGCACACAGGCACCGCCGTACACTCGCATGTACCCTTGCGCAGAGCTGCCTTCAACTGCTCTGTGGAAGGCTCCTCGCCCTCCAGATACATCATGGTCAGATCATCATCTAATTCACAGATTTTCTCAATCAATTCGGAACGATACAGCTCAGCCTCGTCCTTCATATCTCCAAGGTCATCTGTCACTGTGATATCGTCGCCCTTCTCATCATTGTAGATGTAGGCCTTCATCTCAAACAGGTCGATGATTCCCTTGAAGCTGTCCTCCTTGCCGATCGGCAGTTGGAGAACAATAGCGTTCTTGCCGAGTCTTGTCCGGATCTGATCAACCGCGCCATAGAAATTTGCTCCCAAGATATCCATCTTGTTGATGAATGCCATACGGGGTACATTGTAGGTGTCAGCCTGACGCCATACATTCTCTGACTGCGGTTCCACGCCGCCCTTTGCACAGAATACGCCGACAGCGCCGTCCAGTACGCGCAGGGAACGCTCTACCTCCACGGTAAAGTCCACGTGTCCCGGAGTATCAATAATGTTGATACGATGCTCCAACGCACCCTCCATGGGCTTGGTCTCCTTCTCCAGTGTCCAATGGCAGGTGGTAGCCGCGGAAGTAATGGTAATACCTCTCTCCTGCTCCTGAGCCATCCAGTCCATGGTAGCAGTACCCTCATGGGTATCACCAATCTTATAGTTCACGCCGGTATAGTAGAGAATACGCTCTGTGGTAGTCGTCTTACCGGCATCGATATGAGCCATAATTCCGATATTTCTGGTTCTCTCTAAGGGATATTCTCTTTCAGCCAAGCTTCTCCCTCCTTCCTAGAAGCGATAATGTGCAAAAGCCTTGTTTGCCTCTGCCATCTTATGCATGTCTTCTTTTCTCTTAACCGCAGCGCCGGTATTGTTAGCTGCGTCAAGAATCTCATTAGCAAGTCTGTCCTCCATGGTCTTCTCACTTCTCTTGCGAGAGAACATGGTCAGCCAGCGAAGGCCCAAAGCCTGACGTCTGTCGGCGCGCACCTCGATAGGCACCTGATAGGTAGCGCCACCGATACGTCTTGCCTTTACCTCCAGAACAGGCATGATATTGTTCATTGCCTCCTCAAATACATCGAGAGCCGGCTTGCCGGACTTCTCCTCAACCTTGGCAAATGCGCCATATACAATCTTCTGTGCAACCCCGCGCTTACCGTCCTTCATGATGTTGTTGATAAGCTTGGTCACTACTTTGTTATTGTATAAAGGATCTGCCAATACATCTCTTTTTTGAATATGTCCTTTACGTGGCACGGTTCTTCCCTCCTTAT
>JAMPHH010000001.1:4676-34100 GCA_023663505.1 Muribaculum sp.
GGGAGGCTGTCAAGATGAATATTCTGGAGATTGGGATACAGCATGGAATTGAGCAAGGGAAGGCACAGGGATTGGAACAGGGAATAGCACAGGGCGTGGAACAGGGAAAGGTACAGGGTGTGGTTGAAACATGCCAAGAGCTCGGTATATCACAGGGCGATACACTGCTGAAACTGATGGAGAAGTTCTTCCTTACCAAAGACGCCGCCAAGGAACAGTTGAATAAATACTGGCATTAGACAGCTAATGGCAAAGAGGTTAAGTAATTCCTGATTTTTACCGAAATATGAGATAAGCGCTTTAAGCACATACCTTTCGATTCCATACGAAGGACAGCAAAGGAGTTATATTATCTATGAACATAAGCTTTCAGAATCAGGACAAGAGGACAGACGCCGGAATGACGGGATATCCGGAGCGCGCCGAGCATGGCAGGGACGCCCGTACATCCGCCAAGACAGAGGGGCGGGTTGAGCCGCACGGGAAAGCCTCAACGAAAAGAAACGTTTCCGACTCAGCGAATGTGAGCTTTTCGGCAAGCGAGCTTGGCTTTCAGGGATTTGGCGGCATGGAGGCAGAAGGGCGCGATAAGGGCAAGACCCTGACCGAACTTCAACAGGAGGCTGCCTATACGGACGTGGGGGTTTCTCAGGATTATATGACAGTTATGTCACATACCATGTCCACGGAGGATTATCAGGAGCTTTCCAAGGAAGGCTTTCATTTTGAATCTCTTGATCCCGAGGAAGCGGTCACGATCGTGGATAAGATCAAGGCGGAGCTGGTGCGCAGCGGGCAGTATGTCGCAGGCTACACAGATGATCTGGATATGGGGACGTTGGCGGCTGCCGTGGGAAGCGAGTCATTGGCGAGGGCGTTGGCGGACAGCTTTCAGGACACGGATATTCCGCTCACGGAGGAGAATATCGCCGAGGTGAAGAAGGCTTGGGATATGGCGTCCGGCTTGGATGCGCCCACGGAAGGGTCTTATCAATACATGGTGGACAATGAGATGGAGCCTGAGATATGGAATTTCTATCTGGCTGAGAACAGCGGCGCCGACCAATATTCACGAAATCCCAATATTCCCCGCAATGATATGGCTTTTCTGGCAGATGAAAATATTCAGAAGCAGATTGATCAGGTGCTTGAGCAGGCAGGCTTTGAGTTGGACGAGGAGAACAGACAGGATGCGAAATGGCTGTTGGAGCATAGACTTCCGCTGACAGAGGATAGTCTTTATCGTTTGAAGGATTTGAAGGAGGCGGTGCTTCCTGTCACGGAGGAGAGCTTTGCGGAGGCTGTGGCGGAGGCTGTGGCTTCCGGCAAAGATCCCATGCATGCGAATTTATCTGGTAACGGTAAATCCGCGGGCAATATTTACAAGAAGGCGCATGAGCTTCTGGCGTATTACAGCGCGAGATACGAGGAGCTTACGGAATATGCGGAGGGTGACGCCAAGGAGATACCGGATTGGCTAAGAGACCAAGGGGAGCTGACTGCCCGCAAGCATTTGGAGGAGATTCGCCTTCGCATGACGGCGGAGGTGAATGTCCGGCTGTTAAAAAGTGGTTTTGCTATAGACACGGCGCCTATGGAGGAGCTGATCACGGCGCTGCGGGAAGCAGAGCAGGCTGTGGCGGATATCTATTTTCCTCAGGATGCGGAGGCTGTCGCCAAGTACGAGAATTGGAATCAGACCAATCGCGTGATGGAGGACCTGCCGAGTCTCCCTGCACAGCTGATCGGCACGGTGCGCATTGAGACCGCGGGGAATGAGGAAGCCACGATTTTGGAGCATTTCCATGCGGAGGGCGTGATTCTCAAGCAGACCTATGAGAGAGCCGGAGAGAGCTATGAAGCGTTGATGACGGCGCCTCGGGCGGATTTGGGAGACAGCATGAGCAAAGCCTTCGGCAATGTAGATGAGCTTGTGCGGGAGCTTGGAATGGAGCCTACGGCGGAGAATCAGCGCGCTGTGCGTATTTTGGGCTATAATCACATGGAGATTACGGCGGAGAATGTCGCCCGTGTGAAAGAAGCAGATGCTCAGGTGCAGAATCTGATAGAGAAAATGACGCCCGCGGCGACCCTGAAGATGCTTCGGGACGGTGTGAATCCGTTGGAGCAAAGCTTTGCTGAATTGAACGAGTATTTTGACGCACAGTCTCCAAGCTATCAGGAGCAGTCGGAGAGTTATAGCCGTTATCTCTATGGATTGGAGCAGAATAAGCAGATCACAGCGGAGGAGCGGGAAGCATTTATCGGCGTTTACCGTCTGCTTCGCCAGATTGAGCGCAAGGATGGCGCGGCGATAGGCGCTGTGGTGAACATGCAGGCGGAATTGCAGTTTTCCAATCTTTTGTCTGCGGTGAGAAGCGGGAAATTCCGGCATATGGACGCAAGAGCGACGGATGAACTGGGCGTTTTAAAGGATTTGGTGCAAAAGGGAGAGACGCTCTCTATCTCCGAGCAGATCTCCAAGGGATTCCAAAGAGAGGAGCTTTCGGAGCTTCGTCATATCACACAGATGGACAGTACTCCCTCGGCGATGCTTGAGAGAGGGGAGATGCCCGTGAACGCGGCGAATCTCCTCGCGGCACAGAAGCTTGCGCAGGATGGAGAGAGTCCCTTCAAGACCCTTCGGGAGAAGGAGGAGGAATTGAAGGGCGAGACGCCGAGCAGTGCGGTCGAGCTTTGGGAGCGGCTCTCGGACAAGGAAGATTTTCAGACGCAATATGAGGAATCTGTTGCCGATATGCAGTCACGGGTTGAGGAGCTGACATTGGATTATGCGGAGAACAGCGTGGACGTGCGGGAGCTTCGCATGGCGCACAGGCAGCTTAGCATTATGGGCGCTCTGTCCAATAATGAGGAATATTTCCTGCCCATGTATGTGGGGGAGCAGCTTGCGGCGGTACATTTGACCATGGAGCGCAGCGGTAAGGAACGCGGCGGGATCTCGATTGCTGTGGATGTGGGTCAGAGTATGCATATGGAGGCTCATTTACAGGTCAGAAATAATCGGGTAGAGGGATTTCTTTTGGGAAAAACCTCGGAGGAGGTTATGAAATTGCAGAATACGTCCGATATATTCTGTGATTTGATTAATAAGAATAGCTCCATGGATTTGGAAGCTATGGAATTACCTGTGGTAAGCGGAGAGAACATAAATGTGACAAGGACGTCGGAAATTAACAGCCAAGGGGAAGATACCGCCCCGGACAATGGAACGCTGTATCGTGTTGCAAAGCTTTTTTTACAGGCAATAAGATAGGGAAAAGCGAGGTAAATTATGAGAATCAATTACAATGTATCAGCAATGATTTCCAACAACAGTCTGGCAAATAATGACAGTCTGCTGTCCCAGTCTTTACAGAGACTTTCTTCCGGTCTGCAGATCAACCGCGCGAAGGACAATCCCGCGGGTTTGGCTATGGCGAACAGGATGAATGCACAATTAGGTGGTCTCGCTGTCGCTAACCAGAATGCCAGTGACGGCATCTCTGTGATCGAGACGGCTGATGGAGCGCTCTCCGAGGTAGCGGATATGCTGCAGCGTATCAACGAGCTGGCAGTCAAGTCTGCAACGGGTACTCTGACAGAGGAGGACAGGACGACGATTCAGGACGAGGTGGCACAGCTCAAGGAGGAGATCACACGAATCTCTGAGACGACAGAGTTTAACGGTCAGCCCTTGTTAAACGGAGCGTTTGAGTCTAAGGGCTTTACCACCAATAATGATCTTAAGGTCAATTCATACAGCACAGATACACCTGTGGGCATTTATACTATTACCGGTCTCGAGGTTACGAAAAATGCGGACGACGAATTGGAGCTTGTAGGAAATCCTACCCTGCAGACCACGGCAGGTCCCGCGAGCGACCATTTGGCATTTCCTCAAGATGTGAAAGCGGAGATTCGGGATAATCTTGTGACAATCAAGAATAATAACGGTTTTAAGCTTACTCTGGAGGTTCCGGAGGATGGCATCAATATCACGAGTGCTGTTGAGGTGGATGTGACGGGTATCGGCTCTATGCGTCTGCAGATTGGCGCTAACGAGGGTCAGGTGTTGGCGGCGGAGATTCCCGCAGTAACCCTGCAGAATATGGGGATAGAGCATACGGATGTAAGTACGGTTGAGGGCGCACAGGAAGCCATTAGTCGCGTGGATGGAGCGATTCAGTATGTATCAAGTGTCCGCAGTAAAATGGGCGCATATCAGAATCGTCTGGAGTCCACAGTCAACAGCCTGGATATCACCAGTGAGAACATGACTGCTGCGTATTCCCGTATTATGGACGTGGATATGGCAGAGGAAATGACACAGTACACCACCGCGCAGGTGTTGACGCAGGCGGGAACGTCTATGCTCGCTCAGGCGAACGAGAGACCTTCGCAGGTACTTCAGCTCTTGCAGTAATCAGTAAAAGGGATGGGGATTAGGTTGAAAAATACATTTTCACAAACGAATTTATTCGTTTTGCGAATATTGTGCCTGCACAATGCGTAAAAACACGCATGAAAGTTCGCAGATTGCGGAAAGGCGTGATTATTATGACGAAGGAATGTAAACAGCAATTTACCCTGCGCATCACTCAGGCTAATGCCACCGAGATGGTTGTGATTCTATACGAAATGATGTTGTCTTATCTGGACGATGCTGAGGAAGCGACCAAATCCGGGGACAATGCAGCGCTTGTGGAGGCGATACGCAAGAGCAGAGGCTGTCTGAATGAATTGGAGCAGTCACTGCATATGGAATATGAGCCTGCGGGCAATCTTTTACAGCTTTACTTTTATTGCGCCAAGAAACTGGTGCATGCACAGGCCCGCAAGGAAGGTGCGTTGGAGGAGATCCGCAGGATCATAACACCGCTTCGTGACGCCTATGAGCAGGTTGCGAAGCAGAATCCGAAGGGACCTGTGATGGACAATTCCCAGACCGTATACGCCGGATTGACCTATGGGCGCGGACAATTAACCGAGAACATGGCTGACCAGGGCGCGAATCGGGGAATGCGTGTATAGGGGAGCGGCTTCTGTGGCTTCCATATGTTCCTCGGCAAGCTCCGTGAGATGGCGGTAACGTTTTTGCAGGGCATTGATCTCATAAATATAGCTGTCGATCAAATCGACTTCAACTGCGTTGTTGAAACCCGAGTAGGCAATTTCCAAAGCCTGTCGGGTTTTTTCTATGGAGTCCTTCAGATTCAGAGTGGTCAGCTCCGCTTCTACGGGAAGTACGGTGTTTACGCTTTGCTTATAAAATATTTTCATATTCCCTCTCATTCTGCCGCATGGCAATAAGGTTTTTGTTACGACTCACGATGCAGTACTTCTTTGTATCATTATAGGCCTGCTACTTGTAAAATATTCCAATTATGGAATTTTTGTGCAAAAACAACATATCCTTTAATAACAATTTATTGGTGCAGTCTATCAGACTGTAATATCGCAGGCATAAGCCCGCGATATGCGGGGGGTATAAGGATGGGAAACGAGACGGGGGTATTGTTGATTGCAGCGGCTTGCGTCGTGGTCTTGATGATTGGAGTTATGCGCAAAAGGGTGGAATGGCTGTTGAATGTAGTCATGCGGGGTATCTTGGGCACGGTCGGGATGTATTTTATCAATTCCGCCTTGGCAGCAGCGGGAATTTCTCTGGGTGTGGGGATTAACGCGGTGACTGTTTTGACATCCGGAATCCTTGGCCTGCCTGGGCTTGTGGCACTTTACGGTCTGGGTATTTACAAATTATTATAAAAAATTACCAAAAATAATATTTTTTTATTTTGGTACTTGTCAAGAATCGAAATTATGATATAATAACCTTACTTCTAAAAGTTCTAACTGGACAGGCTCTGTCCACTATTTCTCAAGATGCAATCAAATAATATGAAAAGGAGTTGATGAAATGGCTATGCTGTTTGTGTCTCTAATTGTAGTTTGTGTCTTTGATTATGTAAAACAAAAAATTCCGAACCCGTTAATCTTATTGATCTTACTGGCGGGAGCGGGACGAGGATTCTATCAGGAGGGCTTGTGGGGAGCGGGAATCTATGTGTTAAAGTCGGTGATTGTCCTCTTTCTCCTGTATCCCGTCTTTCGGATTGGGGGTCTGGGGGCGGGTGATGTAAAGCTTTTGAGTGTATGCTCAGGATACTTTTTAACAGATCAAATCTTATTTTTTCTATTCTTTTCTATGCTGATTTCGGCAGCGGTTTCCATGATTAAGCTATTGCAGGAGCGAGACGCGCGGGACAGAGTGCGGTATTTTGTCGAGTATTGCGGGGCGGTGGCTCGAAGCGGCAAATGGCGGCTGTATCTGCCGGAAAAGAATGCGAAGAAATTATCGGGAGTGTGTATGTCAGGACCTATTTTGTGCAGTGTGTTGCTGGGATTGGGGGGAGTCTATTGAACGAGAAAAAAGAATCTGTACTGGTACTCTGTGACAAGGAGGAAGAGTACGCACAGCTGATGACGGAGTATATTCGGACGCACAGGGAGCTGCCTTGGAGTCTTCATACTTATACAGATGTGGAGGAGCTTTTGCGTCAGGAGAAGGACAGTGCCATTGATGTGATGGCTGTGGCGGAGAGAACCTATCAGGATAAATTATCTGCCCTGCGACCTGTGAGAACGATTATTTTGAATGAGAGCGGATTGATGAAGTGGGACGAATTTGTCAATGTGGACAAATATCAGCAGGCGCAGAACGTGCTGCAGAAGATTTTAGAGGTGTATCTTGAGATATCGGATATGGTTGCCCCGTGTATGCAAGGGCTTGGAAATACGCGGTTTATCGGAATATATTCTCCGGTCAGGCGTTGTATGCAGACAACCTTCGCGCTGACCATTGCTCAATTGTTGGCGGCAAGGTATCGAACACTTTATTTGAACTTTGAGCATTATGTGGGAATCTCTGAGTTGGCGGCGGAGGTGGGGGCAAGGGATATGGCAGATCTGCTTTACTTTCTGACAGCGGAAAAGGAGAAATTTCAGCTGCGGCTGCAGACAATCGTAAAGCATAAGGGGAATCTGGATTATGTGCCGCCCATGAAATCAGGACAGAATCTTCTCTCCATATCGGCAAAGGAATGGGGGCGTCTGCTGCAGCAGATTGAGGAGCTTGATGAATACGACTTTGTGATCATGGATTTAAGTGAGAGTATGCAGGGTTTATTTGATATTTTGCGTTTCTGCACCAAGGTCTACACATTGACAAGGGAGGATCGGATTGCTCAGGGGAAGCTCTCCGAGTATGAGCGGATTCTGACAGCCTATGACTATGAGGACGTGTTAGAGAAAACGCACAAGTGTATGGCGCCCTTGGTCAAGAGGATTCCCGAGGAGCTGGAGCAGTACACAAAGGGAGAGATGGCGAATTTTGTTCGGGGAATCCTGAGAGAACTGGAGGATGATATGGCATGATGGAGTATGCGAATTTAAGACAGGAGCTCAAAAGCCGTGTGCAGGAGCGAATGGATTATGTGAGGGATTACAGTGATGAGGAGGTGGACGAGCTCATTGATGAGATTATGTTGGAATGGGAGGAGCTGAGTCTGTATCCCGTGGACACAAGGAAGCGTCTGAAGCGGGAGCTGTTCAACACACTTCGGAGACTGGATATTTTACAGAGCTTTGTAGATGACAGCTCTGTCACCGAGATCATGATCAATGGGACGAATCCGATCTTTGTGGAGCAGGCGGGAAGCTTGAGAGAGCTGGACGTGCGTTTTGACTCCGTGGAGAAGCTGCAGGATATGATACAGAAGATCGTGGCGGGCTGCAACAGAGTGGTCAACGAGGCTACGCCCATAGCGGACGCAAGACTTTCCAACGGCTCCCGCGTCAACATTGTCATGAAGCCGATTGCCCTGAATGGTCCGATCGTCACTATAAGGCGGTTTCCTGACCACCCCATCACCATGAATCGTCTGGTACAGATCGGCTCTCTATCCGAGGAGGCGGCACAGTTCCTGCAAAAGCTGGTTCAGGCGGGCTACAATCTCTTTATCAGCGGCGGGACAGGAAGCGGTAAGACAACCTTTCTAAACGCTTTGTCGGGCTATATCCCGCGGGAGGAACGAGTGATCACCATTGAGGACAGCGCGGAATTACAGCTACAGGGGATTCCCAATCTGGTTCAGCTTGAGACGAGGGGAGGCAACGCGGAGGGGTGTCGGGAGATTTCCATTCGGGATCTGATCAGAGCGTCCTTGCGTATGAGACCGGACAGGATCATTGTGGGAGAGGTGCGCGGGGGCGAGGCGTTTGATATGATGCAATGCTTGAACACGGGGCATGACGGGAGTATGTCCACGGGTCACGCAAACAGCGCTCAGGACATGCTTTCCCGCTTGGAGAATATGGTGCTTATGGGTATGGAACTGCCATTGGCGGCAATCAGACAGCAGATAGCTTCAGGACTGGACGTGATAGTCCATTTGGGCAGGCTTCGGGATAAGTCCAGAAAGGTGTTAGAGATTGTCGAGGTTTTGGGATATCAGGGGGAGAGAATTGCCCTGAATCCGTTATATCGCTTCGAGGAGCAGGGTGAGGACGAGAGAGGTCATGTGCTTGGCAGTCTGCAGAGAAAGGGGGCGCTTAGGTGTGAGCAAAAGCTTAAAGCGGCGGGATTATCACAGATACCAATGGACGCTGCGGGAGCTGATCTTGGCAATCGGTAAGTCGGCTGCGGTGGTGATATTATTGGCGTATTTCTTTTATCGGAGTGCGTGGGCGGTCCTGCCATTGGCGGTTGTGGGAGTTTTCTTTTTTCGCATGGAGAGCAGTCGGCTATCAGAGCGGTGTAAGGAGGATTTGAACAGCCAGTTCAAGGAGTGTATCCTGTCGGTGGCGGCGTCATTAAAGGCGGGCTATGCGGTGGAAAATGCTTTTGTGGAGAGCTGCGGTGACATGAGACTGCTTTACGGGGAGGATTCGCTGATTTATGAGGAATTGGAGGGAATCAGGAGGGGCTTGGTCATCAATATCACATTGGAGGAGCTTCTGAGTGATTTGGCAAAGCGCAGTGCGAGTGATGATATTATGCAGTTTTCACAGGTGTTTGCCATCGCAAAGAGGAGCGGCGGCAATCTGCCTGAGATTATACGGACAACTGCTGTCCTGATTGGACGGCGGATTGACGCTAAGCAGGAGGTGAGGACACTGCTCAGCGGGAGACAGATGGAGCAGACGATCATGAAGCTGATGCCCTTTGGCATTCTGCTCTATATCGGCAACAGCTATCCGGGATATTTTAACACGCTCTACCACAATATACAGGGAGTCGCCATTATGACGGGATGCCTTGTCATTTACCTGATCGCATATGTGATGGGGGATAAAATCCTGCAAAAAATAGCGCGGGAGATGGGATAGGAGGTGAGGACATTGTTGGATAAGGCTTTGAAGCGTTTGTATGACTTGATGTGCAAGTATAATTGGCTGATTCATCAGGGGGTAAGGATAGATTTGGAGCGGCTGAACCCGGAAGCGAATCAGGCGGAGCTTCACCAAAGGTATTATATCGGAAAATTGAAAAAGTCTCTGTTGATCTTTCTGGGCGGTTCGCTCTTGGCGGGAATGTTGGCTTTGAAGGCAGCAGGCGAAAGAGAGCTTGAGCAGGGGTATCTGCTGCAGAGAGGCACAGTGTTGGAGGAGGCGGCGGAGGTCACGGTGGAGGCTGCCCTCGGAGCTGATAGGGAGCGGTTTCAGCTCCAAATAGAACCGCTGCGGTTGACTTCTCAGGAAGCGGAGAGCTATTATCTTGATTTCTGCAGTTGTCTGCCTGACCTGATCATGGGGGACAATTTATCCCTGCAGGAGGTCAGGACGGATTTGGAGCTGTCGGAGGATTACGAGGGCTATCCGTTCACGGTGGATTGGAAAAGTGATTCCGTAGATACGATTTCCTCTGCCGGAGTGGTAAGGCAGGGCGAGCAGGAGACAGAGGTTGTGCTGACAGCCAAGATCAGCTATGGGGAGACGGAATGGGAATATCGTGTACCCGTCAAGGTGCTTTCGGAGGAATTGTCGGAAGCGGGAAGGCGGTATCGGGATTTGGAGAAATTGGTGCTTGACGCGGAGGAGAGCACGCGGACAGAAAATGTCTGGGCTTTGCCGGAGAGCTTGGAGGGAGAGTCTGTCACATGGAGCAGGGTGGTGGAGGACAATAGTCTGCTCCTGTGGGCGGGAGCTTTGGCGGTCAGCATTGTTGTGTATATTATGGGGGATAAGGACTTGCATGGGGAACTGGAAAAGCAGAGGGAATATATGAAGCGTGAGTATCCTGATATCGTACATAAAATGGCATTGTATATCGGAGCAGGCATGACCATACAGGGAGCCTTCCAGAAGGTCGCGGCAGAATATGAACAGCAGAAGACCATGGGAAGGATCAGAAGTCCCGCCTATGAGGAGATGCTGTATACATGCCGTGAGCTGCGGGCGGGTGTCTCGGAGAATGACGCATATATCCGTTTTGGAAAAAGGACGGGGCTGCAGGAGTATATCCGATTCAGCACATTGCTGACACAGAATCTAAAAAAGGGCAGTAATTCCCTGCTGTCGCGTCTGCAGGAGGAGGCAGACAGGGCTTTGGCGGAGCGGATTCAGATGGGCAGGAAGCTTGGGGAGGAGGCGTCTACAAAGCTTTTGCTGCCCATGGTGCTGATGCTCTTGGTGGTTATGGTGATGGTGATGCTGCCTGCCTTTGGTTCTATGGGCTTGTAGCTATTGTAAAGGAGAATACACTTTAACGAGTGTTCTCATAAAAACTGTTCTAAACAGTTAAAAAACGAAAGGAGAAGCTTACTATGGGTAATGCAGAACTCAAGAATTGGAAGCAATTGATTACGGAGGAGGACGGAATGGGCACGGTGGAGATCATTCTGATCATCGTGGTACTGGTAGGTCTTGTGCTGATTTTTAAGGATCAGATCACCAAGATCGTGGAATCTATCTTCTCTAAGATCACCAAGCAGACGAACAAATTCTAAGTAAAGAGAGGCTTGACCCAAAGGGTCAGGCTGCAAGAGATTAGGGAGGAATGAGATGATTGGGATACACGAAGTGCTTGAAATGCATGAAGTGAAAGGAATAGGTGAAGTAGGTGGAATGTATGACGGCAATCGACAGACTGTGCCATATCGAGATAAAGCGAATGCGTATCTGACGGTTTATTTGACACTTACCCTGACGGTCATTCTTTCCCTTTTTCTTGTATTGATCGAGGGGATACGCAAAAATGCTGTTTTCATGGAATCCGAATGTGTGACGGATATCGGACTAAACAGCATTATGGCGGAATATCACAGGGAGCTGTTGGCGCAGTACAATCTGTTTGCCATTGATTCCTCCTATGGGAGCGGTTCGCCTCGGGTGGACGCCACCGAGCAGCGCTTACAGGAATATATCGAGCATAATCTGTCCACGGACGATGTCTTTTTGGATTGGCTTCTGTATAGAGATTTCCTTGGAATCAAGTTAGATGAGGTTCAGCTTGGCAAGGCTTTATACCTGACAGACGGCGGGGGCAGTGTGTTTCGCAGACGGGCTGCGGAGGCGGTCTGGGACGATATGAATCTGGATTTGTATCGGCAGTTGCAGGACTGGCTGCAGGTTGTGGACTCGGAGCAGCTTACAGAGCGGGATATTGCCGCAGAGAAGCGTAAGCTTGACAAGCAGTTAGATGCATATGACGGCGACGAGGTTCAGATCTCGGAGACGGAGTGGGTCACGGTAGAGATTGTAAATCCCACGGCAGCCTTGGAGAAAAAGCGCAAGGAGGGCATTCTTAAATGGGTGATCAAGGATACGAGCGCGCTCTCCAATAAGACCGTGCCATTAAACAATCTAATTATGACACGCATGTCAGCAAATAAGATTAATCAGGGAAATATTGAGCTTGAGGAGCTGTCCGGAACGGAGGAGTCTTTGGAAAGATTCTTCTTTCAGGAATATCTCCTGCGGTATATGGGGCATTATAGGGCAGAATCGGAGAAGGGCGCGCTGTGCTATCAAATTGAATATCTGTTGACAGGCGGGGAGAATGATCTGGCGAATCTTAAGAGTGTGGTGAATACCATATTCGCCATAAGGGAGGTCGCCAACACTATTTACATTATGGGAGACCAAGAAAAGTGTATGATAGCGGAGGCTTTGGGAATTGTGCTTGCCACAGCCATGACGATTCCGGAGGCTTATGAGCTGGTAAAAATGATCTTACTGTTCGGGTGGGCGTTTGCGGAGAGTATTCATGATGTGGAATGTCTGATGTCAGGAGGGAGAGTGCCATTGATGAAGAATTCAAGGACTTGGTTTTATGGTCTGGACATGGCGCTGAAGCTTGGAGGTCCAAGCGGGCAGGTGTCCTCCTCCGGCGATTCCACGGGCTTATCCTATGAGGATTATCTCCGAATCCTAATGATGCTGCAAAATAAGGATACGTTGACGGGTCGAGCCATGAATATGGTGGAGGCGGATATCAGACAGACCACGGGAAACGAGAAGTTTAGACTGGACGGTTGTCTGGATACGGTGGAAGCCTGTGTGAAGACAAAGAGCGTGTACGGTCATACCTGTGAGATTACAAGGCGAAAGAGCTACAGTACACAATAAGCTTTAAGAGAGGTGAGCAGTGATGTCTTTTCTATGGAATGCAGTGACAAATTTTCCAATAAGTAAAATAACTATGAAGCTATTAACAATTTCAACAAGTCCTTCTCCAAAGCATAGGAAATATTCCCGTGACGGCTATTTCATAGAGAAGGCATCACTGCCCGTCTCTCTGAAAGGTCTGTGCGGTTCTCTGAAGCGCCTGCATTGTATTTGGAAGGGTTTACATCTTTTTTGGGAGGGCTTGTATCGTTTTCTGAAAAGAAAGACTCCCGCGGGAATGACTGTGGAGGCGTCCATTGTACTTCCCCTCTTTCTGTTTTTCTTTTTGAACCTCGGGAGCGCCATGGAAATGATACGTCTGCACGGCAATCTGCAGCTTGGGCTGTGGGACGTGGGCAATCGAATGTGTGTCTACGGGTATGCCGTCGGGAGCGGAGGTAAGGCGTCGGATACGGATTCAAAGACCTTAAAACAGGAGGATAGGGAGTGGTGGCAGGAGTGGGGCGATATCGCGCTGTCATACACTTACATCAAAAGTCAGGTCGTGAACTATGTGGGGGAAGAATATCTGGAGGAATCCCCATTGAGCTACGGTGTGAGCGGTCTGCAATTTTGGGAGAGCGATGTGCTTCAAAGCAAGGCTGTGAGCGCCTCGGAAGATGTGTTGGACATAGTGATGACTTATCAGGTGGCGCCATGGCTCGAGATACCCTTTGTGCGTCCATTTCGAATGGTCAATCGCTATTATGGGCGTATGTGGACGGGATATGATTTGAGCGGGGGAGCGTCTGGCGGGGACAGCGCGCAGGACGTGGTGTATATCACTGAGAATGCCAGTGTGTATCATGAGAGCATCAATTGTACGCATCTGAAGCTAAGTATTCGGGAGGTGTCCATGGAGGAAGCGTTGGCGGCAAGAAACGAAAACGGAGGGCGTTATACCGAATGTGCAAAGTGCAAGAAGAAGGCGTTTCAAGGTACTGTTTTCATAGGGCGCGAGGGCGATTGTTATCATTATGACAGGGATTGCTCGGGTCTAAAGCGCACAATCTACACGATACCGCGGCAGCAGGCTTCAAGGTACAGACCCTGCTCGCGTTGCGGCTACGCAAAATAATAATGTGAAGGAGGACCAGAATACAGAAATGAAAGGGATTGCGTTGTTATTGTATCTGATATGGTTGGCAGTGTTGGACTGGCGGGAGCGAAGGGTTCCCTTAAGCCTGTTATGGGGAGGCTGCGGGATAGCATTGGGACTGCGTGTCTATGCATTGCTGCAAAATATGACGGATTGGAGGTGGCTGTTGGTATCCGCGCTGCTTGGCATACTTCCGGGGTTGGCTATGCTTGCCGTGGCGCGGATTACGGGGAAAGCGGGCTATGGGGACGGCTTTGTCCTGTTAAATGTGGGGCTGTGGACGGATTACAAGACCTGCATTTTGGTATTGTGCTTTAGTATGCTGTTCATGTCAGCCTTTTCTGCCGGAGCGCTGTTGACCAAGAGAGCGAACAGGCAGACCAAGCTGCCATATATCCCTTTCTTGGCGGCGGTGTACGCGATGGGGATATTGGTGTAACTGTTCAATCATGAAATGAATTGCTATCAGTGGCAGCATTGCAGGCGGGGTCTGTGATATATGGGGAATAAGTTTTAAACAGGCGGAAGCCTGCGATATGCGGGGGTATAAACATGCGAATAGTGGAAAAAACAAAAAAGTCAAGAAAGACAGATGCGTATTTTACAGTGGAAGCGGCATTGGTTCTGCCTGTGGTCATCGGTGTGATTCTGTTGGTGGTCTATCTGTTATTTTTTCAGTATGACAGATGTCTTATGGAGCAGGAGGCGGGCGCCCTGTCGGTTAGGGGCTGCGCCATGCAGCTTGAGGACGGTGAGGAGATGGTGAGACAATTGGTGCTTCAAGCCTCAAGGAGTGATAAGGCGTATTTGGCATGGGACAAGGAAGACGCCCGAATCCGTCTGCAGAAGAATCATTTGAAGGTGGAATGCTCCGGAGAGTTAAAATTCCCGTTTCGGGGATTAGCTCTTTGGGGCGGGGACAATATCTGGGAGAGCCGTGTCGTGTACGAAAGCCATAGGCTTAAGCCGGTGGATTTTATTAGAAACTATAATAAAATAATGGGAGGAAAGTAAATGTTGGAAACAGAATTTGTCAGAAGCTTACAGAGTAATTATGAGAGGATACATCTGCCGCAGAAGCCGGACGAACAGCGGTATCAATATTGTATCCTGACCAGAGGGGGAATCAGGGGACTTTTGCCCTGCAGTCTGCGATATATCAACGGACAGGCATACCTTTATTATGACATCACCTCCAAGCAGAACGTGGCGCAATTGTATGGAAAGCAGGTGATTGGCAGGGAATGGGTGAGGGACTTTTTTTGGAGCTATGAGCAGGCAAGGCAGGAATTGGGGAGATTTCTGCTTGATGAGAAGAACATTTTGGTGTATCCGGAGCAGATTTTTCAGGATATCAGCAACCATAACTTTTTCTTCCTATATCTTCCTTATAACGAAGATATGAACGGCATCATGCAGCTGTTGGAATTTCTGCTGGGACACATGGATTATGAGGACGAGGAGCTTGTAAAATGTATTTACTCTATGTATGAGCAGTTTGAGAGAGCGGGCGAGGTGTACATACAGGAGAAAATATTTGAGGACGCAAGATGCCTTGAGCAGAAGGCGGAGACAAGGGTGGAGGAGATGGCTGCCGAGCCGCCCCATACAGAGGAGGAAAATATCGCATGGCAGGATAAGGCTGCATTGCAGACGGTGCAGGAGGACTCCGGCAGGCAGGAGAAAAGGGGGATTTTCCGGTATCTGGGAGCGAAAAAGAAAAAGCTCGCGGAGCAGAAGGAGGAGTACAGGCAGGACATATTGGATATGATGGAGGGCAAGGCTGTGGCTGAGGAGACCCTGTATGAGGACGAGGATTATGGCAGAACGATTTATATGGAACAGTCCTCGGAGGAATCGCGCGTACATAAATTGTATACGCCGGACGGCAGGGTGGCAGCGCAGCTTACGGAGGACATATTTACCATAGGGAAGCAAAAGGACGAGGTGAATCTGGTCTTAGATGACATCTCTGTCAGCAGACTTCATGCCCGAATTTTTAAAGAGGAAAATATTGTTTATTTGGAGGATCTCAATTCCACCAACGGAACCTTTAAGAACGGTCTGCGCTTACAGCCATACGAAAAAAGGAGGCTTGAGGAGGGCGACGAGATCCGGATTGGGAAATTATTATTTGTGTATCGGTAATTGTTGCTTGTTGACGTATTGGGGTAAAGAGTGGTACATTTAATAAGAGTTTTAATGATTTTAATATTTTAGGGAGGGTAGGAGAATTGCCTGCAGGATATAAGGACTTGCCCATTGTCAGCGTTTCACTGGCGATTATTAACACGATAGTGTTTATTGTCTGCATTTTTACAGGAGAGCTGTTATATGATATGGGCGGACTGTCTGCGCAGGAGGTGCTTGGACAGCAGGAATACGGACGGCTATTGTGGTCCATGTTTTTGCATTCGGATACAGAGCATTTGTTCAGCAATATGATTTGGTTGGTGTTCATGGGAGCGATGTTGGAAAAGGAGACAGGGCATCTTTGCATTACGATTGTCTATTTCCTGTCAGGACTGGGAGGCAATGTGCTGTCCCTTGTCAACAAGGTGATTACATGGGATCCCGTGATGTCCGTAGGCGCCAGTGGAGCTATATTTGGTCTGGACGGATTGTTGCTCGCGATGGCGCTGTTCTCGAGAGAATATAGAAATACCGTGCTCCCTGTCAGGCTCATCGCAATAATTGCCCTGTCAATATACAATGGCTTTATGGCAGGCAATATTGATAATGCCGCTCATATAGGCGGATTGACGGTAGGCTTTGTGGTTGGTTCCATATACACTCTGGCGCGCAATATGCGACAGAGAAAATACAAACGAGAGGTGCAGATTTGAATATTCATATTTACTACGGCGGAAGGGGAATCATTGACGATCCCACAAACTATGTGATCAATAAGATGCAGGAGGTCTTGGAGGAGCTGCGTGTCAATGTGACGCGTTACAATCTGTATGAGCTCAAGAATTCCATACCCACGCTGCCACAGACCTTAAAGGACGCGGACGGCATCGTTCTTGCCACCACTGTGGAGTGGTTTGGAATCGGCGGGTATATGCAGCAGTTTTTGGACGCCTGCTGGCTCTACGGAGATAAGGAGCGCATTGCCAAGATTTATATGTGTCCGGTTGTTATGTCCACAACCTATGGCGAGCGCGAGGCAAAGCTTGATCTGTCCAAGGCGTGGGAGATTCTTGGGGGACTGCCTTGCAGCGGTCTGTGCGGTTATATTGAGAATACCGTGGCGTTGGAAATGAATGAGGGGTATGCCCATATCATTGAGAAGCGGACGGAGAATCTCTATCGCACGATCAATCAACGCGCGGCAAGCTTTCCCGCCAGTAATCAGGCGGTGCGCCAAAAGATTGCCGTGTCTCCGGCGATTAATCTGTCGCCGCAGGAGACGGAGCAGCTATCAAAATATGTGTCCGACGACAGTTATGTACAGCGCCAGAAGGAGGATATTCAGGAGCTGACCAGTCTTTTCAAGGATAAGCTGAGTCAGCAGGGTGGAGAGAACGAGGAGGAATATGTCACGGAGCTGCGGGGGGCATTTACGCCGCAGGCGGGTTTTCATGCGGTATGCAGTATCAATATCGAGGAGAAAAGTAAATCCTTGGTCATGAATATCAATAATTCTGCCGTGGAGTGCAGCTATGGGGTTTGCGACCTGCCCGATATCGTGATGAACACGGATCGGGCAACGATGGAGGAGATTGTAAACGGAAGAATGACATTCCTGCGGGCATTCATGTCCGGAGCAATGACCATGAAGGGCGATTTAAAGATTTTGAAGATGCTCGATCAGGTATTTTCATTTGAAGAAAGGTAGGGAAAAATGATGAAAAAGGACGATTGTATCTTTTGTAAGATTGCGGGAGGTGAGATTCCCTCCAAGACGATCTATGAGGACGAGCTCTTTCGTGTGATCTTGGATTTGGGACCGGCTACAAAGGGACATGCCTTGATTATTCCTAAGGAGCATGCGGACAATCTTTTTGAGCTACCGGCGGAGACTGCCGCGAGGGTGCTTCCCACGGCACAAAAAGTGGCGATTTTGATGAAGGATAAATTGCAATGTGACGGTTTGAATCTGGTGCAAAATAATGGGGAGCTCGCGGGGCAGACCGTGATGCATTTTCACATGCATATGATTCCCCGTTATGAGGGTGACGGACAAAAGCTTGGTTGGGTTGCCGGCAAGCCTTCGCAGGAAGAACTGGAAGCGATCAAAGAACAGATTACAAATTAATTCAGGGGTATACCTATGAGGACAATTGATGTAAAGCTTATCACAGATACTATCAGCGAGATGTGCATTGAGGCGAATCATTTTCTCTCGGAGGACATGAGGTGTGCCTTGGAGAATGCTGCCATTCATGAGAAGGCGCCCCTTGGGAAACAGATTCTGGAGCAATTGCAGGAAAACTTGAAGATAGCGGGAGAGGATATGATTCCTATTTGTCAGGATACGGGTATGGCAGTTGTGTTTATGGAGATCGGGCAGGACGTTCATTTTGAGGGAGGGCTGTTGGAGGACGCCATTAATGAAGGAGTGCGCCGCGGCTATGTGGACGGGTATCTGCGCAAATCAGTGGTAAAGGACCCCATATACAGAGACAATACCAAGGACAATACCCCTGCGATTATCCATTATAGTATCGTGGCGGGAGATCAGGTGAAGCTCACGATTGCGCCCAAGGGCTTTGGGAGCGAGAATATGAGCCGCGTCTTTATGTTAAAGCCTGCTGACGGTATAGAAGGTGTGAAAAATGCGGTTCTCACCGCAGTGAGGGATGCCGGTCCCAATGCCTGTCCCCCCATGGTGGTCGGCGTGGGTATCGGCGGTACGTTTGAGAAATGTGCGCTGATGGCAAAGCAGGCGCTTACAAGACCTGTGAATGAGCGTTCACAGATTCCGTATGTGCGGGAGCTAGAGGAGGAGCTGTTAGGCAAAATCAATGCCTCCGGTATCGGTCCGGGGGGCTTAGGCGGGAGCACGACGGCTTTGGCGGTGAATATTAACACCTACCCGACCCATATAGCGGGGCTGCCTGTGGCAGTCAATATCTGCTGCCATGTGAATCGACATGTGGTGAGGGTAATTTAGGAAATGAGGATTAATATGGATAAATACATAAATGTACCCTTTGGGGCGGAAGCTGCGGCGAGCCTTCACGCCGGAGACTATGTATACCTGACGGGAACGATTTACACGGCGAGGGACGCCGCACACAAGAGAATGTATGAAGCGCTGCAAAAAGGGGAAAGCTTACCCTTGGAAATCAAAAATAATGTAATATATTATATGGGTCCCTCTCCGGCGAGAGAAGGGAGACCTATCGGTTCCGCAGGTCCTACCACGGCGAGCAGAATGGATAAATACACGCCGACATTGTTGGATTTGGGACTGATTGGAATGATTGGTAAGGGAAAGCGTTCCGAGGAGGTGAAGGCTGCCATTGTGCGCAACGGCGCGGTGTATTTTGCCGCGGTGGGGGGCGCGGGGGCGCTGCTCTCTCGTTCTATCACAGAATCGGAAGTGATTGCTTATGATGATTTGGGCACGGAGGCGATTCGCAGGCTAAAGGTTGAGAAATTCCCCGCGATCGTGGTGATCGATTCCCAAGGCAACAATTTGTACGAGACGGCGATTCAGGAATATAGGACAGAAGCCTGAGAATTTTTATGTAATTTTTTTAATTGTAAATTTTTATCACAAAACTGATTGACAAACAGAGTAGTTTTAGGTATAATAACTTGTGCGTCACGAAAGTGGCAATAGCTGAATATTGGCAGAGATGCAGTTCGGATTAAGGAGAAATACTCAAGAGGCCGAAGAGGCGCCCCTGCTAAGGGTGTAGGTCGGGCAACCGGCGCGAGGGTTCAAATCCCTCTTTCTCCGCTCAAAATCGCACAGATTGCTCTGTGCGATTTTTTAAGAATGGGCTTCAAATTCAAAAAGCCGATTCATGTCACAATTTAGAATACTGCAGCAGGCATACAAAAGCGACACAGTCGGGTTTTGTGTGCCCTTTTCTATTCTGTTATACGAATAAACGGAAATGTCTATCCCTTGTGTCTGGAGTCTGGCAACCATATCTGTTTGTTTGATTTGTAATTCTTTGCGCAATGCCGCTATATTCTTTCCTATGTTGATATTATTGACCTGAATGATCCTATCGATACTTTTCTCATTTTTCATAATATTGCACCTCTACGCAATATTTTATGAAAAGTCTTCTTAAAATAATTGCACGAGAACGCAATAAATGATATAATGTTTCCGTTGAAAAACATGATATAGATTAATGTATCAAAAGAAAATTGCCACCATAGCGGTGGCAACAAAAAGAAAATAGTATGTTACAATGAAAGGGTGAAGTCAAATAATAGATTCCAATATAACCATTATTATAAACATAGAAAAAATGATTATAAAATTTAAAATTAGCACACCTAGGTAGCGTATAAGCCGATGCTTATTGGTACACAAGGGAATGAAACGTCGTATATTGTGGTAATCAAAACAGCAAAAGACAATGGAAAGCATCATAAATAAAGCCCAGATTCTTTCCAACCAAAGGTGGAAAAAGGACGCATTCTCTACCTCCAGTGACAGGCAAATCCAAAAGATAAATAGGTATATAGGGAATGCAATCAGCATTTTCCAAGGGGTTTTTGTTCTGAAACCAGGTGGGATGAAATCCTTCCACATGACGGACATGTTGTGTTGTGGATTCTTGCCATTGCGAGGTTCCAATTTTTGAATTTCGGCTCTCAACTCCTGTACGGTTTCCATTCGATCAGACGGATTCATTTCGGTACATTTCCTGATGATGATGTCAAATATATTTGTCGGGACAGGAAGGGCGGCAGAAAGCTCTTTTAACAAAATGCCCAGTGCATAAATATCCGTTCGGGGAGTGGAAAAACCAAAGCCGTATTGTTCAGGGGCGGCATAACCTTTTGTTCCAAGCAGCACAGTATCATGGTCGGCTGTGTCCGTTAAATACTTTGCTGCATTAAAGTCGATTAAGAATACGTGATTGTATGGCGTTATGATGATGTTTGAGGGCTTAATGTCTCTGTGAATTATGGGCGGGCTAAGGATATGCAGCTTTTCCAGTATACTGCATAGCTCGACCATAAACCGGACGATTATATCCGGCGTGAGCGTCCGAGCATCGATTATTTCTTGGAGTGATGCGCCGGAGATGTATTCTTCAATCAGTATGAGTTGTCCATTTTCTTTGTATATGTTATATAGCTTGGGAATGCCGGTTATCTGATGTTCCAATAAGTATTCATATATATTCGGATTGTATACGTCCAATATTTTCCTGATGTATATTTTTCCGCTTTCACGGTGCTGAACAAGATATATTTTATGTGCGCTGTTTATGGTTGCAATGGTATTATAGTAAGAATTTTCAAGGCGTCTTTCGTAATCCATGCTATCAGTCCTTCCAAATGATTTGTTATTATATTATATCAGATAGGAGCAGTTTATGGGAGAGAAAAATACGGACGAATTAGAACAGGTGCTGCAAAGCACACATATAAAAAATTTTGACGCTTATTGTAAGGAAAATGTGGGAAGCCTTACGGATAGTGAGTTTACCGTATATATGAAAAATATTTTCAGCGAGAAAAAGCTCACGCAGCAAATGGTATTTTTGCGGGCAGATGTCCCGGAGAGATATGGCTATAAGCTATTGTCAGGCGAAAAAAGAACAAGACAGAGAGATGTCATTCTGCGGATATGTTATGCGGCTGAAATGTCTTTGGCGCAGACACAGCGCGCACTGAAGAAATATGAGATGCCGGAGCTGTATGCGAAGCTTCCAAGAGACGCCTTGCTGATGATTATTTTCAATGAACGACCGGGAGATATCATTGAGGTCAATGAAATACTGACAGCGCATGGAATGGAGGCATTGAGGACAAGCGGATTACAAAACTGACAGACAACCATGGAGCGAATGAGGAGCATGAGCAGAAAAAAGATTATGGTTTTACATATCCTATGCCCGTTAGCAGTAGGTGCGCTTGTATATTGTTTGGCATCGCCAGATGTGTTTTTTATCCAAAAAGCAGGGGCTTTCATTGGCGCGGCAGGCAGCGGACATGTGTTCCCGACAGACAGTGTCCTTTTAAGGCTTGTACGCAATTATCTGCCGGATATGATGTGGGGGTATTCGTTGGTTTTTGCTTTATTTTATATTATCGGTAATATTGCGGCAGATATACGGAAGGTCTTTTGGGTGGCTTTTCCTTTCTCGGCAATGATGGAAATGATGCAAAAAACATCTTTCATTCTTGGAACATTTGATGTTTGGGATATTTTTGTTGAATTTTTGGCTGAGGTAATTGCTGTATATATTATACATAAATTATATTCAAACAGGGAGGAAATTTAAAAATGAAAAGAAGTACAAAATGGATTGCGGTAATGCTGTGTCTGGGCGTGTTTGCAGCAATGTCATTGGGAAGCGGTCAGTCAGATTCGGGTGATACCAAACAGGTTGTCTCGAGTGAAGACTCAAAAAAGACAGATACCGATGGGAGCACGCCTGATGTTACAGAGGATTCTTCGAGTGGAACAGTCACAATTGACGAGCAGGTTCTGGTCGAGCAGGATGGGATTACTATCACGGCAACGGAATATAGCACAGATAGTATATGGGGCGATGGTATCAAGCTGTTATTGGAAAATAATTCGGATAAGGACATAGGGGTCAACTGCAAGGCGTTGATTGTCAACGATTATATGATTTCAGATTTATTTTCGTCCTCAATTGCTGCAGGAAAAAAGGCAAATGAAACAATGTATCTTTCTAACTCGCAGTTAAAAGCGGCAGGAATCGAAAATGTAGGAAAAATCGAGATATATTTCCATGTGTATGATTCTTCCACATATCATTCGGTTTTTGATACAGAGTGTGTGACAATACAGACATCGGAGTATGCCAATATGGACACGGCACTGAATGATGAAGGAATGGAGCTGTATAATCAGGATGGTATCAGAATTGTAGGAAAGACTGTGGATGAAAACAGCTTTTGGGGAACTGCCATTCTCCTGTACTGTGAAAACAGTTCAGGGAAGAATGTAGGAATTTCCGTAGATGACATGTCCATTAACGGATTTATGATGACTCCGTTTTTCTCCACAACAGTGTATGATGGAAAGAAATCCTTGGATGATATCACAGTATTTTCAAGTGATTTAGAGGAAAACGGGATTGAGACAATTGAAGATGTAGAGTTGAAATTCCATATATATGATGCAGATTCTTATTCTACGATTGCGGATACGGAGCCTATTACATTTTCGGCGCAGTAGGAGAGAAGCGGAAGATTGACATAGGAAATGCACATAAGAAATGTATACAGATTTTTCAAAAACGAGTTGATTATTTAATGAGAATAACATATGATCTGGCTATAAATATACATCTGTTGCATGTAACACATTTAGCATTGGGCTGACCGAAAGGTTCTGGTCCACCAATCGGCGGGGATTTACCCCGCCATTTTCAAATGTTGACTTGGAAATACACGAAAATGGATAATTTCTTATTGGCTGTCAGGGGTATTCAGCCTATGGGACGTGACCATGTTAGCAGTCTTAAAGGTTGCATGTTCAGCAAGCATATGCATGATGCCAAACACGATAGAAAAGCAATAGAAAAGCCACACACATTGAAGAAAAATTGACATGTTTTCTGTATTTGCTTATACTAATATTGATTGACAGGCAACGGCATGTGTCTGCCCAAGCGATGAAGCATGATAGAGTATCGGAATGCCTTGTTACGCAGAGCTTATATACAGCTTAATATTTAGAGGGAATGTTTATGAAAAAACGTATTTTATTATTTATAGTTATTATCTGCACTTTTGGCGGGGCAGCTTTAGTTATGTTTTTGAATAGTGACTATTATAACGCCAAAAGACTGGTACATGCCATTGAAAAGGAAGATATTGATACCGTGGAGCAGATTTTGGAAAAATGTCCGAGCTGCGCAGGCACATATCCGCAAATTTGGCCTGAACGGATATTTAATGCCATTTGTGAAAATCGCGGAACAACATATCCGCTGATTACAGCCTGTGGAATGGATAATTTTGAAATTGTGAAAATATTGGTCGAAGCTGGAGCGGATGTAAATTGTAATGACGGGCGTACTCCTCTTTCGTTGACTTATTGTGCCAAAAAAGAACATTGGTATCAGATATCTTTGTATCTCATTGAAAATGGTGTATCGTTGGAATATGTGACAGAATATTCGGGAGGAAGACCGTCTATATTAGAAGATATTGTTTTTCCAAGAGCAGGTGCCTCATCTTCAGATTATGTTCCCGATAACAAAGCAGAAGTGTTGGAAGCGTTTCATTATGCAATAGAGAATTGTGATCACGATAAGGCAAATTGGACGCATGTGTTACAGACATGCGTAACTTTTGACAGAATAGAAATCGTTAAATTTTTATTAGATAAAGAATACTGTGATGTGAAAGATATGTCCCGTGATATGACAGCCCTGATGTTTGCGGCAAGAGATTCCAATTTGGAAATGACACAATTGCTTTTAGATAAAGGCGCCGATAAAAACTGCAAGGATTCAACGGGGAAAACAGCATATGACTATGCGGTCGAAAGGGATAAAGACGATATTGCGTCCCTGCTTATCGACTAAGTATTTCTGCATATAGCTATAGATGTATGACTAACTGCATGGGTAAAATCATGACTTGGAACAATATCTGCAGTTTAACTGTTATAGACAATACTTTCAGGCACAACGGTATTCTCCTGTCTGAACAAACAGGAGATGAAACACTCTTTACTATTATGCTACAGAAAAAGCTGTGTTTCTCGCTCCTTATTTTCAAATAATGGGAGGTAAGCTTGTGAGCTTAGATGTAATTAACAATAATCCTAAGATGTTAAGGGAATGGATAGAGCAGTCAAAAGTTGATGAAAAAAAGTATCGTGAGGAACACCCGGATTCGCTCATTCCTCTTTTTGAAACAGAACTGCGAGAACTTGGTTTTAGCTTTGAAATCTCCAACCAAATACTGACCTTTATGCCTAAACATAAAAAAGCAATCTTACCGATAGCTGTCAAATACTATCTAAAAGCGAAGGCGCTTGGAAAAGGTAATGAACAAGAATTTTTTTTGAGTTTCTTTCATTTTAAAGGATTTGAGGAAGTAGTTCCAATGTTGTTGCAAGATTTTTGTGCATGTAATGCAAATGACATGATTGGCTGGACGATTGCGGAGCATTTATATCAGATTCGCTCCAAAGCCTATATCCCTGAATATTTGGAAATTATTTCAAACGCAGCGTATGGCAGCAACAGGCAAATGCTCATTCTGTTAATGGGCGAATGGAAAATCGAGCCTGCGATTCCTGTCCTGATCGAGCTGCTTGAAGACGAAAATGTGCGATTGCATGCAATCTCAGCCCTTGGTTATTTTAAGCGGGAAGAATTCCGCCCATACTTTGAAAGGTTTGAAAATTCAAAGCATTCCGGCTGGCGCAAATATGCAAGAGCTGCCTTAAAAAAGCTGGACAAGCAGTAGAATAAATATTAGGATCGTTATAATGCATATTAGAATAATTGATAATTGAATGGGAAAATGGTATAAGACATCATGTGAAAGATGCCTATTTTCTTTGATTTAGGAAACAAAAAAGATACGCTTAAACGTATCTTTTTTGATAATACAACTTAAATAGACTTGGTAGGTTGCAATCCCACATCTCCTAACAAGGGCGATAGCCAGCTGTTCTATCCTCTTGTCTATTTATTATTATATTATATCAATACTGATTTTGTGTCAACCTTTTAATAGTGCCTTTTGCTAAAAACCTCTCAAAGTTAAAGGAATTAAGCATATGCAAGGTTGTCACATATAGTTTTCCCTCGTTTGTCAATTTGATACCTAAACGAATATGATTACCACTCATTTCAAATATTTTAATCAACAGGAAGTAACCTCATAGCAGGTTAAACAGCGCTCCTTTTCGTGATATGTAAGAAGCTTACCTGCCCGAACGAAAAGGTTATAAATAAAGCAGTCCTCAAACACATGCCGGAAAACCTGCTTTTTCTCAGCAATAGAATAAATCCCAAGCTCTCCGTCATGTGCCGTATACAGTAAGTCTTCCTCCTCCGAGAGCCAGAAATAATGAGCGATGCAGCCCAGCTCTAACTCCTCATAAGCATTTTCAGACAATGATGAGTACACCAATATCCTCGAGGAAAGCGGACGTTCCTCTCCCTCCTCAGAAGTCCTTCGGACAGGCTCCTGACATAACAGATAAATCTTCCCAGAATTACCCATGGCGCATCTAATACAAGGCTCGGTGTCAATCAGCTTTTTCACCGTATTCGTCTTCGGAGAAAATTGAAACACCGCCCTCTCCTGAAAAATCAGAAAGGTCTCCGCGTCTTGCTTTATAATACCGTAATAAACATATTGCGAATCCATCTTCTTCCTGCGGCATGTTTGTGTTTGAAGATTATAACTCGGAAGCGTCCCTCCATACCAATTCATGAGCAGAAGCGTATCCGCATCAACAAACTCCACAAAGTCACCATATTTCGGAACATTTCTCTTATACGCTTCCTGAACGCTCATGTCTGCCCGATTTAATTTCAATATTCTTTCGGACAAAATGGCATAGATGTAATCCTTGCCCGCATAGACATACCTTGTTGTATTCCGTGCAAGAACATTCGCCAGTTCCTCTCCTGTTGTCAACGACAGCCTGCGCAGCCGAGTCGCGCCATACGCAGTCCCCCAACCATCAGAAACATAAAATGCGTCAGGGTCAAAGGGGTCAGCCGTGGGCTCCGTCACATCTCCCGCCCCCTTGATATTGTATTTGAGATGTACCTTCCACTTTTCTGTGATTTTCATGGCAGATTCCTTTCGTGGGAGTTTACTATAAAAGTCCCCAAATTCCCTTGCTGTAACCGCACAGCCAAAACTGCATTCTCTTTGCGGTTTTGCAAGGCAGGCTTTCGCACCGAACCTGAGGATATTCAGAGGGTCATATCAAGGCTATAATAACCGATCCAATTCTTCCGGTGAAGAAAAGTACATTCATATCGCCCCCCGCTGCTCTATATCTTTGTCTGGTCTTTCGCAAGCCAAAAATCTTCTCCGTTTGAATATGTCAGGACTTTCTGATAATATTCGTCGGAATCTACATCCTCCGAATCCATAACCGCGTCGATAAATTCCTGTGGCGGTTGATAATCATGCTGTAAAATATAATGAACAATCAAGCTTGGAGCTGCATACACCTTCCCATTCTTTCCCCAGACACGAAGCTCATAATACCCAACCCTTCGTTTTTGCCCCTTATATTCAATTATATTTGTATCCTGTTTAAGCCATGGAGATGGCCAGATCCCCTTCTTGATAGCCTTGACAATGTCCTCATGTGTAGCTATAGGTGCACCTTCACATAAATCGCAGATATGGGATCCTCTAAAAATCCGTACAGGATAGCGCAGATATTTCCATAGCTTGTTCATAAATTCCTCCGGTACACTTCCCTTGTGAAAGGAATGTCCTCTTTCCAACCAACCGATATTTAACGAATCTTCAGGCTCGTTATGATAAGCATATGTTGTCAAATCCTCAAAATACATTTTCACTGCCCTCCAATTTCTACCAGAATGATACACCCTAAATTTATTTTAACATATTTTTTGGTATCCGGCATTAAAATTGTTAAATAGAGCTATTAGAAAAAAATTACACATTTTGTGTAAAAAAATTACAGTTGCCATTGTAAAATAATTGAAATCGGGTATAATGTAAATGGAAACAGGAAGGAGCATGTATGATACAGGAATTCAGAGTAAGGAATTATAAAAATTTTAGGGATGAAATTGTTTTTTCCCTTAAAACAAATAAAAGTTATGAATTTAACCAACAGGTTATTAAAAATGGCATTATCAAGGACTGTTTGGTCATAGGAGAAAATGCGTGTGGCAAGACAAATCTTGGTTATGCAATGTTGGATATTGTAAGGCATCTGACCGATAAGGGAAGAACCGCTCTAAAATGGTATCAAAATTTATATAATTTGGATTCCACGGTGTGCTTCGAGTACACATTTTGCTTTGGTGAAATGCATTTAATCTATCGTTATGAGAAGACCTCAAATGAAAAATTGATAAGGGAAAAATTGACCATAAATGAGAAGCTTGCTATTCTGAATGATATCACGGGAGCGGAGGTTAATTTAAAAGGCGCATCCAGTCTTAATCTTGCAAATTGGAATGAAGACATTTCTTTGGTTAAATATGTTTATGCTAATACAGTGTTGGAT
Organism: Muribaculum sp.; assembly: GCA_023663505.1. Classification (GTDB taxonomy): domain Bacteria; phylum Bacillota; class Clostridia; order Lachnospirales; family Lachnospiraceae; genus Acetatifactor. The sequence goes on from JAMPHH010000001.1 coordinate 32,822, forward strand.
TTAGAGGATGAATATTGCAGGGCTTTTGGTCAATTTATGCAATTTGTGAATGGAATGTTGTGGTTTAGTAGTACAGAGGGTAACAGGTATATGGGGTTTGCCACAGAGCAGGGCAACCTTTTTGAAGCAATTGCTTCTATACATGATGGCGTTAAGAGGTTGGAGCAGTTTTTAGGTGAATTGGGAATCACTTATCAACTGGTTGCCAAGGACAAAGGCGAGGGAATGAATATATATTGCAGGATGGGAAAAAGGGAGGTTCCCTTGGCACCTTTGCTGTCAAGTGGCACTAGGTCTGTTGTATTCTTTTTTTTCTGGTATATGCAGATGCAAAATGTGTCTTTTGTATATGTTGATGAATTTGATGCTTTCTATCATACAGATTTGGCGGCGGCGATTGTCCGTAAAATAATTGATATACCAAATACGCAGGCGGTAATCACTTCACATAACACAGATTTGCTTTCTAACGGATTACTTCGCCCTGACTGTATTTTTAAGTTAGCTGACAATCAGATAAAGCCATTTGCCGAATGTACGGATAAAGCATTGCGGGAGGCGCACAATCTGCAGAAAATGTATAAGGCAGGAGCGTTTAATGATTAAAGACAAAGTGAAGAAAGTCGCAATCATATATGAAGGAATGAAGACGGAAGAAAATCTGTTTCAAAATATATCACATCTATTTTTTAAGGATAAGGCGGATACCGTTTTTTTCCCTTTTCCGGCAGACGGAAATGCTCACAACCTTTGACAATGAAACTGGTATGGGAAAGCTTTACATATCATACCCAATGGTAGAATCAATTAAGGAAATTTCGATAGAAAAGCAACAGTACGACGATTTTTATCTGCCTTTGTCAGAAAGTGCAAATTATAAAAGACGGGTTGGAGGTGTGTCAGATTTTAGCGATTTTCGGAAAATTACCAAAAATATGTGGTATGCCGCTTGTAATGCAAGTGTAAAACAGGCTTTATTAATTGTGTCCTTTGGTAATAAATCGGATTATCAGAAATATATTGAGCAAGTCGGTCAGAAGCAAATATATGACGCGCAAAAGAAAAGATTTGTGCAACTAAATAACGCAATAGGTATTTTAAATTCTGTACCATTGTTTTTGATAGAATATTATGGTGAAACATTTTGGAATATGGTCGTGACGGACAGTGCAAGTATGTGATTATATAGATATCAGACAATTTATCAGGTTTTTCGGTATCCGGCAATGAACTACCCCGCAGCAAGCTGCGGGGTATCGAAGCTCCGCGCTCGTCACAT
>JAMPHH010000001.1:34200-57777 GCA_023663505.1 Muribaculum sp.
CCATATAATTTTGAATCAGTAACATGTTTTGAGTAAGTATTACACGACTTTAGGGGTAGTATGCTGCTACACCTGCCACTACAGAGACCACAAAAGGAACAAAAAGATTCAAGTCTTTCACAAATTTCCGAAAAGAAAGCCCCAGAGCTGCAACTCGGGGGTTTTCTTTTTGGGTGTTTGTGTCAATCTATAACATGGTTTGATAACAAACACCACAAAAAATATTTTGGAGGAGAAGGATATGTCCCCTATTTTTGATACACATGCCCATTATGATGATGCTGCGTTTGACGAGGACAGAGAGCGGCTGTTGGCGCAGCTTCCCGCGGAGGGGATTGCCCGTGTGGTGAATGTTGGCGCCAGCTTGGACTCTTGCAAGAGGACGATTGAGCTGACGGAGAAATTTGATTTTATATATAGTGCGATTGGTGTGCACCCCAGTGAGACTGCGGAATTGAACGAGGAGAGCTTTGAGTGGCTGCGGGAGGTCTGCGGGCATTCTAAGTGTGTGGCTGTGGGTGAGATCGGTTTGGATTATTATTGGGAGGAGCCGTCGCATTCTATCCAAAAGGAATGGTTTTTGCGGCAGTTAGATTTGGCGAGGGAGTTGTCCTTGCCTGTGGTGATTCATTCGAGAGATGCGGCAAAGGATACTATAGACATGCTCAAGGCGGCGAAGGCGGAGGAGATCGGCGGCGTGATTCACTGCTACTCTTACACCAAGGAGTCGGCTAAGATATTTTATGATATGGGATTTTATTTTGGAATTGGAGGCGTGCTCACCTTTAAGAATTCCAAGAAGCTGAAGGAAGCCGTGAACGATATTCCCATGGAGCGCATTGTGCTGGAAACGGACTGCCCTTATCTGGCGCCGGTGCCTTTTCGAGGAAAGCGCAACTGCTCTCTGTATATTCCGTATGTGATTGCGGCACTGGCTGAGATCAAAGGAATCTCGGAGGACGAGGTGCGCAGGCATGCTTGGGAGAACGCCCACAGGCTGTACCGTATGGACGAGGGCGGACGATAGAAATACTATATACAAATATTCCGTGATGTGATAAGCTTATCTAAGGTGGAAGGCGGCTTGCCCTCCAATACCAAAAATCAAAAGTGAGGTGCCGATATGTTTGTAAAAAATGAAGATTGTAAAGTGACTCCCTGTGAACCCGGCGTGACCAGAAGGGTGATGTGTTACTCCGACCAGTTGATGATGTGCGAGATTAGCTTTGAGAAGGGTGCTGAGGGCAATATGCACAAGCACCCCCACGAGCAGATCACCTATATTGCCGAGGGAAGCTTTGTTTTCACTATTGACGGTGAGAGTCAGACGGTCAACAAGGGCGACAGCGTGTTCATGCCCTCCAACTCCATGCATGGCGTGAAATGTCTGGAGGCAGGGAAGCTGGTAGATGTGTTTAACCCGAAGCGCGAGGATTTCCTGAAATAAAAGCAAACGCAGTTTATCATTGCCGAAGCAACCTAATCCCCATTTCTGCGCTGTTTTTGCGCATAAGCAACTTTGTGTCAAGCAATGCGCAGACACAAATTGCCGATTGAAAAAGCTTTGATTTTTCAATCTAATACCATGCCTTTCCGCAATCTGCGAACTTTCATGCGTGTTTTACGCATTGCGCAGGCACAAATTCGCGGTTGAAAATCTTTGATTTTCAACCTAGGATCCCAGAGCTTTGGGGCAGTCTCTAATGTCTCCATAGCTCTGGGATTTTTGTGCTTATCAATATAAATTTATCGAAAATCAATAAAAATATATTGACATTCAAAAATATGCGTGGTATAGTCTCTATAACAGGTCAGGCGGTATATGGGCATGGAATTGGAGGATTTGGGTATGAGTGATAAGCAGATGCAAAAGCTGTTGTTGTCCAAATGGGTGAAGTATCTTTTGGATTTTATGTTTTATTGCGGTATTCTGGTGACTGCCACGCTGCCGTTTTCTTTGAAGCTTATCCAAAAGTATTACAGACCAATCATGGAGAATTATGAGGAATCTGTCATTATTTATTTTGTGTTGGGGGTGTCGGCATTAGTGCTTATTCGCGAGCTGCGAAGGATTATGCGCACCGTGTTGGACGAGGACTGTTTTGTCATGGAGAATGTGGTGAGTCTGCGGAAGATGGGGAATTGGAGCTTCTTTATCGCGGGCATGTCGGTAGTGCGGAGTATTGTTTATTTGACGGTTGCAATGTTGGTGGTGATTTTGGTGTTTGTGATTGCAGGGTTGTTCTCCAAGGTGCTTGCCATGGTGTTTGAGGAGGCGGTGCAATACAAGGAGGAGAATGACCTGACCATTTGAGTGGTGTATCAGGCGCGGTGGAAAGAGGATAACAAGATGGCAATCGTGGTAAATCTGGACGTGATGATGGCAAAGCGTAAGAAGGGGCTTACAGAGTTGGCGGGTGAGGTGGATATCACACTGGCGAACCTCTCTATTTTAAAAAATAATAAGGCGAGGGCAGTGCGTTTCTCTACCTTGGAGTCTATCTGCAAGGCGTTGGACTGTCAGCCCGGCGACATCTTGGAGTATGTGCCGGACGAGGAGACATAAGGAGAAAATACTGCACGTTACAGTGTGCAGAAGATGGGAGGAATTGTTATGGATAATCAATCAATTTGGCGTGAAGAGTCACGCTCGGGGAATGCAAACACAGCAGGTTCAAGCCCGCAAACGGTACAGTCAGCACAGTCACCGACAGGGCAGCCGCAAACAGTACAATCCGCACAGCCGCAAACGGTACAGTCAGCGCAGTCACCGACAGGGCAGGCACAAACAGCACAATACATACAGTCACCGACAGCGCAGACGATAGCTGCTCAATCAGGGGCGGCGCAAGCGGCACAGCCACAGCAGGGATTAGCCCCTATGCCTTATATTGTGCAGTCGCCTGCCAAGCCCGTGGATACGGAAGCAACAAAACGTATGAAGAATAATTTTGCTTTTTTTGGACCCGTCACTTTCCTGTACGCATTGTTTTATGCCTTTTGTATGTTTAAGAATGGCTCGGGTATCACCTTCCCTTTTTTCATAGCCGCCAGCCTCTTGTATTTATACTTCTCTTTGTCAAAGTTGGAGATTACATTGAAAAGAGGAAGCGCCTTCTATATGGCAGGCATGCTGCTGCTGGCGGTTTCCACCTTTTGCACAGACGATGAGAGAATCATAGCGTTTAACAAGACGGGAATCTTCCTGTTGATGATGAGTCTGTTATTAAAACAATTTTATGACACCTCTAACTGGAAGCTGGGCAAGTATCTGGGGAGTATTTTCCGGTTGGTGTTTGCGGGCATGGGAGAGTTTGCGAGCCCCTTCGCAGACTGCGCGAGGTATTTCCGCAGCAGGGAGGGAAAGCAGAACAAAAACTTATGGTATGCCCTGTTGGGGGCGGTGCTCGCCATACCCCTGCTGGCGGTTGTAATTGCGCTGTTGTCCAGTGCGGACGCCGTATTTCGGCAGATGACGGATTCAGTGCTTCAGGGAGTCAATTTTGGCAATATTATTAATGTGATTTTTCGCATCGGGTTTATGTTTTTTGCGTCCTATCTGCTGACGGCATATTTGTGTAAGCACACCATGAGCGAGCAGGTGAAGGATCACAGGAACGGGGAGCCCGTGCTTGCCATCACTGTCACGGCTCTGCTGTCCGTGATATATCTTCTGTTCTCGGGAATACAGATAATATATGTATTCTTGGGCAAAATGGAGCTGCCGGAGGGTTATACCTATGCGGAGTATGCTAGGGAGGGCTTTGCGCAGCTGTTGGCGGTCAGCTTTCTGAATCTGATCATTGTATTGTTTGTGATGAGCTATTTTCGGGAGAGCAAGGTATTGAAGGTGATACTGACAGTTATGTCACTTTGCACCTTCATCATGATTGCGTCCAGTGCGTTTCGTATGATTCTTTATATTCGCTTTTATTATATGACGTTTCTGCGGATATTGGTGTTGTGGGGACTGGCGCTCCTGTTCTTATTGTTTATCGGTGTGATAGTGAGTATTTACAAGGGCAATTTCCCGCTGTTTGGATACAGCACGGTGGTGGTGACGGTGTTGTATGTGGCATTATCCTTTGCCCACCCGGATTATATCATTGCGTCCGTGAACGTGTCGAATGCGCTTGGGAGGGTGACAACGGAGCAGACGGCGGATAGCTTCTTCCTCACGGAGAAGCCATATCAGGACTTTTCCTATTTGAGCAGATTGAGTGCGGACGCCGCTCCCGTATTGATTCCCTATATGAAGGAGCTGGGGTATGACATGGATTTGTTTTATGCGAAGGATATGCCGCTTAGCGGGGAGGAGGGCGTTGTGGATTACAGCAGGGTGGACAGATCCTTGGAGCGTATGGTGAGTATGGGAAGTCTGCACAGATCCCGCGTTGAGGAATTTGGATTGTTTTATCTGCGGGATCTGCAGAGAGCTACCGAGGACTTTGGTATTCGCACCTACAATATTTCCAGACATATCGCTCTGCGGGAAATCGCGTCGGCAAGGTAGAGCTCACCATATGTTCAACGGTCTGTCTGGTGGCGTTGCGGGAAATCGCGGCAGCAGCGGAGTAGAACCGTGGCGCAGCGAAATCTCAGCATAGCGACGCCGCAGGTAACACCACTCGACACGGGGCGCAACATTGAGCTGCTGACATAATCTCAACATAGCGACGCCACGGGTAACGATACAGCGAGCTGACGGGGCAGGCAGCGCAGATTATCTCCCCGATATCTGCCTGCTCCTGTATATCTTCTGTCCCATCAGCACAAGCCCGACAGCCGTTATCAGATAGATTGGCGGGAGCGCCTGCCATGCGGTCAGGTGTAGCCCGAACAGGGGAAGGGTATAGGCGTCGAAAATACGGTGAAACGCCAGAATATTAAAGGGCAGCCATTCCCACAATTGTGCGAGCGCACGGAGCGGTCGGGGAATAGATACCATCATGTCAAGAATCAGTATCGTCCCCACGATACTCAGAGTCGCGATATTATTATGTGTCCATTCTGACAAAAACATCGTAAACACGGCGATGAGGACGACAGTGACGATCATTAGCCCGTCCGCGATCAACACAGCCTGTCCGCAGGTGATCGGCTCAGCGCAGCTTCGGAAGACAAATTGAAGCAGGGTGGAGGCATTCCCTCTGCCATACAGAAATCTAAGCCATACAAAGGACACGACCGCGAGCAGGAGGGAGGTGCCTGCGGCAAAGCTGATGCCCGCCAGAAGCTTTGCCCAATACAAGCCCTTCCTGCCGTTTATGGTGCACAGATTCAACTGGTCGGTTCTGCGGCTGTATTCGTCAGAGAACACTCCCGCCAGACAGATCGCCTGCATAAACAGTGCAAGAAGACCTGTTGCCTGAAAGGTGGAGTATAGCTTAGAGTAGATATAGCTTTCCCGATATATCATAGGGGTCTCCATTTGGTCATGGCGGCTTCGCCAAAATTGCTTTTCGTCCTCCGTGAGCTGAAGTGTTTCCCAGTATTCCTCAAAGAATTCGTTTTGCATTTGGTAAAATTCCTGCTCGTCGGGCTCCCATTCATACATGACCTGTGAGGGCTGCAGCATGGTGGTGACATGGACAAAATTAAAAATGTCACTGTACGGGCGGGCAATCTGCTGATATTCCTCAGAGCCGATATAATGCCTGCCTGCGATATCAGGAATCTGCCGATATGCTGCGACCGTCTCCTCCAACAGTGTCTGGTCAATGGCTCTGCCGCTCAACTCCTTCATATATTCCAGATCTGTAAGCGCGTAATGATAGCTGTTGTCAATCCGCTCACCGTCAACATAAACATCCCCTATCAATTCCGCGGAGCAGCTTATCAGGGCGACGACGACACATAGGATCAGAGAGACCCACACAAGCTTTTTCTGGAACAGCTTCCTGCATTCATATTGATATAGAACACCTAATGTATTCATTATTCTTCTCCTTTTCTTCATTCGATGAAGTTGTGACAAATGCTACATGGGCACAAAGTTTGCAATTGAGTAATTAAATTCCTGCGAAGGTCATCATACCAAAGCATTCTATGAATGATTGTGCTCTGCGGCATTGCAAGCTTGATGCCTATGCATCTGCGATGCATTTTGCTTTGCAGCGGGGTTGTTGACTTTCAATTTATTCTTCATCGAATTGGTTTATTCGTCTTTAAATTGACTCAGATAGAATTCCTCCAAATCCTCCTGCCCTTCCCATTTTCCCTGATAGATCATCTGTCCATCCTTCATCATCATCACATCGTCCGCGATATGCTCGATATCGGACACAATATGGGTGGATAAAAGCACGATGCTGTCCTTGCCAAGCTCCTGAAGCATCTCCCGAAAACGCACCCGTTCCTTGGGGTCAAGTCCCGCGGTCGGCTCGTCCAGTACAAGGAGCTTCGGGTCATTCAGCAATGCTTGGGCGATGCCGAGCCGTTGCTTCATGCCGCCTGAGTAGGTCTTGATCCTTTTTTGTGACACCTCTGTCAGTGACACGAGCTGCAAGAGCTTGTCGGCTTTCCTCTTGGCAGCTCCCTTCTCCAAGCCCTTTAGCGCCGCCATATACAACAGGAAATCCATTCCCGTAAATTCCGGATAATATCCAAAGTCCTGTGGCAGATATCCCAAGACGGCGCGGTATTGCTCCTCGCTCACGTCAATTTCGTCATAGGTGATAGTGCCGCTGTCTGGTCTTAGAATCCCACAGATCATTCGCATCAGGGTGGTCTTGCCCGCGCCGTTTGCCCCCAGCAGACCATGCACTCCATTTTGCAGACGCAGAGATACCCTGTCCGCGGCGATTTTGTTTTTGTATTGCTTTGATACTCTGTCAACGATTAATTCCATACGAAATCCTCCATTTGTTTTATTGCTCGTACATACTCTCTGGCTGCGCCCATTCCTGACAAAAGCACGGCGCACAGCCACCAGACAAAATACTCTCCTCCATAGACAGCCGCCTTGAAATCTCTGATTATCAGGACGCCCAAACAGACCGTCACCGTGATGCCTATGCACAGATAAAAGACCTCCTCGTCGCGGAATCTGCGTGACGCCCACAGGCAGAGGAACACTGTGATCAGGTAGGGGCATAACAGGTAAACGCCTGTCCGTATGGGGGATATGTCCATAGAGGCATTGCAGGCAAGTGTAAAGCACAGAAACATAAGGACATTCATAATCCCCAGAATGCCAAGTCTTGACAGTACCACGCTTTTGAGCGAAAAACGCGCGGACTGCTCGAATTCCGCCATGCCGTAACGTTTTGAACGTCCGCTCTCCGTGACCATGGTCAGAGCCAAAACGGGCATCATTGCGGAGAGCTCGCACAGCATTTCCCATCGAAATAGAAATGCCCCGCTCAAGGCAAGCCCGAGCAAAACGATATCCAGTCCCCATACCCATTTGCGGATATAGCGAATCTGGGACAGAATAAAATCTGTGGTGGAGACAGGCTGAATCGGGGCATGTCGCAGAAATTCTTCCTTGTGGAGAGGCTGTGGCGGGGCAAAGGCTTCCTTGAATATTTTTCTCCTGTTCATTGGATATCCTCCTTTTTCAAATTTTCCTCAAATCGGGCGGACGCCTGTCGTAGCTGACGATAGACGGCGAATCGGGAGATGCCCATAAGCGCGCCTATGACGGAGACGGGGACGTCATTGGCATATCGCAGCAGCAACAGCTCCCGCTCCTCCTGTGTCAATCGGGCAAGGGCAGTCTGTACGGCGATCCGCGTCAGCAGCTTTTCCTCGGTGTCACCCTGCGGCGTGTGCTCCGCCATGGGATACCCTTGGACTGCCGCTTTTATTCCTGATGCTTCATATGCGGCGGGGGTCTGCGCCGCTTCAAGAGGCAGGGTCGGCTTCGACCTTCGATAGTGGTCTATGCACAGATTCCTTGCAATGGTGTACAGGTAGCGCAGGGCTTGTCCTGATTCCTGATAGCCCTCGCTCTCCCAGAATCTAAGAAAGGTCTCCTGCGTGATATCCTCTGCTGTCTCGCGGTGATTAGTCTTGAAATAGCAGTAGCGGTATATTTTGTCATATTGTCCGTCCAAATCTCTGATGTTCGCCATGAGATGTCCTTGAAGCCTCCTCTCATAATGTATAACGGTTTTGGGTGGGGAGATGTGCGGCTGAAAATGGTCTTTTATTAATTTTATACGTATTGGGGAGGTTATGCAAATGGTATAAAATTGCACGGGAGGGTCGGCGGGAGAAGACTGGGAGTGTTTCGCAGACTGGCTGCGGTTGGGTGTTTTCTAATAGTGCGAGGAGGGGTATGGCAATTTGCGGGTCGGCTCTAAGGTGCATCCATGCACCGTAGAGCCTAAAATGCGCATCCATGCGCATTTTACCCTGGTATTTTGAACGCACTATAAGAAAACGCTCCAACCTTCGCCGAAGTCTGCGAAACACTTCCAGTCTTCTCCTGCCTCGGTTCCTGTGTGATATAGATATGCATGGGTTGTGAATCGTCGTATGGCTGAACGAATATTGATAATGACATAATAGTATGGAAAAACCGCTAAATGTTGTTTTTATTGACAGGAAATGCGTGAGAGGGTAACATTTAAGGAAAAGAGGGATTGGAAAACTTTGACGATTTTCGGCGGGAGGGGTCTGTATGACTATCGACACATCTGTAATCAATGCACAGAACCTGTGGGAAGTGATTGAATCCAAGCAGGGCACTGTTTTTTATACCAAGAAGGGTTTGCCCTTTACCTATCATGTGAAGGGTGGGGAGCTTTTCACGGACAGGCGCGAGCGTTCCATCACGCTGAGTACATTTGAGAGAGCGTATGAGAAATTGGTTGCGGACAGGGAGGGAGATGATCCGCCCTGTAAGGTCACGGGGCCCAAGAGTCTGAACATGTACGGCGCGCCCTATGTGTGGGCGGTGTTCATGGGAATCGGGTTCATCAAGGAGGAGCAGCTTGAGCTTAATTACAATGGTGATTCGTAATTTACATATAGGAAATCGGAATATGAAAAATATCTATATAGGAGCAATATGCTGTATGATATTGGCATACACCTTATGCGGGTGTGGATTTTTTCAAAAATCAGAGTACGATACAAAGGAAGATGCTTTCAATGCTCGTATGCAGGAATATCTTAAGGAGAAGTTGGAATCGGAAGCAGGAATCGAGCAGGCGGATATTACTGTTTTTGATGATAAGATTACCTTTCTCATTCGCCTGACCTTTGAGGACAGTGTAGTGCAGGAGGACAGGGAGGCTTTGGCAAAAAGGGTGGAAACAGTCGTGCAGAAGATGTTGTACGACAGAAGGGTTATTGTCGAATTAGAGGAATAAATTCAGGTTCAAATAATTTTCAAATATTTTTATTTCAAACTTTTAAAATAATTAATTTGACTTTGGGGTAGTATCTGTGTTATAGTGCAAATGTATGGAGCGCGGATTTATCGGAGTCTTCCATGCAAATATTTGCGGCAACCCGGTTGCCTTTTATTGATTGAGTTAGAAGCTCAAATTTTATAAGTTGGTTACTATAAACCTGTGCGGTCGCACACCTAACTTGTGAAACGGTCAATAAGAGTAGTAAAAGTAAAATATTTGCTATATAGACTCTAAACCCCGATATCTGTTATCTATACGCAAGAAGAATATGCTGGCAGTGTACCTTGACAGCAATGCAGGATAATGGATTATTATGAGCAAGTGATGATGGTGTCACTTGCTCTTTTTATGCGCACGCCGATGCAGATGAATATGCCGCGAGGCGGCGCATGGGGCGCGCGGAGAGTAGGGAAGAAAGCTTTCCTACTCGATTACGAGTGCGGAGCATGGCGCGCGTAATGAAATGAGGAGAGATTTTTATGAGCGAGAAGATTACCCTATATGGTTTTAATAATTTGACCAAGTCCTTAAGCTTTAACATCTATGATGTCTGCTATGCCAAGACACAGCGGGAGCAGAAGGATTATATTGCATATATTGACAAGCAGTACAATTCCGAGCGTCTCACTAAGATTCTCACCAATGTCACGGATATGATCGGCGCAAAGGTGTTGAATATTTCCAGTCAGGACTATGAGCCTCAAGGCTCCTCCGTGACAATTCTCATTGCGGAGGAGAGCATGGTGCCTGTGGGGGATACTGCGGTGGCGCATCTGGACAAGAGCCATATCACGGTGCACACCTATCCCGAGTATCACCCTGAGACGTATCTTGCGACCTTTCGGGTGGATATCGACGTGGCGACCTGCGGTGAGATTACGCCCCTGTCCACGTTGGATTACCTGATTGGCTCCTTTGACTCGGATATCATCACCATGGATTACCGCGTCAGGGGATTTACGAGGGACATGGGGGGACATAAGCTTTTTATGGATCACCCGATGACCTCGATTCAGAGCTTTATCAATGATGAGATACTGCGCCGCTATGACGCGGTGGATATCAATGTCTATGACGCCAATATTTTCCACACGAAAATGTTGATCAAGGAGATCGATCTGCAGAATTATCTGTTCAACAGTGACGTTTATGAGCTGCCGCCCAAGACCCGACTGGAGATCACGGACAATCTCCGCAGGGAGATGATAGAGATATTCAGCGGGCGGAATATCTATTGATGCTGAAAATCGAAGATTTATCAACTGGTAATTCGTGTCTGCGCGTTGCAAAGTCAAAAATGACTTGAGCAGCGCAGAAATGGGGATTAGATTGCTTTGCGGTGCAATGTTACAGTGAGGATTGGACATGGGTAGATATGATCAGTCCAGAGCGCCCATCTATGAGGCGCTTCGGGAATTCAGGCAAAATAGAATCGTGCCCTTTGACGTGCCCGGGCATAAGCGGGGCAGGGGCAATCCGGAGCTTGTAAGTCTCTTGGGGCAGCAGTGTGTGGGGATTGACGTCAATTCCATGAAGCCCTTGGACAATCTGTGTCACCCGGTCTCCGTGATTCGGGAGGCGGAGGAGCTCGCGGCGGAAGCCTTTGGGTCTGCCTATGCTTTTCTCATGGTGGGGGGAACGACCTCCTCCGTTCAGAGCATGGTGCTGTCCGTCTGCAAAAAGGGGGACAAAATTATTTTGCCCAGAAACGTGCATAGAAGTGTGATCAATGCGTTGGTGTTAAACGGCGCAATCCCTATCTATGTGAATCCTGACATGGACAGCAGGCTTGGGATTGCATTGGGTATGAAGCTGTCTCAGGTGGAGCAGGCGATTCGCGAGAATCCCGACGCGGTAGCCGTGTTGGTGAACAATCCCACCTATTACGGAATCTGTTCCGATCTGTACAGTATCGTGAAGCTTGCCCATGCCCATGGCATGAAGGTGTTGGCGGACGAGGCTCATGGGACACATTTTTATTTTGGGGCGGATATGCCTCTGTCGGCTATGGAGGCGGGGGCGGATATGGCGAGCGTCAGTATGCACAAGTCAGGCGGCAGTCTGACGCAGAGCTCCTTTTTGTTGATTGGTCCACATATGAATGTCGGTTATGTGCGCCAGATCATCAATCTGACTCAGACAACCAGTGCTTCCTATCTGCTGCTTGCGAGTCTGGATATCTCCCGCCGCAATCTGGCGCTTCGGGGAGAGGAGGAATTTGCCAAGGTCACGGCTCTTGCGGAGTACGCCCGTCGGGAGATCAATGAGGTGGAAGGGTATTATGCCTATACCTCCGAGCTGATCAATAATGACAGTATATTTGATTTTGACAAGACAAAGCTTACGGTCAATACGCTCGGTATCGGCTTGGCGGGTATCGAGGTCTATGATATCCTGCGGGACGAGTATGATATTCAGGTGGAGCTTGGGGATATTGCTAACATTCTTGCCTATATCTCCATCGGCGACAGGGAGCGCGAGATAGAGCGGCTGATTGGCGCGTTGGTGGAGATTCGGCGTATGTATCGGAAGGACAGCACGGGAATGTTCACCCAAGAGTATATCGACCCTAAGGTGGCGGTTTCCCCGCAGAGCGCTTTCTATGCGGAGAAGGAGTCCCTGCCGATCATGGAGACGAAGGGGCGTATCTGCAGCGAGTTTGTCATGTGCTATCCGCCCGGAATCCCTATCTTGGCGCCGGGGGAGGAGATCACGGAGGAGATTCTGCAATATATCGCATACGCCAAGGAGAAGGGCTGCTCCATGACAGGACCCGAGGACGCGGGAATCGAGCGGCTGAATGTGTTGAGGGAAGTAAGACTGGAGATGGGAGGTTCGAGGTGACGGTATGAACAACATATTAAAGGAAATTCAAAAAATCATTAACGAAAATATGGCGTTGTATTTACCACATGTGAATGCCGATGATTTGGAGGAAGGCGGGGAAGTATTTTACATGAACGGGAAAAACGGCACGGAATTCGATTGGTATGTGAATGACCATATATCGAATTTTATGATATTCTATAATGATAAGGATAATCTGGGCGCAGCCAAGCTGATTCTCTATATTGATGGAGGGATAGAGCTATATCTCTATGATGAAAGGGGCAAGAAGATGGCGAGATCGGTTCAGACTCGTATCGAGGCGGAGGAGGCAGATCTGCTTCGGTTAGCTGTTATCTTAAAGACAGAGGCGGACGATCGTCAGCTCTGGGACGCGGGTATCGGACGTATCAATTCAGATGTTGAGTTAAGTGATGAGAGTGTGAAGGCATTCAAAGACCATAAGGAACATTATGCGGCAATGAAAAACAGAATGAACATTCTCAATTTAAAGGCATGTGTTTCCATGAGAATCCTAGAGGAGGGTTGGAAGGTCGGGTATATGGAACGAGGCAGACCTCATGCCGAGGAGGACAGCGGTTGGATATTTCTTGCGGGAGACGAGGACAATGCATATTTGTCGAACCATAAGAATCTGCAATTGGTCGATGTGGGATATGTATGGCAGCAGCTTGACAATGATATTTTGCAATATATCGATATGCCCGCAGGGTCAAAGCTGATCAGGATCTCCTCCAAGGAATTCGAGATAGATCGCAATGATAAGCCAATCTATATGCAGAGGAGGATATAAGCTATGGAATTGTGGTTTTCGGAGCCTCACACGCCCAATGTGAAATTATCCATTCGTGTGGACAGACAGCTTTACAGCGGGGAGAGCGAGTTTCAGCGGATTGACGTGTTCGAGTCGCCGGAGTTCGGGCGTTTCCTCACACTGGACGGCTATATGATGCTGACGGAGAGAGATGAATTTATTTATCATGAGATGATTGTGCATGTGCCTATGGCGGTACACCCGAATGTGAAGAAGGTACTGGTCATCGGCGCGGGAGACGGGGGTGCGGTGCGCGAGCTTGTCCGCTATAATACCATCGAGCATATTGATATGGTGGAGATTGATGAGCAGGTGGTGCAGGTTTGCAGGGACTACCTTCCACAGACGGCATGTTCCTTTGACGACGTGAGAGTGCATCTGTACTTTGAGGACGGTCTGAAATATGTCCGCTCCAAGGAGAATGAATACGATTTGATCATCGTGGATTCCACAGATCCCTTCGGACCGGGTGAGGGGCTTTTTACCAAGGAATTTTACGGTAATTGTTACAAGGCGCTGAAGGAGGACGGCATCATGGTCAATCAGCATGAGAGCCCCTTCTATGACGCAGATGCACTGGCGTGTAAGCGGGCGCACAAGCGTATTGTGGAGAGCTTTCCCATCAGCAGGGTGTATCAGGTGCATATCCCCACATATCCTTCAGGACATTGGCTCTTTGGCTTTGCCTCCAAGCAGTATCACCCCGTGGACGATCTGCGGGCGGAGGAATGGTCGGAAAGAGGGATTCGCACGAGGTATTATACCCCGAGGCTTCATGTGGGGGCGTTCTGTCTGCCCGCTTATGTGGAGGGGTTATTAAAGAGCGTGGAGATCATCGACGGAAAATGATAAATAGAAAGGCATGGTGATTGTAATGGGTAAAATATTGATTATCGGGTGTGGCGGTGTGGCGCAGGTCGCCATTCAAAAATGTGCAAAATGTGAGGAGACCTTCACGGAGATCTGCATTGCCAGCCGCACCAAGTCCAAATGTGACGCATTGAAGGATAGGCTCTTGGGCACCACGCAGGCTGTGATTACCACGGAGCAGGTGGACGCGGACAGCGTGGAGGAGCTGACTGCCCTGATTAAGAGGGTGCAGCCCAAGGTGGTGTTGAATCTGGCGCTTCCTTATCAGGACTTGACCATTATGGACGCCTGTCTTGCCTGCGGGGTGGATTATATTGACACCGCCAATTACGAGGCGGAGGACACGGAGGACCCCGAGTGGCGCGCCGTTTATGAGAAGCGCTGCGAGGAAAAGGGCTTCACGGCATATTTTGACTATTCATGGCAGTGGGCTTATAAAGAGCGGTTCGAGCAGGCGGGTATCATGGCGCTTCTCGGAACGGGGTTTGACCCCGGCGTCACCAGTGTTTTTACTGCCTATTCGCTGAAGCATTATTTTGACGAGATTCATTATATTGATATCATGGACTGCAATGGCGGCGACCACGGCTATCCTTTTGCCACTAATTTTAATCCCGAGATCAATCTGCGCGAGGTGTCCGCCAACGGCTCTTATTGGGAGAATGGACACTGGGTGGAGACGAAGCCCATGGAGATCAAGCGGGTATATAACTTTGATCAGGTAGGGGAGAAGGATATGTACCTGCTGCACCATGAGGAGATAGAATCTCTTGCAAAGAATATCCCCTGTGTGAAGCGTATTCGTTTCTTCATGACCTTCGGGCAGAGCTATCTGACCCATATGAAGTGTCTGGAAAATGTGGGGCTGCTGCGAACTGATCCGGTATTGTTCGAGGGGAGGGAAATCGTGCCGATTCAATTCCTGAAGGCGCTTCTGCCCGATCCTGCGTCCCTTGGACCCCGCACGGTGGGCAAGACCAATATCGGCTGTATTTTCACAGGCGTGAAGGACGGCAGGGAGAAGTCCGTCTATATCTATAATGTGTGTGATCATCAGGAGTGCTATCGGGAGCTGGGGAGTCAGGCAATCTCCTACACCACGGGCGTGCCCGCCATGATCGGCGCTAAGCTGGTGATGGCGGGTGTGTGGAGGAAGCCCGGCGTGTTCAACGTGGAGGAATTTGATCCCGACCCCTATATGGAGGCGTTGAATGAATACGGGCTTCCTTGGGTAGTGGAGGAGAATCCGGTGTTGGTGGAGTAGGGAGCCTTAAAAGTGGATTACCCTGTCCGCCATTTGGATCGTTGACGGTCTGTGTGCGATCATAACAACGGTTCTCTTGCCTTGAATGTTTTTCAAAGCTTGATTTACCTTGTTTTATTATATGGGATTTCTCATCAGGGGTGACCGAACCACGATCACGCCGAGTATGACCTATACGCAGCATCAGGGAGCACTGGGGGTCATTTTGCCGTTCCAATATCATCAGACGTTTCCTGCCTCTGATGAGCCGTATGAAAGCATATTGGTTAAGTTTACCTTGGATTTTGTAAAGCCTTTTACAGATATTTATGGGCTTCAGATTATGGACGTTATTTACGCATATCCGTCGAATGAGTTTGACAAGGAATATGAAGGAAAATTGCATCGCTTATTTTTGGATATGGTTGAGGTGTATAACGGGGATTCCGATTTTAAAGAATTTACACTGCAATGTATGCTGTTTCAAGTATTCATTATCATTATAGAGCATCGTATCCTGAATAAAAACGCCATTATCTACAAAACCGCTTTGACAAAGGAAATCATGGAGAGTGTTTGTTTCATTGAAAGTCATTATCATGAAGCCTTCTCCATGGACGATGTTGCGGGCATGGTAGGGTTTTCGCCGTCTTATTTCTCCAAAATATTTAAAAAGCAATTAGGGAAGACATATTCCGAATATTTAAGCATGGTTCGGGTCACTCATGCGGAATCGCTGCTGGTCAATACAAGTAAATCTGTCACCGAGATTGCTATGGAAACAGGATTTTCATACAGTAGTAAACTGACGGAGGCGTTTAAACGATGCGTTGGCATTACACCGTTGGAGTATAGGAAAACATATGTTGATCCTTATGCGAAATGGTAGTCAATTGTGTGATTGGCGTTGTTGGTCACGATGGAAATATTACAGCGTGAATCCTTGTGCACAATAGTGATAAGCTGTGCAAAAGCAGTTGTAATCAAGAAGAAATGATGTATACTGGATATAGTAGGAGTGGTGTGCCAAATATTTACTCTGTTTGGGAGGCAGAAGGTTGGAATCAGCCAATAGTAGAGGAACAGTATGGTCCGGATCGAACCATTGAGCAGGTGCTTTCATTTATGCAGGGAAGTAATCGCAATCGCAGGTATATGAAGGTCAAAGGAGACAACTGATGAATTTTGAAGAATTACCTACCCCCTGTTATGTGGTGGACGAGGCGTTGATAGAGAGGAATCTGGATATTTTGCATGGCGTGGCGCAGCGGACGGGGGCTAAGATTTTGTTGGCGCAGAAGGCTTTCTCTAATTATGCCCTCTATCCGCTGATTGGCAGCAAGCTAAACGGGGCTACGGCAAGCGGTTTGTTTGAGGCAAGGCTTGGGGCGGAGGAGATGGTGCTGCCGCTTCGGGCGAAGGGGAGGCTTTGCGAGAACCATATTTTCTCCCCTGCGTATAGGGAGGACGAGTTTGCGCAGATTTTGAAGTATTGTGACCATATCGTGTTTAATTCATGGCGGCAGGTGGAGCGATTCGGCTGTCAGGCGAAGGCGGCGGGGAGACAGATTGGGCTGCGCATCAATCCGGAGTTCTCAACCCAAGAGGGGCATGAGATTTATGACCCGTGCGCGTTCGGCTCCAGACTGGGCGCGACCTTGGTGGAGTTTGCTGCGGGGTGCGGACAGAAGGCGGGCAGCAGGACACTGTTGGAGCTGTTGGACGGGCTGCATTTTCATACGCTCTGTGAGCAGGACGCGGACGCGCTGCAGCAGACCTTGGAGGTGGTGGAGAGGAAGTTCGGGAGCTTTTTTAAGCATATCAAGTGGCTGAATCTGGGAGGCGGTCATCATATTACCAGACAGGGGTATGATATTGCGCTTTTGGAGCAATGTATCAATCATATACAGGACAAGTATGAGCTGCAGGTGTATTTGGAGCCGGGGGAGGCTGTGGCGTTGAACGCGGGTTTCTTGGTGACAACCGTTTTGGAGGTGCAGCATAAGGATATCGACATTGCCATTCTGGATACTTCCGCTGCCTGTCATATGCCTGATGTGTTGGAAATGCCGTATCGCCCGCCTCTGCGAAACAGCGGAGCGCCGAAGGAAAAGACTTATACATACCGCTTGGGTGCGCCCACCTGTCTGGCGGGGGATATCATTGGGGACTATTCCTTTGACGCGCCTCTGCAGGAGGGCGACAGACTGGTGTTTGAGGATATGGCAATCTATTCCATGGTGAAGAACAATACCTTTAACGGAATGCCCCTGCCTGCCATTGTGATAAAGGGTAAAGATGGGGAGTATCGTGTCTGGAAGCAGTTTGGATATGAGGATTTTAAGGGGCGGTTGTAGTGTATATAATTCGGATTATACAAATTTGAAAACAGTGTGGCTATGGTATCGCTTTTATGCAGAGGTTGTAAGCGGTCAACTATTTTGCAATTACTTAATGAAATTAGGATAAGAAAGGGTTTGGTATCAATATGAGAATCATCACGGAGACAACCCCCGCATTGGACGGGTATCATATGCCGGCGGAGTATGAGCCTCATAGCGGCTGCATCATGATTTTTCCGGAGAGGGCGGATTCATGGCAGTATGGAGGCTATGCGGCTCGCAAGGCTTTTGCGCAGGTGGCGGAGGTGATCGCCCGCTCGGAGGAGGTGACGGTCTGTGCGTCCGCTGCCCAGTATGACAATGCCCGCGCCTTGCTTTCGCCGCGGATTCGTGTGGTGGAGATGTCCAGTAATGACGCATGGGCGAGGGACTATGCGCCCACCTTCGTGGTGAGAGAGGGAGATGTGCGGGGGATTGACTGGGGCTTTAACGCATGGGGAGGTCTGCATGACGGCTTGTATTTCCCGTGGGATAAGGATAATGCCATGGCGCGCAAGCTCTGTGATTTATTTCAAAATGATGTGTATTGCAAACGGGATTTTATATTGGAGGGCGGTTCTATCCATGTGGACGGGGAGGGAACCTGTCTGGTGACGGAGAGCTGTCTGTTGAGTGAAGGGCGCAATCCGAGGCTCAAGCGGGAGGAGATTGAGCAGACCTTGCGGGAGTATCTGGGAGTGTCTGTGGTCATTTGGCTGCCCTGTGGAATCTATCATGACGAGACCAACGAGCATGTGGATAATATTTGTGCGTTTGTGAAGCCCGCCGAGGTAGTGCTTGCATGGACGGAGGACGAGGCAGATGTGCAGTATGAGATGTCGAAACGTTGTCTGGAGGTGTTGGAGCGGGCTGTGGACGCCAAGGGGAGACATATCAAGGTGCATAAGCTCCCTCTGCCCGCGCCTGTGACCATGACGGCGCAGGAGTGCGAGGGCTTGGACGCCTGTTGGGACGAGCCCACCCGCACCCCGGGGGAGCGCTTGGCTGCCTCTTATGTGAATTTCTATATTTCCAATGCGCATATTGTCATGCCGGGCTTTGGAGACCCTATGGACGGGCGCGCAAGGGAGGTTCTGCAGGGCTTGTTCCCTGAGCGGGAGGTGGTGCAGATTTACGCAAGGGATATCCTGATTGGCGGGGGGAATATTCACTGTATCACGCAGCAGATTCCTAGGGGGTAGGGATAGTCAACAACCCCGCTGCAAGCAACGGGGCATCAAGCTTGCAACGCTGCAGAGCAGCGGGGTATTGACCCTCGCGGCATTCGCCAATCCAAATTTGTTGGATTTGTGCTCATGCAAGCATGGCAATTGGCTCATTGCTCGCGGGAATAAAATAATGAATAGTGAAAAAATAGTGTAAAAATAGTGTAATTTTAATGAAATTTTTCGACGAGCGTGTTATACTATAATGCAAGCGAAAAGGAGCGAGTTCGTTCTTATCTGCTTAGTGAGTTTATCTTTGTAAATGAAAAGAAGATTTTATATAGTAAATTCTTAACGTGAGCGTTTTTGACAAAATCGCAAAAACGCTCACGTTAAATTTGAAGATATCTCATGTTTCTGATAGTGTAGATTAGAAAAAATTGATTGCAGGTGAAAAATATGGATTGGTACCCAAGGGAGAACTATTTAAAGAAAATTCGTGATTTTTATCATGCCACGGATATCATCAAGGTTATAACCGGTGTCAGAAGATGCGGTAAGTCTTGCTTGATGGAGACAATCGCAGACGAGCTAAAAAGAGAAGGAATTCCTGAAAAAAATATTCTTTTTTTTGATCTTGACAGTAAGGATTATAACAAAATTATAAAGACTGACCAACTGGAACAATTGATTCAAAGCGTACAAGATGTGAAGGGGACAAAATATCTTTTTATTGATGAGGTGCAAAATGTTGGTGGATTTGAAATTGTTCTTAATGGTTTCCGAGGGACTGGTGAATGGTCGATTTTTATTACGGGATCAAATTCTTATCTTCTGAGTGGTGAGTTGATGACAAAACTTACCGGTAGATATATTGAATTTGAGATGTTCCCACTTTCTTTTGAGGAATACGAAGATATTAAGAAGTTCTACGGCAAAGAAATTGCCCCCGACCGTCAGGAAGAATTGCAGAACTATATTCTTGAGGGTGGATTTCCGAGAACTATTAATTTGAATACAATGGCTGCGAAGCGCAGATATGTTCAAAGTGTTATTGATGAGATTTTTGAAAAAGATATACGCAGACGGTTGAAAATTCGTAATAAGAGTACTTTTGAGACAGTTCAGAAATATATCATCAATAACTTCGGGTCTGCTACGAGTTTAAAGAGTCTCAAAAAGGCAATTGAACATGCCGGAACTCCAATAAGCGAAGCCACTATTGCAAGATATATCAAGGCTTTGCTTGACGCAAAGATTCTTTATGAGTGCCCAAGGTTTGATATGAAGTCAAAGAAGTCCTTAAATGGGGAAAAGAAGTATTATCTTGCGGATTTGAGTTTTTATTATGCTCAAAATACTGATAATAGGATTAACTTTGGTCCGGTATTGGAGAACATCACATATGTATACGCAAGGTCGCATGACTATTCTGTAAGTGTAGGTAGAATTGGAAAATTTGAATGTGACTTTATACTTAGAGATAACGAAATGAATTATTCCTATGTCCAAGTTTCTTATACGATAGCGTTGTCGAAGGAAACGGAAGATCGAGAGTATAGAGTGTTGGAATCGATAAAGGATAATTATCCTAAGTATGTTGCTACCGTAGATTCTTTGCTTCAACGGCGCAATGGCATAGCACATATAAATCTTGTCGATTTCATGAAAAATGGTAAGGAATTTGTAACTGTTGAGAACCAAGCAAATTAAACTGGAAATGTGCATTCAAGAACATCTTTTCAGGGCAATTTATTTGGCGAGAGCCAAAGACCGAGCAAACACGTAGTGTTTACGAGGTTGGTTCTGAATAGTTACAGGAATTTTAAACAGTGAAATGAAGGGATAAAGGTATGGAGCAGTCTAAGTACAGATTTTCGACAAAGCTTTTTGTAAGTCTTGTTGCGCTTTCCTTAGTGCCATTTGCTTATCAGCTTGTGAGGACAAGGTTGATAGCGAGTATTCCGGACACAAGCGGATTGAGTATCGCAGGGCATATTGAATGGTTTGACCTTATCAACGAAACATTGCAGGCTTTTCTGATTGTGCCCCTTTATTCCCTTTTTAACAAGGTACATTCGGATAAAGAGCGGTTTCGGGAACGGATAGCGGGGACGGCGGTTCTCTCATTTGTGATATACATATTCTTTTCTGTCATCATTCTTGTAAAATGCCGAAGTATTGTGTCCGGCATGGGCGCAACAGAAAATGTTCAAATCGTGACAAGGTATCTGCAGCTTGAAACAGTTGGGTTTATTGTGGGGATTATAGCTTCGTTTGCTTATGTGCTGTTTGTTGTGATTGAGAAGGCGAGGTATGTGTATATCCTTCTTGCGTTGAAAACCGCTGTCACTATCGTGGGAGATCTGCTGCTCATTCCGTCCTTTGGAGTAAACGGGATTGCGTATTCCAATATTGCTGTGAGTATCGTTTCGTCCGTCTGCTGTGTCGTGATGCTCAAGTACGAAGATCTCTTGCCAAGCAAGGGGATTCGTTTGAGCAAGGATTTGGTGCGGGACTATGTGCGTGTCGGTTTGTTCTCGGGAGGACAGATACTCTTGGATAACATTATCTATGCGTGTGTTGTCTGCAAAATGGTAAACGAGGTAGCAGAGCAGGGAAATTATTGGGTGGCGAACAACGTGATATGGGGACTTTTGTTAATTCCGGTCAGCGCGATGTCTGAGGTGGTAAAGAAGGACTGTGCTGACAGGATCGAGAGAGGGAATATTGTGGCATACCTAAAGGTCTGTATGTGGACTTTTCTTATGTGGGGCGTATTTCTTCTTGTGCTGAATCCTTTTTTAAACAGGGTAATGGGGATTAGCAACTACAATGATATTTCTCATATTATCTATGTTGTGCTGCCGTTCTATATTGCGTATACGATATCGCAGGTGATAAGCAGTATCTTTATCGGAAAGGGAGAGACTTGGCGCAACGCTATCGTGTCGGTTGTGGTCAATCTTGTGTATTATCCGATTGTTTATTTGATGGTGCGGGCAGGAATATTTATGCCTTCCATTGATTTTATATGTATTATGTTTGGCATGGGCATGGTTATCAATATGGTGTGCTGTGTATGTCTGTGGTGGAGATCAAAATTGCGTGTTGATATAAATTTTGCTATACAGAACAGGGGAGAAAAAGAATGAGACAAGTGACCGTGGCGGCGGTGCAGATGTACTGCAACCGTTCCAGAGAGGAGAATATCGCCGCAGCCGACAGACTGGTGCGGGAGGCGGCAGCAAATGGGGCACAGATTGTGCTTTTGCCGGAGCTTTTTGAGACATGGTACTTCTGTCAGGAGAGAAATTATGCTTCCTATCAATTGGCGACAACTGTGTCAGAAAACCCTGCAATCCTGCATTTTCAGCGGGTTGCAAAGGAATTGGGGGTTGTGCTTCCGATTAGCTTCTTTGAGAGGGAGGGCAATGTGACCTACAATTCCATAGCAGTGCTTGACGCGGACGGAGAGCTGATGGGTGTCTATCGTAAGACACATATTCCTGATGACCATTTTTATCAGGAGAAGTTTTATTTTACGCCGGGCAACACGGGCTTCAAGGTGTGGAATACCCGCTATGGCAGGATTGGGGTAGGCATCTGTTGGGATCAGTGGTTTCCCGAGACGGCTCGCTGTATGGCGCTTATGGGGGCGGAGCTTTTGCTGTATCCCACGGCGATTGGCTCGGAGCCTATCATTGACTGTGACAGTATGCCGCATTGGAGACGCTGTATGCAGGGACATGCCGCCGCCAATGTGATGCCTGTCATTGCTGCCAACCGTATCGGAAAAGAAGAAGTGACACCAGTGTCAGACAACAATAATCAAAGGTCTGAATTGGTATTTTATGGTTCTTCCTTTATCACGGACGAGACCGGAGAGGTGAAGGAGGACGCGGGTCGCACGGAGGAGTGCGTGATCTGCCATACATTTGATTTGGACGCTGTGGAGGAGCTGCGCTTTTCATGGGGGCTATTCCGTGACCGCCGACCGGAGATGTATGGGGAGATTGCTTCAAGATAGGGAAGGTGCTTTTCTACACCCTAGATGTCATTTGAGAAAGTTGTATAGATTGCAGGAATCGCGGGGGTATAAAGATGTCACATAGCAAGCATACAAAGAGAGGTTATTCCTTGTATATTGAGAAATGGAACGGTGATGCCAAAAAGTACATAAATGTTTGCTGTATATGCGGGCATAGGGGTTACAGTCCGGTGATAGAACGTGACGAATTCTGTAATACTCTTGAAAATCAAGTGATTTACAGAGAACTGGTAAAAACACTTTGTAAACAGGAATTAGACGAGTTAGGGCGTTGCGAAGCCTGTGCAAGAGTACAAGACAAGCATACGGTTTGACGGATATTGCTTACCAATATGGTTTGGGCAGTATCGCAGAAATGTTTATGCAGCAATTTTAAAAGTATGTACTCTACTGCTTTCGGTTTATAGGATTGCAGCTTAAAGGCTATCCAATTAAGCGGATAGCCTTTAAACTGTAATCGATTTCCTCCGTATCATCTGTAAATGTTTTGTTAAAAAAAGCCTCCGACTCGCACCGGAGGCTGGTAAACAATGTTTCTTTTAAATTTTTTGTTAAGGCGTGACGGGAGGAATAAATTTAATCAGCTAACGCCAGTATTTGTCTAATTGCTCCTTGGCAGCGTCTTTTGTAAGAGAAAACTTCTCTATCAGCTTCAGCAGTGTGTCGCTCTGTGATATTCCGAGCTCTTGGCATGTTTCAACTACGCTGCGTATTCCCTGTGCTATTCCCTGTTCCAATCCTTGTGCTATTCCCTGTTCCAATCCCTGTGCCTTCCCCTGCTCAATACCCTGCTCAATTCCATGCTGTATCCCAATCTCCAGAATATTCATCTTGACA
>JAMPHH010000001.1:57877-136510 GCA_023663505.1 Muribaculum sp.
AATTTATGCCACGATATGCTTATAATAAGGCAAGCAAAGCTTGCCTCGGCAGAAAACCGTCTGCCGCAAAAATGCGTAAAAACGGCGTAAATACAGCATTTTAAGG
The DNA here is from genome assembly GCA_023663505.1 of Muribaculum sp. GTDB lineage: Bacteria > Bacillota > Clostridia > Lachnospirales > Lachnospiraceae > Acetatifactor. The sequence goes on from JAMPHH010000001.1 coordinate 57,984, forward strand.
AGTTTTAGAGCAATGATAAAAATACTTTTTATTTGCCACGGCAACATCTGTCGCTCCACCATGGCTCAGAGCGTCATGACCCACTTGGTCAACGCGCATAACCTCTCCTCTCGTTTCCACATCTCCTCAGCCGCTACCAGTCGGGAGGAAATCGGCAATCCGCCCCACTATGGCACGGTGGACAAGCTGCGCAGGGAGGGGATTCCCGTGATCCCCCACAGGGCGGTACAGATGACGAGGGCGGACTATGACCAATACGATTATCTGATTGGCATGGACAGCGCTAATATCCGCAATATGACGAGTATTGCAGGGGGAGATCCACAAGGAAAGATTTTCAAGCTGGGAGCTTTCGCGGGGCAGAGCGGGGATATTGCCGACCCGTGGTATACGGGGAATTTTGAGGATACCTATCGTGATGTGATGGCGGGTTGTCAGGGGCTTTTAAAATATTGTATGGAGCAGGAGCGGGAAAATGGCAAGGAAAGAGAGTAAGGATACCACAGTAAAGACCAATGCCATGCGCATTTTGGACAAGCATAAGATTGCTTATGAGGTGTTGACTTATCAATGCGAGGAGTTTATTGACGGTGTTCATGTTGCTGACCAATTGGGTCAACCGTATGAAATCAGCTTTAAGACGTTGGTGACTGTGGGGAAAACGAGAAATTATTATGTGTTTGTCCTTCCGGTGGACAAGGAGCTTGATTTGAAGAAGGCTGCCAAATGCGCGGGGGAGAAATCGTTGGAGCTGCTCCATGTGAAGGATATCAATCAGGTGACGGGCTATATCCGCGGCGGCTGTACCCCGATTGGCATGAAGAAATTATACCCTACCTTTATTCATGAGAGCGCAAGGGAGCATGATAAGATCTTTGTCAGCGGCGGGCAGTTGGGGGCGCATATCTATCTGAATCCGTTGGAATTGGCTAAGGTAGTCAATGCGCAGTTTGCCGATATTATTTTCATGTAAAAACTCAAATTTGCGAGCAGGCATTCCCGTAAACAATTAGAATCAGTCGGAATGGGCAAGATGGCTTTGTGTGCTATTTTAAAAGACCTTAAAGCATTGAGCCTAACATATGGCTGCAAAGCTCCGCCATATCCTCTGCGGGCAGGGGATTGGGGGAGTTCAGCCATGTCTCGATCGTGCCCACGCAGCCCGAGAGGAGGAATGCATAGTAGTATTCGCCTGCGTCCTGCGGGGCGGGCGGCAGGTGTTGGAGACGTTCCTTCACCAGACCTTTTAGCCTGTTTACAAACGCCAGATCTCCTCTGGGACCGATCATCACTCGCGCCAGATCATAGTGGTGTTCCAAAAAGGAGAAAATCTCCGTCAAGGTTCGTTTGTGAGTGTCAAGCCTTTCTCCGTCCTCGGACAGATTGTGTTCGAGGATATCGTTAAATTCCATAAAGAGCTCCTCCTCTATCTTGTGAAGCATGTCATAGATATCCGCATAATGGAGGTAGAAGGTTCCGCGGTTGATGTCTGTCAGCTCAGCCAATTCCTTCACGGAGATATTCTGGATTTCCTTTGTTTCCATTAACTGTATCAAGCCCTTTTGCAGAAGGGCGCGGGTCTTTCTGATCCTGCGGTCTTGTTTTTCCTGAGCCATATTCTTGTCCTTTCTCGATATTACAAAATGTGACGGCAAATTTAATATAATTTTTATATTTCGGGCAGCGATAAGTGTTGTCATTTATAGCTACTTTGTGGTATAGTCTCATTATAATCGACATCGTTCCAATAATCAACACTTGTTCATTAAATTATTGGGGAGGGATACACATGGAAAAAGAGAAAAAGGACGATTCTTTTATGATGAAGCTTGCTACGCTGATCGTGGATAAGCGCAAGGGATTTTATCTTGTGTTTATTGTGCTGATCATTTTCAGTGTTGTGAACATGAACAGGGTGAAGGTCAACAATGACTTGACCACCTATCTGCCGGATACCACGGAGACTAGGCGGGGACTTGACCTGATGGGTGAGCAGTTTATCACATACGGGACAGCGCGGGTGATGGTCTGTAATATCACTTATGCGGAGGCGGAGGCGCTCGCGGAGGAGCTCAAGGACTTCGAGGGTGTGAGCATGTTGGATTTTGACGACAGTGAAGACTGTTACCATGACATGGAGGCGCTTTTTGACATCACCTTTGACTATGAGGCGGAGGAGCCGGAGGCACAGGAGTGTTTGGAGAGTGTGCTGGAGCGGCTCTCGTCCTATGATACATATTATTCCTCCGATATCGGACAGGAGGAGCGGGACGCAGATGATCTGGACAATGATATGATCATTATTTTGGTGCTTGCGGGAGTGGTGATCGTGGCGGTGCTGCTCTTTACCTCTACCACTTATGCGGAGATACCGGTCTATTTGATGACTTTTATCGTGGCTGCTATCTTAAATAAAGGAAGCAATTATTGGTTCGGGACGATCAGCTTTGTCACCAATTCGATTGCCGTGGTTCTGCAGCTTGCACTGGCGGTGGACTATGCCATTATTCTGGCGCACAGGTTTATGGAGGAGCATGAGGATAAGGACGCAAGAGAGGCTGTGATCGTGGCGCTGAGCAAGGCGATTCCCGAGATTTCCTCCAGTTCGCTGACCACGGTGTCGGGTATGATAGCGTTGATGTTCATGCAGTTTAGGATTGGCTATGATATGGGAATTGTCTTGGCAAAGGCGATTGTACTGAGTCTGGTTTCGGTATTTTTGCTGATGCCCGGGCTCCTGCTCACCTTTTCCAAGGCGATTGACAACACGCATCATAAAAGCTTTGTCCCCCAGATTACCATGGTGGGAAAATTTTGCGTACATACGCGTTATATTGTGCCGCCCATTCTGGTGATTTTGGTGATTGCAGGCTTTGTGCTCTCGGGGAAGGCGAGGTATGTGTATGATGTGAATACCTTGGAGTCCAACAGCATGAGTGCGAATAAATTCTCTGTTAGCATGGTGAATCAGGAGTTTGGGACAGTGAATCAATTGGCGGTGCTGGTGCCCAACGGGGACTATGAGAAGGAGGGGCAGGTGCTCCGAGTATTGGCGGATATGCCGGAGGTCAGCTCCTGTATGGGGCTTTCCAATATCGAGGCGATGGACGGATATATTCTGACGCAGGCGTTGACGCCGCGGGAGTTCTCGGAGCTGATAGATATGGACGTGGAGGTAGCGGATCTGCTTTATACCGCATACGCGGTGGACAGCAGCAATTATGGCGCGTTGGTCAGTGGGTTGTCGGAGTACAAGGTGCCTTTGATCGATATGTTCCTTTTCGTCTATGACCAAAAGGAGGGTGGAAATATCACCCTTGAGGGGGACTTGGAGGAGGTGCTGACGGAGGCGTATTCGAAGATCAGCATTGCCAAGAATCAGTTGCTCGGGGAGAAATACAGCCGTTTCGTGTTGGAGCTGTCCGTGCCCGTGGAGGGGGAGGAGACCTATGCGGCGCTTGAAAGGATTCGCGCGGCTGTCGCGGAATATTATCCGATAGACGAGATTTATCTGGTGGGCAATGCCACCAGTAACAAGGATCTGAGTGCTTCCTTCAGCACGGATAACGCGATCATCACGGTGCTGACGGCGTTATTTGTCATGGCGATCCTGTTGTTTACGTTCCAGTCGGCGGGCTTGCCCGTCCTGTTGGTGTTGACGATTCAGGGAAGTATCTGGATGAACTTCTCGCTGCCATATCTGTTGGACGAGCCGGTGTACTTTCTGGGGTATTTGGTGGTGTCAGCGATTCAGATGGGGGCGACCATTGATTATGCCATTGTCATTACCAGTAGATATACGGAATTGAAGGTATATATGCCGATCAAGGAGGCTATTGTGGAGACCCTGAATCAGGCGTTTCCCACCATTGTCACAAGCGGCTCTATGTTGGTGGCGGCAGGCTTTATCATCAGCAATGTATCGACGAACGCGGTGGTGGCTGCCATCGGACTGGCGCTTGGAAGGGGAACGCTTACCTCCATTGCGTTGGTGCTTCTGGCGCTGCCGCAGACCCTGTTGATAGGCGATATCATCATAGAAAAGACGGCGTTTACCATTAAGCATGATTTGAACAGGGCTTTGCCCACCAGTGGAAGGATATTTATGAATGGTCATGTGAGAGGATATGTGAATGGTGTGATTGACGGAGAGTTTACCGGAATTATAGATGGTGAGCTGGGAGCAGTCGTGCGGGCGAAGGATACCGTGGAGCTGTTGGATGTGGAGAATTCGAGTGAAACGCCGCCCGAGCTTCCTGACTTGTCGTGACGGTTCGAGCATGGAGGATTCGCAGGCTATGCGAGAAGCGGATCGTTACAATTTGACCATATCAGAGAAAGGTGAGGTGACCGACAATGAACAATACAATAGAATGTCATAAATCACATAGATGTAATAGAGCGCATAAGCGGAATGGGCGGTATAGCGGGAATAAAAGGAAATGCATGAGGGTCTTGTCCCTGTGGCTTGGCATGAGCCTGATATTCCAGACGGGAATGTCTACGTTGGCGGCTTCGGGAGCGACCTATGAGGAATACCGTTCGGGCAGTCAGACGGAAACGAAAGGGGATTATGTCACGATCTCTGTCAGCACGGAGGCGGAGCTGCTTCAATTGGCTCAGGCGTGTCAGCTTGACAGTTGGTCAAGGGATAAGCTGGTGAAGCTGGAAAACGACATTGAACTGAGGGAATGCAGTGATTTAATGATTCCAAGCTTTGGGGGAATCTTTGAGGGAAACGGGCATCAGCTCAGCGGACTCAAGCTCGAAGGCGCAGGCTCGGCGGTCGGGCTGTTCCGCTATCTGCAGGAGGGCGGAAGGATACGCAATCTGGCTGTGAAGGGCAGAGTGGAGCCGGAGGGAACACGCAGTCAGGTAGGCGGTATTGTCGGGGTCAACTATGGCTCTGTCAGCAATTGTACGTTTGCAGGGATTGTGGGCGGAGACACAGAGGTAGGCGGCATTGCGGGTAGCAATATGTCTCAGGGGGACATCAGGCGGTGCGAGACCTATGCGGTGGTGTCAGGCAATCATTCCACGGGCGGGATCGTCGGCAATAATCAGGGAATTGTCTCCATGTGTAAAAACAGGGGGGATATCAACACCTTTAGCGAGGAGGTGTCTTATGATCTGGAGGACATCACCGCGGAGCGGTTGGAGGATATCAACAATACCTCCAATGTGACCGCTCACACAGACAGCGGCGGTATCGCGGGTATTTCTGACGGCAAAATATATGCCTGCGTCAACTATGGAACGGTGGGATATTCCCATGTGGGTTATAACGTGGGCGGCATCGTGGGAAGGCTTTCCCAAGGATATCTGGCAGACTGTGTCAATGAGGGGCATGTACTGGGCAGGAAGGACGTGGGCGGTATCGCGGGGCAGATGGAGCCCTTCCTCGAGATAGAGTATCTTACGGATAAGCTGCAGGAGCTTGATCGCGAGACGGATAAGCTTTTTGATCTGTTAGATGCGACAAGAGAGGATTTGGATAATTATGGCACTCAGGCGGCAGATGTGATGAAGGAGCTGTCAGAGCATCTGAATGACGCTATGACCGCCGGCGGGAATCTTTTGAGTATTGCCGAGGAATTGTGGTATATCTACAATCAGGAGCTGATGGGTATTAACAGTGATGTGCAGAAGATCTTCCCGAGCGGAGAGCCCATAGAGCCGCCCGCGGAGCCGACACCGTCTGAACCGACAGACCCAACACCGACAGACCCAACACCGACAGACCCAACACCGACGGATCCGACGCCGTCTATACCGACAGACCCCGCGCCGTCTGTATCGACAGTTGAGACAACTTCTGCGTTGGAAGCCCCCGTACCGTCTGTGTTGACAGGGCTTGCATCATCTGCATCGACAGGGAGTGCGTTGTCCGTGATGCGCACTGCCTATGTTGCCACGGCGGAACCTGTGTCGGCTTCACCGCAGGCTCCTGCGCCGTCCGTGATGCATACAGCCTATGCTGCAGCAGCGGACAGAGGGGAAAATGAGGTTGAGAGCAAGGAAGATAATGAGTCAAAAAGCGATGACAAGGCTGCTGACAGTGAACGCGGAGAGGATAATGCGGGGACTGGCGGCGATGACAGGGACGCGGAGAGCGGAAGCGCGGGACAGAATGAGACTGGAGGCAACAGCGGTAGTACAGGACAGAGCGGGACTGGAAACGGCGGCAGTACAGGACAGAGCGGGACAGGAAACAGTGGCAGTGCAGGACAAGGTGGAGATGGCAGCAGTGTTGGTGCAGGACAGAACGCATCCGAAGGGAGCGGAAGTGCGAGCCAGAGCGGTGCTGAGGGCAGCGGAAGCGCAGGGCAGAATGCAGACGGAGATGGCAGCAGCGGCACAGACGGGAATAACGGCAGCGGGAGCAATAATGGTAACGGCGATAATGGCAGTAACGGAAATAATGGAAACAGTGGCGGCAACAGTGGGAATAATGGAAACAGTGGCAGCGGCAGCAGCGGAAATAACAGCAATAGTGGCAACGGCGGTAGTGGAAACAGTGGCAACAGCGGCAGCAATATAAACCTAGGCAATTTTGCCACAAAGGACGATCTTGAAAGCTATTTTACCGCACTCAGGAAATTCGGGGGCAGTATCGGTAAGCATATGCAGAGAATGGCGGAGGCGGGTGATGACCGCTCGGAGGGCTTATCGGAGAATCTGAGCCACTTTAATATTGAACTTGAGTTGACGGGAGAGAAGCTTGATAAGCTGACAGAGGTGTTAGATTCCGGAGGGGACGTCGCAAGCTCCGATATGGACGCCGTTGTCGCACAGATTAAGGTTGTGCGCAATCTGGTAAAGGAAATTCGTGATGACCTGTTCGCCTATGAGGGAATCACGGTGGAGGACGCCTCAGATGAACCGGCGGGCGAGAGCGCAGGGACATTGTTGGAGGACGAGGGCGAGCTGTTCACTGAGGCGGATTATGATACGGCGAGCTTTCAAAAGGGTAAGATAGAGAAATGTCGCAATGAGGCGGTTATAGAGGCGGATACTTGTGTGGGCGGTATCGTGGGTCAGGTTGCCATTGAGTTTGATTTAGACCCTGAGAACGACCTGCATTACACGGGTGAGGAGAGCTTTAACATAGAGCGCAAGGTGAAAGCCGTGGTTCGCGACAGTCTGAATCAGGGCGAGGTACTGGGCAAACGTGACTATGTGGGCGGTATTGTCGGAAGGGCGGATTTTGGCGCGATCATCGCCTGCGAGACCTATGGGAATGTGAGCAGCTCTGGCGGCAGCAAGGTGGGCGGTATCGCCGGAGCGTCCGATTATGCCATTAGAAGCTGCTATTCCATGGGAAAGCTCTCAGGCAAGAATCAGGTAGGGGGCATTGTGGGCAAGGGCTGTGATGTTTTTTACAGCTATGCGTACAATCAATTGGAATTAAGCGGCGAGAGCGGCGGGTCTATCGCAGGTCAGCTAAGTGACGAGGGGACGCTTTACGGTAATTTTTATGTCCAAAACAGCTGGGGCGGCGTAGACGGCATCGGCTATTTAAATGGTGCGACTCCCTTGAGCTATGACGAGTTCAGGACACTGCAAAATGTTCCGGATTCATTTTATCAATTCCATGTGACCTTCCGTGCAAACGAGCAGGAGCTTGCCGTACTGGAATGCGGCTACGGGGAGGGGCTTGACAGAGAGCTGATTCCTGATATCCCTGAGAAGGAAGGCTATTATGGCGTATGGCCTGAATTTGATTTTGACTTTATCACTGACAACGAGGTGCTTGACGCCGAGTATGAGAGGTGGCAGGGGTCTCTTGCGGGCGAGAACGCTGACGAAAACGGGAAAAGCCGGATTCTTGTGGAGGGTGAATTCCTGCCCGGGGCGGCATTGGAGGTCGTGGAGCAGGAGGATATGACCCGAATCTCGATCACGCAGCCCGTGCTTTACAAGGGAGAGCTTCAGGAGGAGCGAACGGATTACAGGCAGCCTGTCACGGTGCGCGTGCTTTGCGAGAAGCCGGAGCAAGCCGTGGTTGAGATAGAGCGAAACGGGGGATACGAGCCCGTGGCTGTGGAGGTGATGGGCAGCTATGCGGTATTTTCCATGGAGGAGCCCGGGGCTTTTAGAGTGACAAGTCAGTCAAATCATGTTATCATTTATGTGATTATCGCGGTGGCTGTCGTGCTTGTGTTGGGAGCGGCGATTCTGCTGTTCACGAAGCTCAGAAAGAGACGCATGGACAGGGCTGCTGCGAAGGCTGGAACAGGAGAGGAAGAAGTTGGCGAGACAGATTCAGGCAGTTCTATTTGACATGGACGGCACCTTGATAGACACGGAGCGATATTATAGGATTTTTTGGCCGAAGGCGATGGCGGAGTTTGGTTATCACATGACAGATGAGCAGGCTCTGTCCATGCGAAGCCTTGGAAGACCCTTTGCCCCTGCCAGACTGCGGGAGTGGTTTGGCGGGGAAGTGGACTATTATGCGGTGCGGGATATGAGAAAAAAGCTGATGGAGGAAGCGCTTATGCGGGACGGGATTCAGGTGAAGCCCGGGGCGGAGGCGCTTCTTGCCTTTTTGCGGGAAAATAAGATTACAACGGCGGTGGTCACCGCAACGGACAGAAAACGCGCGGATAGCTATCTGGCACGAACGGGGCTGTCCAATTACTTTGACGAGGTTATCAGCGCCGTGCAGGTGGAGGAGGGGAAGCCCTCGCCCGATGTGTATTTGTATGCATGTCGGCAGCTTGGACTTACGCCGGAACGATGTATCGCGGTGGAGGATTCCCCCAATGGAGTGCTGTCTGCTTATCGGGCGGGCTGCCTTGTAGTCATGGTGCCCGACCAGACCGAGCCGGACGAGGAACTGGCTGCCTGTCTGTATGGCAGAGTGGATAGGTTAGATGAAATAAAGCAGTTTATAGCCAAATAGCTGTAACCAAAAAGGGATTGGAAAGTCAACAGGGTATATCATGTCCGGCTTAGGGTGTTTGAAAACGATGTTTGGGGGATATTTTATTCCTATCCGCCTGACTTTGAGGAGGACTGGGGACGGGAGATGCCCGTGATTGCGGACACCTTTGCGCTGTCGGAATGAAGGGAATCGTCCGGTCAAGAAATGTTTGTGAGTTGGCAGGGAATCTGTTATAATAAAACGAGAAGCTGTTATAGGATGCAGGCTAAAGGAGAGAGAATTTTGACGGTTGTTAACAATCCAGACGAGTTAGGACAGGCAAAAAGACATGACCGTAAAGTGTATATTACAGATGTTGCTATCAGCAAAGTGCCGTTTGTTGAATATTTTGGCTTTACAAAAGAACAGAGCCAAATTATGCAGGAATTGGCGAAGGACGTTTTGGTTATCTCAAAAGAAAGCAATGATAGCAATGAGGTTGCGATAACTTGTGATTTGGGGACTTCGGACCCACTGCATAATTTTGGAGTGGCATTGGGAACAGAACACGATGTTGATGTTTTATCGGATACGTTGTCGAACCATATGATTGTATCTGAAAAATCGGTTGCGGTGGTGCTGTTGCATAACCACCCGTCAACACAGACATTTTCACTGCAGGATATCCAGTTTTTTGTTCAGCATCCAATGATAGAAGTCATGACCATAGTTTCCAATCAGGGGACAGTTCACTATATGAAAAGAGATAAAAATTATGATTATGCTAAGACTTTCGAGTTATTCAGCGCATGCGTGGGGAGAATAGATGGAAAAGCTTCGAGTGTGGAAATGTATATGGCATCGCTAGAATTTCTGGCAAAGTGTAGCGAAGCGGGATTGTATTACAGGTAAAAGAAAGAGAGGTGCAGACCATATGAGCAAAACATCGTTGAATGATTTGGTTTACAGTTTTGAGCCTTTGGAGGTGTTTTCTCCTGACCCTAATTATAAAGTGGATGAGATTGAACTGCAAAAGAGTATAGATAAGAGCAGGGAAATGATGGAGGTTATCAGAAAATATAAAGACGAGAGGATTAAATCAGGAGCTTCTTGGTAAATGGAGATTTTGGGGTAATAATAGAAATATAATGTGCTAGGTGCGGGGCGTTCGGGCGGTGATACGGAAACAATAAATGTAAATTAGCGGAGGTGCAGCATGGCTATACCAAAGATTGCAAAACAGGATATTATCAATGCTTTGAAATACATTGATGCAAACGGTGTGCCTTTCCATAACCAGAGTACAAAATATGAGCTTGTGACTGAGGATGGGAAAAGGTATCCTCCTAAATACGTGGTGGCTGTTGCTGACCATATAGCAAATGGTGCGGATATTTCTACAGATGAATTCAACGCTGTAGAAGCAAAGAGTTATTTGGAAGGTCATGATTTTATTATCGAAACAAAACAACAGGAGAAGTTTAAACTATCTGTTACTGCTGAAATCGTGGAATCTACGGACGATCGTTTCACGATGGATGACTTGGGTCTTGGAGACAACTATAAACCTCTTGACGTGTGTTTCAAAAAAGCAAATGGTGATATCATCAAACGCTCTTATAGCAAGAGTGAAAGAAAAAATTCCAATCAGACCATGCCAAAACTTGCATGCCAGATATTTGAGAAAAAGCTTGAGAGTCTGTCTGTTGAAGACAGAGAGAGTTTCCCTATTTGCAAATATAGACCAGATAGCGATATGGTCAGGGGCATCTTCGCAAGTGTTGATGAATTTAAGAAGAAGTGTCGTAACTCCATAGAGTCTCTGAAATACGATTATGATAACGGCAGGCAGTTTGTTATTTATTGCTGGAATATCTTCTCTACGATTATTTTCGTTCAAGAGTGTTTAAGGCGTTTTGGCGAACCGGGTGATCAATTCATTCTAACCTATCGTGAAAAGGATGAAAAAGAAAACATAACGTCAGAGAATGTGGCAAACGCTCAAGAGGAGCTTGTTCAGCAGTTTAAAGGATATAGAAATCCTTTTTCTCTCATGCTGATAGAGTCGAAGAATTTGATTTTCAGAGGCGCACCCGGCACTGGAAAGTCATATCTTGCAAAGGAAATTGCAACGGACATTATCAGTAATGGATACTTTGATGATTACACGCTCCTTACCGCCGAGCAGAAAAGGCAGGTGGAGTTTGTGCAGTTTCATCCGAGTTATGATTACTCTGATTTTGTTGAAGGTCTGAGACCGAAAGTAAACGACGATGGAACTATGGGATTTGAACTACAGGATGGCATTTTCAAGAAGTTTGTAGATTGTGCCAGAAAAAACTATGAAGACTCTCAGAAGTCAAAAGAAATCATTGAACGGGAAGCAATGGTTCAAGACGCTATTGATGCATTCTTTTCAGAAATTGAGTTTGAACAGGATAAATTTACAACAACAAATGGGAGTGAATTTTATATCACAGGACTTGACGAGCAACATATTGACATTTTTATTCCTAAAAATGAGTCTGTGAATAAATTGAGATTAAGTATGGCTGAAATTCGTTCAATGCTTGAATCAGGAAGAACATTTGAGAAAATTAGTGATATTACCTCATTTATTGGAATTAAGAACACTCAACAAAGGTTTTCTTACGATCTTGTGCTGTATAAAGAAATATTGAAGAAAAAGACGAAAATGTCTAAATACACGGTAAAGGGTGAGGAGTTAAAAAAATACATCTTTATCATTGATGAGATTAACCGTGGGGAAATTTCAAAGATATTTGGTGAACTGTTTTTTGCAATAGATCCCGGGTATCGTGGTAGGGCTGGAGAAATATCCACGCAATATGCCAATCTTCATTCTAATCCGGATGAGAAATTTTATATTCCTGAAAACGTCTACATAATTGGTACTATGAATGACATTGATCGCTCTGTGGACAGCTTTGACTTTGCCATGCGACGGCGTTTTCGCTTTGTTGAACTTAAGGCAGATGAACGTCTTGAGATGTTAGCTTCCTTAGAAAATGATGAACTTGAAGCGGAAGCTATTAAGAGAATGGCTGCACTTAATAAAGAAATCGCAAGTGTTGAGGATTTAAATGAAAATTACCAAATTGGTGCATCCTATTTCTTGAAGCTGAAAACCCTTGATTTTGATCAACTTTGGACAGATTATCTGCAGCCGCTCCTGCAAGAATATATCCAAGGAATGTACGATGAAGATGGTCTTATGAATAGGTTTGCGAAAGCATACGGTTATAAGAAACCAACCGAAGGTGATGTGAATGAAACTACTTGAAATCAAGGATAATTCGCAACTGAACAAAGAAACACTTTCTGATATTAGAAATCTTATGGTCAAAATTGCTGATAAGACTTTAGGACAGCTTGAGCGTGAAGGCATTTTTGTATTCCCTGAATTTGTAAAAGAGGCAGAGGATATCACGCAAGACCAGATGATAATCCAAAGTGTTAATGATACCTATCGGTCTGGCAATGTAATGGGGTTTCTTGGTTGCGGAGATGAAAGGCTTGTTATCAAGTCACGTTTTGGAGGTGAGAAGGAGGACTATTTTTTTCAGTATCTTCTTGACAGAGTTTTGGACTTCCCAAACATTGTAGACTTGGAGACGGATGCCAATCAGGACAATCGGTTGTTTAATTTTCTGCTGTTTCTGTTTCCGCATTATCTCAAGACCGCAATGCGAAAAGGTTTGTTTAAAAGATATGTGCGTCGCAGATATAATGATGGGAATGTAAATGGAACTGTTGATATCGCAAGACATATTGAAATGAATACGCCTTTTACAGGAAATGTTGCCTATAGCCGACGGGAATTTTCTTACGATAATAGTTTAATGGAATTGGTGCGACATACAATAGAATTTATCAAAAGAAAGCCATATGGGAACAATTTTCTTGTAAAGGTAAGGGATGAGGTAAAACTCGTAATAGACGCAACTCCGGGATACGAGATATACGATCGGCAGAAAATCATTGAGCAGAACAAAAAGAATCCGATTCGTCATGCGTATTTCCGAGAATATCTTGCATTGCAAAGACTGTGCCTTTTGATTCTTCGTCATCAGAAACACCAGATTGGTTCGGGAACAAAACAAATATACGGTATATTATTTGATGGCGCTTGGCTGTGGGAGGAGTATGTTAATTTGCTTATTGAGGATGTTTTTTATCATCCGATGAATAAAGGTGGCAAAGACGCCCAGCGTCTTTTTAATGGAAATGTTGGAATGATTTATCCTGACTTTATCAGCCGGGATAATGTGGTGAGAACCATAGCGGATGCAAAATACAAACCGCTTGACAATATTGGGAACCGGGACTATTTGCAGGTGCTGGCATATATGTTCCGATTTGATGCTAAGGCGGGTTATTTCCTTTACCCGGAAGCGGAAGATTCGGATGATTTGAAACTGTGGATGAATCGCGGTTCGACTTACGAGGCAAACGTCATGCCACGTGACGATATCAGCATTACCAAGCATGGTTTAAGAATCCCTGTGGATGCTCCAGACTATGGTGGGTTTGTTATGAGGATGAAGAATCGGGAACAAGAGTTTAGAAAAGTGTTCTTAAATTGAGAATATCATGAACTGAAATTTCTGAAGGAAAATAGTATTATTGCAAGGTTTGTCAAATATGAATCAACGAAATTGGCAAAACAACAGGAAATATCACTGTGCTCCTTTTCCAATCTTATTGCTTATATTACATGCAAAATCACGCGAAAAATCAATCGTATTTTTTTGCGATTGATTTTTTGCGTGATTTTGCCCCTTATTTTAGTCTCATTAATTGTAGCATATTCTCTTTATTCCGGTTTTGTAGCTGCAAGTCTGACTCTCCGGAAATATTGGTAAATCATTGGCAAAACCCCCTGCTGTGTCCGGTTGACTTTTCCTATGCAATGTGTTATTATTTTAACGAAATAGAAACGGTAAAAATTATCCAATCAAATACGAAGGATAGCTTACATAGCTTACATAGGAAAGGAAGATTGAAATGGGACAGAGATTTGACGAGATCGTTGGAAAGGTAAAGAATTGCAGCATGAAAAAGATTGCCATTGCCGCGGCGCAGGACGAGGCGGTGTTGGAGGCTGTGAAGGCTGCCAAGGAGCGGGGAATCGCGGAGGCAGTGTTGGTGGGAGACGAGAGCAAAATCCGTGAGATTGCCGCCTCCATGAGCATGGATTTAAACGGCTATGAGATCATCAATGAGCCGGATATGATTCAGGCGTCGCTGACTGCGGTGAAGCTTGCCCATGACGGCAAGGTTGATATGTATATGAAAGGACTGGTTGACAGCAAGAATTTCCTGAAAAGCGTATTGGACAAGGAGGTAGGGCTTCGCACGGGCGGACCGCTGTCCCATGTGTGCGTGTTTGAGATTCCCGGAATCGAGAGGCTCTTGTTCCTGACGGATGTGGCGTTCATGACCTATCCCACATTGGAGGACAAGGTGAATATCATCAAGAATACACTGCCCGTTTGTAGAGCATGCGGTGTGGCAATGCCGAAGGTGGCGCCCCTTGCCGCTGTTGAGGTGGTCAATCCCAAGATGCCGGTCACTGTCGAGGCTGCGGAGTTGACCCGTATGTGTAATGACGGGGAGCTTACGGGCTGTGTCGTGGACGGACCCCTGTCCATGGATTTGGCGATTGACGCGGAGGCTGCGAAGCATAAGGGTGCGACTGACAGAAAGATTCAGGGAGATGCAGACGTGCTGCTGTTCCCCGATATCCATGCCGGCAATCTGGTATACAAGTCCATCGTACATATGGTGAGCGGTGTGCACAATGCATGTATCCTGACAGGGACGAAGGTTCCGGTGATACTGACCAGCCGTTCCGACAGCTTTGAGACGAAGGTGAATTCCATCGCTTTGGCTGCCGTGGTTGCCGAAGAATTAAAAAATGCCTGATAGAGCAAAAATGACAGGAGGAATCAAGAGATGTCTATTAAGAGTTTAATAATCAATCCCGGCTCTACTTCTACCAAGATTGGAGTGTTTGAGGACGAAAATCTGTTGTTTGAGGAAACCCTGCGCCATTCCACGGAGGAAATAGGGCAGTTTGAGACGATTGTGGATCAGAAGGACTTCCGAAAGAAAATCATTACGGATTTGTTGAAGTCCAAGGATTTTGATTTGAACTCCCTGAATGTGATCGTGGGCAGGGGCGGTATGCTGAAGCCGATTCCCGGCGGAACCTACGAGGTGACGGATACGCTTTTGGCGGATTTGAAGGTGGGTGTTCAGGGGCAGCACGCTTCCAATCTTGGGGGGATTTTGGCAAGAGAGCTTGCGGATTCCATAGGAGTCCCCTCTTACATTGTTGACCCCGTGGTGGTTGACGAGCTCATGCCCGTTGCCAGAATCTCAGGTATGCCGGAGGTTCCCCGCGGCAGTATCTTCCATGCCCTGAACCAAAAGGCTGTGGCAAAGAGATACGCGAAGGAGATCGGCAAGCCTTACGAGTCCCTGCGTCTTATCGTGGTTCACATGGGCGGCGGCGTGTCGGTGGGCGCGCATGAGGGCGGCAGAGTGGTTGATGTGTTCAGTGCGTTTGACGGGGACGGCGCATTCTCTCCCGAGCGTGCGGGCGGTGTGCCCTGCGGCGCTCTGGTAAAGCTGTGTTTCTCCGGAAAATACACGGAGAAGGAGCTGTATGGAAAGCTGATCGGCAAGGGTGGCTTTAATGCTTACCTCGGAACGAATGATATGCGCGAGGTGACAAAGCTGGCGAATGAGGGAAATGAGGATGCCAAGCTGGTAAAAGCGGCATTTTTACATCAGGTTGCAAAGGATATCGGTTCTATGGCCTGCGTGCTGAAGGGGAAGGTGGACAGGATCATCGTCACGGGCGGTATTGCTTACGGTGAGGACGTGGTGGCTTCCCTGCGGGAGAGCGCGGAGTGGATCGCGCCGTTTACCGTGTACCCCGGCGAGGACGAGCTGTTGGCTCTGGCTCAGGGCGCGCTCCGCGTCATGAACGGCGAGGAGAGTGTGAAGGAATATTGAGTGTTCGGGAATCGGCATTACCCGCATAGATTTAGTCGGGATTTTTGCGGAATTCCCTAGGAGATTTCCCGTACACCTTTTTAAATAAATCCTTGAAGTAATTGCTGTCATTAAAACCGTATTCGAGAGCTATGTCCGTGATGCGGTTGTCCGTGGTGAGAAGCGCAGCTTGGGCGTGCTTTAGGCGGACATAGTTCAAGTATTCCTTGAAGCCCATGCCTGTTGTCTGCTTGAACTTCCTGCTGAAATAGGTGGGGCTCAGGGAGGCGACGGCTGCCACCTGTTCAAGCGTCAGGTGGCTTTTAAAATTCTGATAGATATACTTTGTCGCCAACATGATATCCGCGTCTTTAGAGCCGGGAAGCTCCGTGTCCCGCTCAAACAATATGGAGTGGCGCATGAGCGTCAACAGAAGCTGCTGCAGGTAAGTGGATATAAAGCCATCGGAATATTCGTCAATCCGAGCATGCTCTGCGAGCATATGGCAAAGGAGCTCCTCAAAGCCCTCCCGATAGAGGGCGGGGACGCTGCCCATGAAGGACTGAGTGGCGGGGAGCATATCCATCAACAAAAATTCCTTTTTAAAATAAATCATGCAAATCTCACAGTTTTCTCCCTCGTTGTAAAGGGAATGGTGCAGCTCTCCCGGGGTGATAAACACCAAATCGCCCCTTTCTAATTGATAGACGCTGTCCTTTAACAGAAAGTGACATTGACCGGAGAACAGATAAAAAATCTCATAAAAGCCATGGTAGTGATCCGGCTGAAGGGGCGAGAAATCCCCGCGTTTTCCCCTTGCGATCACAATATGGTCAATATCCTTCCGACGGCTGGAACCGACGGAGCTGCTGACAGAATCGACATGCATGAAGCTACCTCCTGTGTTTGTCCGGTTTTGTAGAATTATAACAAAATACATGCAAAATTACAATGACATATGGGAGGAGGTGGATAATATGCTCGAGTTTGGTTCAAATAATGACGAAATTACCCAAAATTGTCCGGCTGCTCCTTTCATTATTTCTATAAACGATAACCCTGACAATGAATTGACCGTGATAATTGCCCTGCCCAAGAGAGGAAAAAACGGAGAAGATTCGGATAAGTCTCTATATCCTAAAGAAACTGCTGATAAACTGCGAGAAATACTCCTCGATTCATATCCTGTATATGAAGATACAGAACGGGTTTACGAGATTCGTTTTGAACACTATATCATTTATCAATGCAGGAACGAAAGTTATACTTATTGGGATAAAGCTGAATCAAGAATAGGCAATTATCTGATTATATTTGAAAAATCAAGATTCCTTGACTATTACGAAAATGTGATTTTTGATTTCGATTCTGATGATTGTAAGACAGATAGAAAGCATTATGGCATATATACTGCGAATCATATCATTGATGTAATATCTAATAAACCGCCAATAATCACAAAGCTGAATTCTGCCCTCACAGCTAACGGTTCGGTTATGGAATGATTCCTGCCAGCAATGAGCCGAGTCAATGCAGTTGACTTTGTGTCAGTGCAAGCCGCACCACCGCACGAAACTTTGCTCATGATACCTAAGTTACTTGCAAAATATGACTTCCTATGCTATATTACAATAAGCAGACTTGCGAAGCATGGTTGCGTTTGTTGGTAAAGGAGCCGGAATTATGTATATTACATGTTTAGATCTTGAGGGAGTATTGGTTCCCGAGATATGGATTGCGTTTGCGGAGGCAAGCGGTATCCCCGAATTGAAGAAGACCACGAGGGACGAGCCGGACTATGACAAGCTGATGAGATGGCGGCTCGGGATATTGAAGGAGCACGGGCTTGGTCTAAAGGAGATACAGGAGACAATCGCCAAGATAGACCCGCTTCCGGGCGCGAAGGAGTTCCTAGATGAACTGCGCTCCTTTACACAGGTGATCATTATCAGTGACACCTTTACCCAGTTTGCGACGCCGTTGATGCAGAAGCTCGGCTGGCCTACAATCTTTTGCAACACATTGGAGGTCGCGGAGAACGGTGAGATCACAGGATTCAAGATGCGTATAGAGCAGTCCAAGCTGACCACGGTGAAGGCGCTGCAGTCCATTGGCTATGACACGATCGCCAGTGGCGACAGCTATAATGACCTGAGCATGATTCAGGCGAGCAAGGCGGGATTCCTGTTCCGCAGCACGGAGAAGATCAAGGCGGATTATCCGCAGCTGCCCGCCTATGAAACATATGGCGAGCTGATGGAGGCAATCAAGAAAGCCATGGTGTAATCTGCGTGTATATTGAGTATTAAGAAAAGCAAGGGTGCAAAAACAGAAGCCGCAGTATTACATACAGTTCACGAGATATTGAGTATTAAGAAAAGTAAAGGTGTCAAAACGGCAATATTGATAGAGCTTTAAAAGCGATTGTCGGAAAAGCTGTAAAAATTGAAAAGAGAAAGGGGTGCCTGCCTACACAACAGCATGACACCTCTTTCTTATTTTATACACATTTCCAGACATGCCGCCAACGGTGGCACAAACAACCGATGAGAAGAACGCTGCCCAAGCTTCAACTATGTTGAAGCTGCGCATAGGTTGATACGATGCACCTTATGGGATCGCCTGCACCATCTTACAGCGTCACGCCCTGCTTAAATATCGCCATATCGTGATATCCCGCAGCTTCACTGCACACCTGCTTGCCGCTTGCGGTCTCCACCACAAGGTCAAACAGCCGTTTTGTCTCGTCAGCCATGTTGCTGTCCTCGACCAGAACGCCTGCGTTAAAGTCGATCCAATTGGACTTCTTGCCCGCCAGTCTGGAGTTGGTGGCAATCTTCATGGTAGGCACGGGAGATGCGAAGGGGGTTCCCCTGCCTGTGGTAAAGAGCACGATCTGCGCGCCTGCCGCCGCCAACGCCGTGGCAGCCACCAAGTCATTACCGGGTGCGCTCAGGAGGTTCAACCCGGGAGTCTTGACCCGCTCGCCATATGCAAGCACGCCCTTTACCAAGGCGCTGCCCGACTTTTGGGTACAACCGAGAGATTTATCCTCCAAGGTGGAGATGCCGCCCTTCTTGTTGCCGGGAGAAGGATTCTCATATATGGTCTGATTGTGGCTCTTGAAATAATTTTTAAAGTCATTGATCAAATCCACTGTCTTCTCAAAAAGCTCCTTGTTGGCACAACGGTTCATAAGGATAGTCTCCGCACCAAACATTTCAGGCACCTCGGTGAGAATCGTGGTGCCACCCTTGGAGATCAGGAGATCTGAGAAGCGACCCACCAGAGGATTGGCGGTAATGCCGGAGAGACCGTCGCTGCCGCCGCATTTCATGCCGATGACCAACTTGCTCACGCTGACAGGCTCACGTTTGAAGGAGGCGGCATATTCAGCCAGCTCCTTGATGATCTCCACAGAGTCCGTGATCTCGTCATCATGCTCCTGTGCAACAAGGAATTTCACCCGCTTCTCGTCATATTCTCCCAAATAAGACTCCTTCAGCACGTCAATGTTGCTGTTTTCACAGCCAAGCCCCAGTACCAATACGCCGCCAGCGTTGGGGTGATGGATCAGATCACACAGAATGGTTCGGGTATGATCCTGATCATCTCCCATCTGGGAGCAGCCGTAAGGGTGCGGGAAGGTGATCACCTCGCCCACGGTGCCAAGCTTATCCCTGTTGGCGTCCAGCCATTTGTTTGCTTCCTTTACGATAGCGCCTGCCACATTGTTGACACAGCCCACGGTGGGAATCACCCAGATATCATTGCGCACGCCTACCGTGCCGTCAGAACGCTGAAAGCCCATAAAGGTCACGTCCTCGGTCTGTTTCTCTTCAACGGGAGTGGGATCATAGGTGTATTCCAGAAGGTCGCCCAGAGCGGTCTTTACATTGTGTACATGGATCCAGTTGCCTGTCTTGATCGCTTCCTTGGCGTTGCCGATGCGATAACCGTACTTGATCACCTCGCTGCCCTCGGGAATGTCCTTGATCGCCATCTTGTGTCCGGCGGGAACCTCCTCAAGGGCGGTGACGGACTTTGTCTGTCCGTCAACCTCCACTGTGATGGTCTCACCTGCGGGAATGGTGTTCAATGCCACCACTACATTGTCATTGTCATTGATTTTTAAGAAATTTTGCATAATGCTGCCCTCATACCATTCGTCTTAATATCGTCAAGATATGCCGTCACTGCGTCTGTGAGACCGACAACCTTGTTCAAATCCTGCCCATGGAAGTCTTCTCTGCCGAGATAAGCGGTTACAAAGCTTCTGGTGTCCTTCTGGCAATTGTCGCGGAAGAACTCCAACACAGGCATGTCATCTTTTACATTGTACTCTTGGGAGTCCCTGTGACCGATCAGCGCGCCGTCCCTGATCTCGGTTCCGGTGTAAAATGCCATCAACGCCGCGATAGAGAAGGTCATATGTGCGGGAAGCTTGCCAAACTTATCCACATAACCCAACAGGCTGGGCAGGCATCTTGCCCTCCACTTGGAGACGGAGTTCAGGGAGATAGCCAACAGTGCATGATCCACATAGGGATTGTTAAAGCGGTTTACCACCTCGCCGGCAAATGCCTTCAGCTCGTCCTCGGGGAGCGTCAGGGTAGGGATCACCTCGTCAAATATTGTCTTGTTCATGAAATCGCGGATATCCTTATCCTCCATGGACTGTCTCACGATATCGTTGCCGCACAGCCAAGAAGCCAGTACAAAGGAGGTGTGTGCGCCATTCAGAATGCGAACCTTTCTCTGCTTGTAGGGGTGGTGGTCGTCAGTAAACACCACGGGAAGCCCCGCGCCGGGAAGGTTGAATTCTTTGCTGATATCCTTGTCGGACTCGATTACCCACAGCGCAAACGGCTCGCCGGTCACCATGATGTGATCCTCGTAGCCAAGCTTTTCCCATTCCTCCTTCTCAGTAGCCTTGGGATATCCTGTGACGATACGGTCTACCAATGTGGCGGTGAACACACAGGCTTCCTCCACCCACTTCTTGAACTCGGCGGACAGACCCCACAGGTCGATAAGCTGCATCACGCATTTCTTTAACATAATACCGTTGTCGTCTATCAGCTCCACGGGAAGCATTACCAGACCCTTGCTCATATCACCCTTAAAGGTCTCGAATCTGTGATACAGGAACTTGGTCAGCTTGCCGGGGAAGGTCTTGGGAGGATTCAGCTCAAACTGGTCAGTCTCATCGAATACGATACCTGCCTCGGTAGTGTTGGACACTACGAAACGCAGTGTGTCAAGCTCCGCGAGTCCCATGTACTTCTCATATTCGTTGTAGCAGTCTACCGCGTCGGCGACACTGGTGACAATGCGGTTGATGATCTTGCCCTCGCCGTCCACGTTGCCGCGGAGGGAAACGGTGTATTGGCAGTCCTGATTGTGGAACATATCCAGATTGCCAAAGTTGATGGGCTTGATCAGCACGATGTCGCCGTCGAATTTCCCCTGTTCGTTGGCAATATCGATCATGTAATCCACAAACGCGCGGAGAAAGTTACCCTCGCCAAACTGAACTACCTTGATCGGTCTTTCCTTCTTGCCTGTCTTTGCCTTGTTTAAGATTTCCATTTAACTATATCCTCCATTCCGCGCTTTATGCGCTTCTTAGTTCCGGCGAACCGCCGGCTTATCCAAACCTAGTACCTTTACTATAACATATCCTGTGAATTTTTTCCACTACAAATCAAGGGAATTGTCTACAAATTAGTAACAAATTAGTAACAGTTCAGCCCTCACATTCATAAAAGCGTCTGCTTCGCATCCGACGCCGCTGTGCGGCTCACCTTTTATTTTATGTGAGGGCGCTCCGCTCATGAAATGCTTCACAATCCGTGCTTAGTGTGCAAGCACCCACGCACAGCTTGCAAATCATTTCATGGCTGAACTGTTACACAAATTCATACAGAATCGTTATATGTAAATTCTGTCTTGAAAAAAGCTTCTGTATTCTGTATAATCTAATATAGTTTGGTAGAACCATTTACACATATCAATCTAAACGGAGGAATTGAAATGAAAGCATTTATGGACAAAGACTTCCTGCTTGAGACGGAGACTGCCAAGAAGCTGTTTCATGACTATGCAGAGAAAACCCCGATTCTTGACTACCACTGCCATATCAACCCCAAGGAGATCGCGGAGGATCGCCAGTTTGACAACATCACGCAGGTGTGGTTGGGCGGCGACCATTACAAATGGCGTTTTATGCGCTCCTGCGGCGTTGACGAGAAGTACATTACCGGTGACGCTTCCGATTATGAGAAGTTCTGCAAGTGGGCGGAGTGCTTGGGCAAAGCCATCGGCAATCCCCTGTTCCACTGGAGTCATCTGGAGCTGCAGAGATATTTTGGTTACAATGGCGTGTTGAATGCCAAGACTGCCGATGAGGTGTGGAATCTCTGTAACGCCAAGCTGAAAGACCCTTCCATGACCGTCCGCAATATCATCAAGCAGAGCAATGTCACGCTGATCTGCACCACGGACGATCCGATTGATTCCTTGGAATGGCACAAGAAGATCGCCGAGGATAAGAGCTTTGACGTGATCGTGCGTCCCGCTTGGAGACCTGACAAGGCGATGAATATCGAGAAGCCGGAGTATCTGGAATATCTCGACAAGCTGGCTAAGGTATGCGGCATGGACGAGATCATTACCTTTGCCGCTCTGAAAGAGGCTTTGAAGCAGAGAATGGAGTTCTTCGCATCTATGGGCTGCAACGTGTCTGATCACGCGTTGGAATATGTAATGTATTATCCTGCCACCGACGAGGAGGTTGAGCAGATCTTCTTAAAGAGACAGAACAGGATTCCTCTCAGCAGGGACGAGGAGATGAAGTTCAAGACCGCGTTCATGCTGTTCGTGGGCAGAGAGTATCACAAGCTGGATTGGGCTATGCAGCTGCATTACGGCTGTAAGCGCGACAACAACACGATGATGTACGAGAAGCTTGGCCCCGACACGGGCTATGACTGCATCAACAACTATGCGCCTTCCGCACAGATGGCGGATTTCCTGAATGCGTTGATCCAGACAAATGAGCTGCCCAGAACCATTCTCTACAGCCTGAACCCTAATGATAATCAGTCGATCGGCACGATTCTCGGGTGCTTTCAGGATTCCACTGCCGTGGCGAAGATTCAGCAGGGCAGCGCGTGGTGGTTTAACGATCACAAGACCGGTATGCAGGATCAGATGATCTCCCTTGCCAACTTGGGCAATCTCTCCGGTTTTGTTGGTATGCTCACGGATTCAAGAAGCTTCCTGTCTTACACCAGACATGAGTATTTCCGCAGAATCCTCTGCAACCTGATCGGCAACTGGGTGGAGAACGGCGAGTTCCCTGAGGATTATGATATCCTTGGCGAGATCGTTGAGAATATTTCCTATAATAATGCGAAGAAATACTTTAAGTTCCCGCTGTAAAATCATTGTGCAAATGATCAATGTCATATAAACGAGGCTGTCACCTGTAACGGATTTCCGTGATTGGGTGGCAGCCTTGCTTTGTATGTGGGATTCCCAAATAATTACTACAAAATTGGGCAGAATAACAAGAAGATGCAACACTTTGTGTAAATTGTTGCATCTTCTTGTTTACAATATACATATCGGACGATTTTTTTATTTCTTTAGCCCAAGAGAAAATTTATTTCAAAAATTATCTCTGGGTGAATTTATTTCAAAAATTACCTCTTGGAATATTTTAATATGGTTAGAGGGCGATGTCGCGGAACACGGCGTCCTTGTCGTCTTGGTCAAGACACAGGTATCTCTTGGTGACGGACATGGAGGAGTGGTTGAATACCACCATGATGGCAACGGGGTCTTTGCCCTGTTTCCACGCGTGATAGCCAAAGGTTTTGCGCAGGGAATGGCAGCTTATCTGCCCCTCGATCCCCACCGCTTCCGCCGCCGCGCTGATGATTCGATACGCCTGATAGCGGGACAGCGGTTCGCCGTTGTTGCGGGGACTGGGAAAAAGATAGCGGTTTCCCTTCCTATATATATCGGAGGAGACAAGAATCTGCCGATACTCCTCCAAGACCTCCCTCACCCTGTCATTAAGAAAAATCTTATTTTCCTTACCAGTCTTGCGTTCCCTGACCACGATATGCTTTCGCACGGTATTCCTTGTATACACCATGTCATAGGTCAAATGAAGCGTGTCATTGATGCGCAGGGCGGTGTTAAGCCCCACCATGATCAAGACATAATTGCGAAGGTTGGGCTTTTCATTCTTGTAGTATTCCTTGAGACTTTCCAGTTCTCCTCGGTTTCTGATCGGTTGTGTTGTGCTCATATTGTTTCCTTTCTCTACTCTTTTTTGCCCGCGATCGGGCGGGCTGCAAATCCCATTTTACCTACTTTTCGGCAATAGTGGCTTTCAAAATGGAAAATGCAACAATTTACACAAAATGTTGCGTCCCACAGCCCGGCAGGGAGGCAGACGGCAGGACCGTGAAAAGGCGGTCCGGAAAAAAATACAAGGAGGATTTGATTATGCTGAGATTGACAGTAAGCCCCGGGGAGTACCTGATGATCGGCAAAAACATCAAGGTGGTTTTCTTGGGAGGCACTAAGAGCTACCAACGCGTCATGATTGAGGCGCCAAAGGAGGTAGACATAGTGAGAAGCGCCGTGTTGGAGGCGAAGGTCACAGACCCGCAGGAGAGGGAGAAGATGCCAAAGTATTATAAGGTGTCTGAATATCCCAAGCAGGCGGAAGGCGCGCGAAGTGCAGATAACAGGACGCGGGCAAAGGAGCGGGACGAGGTAAAAGCCCAAAAGCAGACAAAGGAGCGGGACAGTGAGGAGTGCCGAGTGCAGGCGGAGGTTCGCAAGCCTGTCAGAAAATCCAACATTATCATCGCAGGGGGCGGGAGGTAGTAACGCCTAATCATTTCAAGATAATAATCGGGAGAGGCTCAGAGCGTATGTACCTTCGCCATGGATTGGCAGCATGGGTACAGGACCCGACGCCTGCAGACTTTCTCGATTACTATACAATCTTGATCCGATGGATCAAGACAAAACTAAATATGGTAACCCGCCGTTCGGGAATCACCCGGGCGGCACAACAATCACAACTGGCGTAAATGGATTTACCCAGTATAAACAAGGAGGTAGTATTATGGTAGTACAACACAACTTAACAGCAATGAACTCTAACAGAATGCTTGGTCTGACCACGAAGTCTCAGGCGAAGTCCACCGAGAAGCTTTCTTCCGGTTACAAGATCAACCGCGCGGCTGATGACGCTGCAGGGCTGGCGATCTCCGAGAAGATGAGACGTCAGGTAAGAGGTCTGACACAGGCTTCCGCAAATGCTCAGGACGGTATCAGCGCAGTGCAGACCGCTGAGGGCGCTTTGACCGAAGTGCATGACATGCTCCAGAGAATGAACGAGCTGGCAACCAAGTCCGCAAACGGCACGAACTCTCAGGAGGAGCGCGATTATATCCAAAGCGAGGTTGACGCGCTGATCAATGAGATCGACCGTGTTGCCGAGACCACCAAGTTCAATGAGATTTATCTGTTGAAGGGCGATGGCACGGAAACAAAGACAAAGACAGAAACCGTTGCCGGAAAAGATGCTGTTGCAGTTCAGGCGGAGTACGTTGGTAATGTATCTGCTAGTATTGCAAAGAAAAGCGGAGCGACTACGCCTACTTGGTACTTGAAGGGTTCTACCACCGCTCTTGCTGATGATGACGCTATTATGGCGCAGTTGGAGGTTGATGAAGCGACTGGCAAGGTGGTAGTTAAAAAAGGCGTGGAGATATACACACAACCAGCTGATAGCTCCACCGAGTTTGGAAAGCAGCTTACAGGAGTACTTGTAAACGATGCTGCTGTGCAGGCTATATATGAGGCAACAGACGGAAGATTGTCATCTGCTAATGATGGTACAGCCAAGGTGAATGCCGAGGATCTGTATAAATTTTTCAATACAGACGGAAGCATCAAGGATAAGCTCTACAAGCAGAAAACTGACAAAACCGGTTGGGTTGAGGTTGGAGCAGACCAGATAGAGAAATTTGTGAAGGTAACTAAGGGTTCAGAGAAGGTAGATCCCGAGGATAAGGAAGTATCTTATGAGGTGACCAAGGCTCTGGAGTTTAATCTGCATGTTGGCGCTGAAGGCAATGATGACAATAAGATTACTGTCAAGATTGAAGCTATGAGTGCTAAAGGGATTGGGATTGATTCCCTGAAGACAACCGGTGTAAAGACCGAGGAGGGTGCTACTGCGGCTATTGAAACCATTAAGGCATCTATCAAGAAGGTTTCTCAGCAGCGTTCCGACTTGGGTGCTGTCCAGAATCGTCTGGAGCACACGATCAACAACCTTGACAATATCGTTGAGAATACGCAGTCTGCTGAGTCCGCTATCCGCGATACCGACATGGCTACCGAGATGGTTAAGTATGCGAACAACAACATTCTGGCGCAGGCGGGTCAGTCCATGTTGGCACAGGCAAATCAGGCAAATCAGGGTGTTCTGGCTCTGCTTGGCTAATCTGTTGGCTAAACTACGATATTACATGGTATTTCTATCCCGGGAAAGGGCTGTCATATGGCAGCTCTTTCTTTTGAATTATGGGATTGTGGGAAATATATTATAAAAATTCGTTATAAAAATTCACAAGACAAATCAAATTTTCTCCTTGCTTTTTTGTCTCTTAGGTGTTATAGTATTCTTGCAAGAACAAATAACATTAATTTGAATTTCGTGAAACAAGGCATATCTAAGTGCATTTCCGGCGTTTCGCCAGAGATTCATCTATTACAAATATGGCGGGCGACGGGAAGAAACGTGGCGGGATATCATTTCGCGGGAAAGTATGCGACGAGGTATCACGCTGCGGGACTCACTCAACCGTTTCGCCCTCCGAGAAAAGGGAGGAGAAATATGGAGAGTACCAAAGAGTCAAAGGATCTTGTGGAGAAAAATTTCATGGCGTTTCCTGATATAGCCGCAGATGTTATCAATGCCCTGCTTTATGAGGGGACCAAGGTAGTGCAGGCGGAGAGTCTCTTGCCTGCTTCCACGGAGACGCTGTATTCCGGCGGCGGTGAAGGAAAGCTGCGCAATCAGTACGAGGATCTGGCAAAGTATGAGATGCAGGACGGAAGGGTGAGCGTAGTCTATCTGTTCGCTAACCAGTCTACGGTGGATTATCGCATGGTTCTGCGAGGGGCGGGCTATGTTGGCGGTGTGTACAGGGAGCAGTATGAGGGGAAGCACCCTGATGTAGCACCGGTAATTGAAATAGTGCTGTACTGGGGAACGGGGCAGTGGAATGCTGCCAGAGATTTACATCAAATGTTCCGTCGAAAGAAGATCTCTTCTGAGGTGTGGCAGTATGTGGACGACATTAAGCTTCGCGTGTGGGAGATGCGTCATCTCCCGCCTGAGATAAGGGAGCTGTTCAACAGCGATATGCGTATTGTGTTGGACTATCTGGCAGAAGGGGAGAGCTACCGCTCGGACAGACCAGTGGTGCACAAGGAAGCGTTGGTCAAGATGCTGCGTGTGCTCTCAGGGGACGGTGACGTGACGGATACGGAGAAGATTTTACAAGAGATGGATATCAGGGAGGAGGACGAGATAACTATGTGTGAATTATTTGACCAGTATATCAGGAAGGGGCGCACAGAAGGGCTTGCTCAGGGGCATCGTGAGGGGCGCGAGGAAGGAATCAGGATTTTTATTCTGGACAATATGGAGGAAGGCAAGTCAAGTGAAACTATCGTGGAAAAGCTCTGCAGGAGATTTTCTTTAGATATGGGTTCCGCCCAAGCATACTACAATACATATGGTGCAAGAGTGTAAAAACTTAAAATAACATGCGTTACAGTTGGGCTAGGGAGTGTTTACCTGCGATATGCGTATTGTATTGGACTATCTGGCAGAAGGGGAGAGCTACCGCTCGGACAGACCCGTGGTTCACAAGGAAGCGTTGGTCAAGATGCTGCGTGTGCTCTCAGGGGACAACGACGTGACGGACACGGAGAAGATTTTACAAGAGATGGATATCAGGGAGGAGGACGAGATAACCATGTGTGAATTATTTGATCAGTATATCAGGAAGGGACGTACAGAAGGTCTTGAGCAGGGGCGCCAAGAGGGACGTCGTGAGGGCCGCGAGGAAGGAATCCGAAATTTTATCATGGACAATATGGAGGAAGGCAAGTCAAGTGAAACTATCGTGGAAAAGCTCTGCAGGAGATTTTCCTTAGATATGGGTTCCGCCCAAGCATACTACAATACATACAGTACAAGCGTGTAAAAGGTTGAGAAAGGCATATCACGTCTGTATTGGTAGCTGCCCGCTAAGCGGGTCAGCACAATGGCGCGAAGATCCTGAGTATTCCATCGAAAATCCAATGCCAAAGACCTTCTTTCATATCATCTAAGGTTCTTTCCTGACACTGCGCGAGCGTGTTTTGGTAGTCGGTGTGAACACTGTCAATCAATTTAGAACTGTAGAACACGGAATTGCATTCAAAGTGCAGGAACAGGCTGCGATAGTCGAGATTCACGGTTCCCACGGTGGCTATTTTGTCATCACAGATACAGGCTTTGGCATGGACGAAGCCCGGGGTGTATTCGTAGATTTTGACGCCCGCCGTGAGTAGCGGTCGATAATAGCTTCTCGAAAGCCTGTAAATCAGCTTCTTATCGGGGATTCCCGGCATGATAATGCGCACGTCAACGCCCCTGCGGGCAGCGCGGACAAAGGCGTCCATGAGCGTGTCCCCAAGCATCAGATACGGTGTGTAGAACCATACATAGTGCTCTGCCTGTGAAAGCAGCTCGCAGTAAAGCGTGTTGCTTGCAGGCTCGTCATTCATGGGTGAATCATAGTAGGAGAAAATATACCCGTCATTGTCTGCACTGCTCACCCCTGTCTCCAAGCATGTGAGGGGGATTTTGTCGGGGGAGAAGGTGTTCCAGAATTCCATGAACATGTAGGTATAGCCGTATACGCCCTCGCCCGTGATCTTAAAACCGATATCCTTCCAGTGTCCGTGAGGGTGGGTGACATTGATGTACTCGTCAGAGATATTTACCCCTCCGCTGAAGGCGGTTTTGCCATCAATCACCATGATCTTTCTGTGATCGCGGTTGTTGAGCTGCCCCTTTATAAAGATAAGGGGATTAAATGGTATGCATTTGATGCCTTTGTCGATAAGTTTTTTGACATTTTTGGCGGAATAGGTCGCAATGCTTCCCAAATCATCATACATGACCCTTACGTCAACGCCCGCGGCGGCTTTTCGGGCGAGGATTTCCGTGAGGGTGTCCCAGAAGGTACCCTCCATAATGATAAAATATTCTATAAATATGAACTTTTCCGCCTTTTCCAGTTCAACGCGCATATCCGCAAACATATCTTCCCCGAGGGGATAGTAGGTGGCGGAACCGTTGCGGACAGGCTGAAAGCCCGTGATTTTGCGCATGTAATCAAAGGTCTGCGCTGCTCTCTTATCTTCTTGGAAAAGCTTGGAAAGCGCTTTGTCATCTTGTTTTATGGGCATTTCATCTCGTGTCTTTGCCAGCTTTCTGCCCAATGCCCTTCCGGTATTCTTGTTGCCCATAAACATGTATAATACAGCACCGAGGAGCGGGAACAACAGCATGATCATGAGCCATAGGATTTTGTACGAGCCCTCGTCGCGTTTGCTGATGATATATATGGTAAAAAGAAATGCCAGCACGGAGACGATCGCCGTGAGCAGCGTCGCGTAATTGCTTAAGAAGCCTATGATCAGCAGATACCAGAGCGCCTGAATGACCAGTGCGGGGACAATGGAAACAATTCGCGTGATTACTTTTTTTATCATAGGACAGTACCTCCTCAAGCATTAATCTTCTATATACCTTAACACATTTAATGGAGATGTCAAGTGTTTAGTTCGTGTAGAAAATGCTTGCTTGTGTCCTGTGGAATCTGTATAATGAAAGAAGAATAATTTGGACGTAAAAATAATTTGCAAATTTCAATAGAAAAATTTCAATAGAAAGAGAGGGTATGGGTGATGGAGTTGAAGGACAAATTGCAGGCGGCTTTGCAGGCTGTTGAGAGCGGCAATGCGCAGGGGGCGCAGGAGGTCGTGGCAGCTTTGAAGGCGCTGCCGAGAACCGCGGAGCAGGTGTTTGACCTAAGCGGCGCGGACAAAGATGTGTGGGAGGCGGCAAGGCTTGCCTATCCTGTGTATGTGGCTTACGAGACCTCCTGTAACAAGAAGGAGGGGTATCCGGATCTGATCGCGCAGATGCGCGCGTGGAATGGGATCTTGCAGAAGGATTACAGCTTTGACCATGCGGCGAAGGCGGCGGATATGTGGATACATACCATTCAGTACATGAGTCCGGAGATTTACGAGTATTACAGGGAGCTTCTGGATATTTTCAAGGAAAATGTGCGCAAGACACTGGATAAATTCTACGGCGAGGGCAGCGGCGACAAGAGCGGGGAGACCGCAAAGCTGTTTCGTGCGGCAGTGCTGCAGGCGTGTGAGGCGGATATTTTGTTGGCGGAGAAGTATGAAAATCGTGTTTGAATGTAGTATTGCTTGGGCAATCGGAGTATGAGCAGACCGCAGGGGCGGCAGATAGGAGACAAAATTCATGGAAATTGTGAAAATAATGAGCACGGCGAGAAGCGCGACAATCGAGATTAAGGACGGGGGCAGGCATTTTACCAAGAAGCCCTATGTGGTTGAGATCAACGGGGCGAAATATGGCGTTACGAATCAGACAATCACCTCGCTTTTTGAGTTACAGCCGGACAGCGCGCAGCATGTTGAGGTGTACGAGTGTACCGACGAGGCGACGGCGGCGAAGGGCGGGAAGCTTGGTGAGGTGACTTTTCGGACGGATTATGAGTTTGTGACGTTGAATGTGAAGAAATTTGGCGCAAAGGGGGACGGTGAGCATGACGACACTCACTTTATCCAAGCGGCAATCATGGCTTGTCCCACCAATAGCAGAGTGTATTTTCCGGCGGGAACTTACAGGATTACCAGTTTGTTTCTCAAGAGCCACATCAGGATAGAGCTTGCGGAGGGGGCGGAGCTTCTCGCATTCACGGAGCGGGAGAAATTTCCCACCTTTCCGGGAATGATTGAGAGCTATGACGAGAAGGACGAGTACAATCTTGGGACATGGGAGGGGAATCCCCTGCCTATGTTCTCAGGCATTATCTGCGGTATCGGCGCGGAGGACGTGGTGATCTACGGGCGCGGCACGATCAACGGCAACGCTTCCAAGGAGAACTGGTGGAACAATCCCAAGGTTATGAATATCGCGTTCAGACCCAGATTGTTCTTTATCAGCGGCTGTAAGAATGTCACACTGCAGGGTGTGAAGTTCTGTAATTCCCCTTCGTGGACGCTGCACCCGTATTTTAGTGATAATCTGCGCTTTATCGGGCTGACGGTGCAGAATCCTTCGGATTCCCCCAACACGGACGGGTTAGACCCTGAATCCTGCAAGAATGTGGAGATCCTCGGCGTGCGCTTTTCCTTGGGTGATGACTGTATCGCGGTAAAGAGCGGTAAGATCTATATGGGGAAGAAGCATAAGACGCCTTCGGAGAATGTGCATGTCCGCCAGTGTCTAATGGAGAACGGGCACGGCGCGGTGACGCTTGGCAGCGAGATGGCGGGCGGCGTGGTGAATCTGACGGTGGAGGACTGTATTTTCCGACACACGGACAGGGGGCTGCGCATCAAGACCCGCAGGGGGCGCGGCAAGGACGCGATCCTGAGCAATATCACCTTCCGTAACCTGACGTTGGATCATGTGATGACGCCGTTGGTGGTCAATGCCTTTTATTTCTGTGATCCGGACGGCAAGACCCGGTATGTGCAGTCGAGAGACCCTTATCCCGTGGACGATAAGACGCCCGCGATCAAGAAGATGGTGTTTGAAAATATGGAATGCACGAATTGTCATGTGGCGGCGGGTTATTTTGACGGCTTGCCCGAGGCGAAGATCGAGGAGATTTATATGAAAAATATCTCCATCAGCTATGCGGAGGACGCCAAATGTGACGTGCCTGCGATGTCCGAGGGCGTGGAAAAGAGCAGCAAGAGGGGGCTTTTTGCGAGGAACGTGGCAAGGCTGACATTGGACAATGTGAAGATTGACGGTCAGGTGGGCGAGGCCTACGAGCTGATTGGCGTGGACGATTTGGAGCAGATATAGGGTGACGGTTCAGGCACGCGGCATCAACGTTGCAGTTCGGCGAAAGGCTGAACCGCAATGCTTAGGGCGTTTGACAACGGGATTGCGAGTAACGTAAAAAAGGAGAGACAGGGGATAATGTCTATTGAAGTGACTATCAGGCAAAAGGGGATACTTAAGAAGCCGTTGCCCTTGGACGTGATTCTTGGGGAAAGCCTAAAATACGGAGATTATGACGGCGTTCGACTGGAATTTGATAAGCTGGGGGAGACAGAGTTTGTTGTCTATAACTCTGCGCATATTGGCAGGGGATTCAGCGTGGTTTGGAAAAAGGGCGAAAAACACAAGGTGGATTTAAGACTGCTCACGCCTTCCAGTGACGAGGAGATAGAGGATTTCTATGAGTGTGTCAACCGAATTGCCGCGTTTTGGTCAAACAGTGCGATAGAGGTAGACGGGACGCCCCAAAGCCTTGAGGAGTGCTTGGCAGGAAAAGAGCATATGCTTCGGTGGAATCGGGATATTATTGCCAGTCTGGGAGAGGAAAGGAGCCTCGCTCAGGCGCCCCTTGTTTTGCCGTGCGCATTCTGGTTTATCTCTCTTTCGGCAGAGGATTTAAAGAGAGTATCCCAAGGCTCAGAGGTATTTCGGGACTATATACACGAGAAACAAAATATAGATGTATATTATGCCATGCCCCATTTTTATAGGGACGAACAGGGTATTTTCGGGTCTTATGCCTATACGGAGAATACAGAGAGCATATTTCCCACAAAGGCGGAGCTTCCCTTTTGGGCGGATAAGTCGATTCATGTGTACAGATGGGAGATTGCTCTGTTCTCCATTACGGAGGACGCGGTGATAGGAAGCATTGACTACGAGCAGTTTTTAAAGATCATTCCCGAGGACAAAAAGCAGCCCTATGATGCAGAACATTTGTTGATAGCGTCCTTGGACTTGGCATTGCTAAAGCAGATGGCAGGAGTAGGTTGAAAAATCATAGATTTTTCAATCAGAAATTTGTGCTTGCGCCCAAATTTCCGGATTGCGGCAAGAATGGGGATTAGGTTGAAAATCAAAGATTTTTCAACCGGCACTTTGTGTCTGCGCGCTGCAAAGTCAAAAATGACTTGACACAAAGCTGCCCAACATAGTTGAAACTTGAGCAGCGCAGAAATGAGGTATAAATATGCAATTAGGAATCCGTTTACATGACACGAAGAAGCTTCCGTTTGAGGAGCGTATTGCAGATGTGCAGCAATTGGGCTTTAAGTGCGGGCATCTGGCGTTGGCAAAGGTGATTGATGAATTTCCGACCGCGGACGAGGCTTTGACGCCGGGACTTGCAATGTATATCAGGAATGTGTTCGCCAGAAACAATGTGGATATCGCAGTGCTGGGCTGTTATCTGAACCTTGCGAACCCGAACCCTGAGAAGCTGGCGCAGATCACCCACCGCTACATGGCGCATATACGTTTCGCCTCATGGCTGGGCTGCGGGGTGGTGGGCACGGAGACAGGTGCACCCAATGAGACTTACACGCATGTACCTGAATGTCACGGAGAGGAGGCGCTGCAGACCTTTATCAAGAATCTACGTCCCGTGGTGAAATATGCGGAGCAGATGGGTGTGGTGATGGCGATCGAGCCTGTGTGGAAGCATATCGTCTGCAATCCTGCCAGAGCGAGAAGGGTTCTTGACGAGATAGCTTCGCCCAATTTACAGATTATCCTAGATCCCGTGAACCTGTTGGATATCTGCAATTATAAGGATCAGGTCGCCATCGTGGACGAGGCAATCGAGGTACTGGGAGCGGACGTGGCTATGGTACATTTGAAGGATTTTGTGGTGGAGGGCGACAAGCTGGTGTCCGTGGGTGCGGGACTGGGACAGATGGATTACACCTCTGTCATCAAGTTTATGAAGACCAGAAAACCCTTTATCCATGCAACGTTGGAGAATACCACGCCGGAGAACAATCTGCAGGTGAAGGCGTTTATCCAAAAGCTGTATGATGAAGCCTGATCATATAATCGTGCGGGAGTGTCGGCGGGAGAGGACTGGGGCATATAAATGAAGAAATACTTGTTACCAATTATTATGCTGACAACTTTTGAAACAATAGCGATTGTTCTTTGGCTGGCAATGGACAACTTGTTTTACCTGTTTAACTTTAGTTATATTGGTCTTTCTATTACATTGGGTATCTTTTTATATACTCAAAAATATAAACACGCAAGACGTGTGACACAGCTTTTAGTCGGGCTGTATATGATGGTTTACTTAGGGCTGATTTGCAATGAAAATATGCAGATTGAAGGATTTTGGTATTATCTTTTTACAGGCGTATTTGAAGCCGCGACTATTCACTATGCGGTCGCAAAAATTTTTGGACCATTGCTTTTTGGCAGAGGCTGGTGCGGATATGCCTGTTGGACAGCGATGGTGCTTGACTTTCTGCCTTACAAAATACCCTGTCAGCCAAGAAAGAAAATCGGGTGGATTCGCTATATTACATTTGCAATCTCACTTGTATTTGTCTCCTGCTTGTTTCTTGCTCATGTCGGCAATATTGAGAAAATTATGTTTGTGGCATTTATCATTGGAAATCTATTGTATTATGCGATTGGGATTGGATTGGCATTTGTATTCAAAGACAACAGGGCTTTTTGCAAGTATATATGTCCAATTACTGTATTTCTAAAGCCTATGAGTTACTTTTCTCTGCTCAGGATAAAGTGCGACAAAGACAAATGTATTTCCTGTGGTAAGTGTAAGCAGGTGTGTCCAATGAATGTAGATGTGACCGATAATTCAAGGAAAAGAAAAAACGGGACGGAATGCATTCTCTGTTTTGAGTGTGTAAAAAGCTGTCCAAAGGGCGCCTTGTAAGTATCAATTTCCGCAAAAATTTCCACAAAAATTCCACAAAAAGTTATTGACAACCGCCAATAATTCATGTATTATAAACCCATAAGGGTAATCTATGAGACGTGCATTCTGCGTATTCTGCACTATCCGGCATTTCTGCCATATTACTCAAATAACAACTAACAAGGGCAGAGGTGTTTGAAAATGTCTCTGCTGTCAAAGGACAAAGGAGGCAATTTTATGGAAGCAAGAAGCTTGGATTTTATGGAGATCTTGGGAGGAAATCAAATGAAAAAGACATACACGGTGGCGGACATCTTGGCGTTGCCGGACGGCGTGCGCGCCGAGCTGTTGGACGGGGAGATGTTCATGATGGCTTCCCCCACGAATATGCATCAGGCGATTCTCGGCTGGATGCATTTGGAGATTGCCAATCATATCCGCGCCAAAAAGGGAAAATGCAGGGTGAGATTGTCTCCCTATGCGGTCTTTTTGATGAATGATGACAAGAATTATGTGGAGCCTGACCTCTTGGTGATGTGTGACCCTGAGCGAATTGAGAAGGACGGCGTTCACGGCGCTGTGGACTGGGCGGTGGAGATTGTGTCCCCTTCGAGTAGGACAATGGATTACAAGCGCAAGGTGGCGGCTTACGAGCGGGCAGGCGTAAAGGAATATTGGATCATAGACCCACAGAAGAAGGCGGTACTTGTATACAATTTGGAGCAGGGCTGGACGCCGACAACTTATTCTTTTGAAGATTGTGTGCCCTCCGCAATCGTGAAGGAGCTGACGATTGATTTTGCCAAGCTGGTGGAGGAATGGGATAACATATAAATATCGGCTGTTATTGAAATGCCTTGAGATTTTACATAAAGCTGTTGACAACTGCGAAAAAAACCCTGAGATACAAAAGGCAGTTGCGCTCCTATGGCATGTTGTGGTATATTTTTTTATGTAAGCTCATAGAAGGGTGCGACGGCACATACAGCCTGTATCAACATATATCGGTATATACAGCCTGTATCAACATATATCGGTATATACAGCCTGTATCAGCATATATCGGTATATATAGCCTGCATCAGCACATATGCCATATATCAACATATATCGATATCGGCGTGCGGCGGTTTTGACAGCATGTATGGGCTTATACAAAATATGCGATGAAAAGCGAGGTTAAAATGTACACAGACGGTAAAATCTATATGGGGCTTGCGGACGGAGCCCGTGTCAATATGCAATTGAATATGTCCAATCGCCACGGTTTGATTGCGGGAGCCAGTGGCACGGGAAAGACGATCACCATGAAGGCGATGGCGGAATCCTTCTCCGATGCGGGTGTGCCTGTATTTTTGTGTGACGTGAAGGGCGATGTGTCAGGTCTTGCAGAGCCGGGGGCGCAGTCCGACAGCATGGAGAAAAGGATTGATAAATTCGGTATCCGCAATGAATTTTCCTACAAGGCATATCCCGTATGCTTTTGGGATATTTATCAGGAGGGCGGGCACCCCGTGCGCGCGACGGTCTCCGACATGGGACCGGATATTCTGGCGAGGATTCTGAATCTCACGCCTGCGCAGGAGGGTGTGCTGAATATTATCTTTAAAATAGCAGACGACAGGGGGCTTTTGCTGATCGATTTGAAGGATCTTCGCACCACGATTAATTTTGTGGCGGAGCATAAGGACGACTATACGCTCTCCTATGGCAATATGTCCACCCAGTCCTTGGGGGGAATCGTGCGGGCGCTGCTGCCCTTGGAGACGCAGGGCGGGGACTTATTTTTTGGCGAGCCGGATTTGGACATTTCCGACTGGATACGCACGGACGTGTACGGCAAGGGAATGGTGAATATTTTGAACTGTGTGAAGCTAGTGCAGAATCCTAAGCTTTATGCAAGCTTTCTCTTGTGGATGCTTGCGGAGCTTTTTGAGAAGCTTCCCGAGGCGGGGGATTTGGAGAAGCCTAAGCTGGTGTTTTTCTTTGACGAGGCGCATATGCTTTTTGCCGACGCTCCCAAGGTTTTGGTGCAGAAGATTGAGCAGGTGGTGAAGCTGGTGCGCTCTAAGGGTGTGGGAATCTATTTTGTGACCCAAAGCCCCGGGGATATTCCGGATCAGGTGTTGGCGCAGCTCTCCAATCGTGTGCAGCACGCACTGCGCGCCTATACGCCCTCCGAGCAAAAGGCGGTGAAGGTGGCGGCTCAGTCATTTCGCGCCAATCCCGCTTTTAAGGCGGAGGATGTGATCATGGAGCTGGGTGTGGGGGAGGCGTTGACTTCCTTCTTAGATGAGAACGGTGTGCCCACGATAGCGCAGAGAACCTCCATTATCTGTCCCCAAAGCCTGATGGCGCCCGCCGCGGTGGAGACGGTGCAAAGTCTTATGGCGAGGGACGGTATGAATAAATATGATCAGGCATATGATGGCGTGTCGGCTTACGAGGTGTTGACCGGAGAGATGGAAAGGGAGGCACAGGAGGAGCAGCTTGCCGCGGAGCGTGCGCAGCTTGAGAAGGATAAGGAGGCTTTCGAGGCTCGCAAGGCGAAGGAGGAGGCAGCCGCGCTAAAGCAGAAGGAGAAGGCAGAGGAGGACATCCGCAAGAAGAAGGAAAAGGAGGCGGCCGCCGCCCAGAAGAAAAAGGAAAAGGACAACGAGAGGAGAAAGAACCAAGTCGAGCGGCAGCTTATCAACACCGGAATGCAGGTGTTGAAGCGCGGTATTCTAAACACATTGTTCAAATGAGATATTTGTATTTGTAATTTAATAAAAATGAAAATGAAAATGAAACGGCTGGCGTGTATTGCGTCAGCCGTTTTCAGCAGCTTAAGAATTCCTTAATTTTAAAGCCAATTGATTGCACAGTTTTCTGTTATCTGATATAGTATATTTGGATAATATGGCGCCATGAGGGAGCTGCAAGAGTCAAAATATGCTAAAAATAATTTTGTGCGTGTAATTTATAATAATGATGTGATACGGGATATGGCGTGCCGAATCATGGAAAGGTATGGTAAGGAATATGAGGGATAAGCTGCAAAGAAGCAGGAGGGCTCTGACGTCTCTGTTGTTGGGGATTTTTGTAGGCTGTATGTGCTTGGGAGGCGTGAAGATGAACGCCTTGGCGGAGAGTGAGCCCGGGGTACTGATAGACGCACAGCTCTTGGCAACGGGGAAGTCCGTCTATGATATCGTTGTGACGATTCAGAACCTAGGGGCAGACTGGGAGGGCACGGCGAGACTGTTTATGGGTGAGGATTATCGCATGGCGAGCGCCTACGACACTATGATATCTCTGCCCCAAGGCAGCACTAAGCAGTTTACGGTTCGCGTGCCAAGGACTGATCAGGAGTCTTCTGACACAGGGATCAAGGTCGCTTTGTTGGATAAGAAATCAAAAGAGGTTGCAGGCAAGGAGTTTGATTATTTCTTTCGCAGTGAATCTTATGCGTTGTCCATGGGAATCCTGAGCGACAGCTATTCGAGTCTCACCTATCTGGATATGGGTGGGAATACCATATACTTTCAACAGCAGGATAGACCGATACACTTGGTAGAGCTGACTCAGGATAATCTGACGAGCTCATTGGACGGGCTAGCGATGTTGGTCATCGACAATTATAATACAGGCGTCCTGACTGAGGAGGAGATAGAGGCTATCGAGGACTGGAATCAGGACGGGGGTATCCTGTTCGTCGGGACGGGAAGCCGAGGTGAGGAGACTCTGGCAGGGTTCAAGGACAGCTATCTGGGAGTCTCGTGCGAGGGCTCCTATCAGAAGGATGAGGATGAGTATGAGTACGAGTACACATGGACTTATACCGATAGATATTTGGATAAATCAAATCTTTCCATGGCGAAGATTACAGATGAATATGGGGCATATCAGAGCTTGGTTTACGGCGGGCTGAATCGTTCCGTGGGCGAGGGAGCGGCGGGGATTCTGCCCTACTCCCTGACAGAGCTTGGCAAGGCGGGAAGCTCCGTCTATCAGGACGATATGGATCAGGTGACACTGGTGAGAGACCTTTTGGACGATGTATGCAGCGCCTCTAACAGCCGTTTTTATTCTCCGGATTCTTATGACTACAACAGCAGCACGTTGACCCGATTCCTGCGGGGAGTCAGCAGGAGCGACACGAATCTGAACTTTGGCGTGCTGAAGATCTTGATTGTCCTGTATGTGATATTCGCGGGACCTGTCCTGTATATTATCCTGCGCGTGTTGAAGAAGCGGGAGCTTTATTGGGTGGCGGTGCCTGTCTCCGCAGTGGCGGGAATCGTGCTTGTATTCTTGGCGGGCAGGGGATTTGAGGTGGTGAGCACCAAGGTGTATTCCGTGACGGTGGAGAATCTCTCGGGCAGGGACGAGAGCAAGGCGTATCTGTACTGCTTTGATGCGAACCATAGGGAGTGGGATTTAAGGCTGTCCGACAGGTTTGACTATGTGGGTGGCTATGAAGGTGGTAAGTATGGCTATGACAGTTGGGAGAATGGAGAGTATTATCATCATATGAAGATGGAGGGGGACACGCTTTCCTTTGGGATTCGTCCCAGTGGGGGCTTTGAGGACTGCTTCTTTGTGGCGGGAGCCGCGGGGGGCGGTGAGTCAAGCGTGGGAACGCTCAGGGGAGAGGACATCAAGGACTCATATTTCTATATCAGCGGAAAGGTGACAAACGAGACGAATCGGAATTTGGCTTATTTTGCGGTGTATGTGGATAATGAACTGTATGTCTATGAGAATCTTCCGGCGGGACAGAGCGTGGACTTGACGACGCTGACCCCTGTGTTTGAGGAAGACTCGGGCTCGCCATATAGGGGGTATGCCGGCGCATACTCCATGAGCGGTTATCTCTACACCTTTATCGGTCAGCTGTATCGTGACCGCGACTATGACAAAATAGGCGCTGCGTCAGCCTTGGGTGCGGGACTTTGTGCCGTTTCCCCTCAGATGGACGGCAGCAATGTGATCATTATCGGGGTGACGGAGAATTGGGACAAGACGGTGAACGACAACTGCAGCGAGGTGTCCTACGGCTGCCTTTATGCGATACAATAGGAGGTGCGGTATGCTGTATATCAGAGATTTGACGAAAAATTACGGATCCTTTACGGCGGTCAATCACCTGACGCTGCACATTCCCGAGGGAGATTTGTTTGGCTTTGTGGGACCAAACGGCGCGGGCAAGACCACCACGATCCGTATCGTGTGCGGACTCTTAAAGGCGAGCGGCGGCTCTGTCCAGATCGGGGGCACCTCTGCGCCCGTGGGCAGCAAGGAAATGAAGCGTCTGATCGGATATGTGCCGGATTTTTTTGGAGTATATGACAATCTGAAGGTGCATGAGTATATGGATATGTATGGCTCCATGTACGGCATGGCGTCCCGGGATATCGCAAAGCTGACAGATGACCTGTTGGAGCTGGTCAATCTCTCGGACAAGCGGGAATTCTATGTGGATACGCTATCCCGTGGCATGAAGCAGAGGCTTTGCGTGGCGAGGGCGCTGCTCCACAATCCCAAGCTGTTGATTCTGGACGAGCCAAGCTCAGGCTTGGACCCCAGAGCCAGAGTGGAGATGAAGGAGCTCTTGAAAAATCTGCATTCAATGGGCAAGACGATCGTGATCAGCTCGCATATCCTGTCGGAGCTGTCGGAGATGTGCAACAGTATCGGCATCATGAACCGCGGTCAGTTGGTTAGGGCAGGGCGGATCGAGGACATCATGCAGCAGATTTCGGGCGGGAAGCGTATCCATATTCAAGTGGTCTCCGATATGGAGCCCGCGGTGCGGGTGATGAAGGAACAGGCGGGAGTCGCGGTGGAATCCGTGCGGGAG
This sequence comes from Muribaculum sp., assembly GCA_023663505.1. Classification (GTDB taxonomy): domain Bacteria; phylum Bacillota; class Clostridia; order Lachnospirales; family Lachnospiraceae; genus Acetatifactor. The sequence continues at coordinate 98,821 of JAMPHH010000001.1, forward strand.
AATGAGATAATCATTTCCCATGGCGGGACGGACGAGGAGGTCTGTGCGATGATAGCGAGTCTGATTCAAAACGGTGTGGTTCTCACTGACTTCCACAGGGAGGAAGGAAGCTTGGAAACGTTGTTTATGCAGTTGACGGGAGGTATGGCGCAATGAAATTTCATTTGAATCCAATCATAAAGAAGGATCTGCAGGTGACGTCTCGGAGTATGCGTTTAAGCTGGGGGCTGTTTGGGTATGAAGCGGTGCTTGCAATGGCTTTTCTGGGTGTGATGGCGATCATACAGTCGGAGGGGAACAGTATTTATGGCGGCGGCAATTTTTACGGCTATTTAATCTATCTTTTCCCCGTGTTGGCGGTGGCTCAGGTGTGTATCGTGGCGCTGATCACGCCGATTATCACGGCGTCCTCCATATCGGGGGAGAAGGAGAGGCAGACCTTTGATATCATGCTGACTACATGTATGTCCCCCTTTTCTATCGTGCTCGGGAAGGTTGCCTCGGCGGTGCTGCATATTTTGTTCTACGTGGCGGGCAGTCTGCCGATCATGGCGTTGTCCTTTGTGGTGGGGGGAATGAGTTGGCTAAATCTCTTTTATTTTATCCTTGCGATTATTCTTTTTGCCACGTTTTCGGGAAGCATCGGGATCTTTTGCTCCTCTGTATGCCGCAAATCCATTGCGTCGGTGATCTTAAGCTTTGTGTTTTATTTTGTGATTTACGGGCTGACCGCCCAAATGACGTTGGTATGTATGTTGATTATAAATAGCTCGGGAAGTGAGAACTTTGGAGAGTCCCTGCTTTTCCTGCTGTTTAACCCGATTGTGTTCTTTGAGGAGTTCTTCATGCAGCTAATGACGGGGACTTCTCTGTTCGCGGAGGCGGAATTTACGGCGAGCGAGGTCGGATTCCTGACCTATACCTTAGCTCAGGGCAAGGTGTGGATGTTTGTGTCGGCTGCGTGTATTCTGCTGATGGCTGTGCTGTTCATGCTTGCGGCGGCATGGAATGTGAATCCGATGCATTCTGCGTCGGGGCGCAGGCGCGTCAAGAAAAAGGTGAAATAATATATGGAAGATACGAAAAGAGAGCTGATTTTGGCGATACAGGGGTGTCGCCGCAGATTAAATTGGGCGGGGCTTTTGAAGATGCTTACGTTTTCCCTTGGAATCGGGGCAGGCGCGGGGATTATTTTGCAGGTGATCGCCCTATTGGTGCCCTTCTATTCCGTCAATCTCTACACGGGACTGGCTTTGGGGTTGGCGCTTTGCACTGCGTTCGCTGTGTCGTATATAGGGCGGAGCAGTATGGAGCAGGCGGCGTTGGTGATGGACAGCTTTGGATTTCAGGAGCGAGTGATCACGGCGTATGAGCATTTGGACGAGGACAGCGGTATGGTCAGGCTTCAGCGCGCGGACGCCATGCAAAGGCTAAGGGCGGAGGGGGACAGGATTCAGATCCCGCTGTTGCCTTCATGGAAGAAAATGCTCTTGCTTGCCGTGATGTTCGTGCTGTTGGCAGGGCTTGCCGTGATGCCCTCGGCGTCGAAGGAGCGGGCGGAGGAGCTTCATCGGATTCGCGAGGAGGCAAAGGAGAAGGAGGAGGAGATCGAGGAGGTTTTGGAGGAGCTTGAGGAGCTTGCCGCGGAGACGCTGACGCCGGAGGAGTTCTCCGCGCTGCAGGAAATGATAGAGAGCCTTCAGTCCTCACTTCAGGAGTATCAGCAGGCGGCGTCGGCAGAGAATCTGGCGGCTGCGGGTGAGAAGCTGAGCTATAAATATGAGAATATGAGCAGTCAGATGTCCGCTCTGGCACAGAGCTTACAGAACGGGGCATCGACCTCCCCCATGACGGCGCAGTCCATGCAGGCAATGGCGGATAAGCTGCAGGGAATGAGCGGACAGCAGATGGCTGCTGCTAATCAGGGGCAGAACGGACAAAATGGTCAAGGCGGTCAAAACAGCGGACAGAGCGGTCAGAGTGGACAAAACGGACAGAACGGTCAAAACGGACAGAATGGTCAGAGTGGACAAAGCGGTCAAAACGGACAGAGTGGTCAAAGCGGTCAGAACGGACAGGGCGGACAAGGTGGTCAGGGCGGACAGAACGGTCAAAACGGCAATGGCGGACAGTCAGGCATGGGAGGAAACAGTGGGGGAAGCGGTTCGGGAAATGGCAGAGGAACGGGCAGCAGCGATGCGCTGCATGACTATGTCAGTGTACCGAACAATATAGCGGACAGCGAGAACCTGACGGGCAATGCCGTGGATCACTATTCCTCGGATTATTTCCGCGCTCAGAACGGCTTGAGCTGGGAGGGGACGCATATGTCCCATGAGGCAGTGATCGGAAGTTATGAGCAGAATGCCTATGAGGGGATTGCCGCGGGACGGTATCCCAGTGGAATGGAGAATGTGATCAAGGAATATTTTGCGAGCTTTAACTGACAGAAAGGTAACAAATGGAGAATGGGACAAATGGAGGATGACAGGATATGAGTGAACCGGATAGGAGCAGGCTGCAGGACCCAGCGTACATGGCGGCGAGGATTGCGGATTGCGAGAGAGAGATTCAAAAGGGGATCATCGGGCAGAGTGAGATCATTCATCAGGTGATTCAGGCAATGCTCACGGGAGGAAACGTGCTATTAGAGGGTATGCCGGGTCTGGGCAAGACCAGACTGGTCAGCACGATCAGCAAGGTATTTGACCTGTCCTTTAAAAGGATACAGTTTACGCCGGATTTGATGCCCAGTGACGTGACAGGAACGAATATCATCGTCAAAAATGAGCAGGGAAGCTCTTTTTCCTTTGAGAGAGGACCGATTTTTGCCAATCTGATCCTGGCGGACGAGATTAACCGCGCAACGCCCAAAACGCAGTCGGCATTGTTAGAGGCGATGCAGGAGCATACGGTGACGGTGGGGAATGACAGCCATGCCTTGGACGAGCCGTTTCTGGTACTGGCGACCCAGAACCCGATTGAGAACGAGGGAACCTATCCGCTGCCGGAGGCTCAGCTAGACCGTTTTATGTTTAAGATTCTGGTCAATTTCCCCTCCAAGGAGGAGTTAAGGGGAATCGTCACTCTGACTGAGGGGGAAAACCCTCCCGTCATAGAGAAGCAGATGGACGGTGAGGGGCTGCTCGCGGCAAGGGAGCTGGTGAATCGGATTCCCATAGCGGACGCGGTGATGGATTATCTGTTGGATATTGTCATGGCGACCCATGAACCACACCCCCATATTCGCGAGGGCGCGAGTCCCAGAGCGGCGCAGGCGTTGATTCGCGCCGCCAAGGCGAAGGCTTTCTTGGCGGGACGCTTTAATGTTGCCTTTCAGGACGTGGAGGAGGCGGCATTTCCCGTGCTGCGACACAGGATTATCTTGAGCTTTGACGCGATCAGTGAGGGCGTCTCCGAGGACGATATCGTGAGACGGATTTTGGTGGAAAAGAAACCTAAGATCTGACGGAGGGCAGTATTGCAGGTAAGAACCTGTGATATACGGAGGTGTAAAAATGACATTGGACAGCGCATTTTATGATACCTTGTCCCGATTCCGTCTTGCAATGGGGCACAAATCCTCCATGAACCTGACGGGAAACCGCAAATCCGCCCAGAAGGGCTCCTCCACGGAATTCTCGGATTTCAGGGAGTATATGCCCGGCGACGATATCCGGCGTATCGACTGGAACGCATACGGGCGGTTGGACAGGCTCTATGTGAAGGAATATATGGAGGAGAAGGAAGCAGCAGTCACAATATTACTGGATACCAGTGCTTCCATGGATTACGGGGCAAGGAAAAAGAGTGAGCTTGCCTGTATGCTTGCGGGCGCCATGGCGTATCTGGGGCTTAACAATATGGACAGGGTCTATCTCTATGATATGAAGCGGATGCACTCCCCCTTTGCGGCAAGTGGCGGCAAACGGGCGCTTCCAAGGCTGAATGACTGGCTGAGTCAATGCGCGTTTGAGGGGACGACAGATGTTATGGAGGCTGTGAGAAGGCTTCCCGCGAAGGGAGCGGGCGTGACGATCATCATCAGCGATCTCTGGCAGGAGTCCCTTCTCGACGGGGAACAGGACACGGTGCAAAGGCTCCTGCGCTTCTTGGATTACAGGCGGCAGAAGGCGGTGCTTTTGCATGTGCTTGCGGGGGAGGAGCTTGCTGTGGAGCTGACAGGCACGCGGAATCTGATCGACATGGAGGACAAAAGTACCCTGCGCCTTACTCTGGACGCGGCGAGCATCAGGGTGTATGAGGACGCGCTTAATGCGTATATGTCCCGCCTTAAGCGGGAGTGCGCGAGGACAGGGGCGTTCTATGCGGTATGTAACACGGAGACGGATTTTCAACAATTGATTTTTAAGGAATTAAGGATACTGTATGATATTTGAGAGCTTATGGCCGCTGTTTTTCTTGGCAGCAGTGCCGATTATCATAATTTTATATCTGTTAAAGCCCAAGGGAGTGGATCACCTGATGTCCTCCAATCTCCTGTGGAGGAAGCTGTTGAAAAATGAGCAGTCGCGGACCTTCTTTGAGAAATTCGTGCACAATATCCTCATGTATCTGCAGATTCTGATTGTCGGCTTGCTTGTGATATCGCTGATGGCTCCGTTTATCAGAGCGGATGGTCAGGGGGGCGGGAGAAAGATCCTGCTCATAGATACCAGTGGAAGTATGCAGCATGTGGGCGCCTCGGGCAAGAGCCGTCTTGAGGAGGCTCTGCAGCAGGCGTGCGACTATGTGCGCGGCGAGGGAGATACGCCGTTTTGCGTGGTGACGGCGGATTTGGCGGGAGTCAATCTCTTGGCGGTGGATATTGCTGACCCGGAGAGTCTGGTACAGACTCTGCAGGGGATCACGTGCAGCGACAGCGGTGGGAGTCTCGCGGCGGCGCAGGGGATTCTGGACACGCTCGTGGGTAATGAAGCGGGCAGCATGGCGGATTTGATCGTTTACACGGACGGGGCAGGCGCGGCGGAATTTGAGGAGCTGCACGTCGGGGCGGACAAGGAGCTCCATGTGGTCGGGGAAGCGGTCTCGAACGTGGCGAACGATTACACGGTATTCACGGCGCGGGAGGACGGGCTGTATGACGTGATGGTCAGCATGACCAACCACAGCGATGAGGCAGTCTCCCTTGATGTGGGGCTGTATGACGGGGAGAAGCTGATCGGTCTGACGCAGGCAAAGCTCGAAGCTTCCGAGAGCAGGATGTGTCTTTTTGAGGGGATTGACTGGCAGGGTCAAACTCTTTCTTCCCGACTCAGCGGGTTTTCGTTTGCAGGTCAGGCGGGGACGAGTGACAGCTTGGAGGCGGACAATGTCTCGGAGACGGTAAAGAGCAGGGGAAACCTGATCGACGGGCTGTTGGTGGGCGATGGCAACACCTTTATTGAAAAGGCATACAGCGCCGTGACAGGTGCCGGTCTCACCAAGGCGGAGACGGATATCGCCGCCGCGGAGGGTGCTTATAATGTAGTGATTTATGACGCGGGTCAGACCCCTCAGTACGCGAGGGGAAGCCTGCTGATCTTCGGGGACGCCAGAGGAGAGTCCACGGAGCAATTGGAGAATGTAGTGCTTGACATGACCAATTGTGACCTGACCTCGGGATTGTCAGGCTTTACCATAGGTGTGAACAATGCTTATTGCTTCACGCCGCCCGAGGGGGCGCAGAGCTTTCTTGAGTACGACGGGAAATGTGTGGGTTATTATGGTGAGCGGGACGGCAAGAAGGAGGTCGTGGTGGGCTTCGACATTCGGGAATCGGATTTCCCGCTGCGGGCGGAGTTCCCTGTATTTCTGGCAAATGCCATGATTTATCTCTCGGACACCTCTTGGCTTGCCACGAATGTCTATTATGCGGGGGAGGAGATCGCCCTGCAGCCATGGGCGGAGCCGGACAGGAGCAGTATGGTGAGCAGACCTGCGAAGGCGGGGCTGTATCAGGTGGGCAATGAGGCGTATCAGGAGCCTTATGTGGTGCGTTTCCAGACCATTACGGAGTCGGAGGGGCGCGCGGTGGCGGAGTCTGTCGCGAGCTCGGGGGAAGCGCAGCTTCAGAGGGTGAAGCGAACCCTGCGCAATCTGTTTATGGCGATCGCGCTTGCTCTGCTTGTGGTGGAGTGGATTGTCTATGTGCGCCAGATGCGCTATCGCGGGAAATTCTATCTGGCGGTGAGAGCCGTCGTGACGCTCTGTGTGGTATTGGCGCTTTTAGGGCTGCGGATTCCTTGGGGGAACAATAACACTGCCACGATTTTTGTGGTGGATCTCTCCAACAGTAATGAGGAGCATCTACAGGAGGTGGGGGATTATCTGAAGGGCGCGGTGGCGAGGATGCCCGCTGGCAATGCCTTTGGGATCGTCACCTTCGGGAAGGATACTCTGGTGGAGCAATTCCTGACCACGGAGAAATACTATGGCGGATTGATGACCCTGCCCGAGAAGTCGGCGACGAACTTTGAGGAGGCTGTTTCCAGAGCCCTCACCATGATCCCCGGCGGCTCGAACGGGCGGATCGTTATGCTCACGGACGGCAAGGAGACGAGGGGAGATATCCATAATATGGCGCAGGCATTGACCTCAAGCCAAGCAGAATTCCTGACCCTGCTCTATGAGGACGAAGTGACGGACGACGCTTACATTGAGAACGTGACCCTGCCTGCCTATCTGCACCCGGGGGATAAATATTCGATCACGGTGTTGGTGGCGAGCAATTATGAGACGGACGCGGATATCGTGCTTTACAATGGAACCAGTAAAACCGCGGCAAATGATGTGCATCTGAACAAGGGCAGCAATCGCTTTGTGTTCAGTGCGCAGGTGAGCGAGGAGATGGATAATGGTGCGATGGAAAGCCTGCGGGTGCAGGTGGTGGCTCCCGGGGATTCCTGCGAGGAGAACGATTCCTTTAGCGCGTATTCCGTGGTGGAGGCTGTGCCGAGGGTACTGATCGTATCGGGTATGGAGACAAATGTCTCCGGCTTTGCCTCTGTGCTAAGCGCGGCGGGGTGCGATTACAGCTCTGTTTCCGCGCTGAATGCTCCTGATGACATTAACACCATGCTGGATTACAAATCCATTATCTTAGTGGATACCTATATTGACGATCTGCCCAAAGGGTTTCTGGACAATCTGGATACCTATGTGAAGGATTACGGATGCGGCTTTGTCTGCTGCGGGGGCGAGGACAGCTTTGCCCTGGGCGGATACAGGGACACCGTGTTGGAGACCGTGCTCCCTGTGGATATGGAGCTTAGAGGGGTGGACGAGATGCCCTCCATGGCAATGGTGATGGTGATCGATCATTCCGGCAGTATGCTGATGGGGAGCTCGAAGATAAGCAACCTTGATATTGCGATCAGAGCCGCTACGGTGGCGGTGGATAATCTGCGGGATTCGGATTATGTAGGTGTGTTGACCTTTGACGATGAATATGACTGGCAGGTGGGGATTCAGCAGGTTGAGGACAGAGAGGCTATCAAGGCTGATATCAAGGCAATTGCCGAGGGCGGCGGGACAACGATCAAGCCCGCGCTGCAGGAAGCGTGTGATGCCCTTGCGGAATGCGAGGCGTCTGTCAAGCATGTGGTGCTTCTCACGGACGGCATGGGGGAGACTACGGATTTCAAGGACGTGATCAGCGCCTATACGGATAATGGGATCACACTGTCAACGGTGGCAGTTGGAAACGGGTCGGATACACAGCTGTTAAAGCGTCTTGCGGATAACTGTGGAGGAAGATATTATTATTCCGATATTTCCAGTGACATTCCCAAGATCTTTGCCCAGGAGGTCTTTCTGGGAGGCGACAGCTATATTCAAAACGGGGAATTTGCCCTGTCCGTGAGGGGAGGACATGAGCTGACCTCCAATCTCTTTGCGGATGGCTGGCCTATGCTGTACGGATATGTTTCCTCTACGCCAAAGACGGCGTCCAGTCCGGTGATCGTCTCGGCGGACAAGGAGGATCCGATCCTCACGGTCTGGCAGTACGGGCTTGGACGGACTGTTGCGTGGAACAGTGACGTGACAGGAGAGTGGAGCGGTCCCTTCGTGGGCAGGGAGGATTATGTCCAGATGTGGAAGCGCATCGTGGATTATTCCACAGGCAATGTCAACATGGGTGAGGACAGCGTGGACGTGGTGACGGCAGGGGAGTTGACCGAGCTGGTCTATCAGACAAGTGATTATGGAAACGAGACGGAGATTCTGGCGACAGTGATAGACCCGCAGGGCGATGCAAGCGAGGTCAAGCTTCACGCCACGGCGCCGGGCAGGTATGAGGCGGATCTTTCTACCGCCCAGACGGGGCTTTATCACTTTAATATACGCCGCACCGAGGGCGGAGAGATTCAAAGCTATATGACCACGGCAGCGGCGGTGCAGTTCTCGGATGAGTACAAGTTCGACGTGAGCACGGCGGCATATCTGAGCTTTGTGGAGCGGTATGGGCGTATGATCACTCCAAGCGACGATATTTGGACCAAGATAGACACTGTGGCGAGGGGGAAAATCGCCCTGACCAACTGGCTGTTAGGCTTGGCGATCTGCCTGTTCCTGTTGGATGTGGCGATGCGGAGGTTCCAATATGTGCCTAAGTGGAAGCCTGCGTTTGCAGGGGGAAGACAGACCGGAACAGACGCGACGCATGTTGCGGTCTCCAATAGGGAGAACGCCGTCAATGCTGTGGGAGCTTCTGAAAGCAGGACACAGCAGGAAGCTCAAGAGCAAAGCGTGAGGGTGCAGGCTGAAACAAAGCGAAAGCAGAGGGAGAAGGTGCACAGAAAGCCGAAGCGGGAGGAACAGACCTTGGATACCTCACAGCTGCTTAGAAAGAAGGACGATCGAAATACGGGGCCGTAAGGCCCCGTTTTGAGTGTAAATCCATATTAGTCTAGGTTAGCGGATTCCAACCGTCAAGCACCTTCTCCATGGTGTATTCCGCCGCCTGCGCGTCCGTGAGCTGGCAGGAGAAATCCGCCCGCTTATCGGGGGCGGCGCCGGGACCGTAGGAAGCGTGCTCGGCGTAGCGGAAGTGCCCATGAGTCTTGCCCCAGTCCTTCCACCCGAGAGGATGGATATGCGCGCCCAGTTCACAGCTTAGGAACACGGTCTTGGCGTATTCTCTCCACGGTCTTCCGAGGTAGATCGTGTGGGGAGGACAGTCGCTGGTGAGACGGCAATTGCGGAATACATAGCCGTAGGGGACGTCCTCATAGGTGGAAGCCGCCGTAACATAGCCATAGATCACCTCGTCATCAGGACTCTCGGGAGGCTTTCTGTCGCCGGGCATTTTGGAGAAAATCTCACAGCCCTCAAACCATGCGGTGGCGCTCCCGAAGATAAAGTCCACATCTCCCTGTATAAAGCAATTGCGGTACAGATGCCTGCCCAAGGTTCTCGCCTTGAACTCCCCGGGACCCTTAAAGCCGCCGGGCTGAGCTTCCTTTTGGGGAAGCGGGGCGGTGAACAGGGTGTCCTGACTTCCCAAGAGACGGCAATTCTCAAAATAGCAGCGGTCGGCGTCCACATAGAGCGCGAGAGCCTGCCCTACCGTGTGACCGAAGCCGGCATCGTTTTGAAATGTGATATTGCGGGCGGTAAAATCAGGCGCGTCAATACGCACGGAGGCGGTGCGGAAGGTGCCGCGCTTCTCGCCGTTCTCCATAATCTCGGCGGCGCCAAGGCCATAGACGATCACCGTGCTGTCACGGTCTTCCCCGAGCATGGTCACCCGGGGACGGGAGATTGTCAGCCGTTCCCGATAGGTGCCGTTCCCGATATGTATCACGATCGGTCTGATATCCCATTCGGGGGCGGGATATACCTTGTCCTGCAAGCCGTCCGACACCTCTGCGGGCAGCGGCTCAAGCTGTTCCATCGCCTCTAAGCATTCCGTTATGGTGGAGTAATTAGTCTTGTCGGGAGGGCAAGCCTTACAGTTTACATAAAGCTGCAGAGCATTTTCTGGTACCTTCATGCTTGTATTCATTCTCAGCTTTTTCCTTTCTTTGTCAATAACCCCGCTGTAAGCAACAAAGTCAAATGCATCGCCCCGACTAATTGCTCGCGGGAATAAAGAGGTCTGCCGCCGAAATGACAGCAGACCGAATGAGTCAACAGCAGCCTTTCATCACAGCAATTCCACAATTTTCAGATCGGGGAAGTCTGCCAGATTGACATAATCATTGCCGCACTGTACCATGGGTCTCGAGAGCTTGTCTTTGTTGATAAAAATAATCTCCGCCTCGCGTCCGTCGCTTAGCAGACAGCGGTTCTGGATGTAGGTGTTGACCACGTTCTCGAGGAAAATGAGCAAATACCCTACGTCATATTTCTGGAAGCCGTCCTCCTCAAAGCTTTCGATGACGCGGAAAGGACACAGCGCCTCCCTGTACGATCTGGGGGCAGTCATGGCGTCATAAACGTCAGCAATCGCCACAATGCGGGCATAGGGATCGATCTGATCGCCTGACAGATGCATGGGATAACCGCTTCCGTCATTGCGCTCATGATGCATCAGGGCGGCATTACAGATCTGTTCGTCAATATTCTGCTCCTGCAGAAGCTGATAGCCCAAGATGGGGTGCTTCTGTATCAGGGCGTACTCGCTGGGGCTGAGCTTTCCGGGCTTCGTGATGATGGCATGGGGAATCATCAGCTTGCCGATATCGTGGAACAGACCACATGCCGTCGCCATCTCTACCTGATCGGGGGGGAGCTTCAGCCATCCGGCGAGCACATTGCAGACCAGTCCCACGTTCATACAATGGGCAAATGTGGAATCGTCATATTCCCTCATATTCTGCAGCATGTCCAGAATGCCGATCTGCCCCTTGCCTCCGGCGATCATATCCAGTGAATTGTGGAGCAGGGTAGTTACATCAAGCTCCAGATTGCGCTCCGCCACGCCGTTTAGAGCATCCTTGAAATGATCCACGTTCAACTCGTAGTCGGCTTTAAACTTCTTGAAGACCGGCGAGTTCTGCACCCTCGCGGAATAGGAGGGCGCCTTCGCCTCGGGAGCGGCGCTCACCATATCGGAGGTCTCCTCCTTGGCGTCCTCCACAAAAACGGTGAGAATCCCGTATAAATCCAGCTTTGTGATTAAATTGTCCGTAAGCACTGTCCCCTGTGACATGACCAGCTGGCGGTCAAAGCTCAGCACATCCTCCGCAACCACCATGCCGGGGAGCAATTGCAATGTAGATAGTCTTTTCATAAAATCCTCATTTCCGAGTGACCTCAGAGCTATTTGCTTTCGCTCAGAGACAAATAGCCATGTAAAAAAATTTATATCGCTTGTCATTCACATCTATTATACTGATTAGAGCAAGGGTATGTCAATTTCAAATTAGACAATTTTTTGCAGTCAGGCTGATCATTTTACACAAACTTTATAATTTATTCACAGCTTCCTTAGAATGAGTGGTTGAATCTGCACGACAAATCTGTTAAAATATTCTGTGAGCTGTGTGAAGGCAGGGCGATATAGAGCCGGGCACACAGTAAATTCGCGCGGATAAAAAGCGGAAACAGCGCAGATTGGTTAGGAAAAAACATGAAATTAATTGAAAAGGTATTTGGTACTCACAGCAGCAGAGAGCTTAAACGAATCGAGCCGCTGGTGGACAAGATCGAGACATTGCGTTCCACGATGCAGGAGCTCTCGGATGACGAGCTCCGCGGGAAGACGGCAGAATATAAAAAGAGACTGACGGAAGGGGAGACCTTGGACGATCTGCTCCCGGAAGCCTTTGCCACGGTGCGGGAGGCCGCGAAGCGCGTGCTGAACATGGAGCATTATCGGGTGCAGCTGATCGGAGGAATCATTCTCCATCAGGGGCGTATCGCCGAGATGCGCACAGGTGAAGGTAAGACCTTGGTGTCCACGCTGCCCGCCTATCTGAACGCCTTGGAGGGCAAGGGTGTCCATGTGGTGACGGTGAATGACTATCTGGCGAAGCGTGACGCCGAGTGGATGGGGCAGGTGCATGAATTCCTTGGACTCAAGGTGGGTGTGGTCTTAAACAGTATGACCAGTGAGGAGAGACAGGCTGCCTACAATTGTGACATCACCTATGTCACCAACAACGAGCTTGGGTTTGACTATCTGCGTGACAACATGGTGATCTATAAGGAGCAGCTGGTGCTCAGGGATCTACATTATGCCATTATCGACGAGGTGGACTCGGTGCTGATCGACGAGGCGAGAACCCCCTTGATCATTTCAGGACAGAGCGGGAAGTCCACTGCCCTGTACGATGCCTGCGATATCCTGGCAAGACAGCTAAAGCGCGGTGACGATATCAAGGAGCTATCCAAGATGGACGCCATCATGGGAGTGGTGCAGGAGGAGAATGGTGACTTTATCGTCAATGAAAAGGACAAGGTCATCAATCTGACGGCTGCGGGCGTGGAGAAGGTGGAGAAATTCTTCCATATAGAGAACTTTGCGGATCCCGAGAATCTGGAGATTCAGCACAATATCATACTTGCGCTCAGAGCGCACAATCTGATGTTTCGAGATCAGGACTATGTGGTGAAGGATGATCAGGTGTTGATCGTGGACGAGTTCACGGGACGTATCATGCCCGGGAGACGATACTCGGACGGCTTGCATCAGGCGATCGAGGCGAAGGAGCATGTAAAGGTGAAGCGGGAGAGCAAGACTCTCGCAACCATCACCTTCCAGAACTTCTTTAATTTATTTGAGAAAAAGAGCGGCATGACCGGTACGGCGCTCACGGAGGAGAGCGAGTTCCGTGAGATCTATGGCATGGACGTGGTGGAGATCCCTACCAACAAGCCTGTCATTCGTAAGGATCTGCAGGACTCCGTGTATAAGACCAAGGCGGAGAAGCTGAACGCCATCGCAGAGGCGGTGGAGGAAGCTCACGCGAAGGGACAGCCTGTGCTGGTGGGCACGATTGCGATTGACGCGAGTGAGGAGATCAGCCGTATGCTGCAAAAGCGCGGGATTCAGCACAAGGTGCTGAACGCGAAGTTCCACGAGATGGAGGCCGAGATCGTGGCGGACGCCGGTATCCACGGGGCGGTGACGATCGCCACGAACATGGCGGGTCGTGGTACGGATATCAAGCTCGACGATGAGGCGAGAGCCGCAGGCGGGCTTAAGATCATCGGCACTGAGCGGCATGAGTCCAGACGTATCGACAATCAGCTGCGCGGACGTTCCGGACGTCAGGGGGATCCCGGCGAGTCCAAGTTCTATATCTCTCTGCAGGACGATCTGATGAGGCGTTTCGGCTCCGAGCGTCTGATCAACATGTTTAACGCTTTGGGGATTCCCGAGGGACAGGAGATTGAGCACAAGGCGCTGACCAATGCCATCGAGACCGCCCAGAAAAAGATTGAGAACAATAACTTTGGCATCCGTAAAAATCTGCTTGAATATGACCGCGTCATGAGTGAGCAGAGGGAGATCATTTATGAGGAACGCCGCCGAGTGCTCAACGGCGAGAGCATGAGGGATTACATCTACAAGATGCTCACGGATATCACGGAGAATTGCGTGGATATCTGTATCAATGACGATATGGGCAAGGAGGACTGGGACTATAACGAGCTGAATACTTTATTGCTGCCCACGATTCCCTTACAGCCCGTGACTGCCGAGCGCGTGCAGAAGGGCAAGAAGAACAGCCTGAAGCAGCAGCTCAAGGAGGAGGCTGTGAAGCTTTACGAGGCGAAGGAGGCGGAATTCCCCGAGCCCGAGGCAATCCGTGAGCTGGAGCGCGTGATTTTATTAAAGGTGATAGACCGCAAGTGGATGGATCACATTGACGATATGGATCAGTTACGGCAGGGAATCGGTCTGCAGGCATACGGACAGAGAGACCCCGTGGTCGAGTATAAAATGAACGGTTACGAGATGTTTGACGAGATGACTCAGAACATCAAGGAGGAGACCGTGCGGCTTCTGCTACACATCAGGGTGGAGCAGAAGGTGGAGCGCGAGCAGGTGGCTAAGGTCACTGGCACCAACAAGGATGAAACGCTGCAGAAGGGACCAAAGAAAAGGGATAATGCCAAGATCTACCCGAATGACCCCTGTCCCTGTGGAAGCGGTAAGAAGTATAAGCAGTGCCATGGTAGGCGGTAATTATATATGTTAAGCAAGCAGTAAAGGACATGAATCATAAAAACGGAGAATAGAGATGCCTGTGGTAATACAGACAAAGAGTGAATGGTTAATTTGTGGAGGGAGGTATGCACTATGAGCAAATACAATTCATTTAATGTCAATCTCAATATTCATCCCAATGCACCCAAAGAGGTATGGGACAAGGTACAGAAGATATACGCCGAGATGCCGTATTGGAGCGGATTTATGGAGGGAACGCCCATATGGTACGGACCGGGGGACATCATTATCGAGGCGAGTCCGGAGCCCGGCGGTCTGCATTTCTATGCGGAGATGCCGCAGGACGAATGGGAATCGTGGATCTGTACATTCCGCAACCGGGCGACGGAGGAGCTGGGTTATGAGATCGGGGAGCCGGAGGAGGGATATCCGTTCAGGTTTGTATGAAGAATAAGAGGGTAGATTGAAAAATCATAGATTTTTCAATCAGAAATTTGTGCTTGCGCCCAAATTTCCGGATTGCGGCAAGAATGAGGATTAGTGTGAAAAATACTTCTAAGGCAGCAAAAAACGCAGCCTAAGAAGTATTAAGTTTCACACAGGAAAAACGCAAAGGGCAGCGTTTTTCATCCCTATTTGAGCCGCCAGAGGCAGCATGGGGGATTAGTATGGTAGAATTAGATCAGATGAAAACAGAGGTCACGGGCTATGAGACGATGCTTGCGGAGGTGAAGGCTTCTCTTGATCTGGAGAACAAATCAAAGCGCATCGAGGAGCTTGAGATGGAGATGGAGGCGCCGGGGTTCTGGGACGATCCGGAGACGTCGAACCGTAAAATGAAAGAGCTGAAAAACATGCAGGACACGGTGAAGCTGTGCGGCAAGCTTTCCACCCAGTATGACGATATCCTGACCCTGATCGAGATGGGATATGAGGAAAATGACGATTCCATGGCGGCGGAGATTCGAGGAGAGCTTGACGAGTTTATCAGCGAGCTGGAGGAGCTGCGAATCGGGACGCTCCTCTCGGGAGAGTACGACAAGAATAACGCTATTTTGAAGTTGAACGCTGGCGCGGGCGGGACGGAGAGCTGCGACTGGGCAGGGATGCTGTACCGCATGTATACCCGATGGGCGGAGCGCAAGGGCTTTAGTATCGAGGTGCTGGATTACTTGGACGGCGACGAGGCGGGGATCAAGTCGGTGACCTTTCAGGTCAACGGGACGAACGCATACGGATATCTTAAGTCGGAGAAGGGGGTTCACCGTCTGGTGCGCATTTCGCCCTTCAACGCGCAGGGAAAGCGTCAAACATCCTTTGTGTCTCTGGATGTGATGCCGGATATCGAGGAAGATCTGGATGTGGAGATTGACGAGAAGGATCTGCGCATTGACACCTATCGAAGCAGCGGCGCAGGCGGTCAGCATATCAACAAGACATCCTCCGCCATCCGTATCACGCATATCCCCACGGGAACCGTGGTGCAGTGCCAGAATGAGCGCAGCCAGTTCCAGAACAAGGACAAGGCGATGCAGATGCTGAAGGCGAAGCTATTTCTCTTAAAGCAGGAAGCCAATGTGGAGAAGCTGTCCGATATCAGAGGTGAGGTGAAGGAGATCGGTTGGGGCAACCAGATACGTTCTTATGTGCTGCAGCCCTATAAGCTGGTTAAGGATCTGCGCACGGATGTGGAGACGGCAAACGCGGACGCCGTGCTGGACGGCGCACTGGACCCGTTTATCAACGGATATTTAAAGTGGGTGAACACGGCGGGGAGTCAATGAGCCTGCTCCCTTGCCTGCATCAGATTCAGGAAGAAAAAGGTGTAGGTGATATTCATGTAGGGTGTAAGCCACAGATTGCCGATGCCCAGAGTGAGGAGACAGAGCAGTATCAGCGGAAAGAAGCTGACTTGAATGTAGAACAGGCGTCTCTTGTGTCCTTTCATGACATGGGCACTCAGCCTGATCAGCTCTCCTGCGCTGTAACCGGGGAAATCGAGCAGCAGCAGGAATACCTGCGAGATCGCCAGACTGCAGGGAACATAGATCACAATGCATATCGCATACAAAAAGCCCGCAGAGAGTATCAGCTCTTCTGCAGCATTTCGCTCGATCAGATACGACAGTACATGGGCGGGAAGATAGCACAGCTCGCTGACAAGCACCATCACACAGGCAAGCTTTAGGGACTTGCCAAACTGCGTTTGAAAACCATAGAAAATATCTGAAGTCTTTAGTCTTCTGCCACAGGCGAGGTTCAGGCAAAACAGACTGAGCCCCACGTTAAATACCGCGGTGAAAAAGCTTGTGATCAAATTTAACACATAATTTAACGCATTATACCAGTCCTCATAGCCGTCAATCAAGGCACCGTTATCCAACAGCAGCTGAATCTGCTGCAGGGTGAGGTGGTTGACCTGCATTTCCCTGATGATCATACCCATACTGAAAAAGACAGCTCCCGTTAGGGTCACAATGAGCTGAGCGACCATGGTGATCATTCCGATTGAAAACATGGCAAGGATAAACTTGCCATAATTGCCCTCCAGTGCGCCCTTTGCCCTGTCCTTCAGGACGGCGCCGGATAAAAAAGTGCTGTCTTGGTTCATATTCTCACTTCCTTATGCGGTAAGATCCATGTTCATTCCGGCGTATTTGTCATAGTCGGTTGCCTTCAGATCCTTTTGGTAGGGGTTCTCCTCGTTATAGTATTTGATCTGCGTGCTGGTTGTGCCGCCGGATACATAGGAGCGTCCGCATTCCGGGCAGACCGACATATGGATGGACACGGAAGCACGAAGAACCTTGCCGTTGTTGGAAGCAGCTTCAGAATAAGCATTGCTCACATGCTCCTGCTCATGGGCGCGAACTCTGGAGGCAGCGCTCTCCGGTGAGATATGCTGTGCTGTCTTAAAGGACACCATTTCGTCCGATCCGTCCTTGTACTTACGGTTCTTGCAGGTCTGGCACTCCTCGCCGTTTGCCTTCTTGCCGTCGTCAAGACCGATCAGCTTCGTCTTTCCCTCCTGCTCAGAGGAAGCCGCCGAGGACTTATCGGCAGCAGAGCCGCCCGCACCATAAATGCCGTTATAATTAACGCCCGCGCCGTAAGAGAGACCGGAATATGGTTGAATTGTTGAAAATGCCATGTTGAAACCCTCCTTTAATTAATTGGATATAAGCTCGTGGTATCTATAGTAAACGATATAACCGATTGCTCATTTTGGCTCTTGCAAAAGCCATATATGCAAGCTTTTACAAGCTATAAATGTTCAAAATTATATTCATATAATTCATTATAATAGTATTCGTAAGAATCTTCAAAAGCATCTCGAAGCTCCGGGTCGGTTATAAGTCCATAAATCAAGTAAACGCACATCAACATTCCCAGAAAAAAGCCGGAACAGGAAAGCACAAGCCCCGTGGCGCTCATAGAGGGCATCGCTTTGCCCATGCGCTTAGTGAGTATCGCAAATAAAATACCCAACCCTCCAAGCGGGAGAGACAATATACCTGAGCAACACAGCGTGATAGACAGTATACCGCATACCAACGATGCGATGGAAAAAGGATTCAGCCGCTCCGCTGACTGATCGGAAAGCATACGATTCTGATTATTATATCGGTCATAATCCATATTTTGTTTACTCCTCTCCATACTGTATTACATTATACCACCTTTTACAAAATATGGCAAACATTTGGAAAAAATGTAACCGGAAAACCTTGAAAAAAGAACTGCTTTTATATAGAATAGTAGTGTTGTCCAAAACAGATTCGGACTAAATCAAAGTGAGGGTGAAGACATGGATATTTTGCAAAAGCTAAAAGAAGAATTAAACGTGGAGAAATGGCAGGTCGAGGCTGCTGTCAAGCTGATTGACGAGGGCAACACCATACCCTTTATCTCCCGTTACCGGAAGGAGGTCACCGGCTCGCTGGACGACGAGCAGCTCCGCAATCTCCATGAGCGGCTGCAATACCTGCGCAATCTGGAGGATAAGAAGAATCAGGCACTCGGGAGCATCGAGGAACAGGGAATGCTGACGGACGAGCTTAGGGAGAAAATCATGGCGGCGGAGACTCTGGTGGTGGTGGAGGATCTGTACCGCCCCTACCGACCCAAGAGAAAGACCCGCGCCAGTGTTGCAAAGGAGAAGGGGCTTGGGGGACTTGCCGAATTTATTCTGGCGCAGGAGACCACCGAGCCCGTGGAGAAGGAAGCGGAAAAATATATCTCCGAGGAGAAGGGCGTTGCCGATACTGCCGAAGCGATCCAAGGCGCAAAGGATATCATAGCGGAAGCGATTTCGGACGAGGCGGACTACCGACTTTATATCCGCAACGCTACCATGGACGAGGGCATCATCACCAGTGTCGCCAAGGACGAGAAGGCTGAGAGCGTGTATGAGATGTACTATCGGTTTGAGGAGCCCGTGAAGAAGATTGCGGGACACAGGGTGTTGGCTCTAAACCGCGGCGAGGCGGAGAAGGTATTGACCGTGAAGGTGAACGCGCCGGAGGAGCGTATTATCCGCTATCTTGAAAAGCAGAAGCTCACCGCAGATAATCCGTACACGACGCCCCTGATTCAGGAGGCGGTGGCTGACAGCTATGAACGTTTAATAGCACCTGCTATTGAAAGAGAGATTAGAAATGACCTGACAGAGAAGGCGGAGGACGGCGCAATCAGTGTGTTTGGGCGTAATCTGGAGCAGCTCCTGCTGCAGCCGCCCATCGCGGGCAAGGTGGTGTTGGGATGGGATCCCGCTTTTCGGACGGGCTGTAAACTGGCGGTGGTGGACGCCACAGGCAAAGTGCTTGACACAAAGGTGATCTACCCTACTGCCCCGCAGAATAAGGTGGAGGAGTCCAAGGCGGAATTAAAGAAGCTGATCAGCAAATATAATGTGGATCTGATCTCGGTCGGAAACGGCACGGCGTCGAGAGAGTCCGAGCAGATCATTGTGGAGCTGCTAAAGGAACTGGACAGACCGGTGCAGTACGTGATCGTGAGCGAGGCAGGAGCTTCCGTCTATTCTGCCAGTAAGCTGGCCACGGAGGAATTCCCGCAATTTGACGTTGGACAGAGAAGCGCGGCGTCCATTGCCCGCAGGCTCCAAGACCCTCTGGCGGAGCTGGTGAAGATCGATCCCAAGTCCATCGGGGTGGGGCAGTATCAGCACGATATGAACCAGAAAAAGCTTGGCGACGCCCTAAACGGCGTGGTGGAGGACAGCGTGAATAAGGTCGGCGTCGATCTGAACACCGCTTCTGCTTCCCTGCTTGAGCATATTTCCGGTATTAACAAGACGATTGCCCACAATATAGTGGATTATCGTGAGGCAAACGGCAGATTCACCAACAGGAAGCAGCTTTTGAAGGTGGCGAAGCTTGGACCCAAGGCATTCGAGCAGTGCGCGGGCTTCATGCGCATCACGGACGGGGAGAATCCTTTGGACGCCACCAGTGTCCACCCGGAATCCTATGAAGCCACCGAGAAGCTTTTGGAGAAGCTCGGGCTGAACATGGAGGATGTGAAAGCCATGCAGAAAAAGGCTGCCCTGCAGAAGGGCAAGGGAAGCGTTGGCAAGGCGGCTGCGGCAGGCGGAAACGGTCAGGGCGCGACAGGCAGGGCTGCGGCAGGGGACGGCAGAACCGACGGGCGGGGCGCCCAAAGGGGGAGAAACCGCGGGCAGCTTCAGGTGCGCAACACGGGCACGGCGATGGGCAAGGCTCTTGCCGCAGCTATGGCGGGCACCACAACAAAGGACGCGGACAGAGCGGCGGGGGGCATTAGCTCCGGCAACGCCTCCGGTCGGACAGGCAATGCGCAGGGAGCCGCACAGGGCGGAGTGCAGGCAAAGGAAACGGGTGTTATCGAAAGCGCTGTCTCAAGTCTGGAGAGACGCATCAAGGACAAGAAGCAGTTGGCGGAGGATCTTGGAATCGGCGAGATCACTCTGACAGATATCCTGAAGGAACTGGAAAAGCCTGCCAGAGACCCGAGAGACGATATGCCCAGACCGATTCTTCGCAGCGATGTGTTGGACATGAAGGACTTGAAGCCGGGCATGATCCTGAAAGGGACGGTGCGCAATGTCATCGACTTTGGCGTGTTTGTGGATATCGGCGTCCATCAGGACGGACTGGTACATATTTCCCAGATCACGGACCGCTATATCAAGCACCCGCTGGAGGCAGTCAGCGTGGGTGATATCGTGGAGGTGCAGGTGCTCTCCGTGGACGCGGCAAAGAAGCGCATCAGCCTGACAATGAAGCTTGGAGCGGCGAAATAATCCCCAGCTGTCGGCGTGACTTGCTGTAAGGTTGAACTGTTATCTTGTGGAATATGCTTGCATAATAGCATATAGCGAGTTATAATGAATCAAAATGAACAATTCTTCGGGGTCGGGTGCAATTCCCTACTGGCGGTATAGTCCGCGACCCGCGGAAGGGCGAATGAGTCCTTCGCGGCTGACTCGGTGCAAGTCCGAGACCAACAGTAAAGTCTGGATGAGAGAAGAATAACAGATGTCATTTTATGAATGATGTCTGTTAGTGTGTGAACACATGACATGAAATGATCCCCGAAGTGAAAAGTGATTTTCACCTCGGGGTTTTGTCATGCGCCGGATTTTGGTGACAGCCCATAAAATCGCGCCCGTGCCCCGAGGTATGCAGACAGAAGAACGGAGGTAAATGTGATGAATGGTCTGATGGAAAGTGTGAAACAAAATGCCACGGCGGTATTGGAGTTTGCGGCGGTGATCGTTGCGTTGTTCGTGGCGGCGGTGCTCTTGGAGAAGGCGGCACAGCGCAAGAGAGGGGTGAAGGAGCCGCTTTTCGACACCCGTAAGATGGCTGTGGTGGGGATGTTCTCGGCGCTCGCCATGATTTTGATGCTGTTTGAATTTCCGGTCTACTTTGCTCCGCCGTTTTACGAGCTTGACTTTAGCGAGCTGCCAATCTTGGTGGGGACGTTTGCCTTCGGACCGGTGGCGGGAGTGATGATGGAATTTCTCAAGGTGCTGTTAAAGCTATGTGTAAAGGGCACGAGCACGGCGTTTGTGGGAGATTTGGCGAATTTTGCCGTGGGCTGCAGCTTTATCCTGCCCGCCTCCGTGGTGTACGCTTTCCGAAAGAGCAAGAAAAGCGCCATAGTTGCCTGTATTGTGGGCACGTTGACCATGACGGTCTTTGGCACAGCTTTTAACGCGGTCTACCTCCTGCCCGCTTTTTCCAAGCTTTTTCATATGCCCATGGAAGAAATTCTGGCGATGGGGGAGAAGGTCAATCCCTTAGTGCGGGAGGGGGATTTGTTCAGTTTTGTAGCCGCCTGCGTCGCTCCGCTGAACCTGATCAAGGGTGTCTGTGTCTCGGTGTTCACGCTGCTCATCTACAAGCCCCTAAGCCCGATCATCAAGAACGGACGGGGCTAACAAGGCGAATATTATATTTGTCTAAAGAAAATCTTAAGAAAAATCTCAATATATTTTTCTGATTTTTGCTTTATAATGCGTAAGTCTACATTGAAAAGTAAGCTATCAAGCATATTTTTCAATCAAATAACCATGCCTTTCCATAACCTGCGAATTTTCATGCGTATTTTACGCATTGTGCAGGCACAAATTTGCGGTTGAAAAATTTATTTTCAACCTAATCGTCTATTTTTGCCGCAACAGATTGAAAAATCTTTGATTTTTCAATCTAGTCCCGCTTGACAAAGGATCATGGCTATTGTATTATGCAAATAGTACAGCAACACAAGAAAGGAAGGAAGTATGAGCGCATTAGTAGAAATCAGGGATATCTGCAAGGTATACAATCCCGGAGAGAATGAAGTGCGGGCGCTCGATCATGTGAGCGTCACCATTGGCGAGGGAGAGTTCGTGGCGATCATCGGGCAATCCGGCAGCGGCAAATCCACCTTGATGAATATGCTGGGTTGTCTCGACGTCCCGACCAGCGGCACCTACAAGCTGCATGGGCAGGATGTGGGGGAGATGTCGGACGACGAGCTTTCGGACATTCGCAACAGGGAGATCGGTTTTATTTTCCAAGGCTTTAATCTGATACCCAATCTGACCGCGAGGGAAAACGTGGAGCTTCCCCTGATCTATCGGGGCGTCCCCAAGGGGCAGCGGGAGACGCTTGCGACAAAGGCGTTGGAGAAGGTGGGGCTTGCTCACCGCATGGAGCACAAGCCGTCGGAAATGTCGGGAGGACAGCAGCAGCGCGTCGCTATCGCAAGGGCGATCGCCCAAGCGCCGCCGATTATTCTGGCAGATGAGCCCACGGGTAATCTGGATTCCCATTCCACGCAGGAGATCATGAATATTTTGCGGGAATTATATGAGGAGGGGCGGACGGTCATTCTCATCACCCATGACAATGAGATCGCTGCCCGTGCCAAGCGAGTGATCAAGATAAAGGACGGTTGGATAGAGTCTGACGAGATACGGGAGGAAGCACAATGAGAAGCATATTGAGAAAATCGGACAATCGGGGGGGCGCACAGCCCGAGGTCAAGGTAAAAAAGAAGGGAAGGAAAAAGAAGATTATCATAATCATAGTGGTGGTTGTGATATTGCTGCCGATCCTGCGCGGCTGCGCGGGCGGCGGAGATGGCGGCGTGATGGTGACAACCACGGGAGCGTTCAGGGGTGACCTGCAGGAGAGCGTGTCCACCAGTGGAACTGTGGAGGCGGAGACGGTCAGGGTGCTTTTTGCTCCTGCGAACGGGAAGCTTGGGAAGGTCAACGTCGCCGCGGGGGACGCGGTGGCAAAGGGAGATGTCCTGATATCCTATGACAGTGAGGATTTGGAGCGAAGCTTCAGGCAGGCTACACTAGAGCACATCAAGGCGGACGCTTCCTATGGTGGCGCCGCGTCGGACAACAGCGAGAATCAAGCCAAGCTTCGGGAGGCGGACACGAATCTGGCGGTTTTGGAGCAGCAGCTTAAGGATTACAAGGCGTATTTGAAGACCCTACAGTCGGAGCTTAGCGAGAGTCAGAGGGGAACCTCCAACGCGTTGGCTGAGGATAGCTATGATCTGCAGAAGGAGATCAGTAAAATAGAGAGCGAACTCAAGAGTTTGGACGAATCTACACCAGAGTGGGCGGCAAAGGCAAAGAGATTGAGCAAGCTTCAGTCCGAGCTCAGCAGGAACCAATATCTGCAATCAGTGGCTAATTCCTCGGATTATGTGGCGGAGATGGAGAAAGAGATCAGCTATGTCCAAGAGCAGATTACCGCCTGCGAGGAGTACAAGGCGAAGATGGAGAGTCAGAAGAACAGCAGCGAGGCGGCGGTGTGGGACAGCTATGACCGGACACAGTGCGACGCCGACAAGGAGCTGGCAGGCATCAGCTACAACGAGGCGGAGAAGGCATATTATGACGGAAAGACAGGGATTTGCGCCGAGTTTGACGGCGTGGTGACACAGGTCAGCGCGGTGGAGGGCTCCAGTGTGGTCGAGGGGACACAGCTTTTGACCTTGGAGAGCAGTGATGCGGTGAAGGTGAGCTTTAGCGCCTCTAAGCATGATGTGGAGAAGCTGGCGATCGGGCAGAGCGCGGAGGTGACGATCTCAGGGGACACCTACACAGGGAAAGTGAGCAAGATCAATCGAATGGCGACGGTCAATGCTTCCAATACGCCCATGGTCGGCGTGGAGATACATATTGATCAGCCGGACGATAGGATCATCTTGGGATTGGACGCCAAGCTGTCCATTCACACGCAGAAGGCGGAGGACGCACTGCTAATTCCCGTGGAAGCCGTGAATGCGGACAAGGAGGGAGATTTCCTCTTTGTGGTGGAGAATGGCGTTGTGGTACGCAAGCCCGTGGTATGTGGTATCTCCAATGACACCTATACAGTGATATTGGAGGGTATCACGGAGGAGGACAGAATCATATTAAGTTCCTTCGGCAGTCTGGAGGAGGGATTGACTGTTTCGGTCATTTCTGAGGAAACGTCAGGAATGACGGAGATGTAGGAGGGATTATGGCACAGATATGGGAATATATTAAAATTGCGCTGTCAAATATCAAGAGCAACAAGGGACGTTCCATTCTGACAATGCTTGGAATCATCATAGGAATCTCCTCCGTCATCATGATCATTTCGATCGGAAACGGCGTCAAGGGAGGAATCAACAGTGAGCTGAACGCTATGGCGGGCGGACAGATCTATATCTATTCCTATGGAAATAATGAGGCAGGGATAGAGGTAGAGTTCACGGAGGACGATATCGACGCGATCATGGAAAAGGTACCTCATGTGAAGGCAGTCACACCCAACTGGGGCTTTGGCGGGAGCTTTACGGGGAGAAAGGGGAGCTTCGACGGCACGGCGACCATGGGAATGCCCGGTTTGGAGTATTCAAGCAATGACCCGATTATCAAGGGGAGGTACTTTAATGACAATGACTACTATTCCGCCAACAAGGTCTGTATCATCACGGAGAACAGCGCGAGAACCCTGTTCGGCACGACGAATGTCATAGGCATGACTCTGGAGATGAATATGTATGGCGTGGCACAGGATTTTACGATCATAGGAATCCGACAGGATAATGCTTCCATGTTGTCGGGTATGATGATGTCGGATCGGATTACAATGGAGTGTCCGCTGTCAGTAGTGTCATCTGTTTATGGCTTCTATGTCACAATGAATGATCTGCTTATAATCAGCGATGGAGCGGAATTTGCGACAGAGGTGGCGGAAAAGACGGTGCAATTGATGGAAAACCGACACGGGGTTCGGGGTATGAATGCAATCGGGGTCGAGAACTTCAATGACTACATGAGTCAAATGGACGAAATCCTTAGCTATATCACGATTTTCGTGGTGTTTGTGGCGGCAATCTCCCTTCTGGTGGGCGGAATCGGTGTGATGAACATTATGCTTGTGTCCGTGACGGAGCGCACAAGGGAGATAGGTATCCGCAAGGCACTTGGCGCGAGAACAAGCTCCGTGTTGGTTCAGTTTCTGGCGGAGTCGGCAATGATATCCCTGTTGGGCGGTCTGATCGGAATCGTTCTGGGGGTTCTGGGAGCGGTGGGAGTGTGCTCCCTCATGGGATTTACCGCTTCGGTCAATGCCTCCACGGTACTGGGTGCGAGCGCTTTTTCCACGGCGGTGGGCGTATTCTTCGGCATTTATCCGGCGAGAAAGGCGGCAAAGCTAAGCCCTATTGAGGCGTTGCGGCGGGATTAGGTTGAAAAATCAAAGATTTTTCAACCAGAAATTTGTGCTTGCGCCCAAATTTCCGGTTTGTGTCAAGAATGGAGGATTAGGTTGGAAAATCAAAGATTTTTCAATCAGTTGCGGCAAGAATGGAGGATATTAGGACGAAAATAATTAGTGCTTGCTTTTTTTAACAGATGAACATATAATTATTAATGAAAATAGAGCATCTACAAAGGGATTGGTTTGTAGGTGCTCTTTCAAGGTGAACAGGCTGGTGACGGGTCAGTGGATTAGATTATGAACAGGCTGACAACAGATCATCGGATCAGATGATGTATAGGCTGACAAACGGGCGGGTGGAGGAGTCATGGTAGAATTAGATGTCAAGATTGAGGTGGGCGACCTCTATGATTATATGCTGATGCATGCCTATCACGGGGCGGCGGGACTTTTGGGCAGCGGCGTGGGCGCCGTGGCGGTACTGGTGGGTGCGTCGAGGGGAGAGATCATCTTCCTGATAGCGGGGCTTGTCCTGCTGTTGTATCTGCCGTGGACTCTCTTTGTCCAGAGCAGCAAGCAGGTGGTGAGCAATCCCGCCTTTAAGGAGCCGCTGCACTATCTGTTGGACGAGCAGGGCATCACGGTGTCTCAGAACGGAGAGTCACAGCATCAGGATTGGGAGAGTATGGTGAAGGCGGTGTCCACGAGCCGAAGCATTATCGTGTACACCAGCAAGGTCAATGCCACGATTCTGCCAAAACGAATGATGGGAGATAAGAAAACAGATGTTATTGAAATAATATCCACCCATATGCCGCCGAAAAAGGTGCGCATTCGGAACTGAATTTGCTTTCAAGAGCATATTTGCAGGACAATTTATTCCTGCGAAAAGCTAGTGTTGATGCAAGCTGACAGACTGAAAATATGTTCACTGCCCCGGGTGATGATTAACACTAAGACAAATAAAATAGATAAAAGATAGGGATATAGATTTGAATACGACCAACATAACTGACACAATCAATACAACCGCCGCAATTATCGAGACCAACAGTCCTGAGGAGACCTATGCCCTTGGAATCAAAATAGGGCAGCAGGCGCAGGCGGGACAGGTATATACCCTGATAGGGGATTTGGGGGTCGGCAAGACGGTATTTGTCCAAGGGGTGGCGGCAGGCTTGGGCATCACGGAAACGGTGAACAGCCCCACCTTCACGATTCTGCAGATTTATGAGGAGGGCAGGCTTCCTTTTTATCATTTTGACGTCTATCGGATTCAGGACGTGGAGGAAATGGAGGAGATCGGCTATGATGACTGCTTTTACGGGCAGGGAATCTGTCTGATAGAGTGGGCGGATTTGATTCGGGAGATTCTCCCGCGAGAGTTCACGGAGGTTGTGATAGAGAAGGATCCGGAGAAGGGCTTTGATTATCGGAGGATTCGGATTACGAGGCAGGGAAATGAGGATATATTATGAAGATTTTGGGTATAGACAGCTCAGGACTTGTGGCGGGAGTCGCCGTGGCGGAGGATGGGATCCTTCTCGCGGAGTACAATGTCAACTATAAGAAAACGCATTCCCAGACGCTGCTTCCCATGCTTGATGAAGTGCGGGGTATGTTGGAGCTGGATATGGACGCGATAGACGCTATCGCGGTGGCGTCCGGTCCGGGCTCGTTTACGGGTCTGCGCATTGGGTCAGCCACGGCGAAGGGCTTGGGGCTTGCGCTTGACAAGCCGATCGTGGAGGTGCCAACATTAGAGGGCTTGGCATACAACCTCTGCGGAACGCAGGCGAGAGTATGTCCCCTGATGGACGCCCGAAGAAACCAAGTTTATACCGCAATTTACGAATTCGTCCCACCATATGCGGATACCCTGTTGGATAAGCAAGGCGTCCCATTGGGGAGGCGAAGCACCTCATTGGATAAGACGGCTCGGCTTTCTGACGGAGAAGAAGCAACATTTGACAGCCTGCCTGTCCTGCGTGTGGTAGAGCCTCAGGCGGCTATGGATATCGGGGAGCTTCTCGCCAAGCTCAATGCCCTTGACGGGAACGCCGCGGAGCCTCAGGCAAGCCGTCCGGTGATATTCCTCGGGGACGGAGTGAGTGTCTATCAGGAAATAATTCGAGAGAAAATGATGCTTCCCTATATGCTTGCCCCTGCGAGTGCAAACCGCCAACGGGCGGGAAGCATTGCCGCTTTGGGCGAGGTTTACTTCCGAATGGGGCGGACGGTCTCGGCGGCGGAGCACCGACCGGAGTATCTGCGGCAAAGTCAGGCGGAGCGGGAGCTTGCCGAGAAGGAGAACACATGTCCCCGGATATAGTGCTTGCGGCTGCAGCGTACACACTGCCGATTATGTGAGAAGGAGAACACGTGACCACAGATGTATTGATACGCCCGCTGAGGGCGGGGGATTCAGGAATATTGGCGTGTATGGAGCGGGAGATCTTCACTGCCCCGTGGACGGAACGAATGTTCGCCGAGTTGCTCACCCGTGATTACAGCCTCTACCTTGTTGCGGAGACAGACGGGCAGGTCGTCGGCTGCGCGGGACTGACCATGTTGGGCGAGGAGGGCGATATCGACAAGGTGATGGTGGACGAACGCTTCCGAAGACAGGGGGTTGCGGCAATGCTGCTGCGAGAGCTCATAGATAAAGCAGGACAAAGAGGGATTACCTCCTTCACGTTAGAGGTGCGGGAGAGCAATCGCCCCGCGATTCGCCTCTATGAGCGTTTTGGCTTCCGCGGCGAGGGTGTGCGCCCCGGATTCTACGAGAAGCCCGCCGAGGACGCCCTGATCATGTGGCGGCGCCCATAGGCGACTGGCATAGGCGACCACGAAGCACCCATGCTCATGCATAAGCCACGCTTCCGGCGTGTTATGTGACTCGGCGGGAAGCTGCGATATAACAGCACGACAGGGCACGCTTCCAGACGTGTTATGAGATGAAATACGCACCCCAATAATTACCACGCGCCACAGTGCCTTCCTTATAGTATACTCTAGGTGTAGCCGTGCCGACAACACTTACAGGGAGGAAATCAATGCGAAAATACGAAAAAATCATTTGCAATCAATGCAAAAAAGAATTAAAATCAGAC
Organism: Muribaculum sp.; assembly: GCA_023663505.1. GTDB lineage: Bacteria > Bacillota > Clostridia > Lachnospirales > Lachnospiraceae > Acetatifactor. The sequence goes on from JAMPHH010000001.1 coordinate 127,263, forward strand.
GGAAAATATTTGAAGGAGGGTTGCTTTAGCGTGGATTACACCTTTGGATATTTCAGCCGCAAGGACGGCGCCAGACACCGGTTTGACCTGTGCGAGGACTGCTATGATAAAATGATAGCGCAGTTCGCGATTCCGGTGGAGGAGGACGAGGAGACCGAATTATGCTAGATGTTTGTTTGCTTGGTACGGGCGGTATGATGCCCCTGCCATACAGATGGCTTACTTCCCTGATGATGCGTTATAATGGGAAAAGCATTCTGATCGATTGTGGCGAGGGGACCCAGATCGCCCTGCGGGAGAAGGGCTGGAGCCCCAACCCCATTGATATTATCTGTTTTACACATTACCATGCGGATCATATCAGCGGTCTGCCGGGGATGCTGCTCACCATGGGGAATGCCGAGCGCACGCAGCCCCTTCTTCTCATAGGACCCAAGGGGTTGACCAAGGTGGTCAATGCGCTCAGGGTCATCGCACCGGAGATTCCCTTTGAGATAGAATGCAGGGAAATCGCGGGTACTGAGAGCGAACAAAAATTTTCTTTCGACGGATTTGAGATTGAGGCTTTCAAGGTGAACCATAATGTGTTATGCTATGGGTATAGCCTGAGTGTGGAGCGCGCCGGAAGGTTCGACCGCGGGCGGGCGGAGGAGCAGGGCATTCCCATGAAGCTCTGGAGCCGCCTGCAAAAAGGTGAGGTCATCGAACAGGACGGTCGCACCTACACGCCGGACATGGTTCTCGGGGAGAGGAGGAAGGGCTTGAAGGTGACCTATTGCACGGACACCAGACCCACGGACAGTATCCTCGCCCATGCCAGAGGAGCCGACCTTCTTATATTAGAAGGGATGTACGGCGAGCCGGATAAGCTGGTCAAGGCGAAGGAGCACAAGCATATGACCATGTACGAGGCGGCGCGGATCGCCAAGGACGCGGAGGTTCCCGAGCTGTGGCTGACCCATTACAGCCCCTCCCTCATGCGTCCGGAGGAGTTTATTGGGGAGGTGCGCAAGATCTTCCCGGGGGCGATTGCCGCTAAGGACGGCAGGACGGTAGAATTAAATTTTGAGGATGAATGATTATGAAGAAATCGACGACGCGTGTGACGATCATTATTGTGATTCTGGTGGTGGCAGTGGTCGGATATTACGCCTATCTCGCCAACCGGAGCAGGAGCGAGCGGGCGGAGGAAGCCATGTCCGTGGTGCAGACGATACTGAGCAGGGATTTGAGCAGGGACTATCCGCCTACCCCCAAGGAGGTAATTAAATATTACAACGAGATATTTATCGCCTACTATAATGAGGAATGCTCGGAGGAGGACATAGAGGCTCTCGGTCTGAAGGCAAGAGAGCTCTATGATGACGAGCTTTTGGCGGCAAACGAGGTCGGCGGTTATCTGATCAATCTTCAGGACGAGGTGAAGGCGGGAAGGAAGAACGAGCGGCGCATCACCAGTCCGAATGTGGCGTCAAGCGTGAACGTCGAGCTTTTCAAGGAAGACGGGTATGAGTTTGCAAAGCTTCAATGCGACTATACGATTTTGGAGTCGGGTCAAAAATACCCCACCACGCAGATGTATCTGCTGCGCAAGGACGCGGATAAGCGGTGGAAGATATACGGCTGGGAGGACGTGAAGAATCTGGAACCCCAGTCATGATGTGAGGTGTACGTGAACGGTTCGGGATGGTTATTGACAAAATGGAAAGAATAGGATCAGGATCAAAAACTGACATTTACATATTGGCAATCGAGAGCTCCTGCGACGAGACTGCGGCGGCGGTGGTGAGAAACGGCAGGGAGGTTCTGTCGAACGTGATATCCTCCCAGATCGAGCTTCACACCCTCTATGGCGGCGTGGTGCCGGAGATCGCTTCCCGCAAGCATATCGAGCGGATCAATCAGGTGATCGGGGAGGCTCTGCAGGGGGCGGGAATGACGCTGCGGGAGTTGGATGGCGTGGCGGTGACTTATGGACCGGGACTCGTGGGTGCGCTGCTCGTGGGTGTTTCCGCCGCGAAGGCGATCTGCTTTGCCACGGGGCTTCCCCTCGTGGGCGTGCATCATATCAGTGGTCATATCAGTGCTAATTATATTGAATATAAGGAACTGGAGCCCCCCTTTGCGTGTCTGGTGGCGTCGGGCGGGCATTCCAATCTGGTCATCGTGAAGGATTACGGTGAGTATGAGATCGTGGGGCGCACGAGAGATGACGCTGCGGGGGAAGCGTTTGACAAGGTCGCCCGCGCGATAGGGCTGGGGTATCCCGGCGGTCCCAAGATAGACAGGCTGGCAAAGGAAGGGAATCCCGACGCAATCGCTTTTCCCCGGGCGAGGGTGGCGGAGAATGTGTATGATTTTAGCTTCAGCGGGCTCAAAAGCGCCGTGTTGAACTATCTGAACAGCTGTCAGATGAAGGGGGAGAGTGTGTGTCAGGCGGACGTCGCTGCCTCCTTCCAGAAGGCGGTGGTGGATGTGCTCGTGGAGCATTCCCTGCACGCGGTGAGAGAGTATGGGCTTGACCGATTCGCCATCGCGGGGGGCGTTGCCTCAAATTCCGCGCTCCGCACGGCATTTGAGAGCGAATGCGCCAAGCGGGGCGTGACCTTCTACCGCCCGAGTCCCGTGCTGTGCACGGACAATGCCGCCATGATCGGGGCGGCGGGATACTACGAATATATGAGAGGGGTGCGTCACGGCTATGACCTAAATGCCGTGCCCAATTTAGCGTTATGAAGAATGAGAAAAGATGTACGGCGATCGTGCTCGCCGCCGGAAGCGGAAGCCGGATGCAGGGAGATGTGCCCAAGCAATATATGATGTTGGCGGGGAGACCCGTGATCTGGTACTCCCTGCGGGCGGTGGAACGCTCCAAGGTGATTGACGACTGCATTCTGGTGGCGGCTGCCGAGGACTTGGAGTTTGTCTCCGAGGAGATCGTCGGGAAATATAATTTTTCCAAGGTGGACGTCATCACCCCCGGGGGAGCGGAGCGCTATGATTCCGTGATGTGCGCCCTGCGCGTGATCGAGAACGGGGGCTTGAGCGTCCCGAACCATGACGGCTATGTGTTTATCCATGACGGGGCGAGACCCTTTCTCACGGAGAAAATGCTGATGCGGCTGGCTGACGCAGTCAGCGAGTATCGTGCCTGTGTGGCGGCGATGCCCGCCAAGGACACTATCAAGATCTCCGATGACGAGGGCTTCGCGCTCCAGACTCCGGACAGGAGATCGGTTTGGAGCGTGCAGACGCCGCAGGTCTTTGAAACGCAGCTTATCATCGAGGCTTATGGACGGCTGTTTGGCAGACTGCAGAGACTGCAGGAGCAGGGAATCGCCATTACGGACGACGCCAGTGTGGTGGAGCTTTTCACGGGATGCAGGGTGAAGATGGTGGAAGGGTCTTACGGCAATATCAAGCTGACCACCCCCGAGGATATGATTGTCGCAGAAGCCTTTCTCAGGGAGGTATTAAAAAGCGACAAGAAATCCTGAATAAATTTGTATATATTGTATAGGATCGTTTTTTCCAAAATACACAAAAGAATCTTCGCTTTGTGGTCAAAATGCTGTATCCGTAAAATTTTTTAGAATTTTTTTGTAGGAAAAACATTAGAAAACAGCCTTTTTTCATTATTTTGCCCTAAAAATATGCAACTATACAAAATTTGTTACTTGCAATTTGTACACATTAATGGTAAACTGTTTATTAACCAGTTATCTCTGGTTTAACAATTCATTTGAAAGGGAGGAAAAAAATGAAGAAGAAAGTTTTATCTGTACTTCTTGCCACAGCAATGGTAGCTTCTATGGCTGCTTGTGGCGACAAGGCTGATCAGCCTAGCGCTTCTAGCCAGCAGCCCAGCAGTGAGTCCGGCAGCGCTTCCGTTGAGACGCCTGTTGAGGAGGACTACAATCTTGAGGAGCTGCATATCGTGGTAGACGGTACTCTTACCGCAACCGTTGATAACGGGCAGGACGCATTTATCGAGCAGTGGGAGGCTGCTGTGTCTGAGAAACTGGGGCATCCCATTAAGCTGACCATTGACCAGCTTGATCACTCCGATTATGCAGGTACCGTATCCAGATATCTGACCACCGGTACACCCGGCGACGGACAGTATCCTGACGCTTTGATCATGAGCGCTTCCATGTATCGCGAGTATGCTCCTACCGGGCTGCTTTGGGATATGGCTGATGCTTATGACAATGCTGAATTCCAGAACAGGCTTGTTCTGAAGTCCATCAACGAGAACATGAAGACCTCCAGCGGCGAGTTGTATGGCTTCGCTCCTACCTATGGTAACGGCTGCGTGACCTATATCAAGCAGTCTTGGCTGGATGCAATCGGCAAGAAGGTTGAGGACATCAAGACCTTTGATGATTACTATGCAATGCTGAAGGAGTTCCATGACGGGGATCCCGATGGCGACGGCACCACAGGCAAGACCTATGGCGTGATCGCAGCAGGCTTTGGTAAGCTTGACGAGGCTCCTTACATCAATTACATGGCTGAGTTCTGGCAGGGTGCATATCCTGATTTCTATCAGAAGGACGGCGTATGGGTTGACGGCTTCCAGGAGCAGGCTACTATCGACGCTCTGGACAGACTGGCTAAGGCTTATGCAGACGGTCTGATCGACCCCGATACCGAGGACGCAGGTACCAAGCAGGCTCGTGAGAAGTTCTTCTCCAACGACCAGTCCACTTCCGAGGGTGTGTTCACCTATTGGGCAGGTACATGGCTTAGAACTCTGACCGACAACATGAGCAAGAACCAGATCGATGACGATCTTGGCGATGACAGACTGGTTCAGCTTCCTCCTATCCAGGAGATCAAGGATACTTGGGGCGGATACATCAACCGTGAGGCTCCCGTTTGGGTAATCACCGATGACGGCGACGGCAACGATGCTCGTGAGCAGGCTATCTTCGATGCTCTGCTTGACACCATGCTTGACGGCGACGTAGTACAGACCCTGTGGACCTATGGCGCTGAGGATGTTCACTGGTCTACCAAGGCTGAGAGCTTCACCACCAACGCTGACGATCCTGAGAAGAAGAAGGATTACTCCTATGAGGAGGGTACCTTCCATTTGAAGCAGTCTCCTAATGATCCTAACACCATTTGGAAGAAGAATCATTTGGATTCCGTATTGGTTATCTCTCCTTTGACCAACGGCTTCGTTTCTGACGATCCTTTGGTTACCAAGGGTAACACATTCTTCACCGAGAACTGTGTAGACGCTCCTGCTGCTGCTTCCTGCGAGACTCTGACCGAGGTTAAGAGTGATCTTGCTAAGGATAAGCAGACTTGGATGAATCAGGCTGTTACCGGTCAGATGAGCGGTGCTGATGCAGTTGCTGCATATGTGGCTAAGTATGGTGACACTTCTGCTGCAATCTTGGCAGAGCTGAACGCACAGTAAGCTTTGAAGTGATTTTAGAATGGCATTTCTGTTCTGTCCTGTCGGGCGTCTGCGGACGCCCGGCGCGCAGAACGTTTTTTTACAAAAATGTAAAGGACGGGTTAGCTTATGAGCAAAAAAAAGAACTTGACTTCCACAAATGTTGAGATTCGCAAGAAACCCTTGGGAATGCGCATTTGGAACAATCGGGGCTTCTACCTGATGTTCCTCCCGGTTCTGATCTATGTATTGATCATTTATTATTGGCCTATGCTGGGTATTCGTTATTCCTTTTATGATTACACCCTGAAAAAGATGGAGTTCGTAGGCTTCAAGCATTTCGAGGCTTTGTTCAAGGATGCGGCATTCTGGACATCGTTCCGCAACACCTTGGAGCTATCCATTATAAAGTTGATTCTAACCACGGGAGCTTCGGTTATCGTGTCCGTGTTTATTAATGAGATGGGTAACCTGTTGGCAAAGAAGGCTTTGCAGACGGTTATTTATCTGCCCCACTTCATGTCATGGACTGTTACGGCGGCTATCTTCACCCTGTTCCTCTCCACCTCCTCCACCGGTATGGTGAATGAGACCTTGAAGAGCTGGGGATTGATAGAAAAGAGCATTGATTTCATGCATGACACGAACCTGTGGCGGCCGGTGTTTTACATAGTTAATCTCTGGAAAGAAACAGGTTGGGGAACCGTTATCTTCCTTGCGACGCTGTCGGGTATCAATCCTGAGCTGTATGAGGCGGCGGATATCGACGGAGCATCCAGACTGCAGAAGATTTGGTACGTTACGGTTCCTGCTCTGTTAAATACGATTATCGTTGTATTGATTCTGAACCTTGCAAAGGTTTTGAATATGTTTGAGTCGGTATTTGTTATGTATAACAGCCGCGTTTTGGATGTGGCGGAGGTTATCTCAACCTACGTGTATAGCAAGACGTTCCTTACGGCCATACCAAACTACGGCTATACCACTGCGATAGGTTTGTTCAAATCGTTGGTTGGTGGTATTCTCGTATTAGTATGTAACGCAGCAAGTAAAAAAGTCCGCGGACGCGGAATTCTGTAAGGAGGGCTTAAAACATGGCAAAGGAAAAGGTAGCATATAAAAAGCCCAAGGCTCATATTCATGTATTTGATATCGTAAACTACATTGTGTTTATTCTGATTGCGCTGATTATCCTGATGCCCATCTGGAAGGTAGTTGTTGACTCCTTCAATGCGGTGGGTGTGTATCAGTTCCAGATATGGCCTTCACAGCCCACGTTTGATGGTTATAAGACAATTTTCTCAACCTCTAAGCTGTACAGACCGTTTCTGAACTCGGTAATCACAACATTGGTAGGTACGTTGGTCGGATTGATCATGTCCACCCTCGGCGGCTATGTATTGTGCCAGATGGAGTTGCCCGGCAGAGAGGCGATTGCATACTTCCTTATGTTTACAATGATTTTCTCCGGTGGTATGATTCCTGAGTATCTGGTTATGAAACAGCTGCATTTGACCAACAACATGTGGATCTTGGTTGTAAAGCATGGTATGAATGTCTATAACTTGGTGCTGATGAGAAACTTCTTTGAGGGTATTCCTGCTTCCTTGTTCGAGGCGGCGAAGATTGACGGATGCTCCCCTATGGGAATCTTCTTCAAGATCGTGCTTCCGCTGTCCAAGGCGGCTCTCGCATCTATCGGTTTGATGTTTGCGGTGACTGTATGGAATGACTACTCCACAGTACAGATTTACATCTCCAGTCGTGAGCAGGTAAACTTCCAGTACATACTGAGAGTTATGGTCATGGATGGTGATACCCCGACCTCGCAATACAAGGTATCACAGAACACATTGTATTATGCGGCAATCGTTATGGCGATTCTGCCCTTCATGGCACTGTATCCTTTCCTGCAGAAGTATTTCGTAAAGGGTGTGAATATCGGTGCTGTAAAAGAGTAACCTGTGCGGGTGTTTAGAGCATTCGTTAGTCTTTGAACAATGTTAGACCTATAAGAAGGGAACCGACACGTTTGGTTCCTTCACGAAAAGCAAGGGAAGCTTCCATGGAATATCCATTCCATTGTATCGGAGTTTCCCTTGTATTTTCGGTTTATATATGTGAATATGATATGCTTTGCGCCTTAAGCGATTGCGGTTATTTTATGAGTGTGTGAGTATATTATGTTTTGCGCCTTAAGCGATTGCGGTTATTTTATGAGTGTGTGAGTATATTATGTTTTGCGCCTTAAGCGATTGCGGTTATTTTATGAAGGTATGAATATATTACGTTTTGTGCCTTAAGCGATTGCGGTTATTTTATGAGTGTGTGAGTATATTATGTTTTGCGCCTTAAGCGATTGCGGTCATTTTATGAGTGTGTGAGTATATTATGTTTTGCACCTTAAGCGATGGCGGTTATATTATACATGCGTGAATATATTACGTTTTGCGCATTAACTGATGTCCATTTTTTTAAATGAATGAATTGCAGATGGCGGCATACGAAGCAGGAGGGTTAAGATAACATGAATACGATTTTTTGGGCGGGTGATTCCACCGTGCAGACAAATGACATTACCACATATCCTCAGACGGGGATTGGTCAGGTATTCCCTCTTTATTTAAAAGAAGGAATCCGCGTGTGCAATCATGCCAAGAATGGCAGGAGCACCAAGAGCTTTCTGGACGAGGGGAGACTGGCGCCGATTGAGCAGAATATCGGGGAAGGGGATTTCCTGTTTATCCAGTTCGGACACAATGATGAGAAAGATCAAGATCCGACGAGATATACGATTCCCGGCTCTACCTTTGACGAGAATCTCAGGATTTTTATCAATACAGCCAAGAACCACGGGGCGTATCCTGTGCTGATCACCCCCTTGGAACGCAGATGCTTTGACGAGAATGGCGTCCTTGGAGCCGGCGCTCATGGCGATTATGTGGCGGCGATCAAGGAGGTGGCGAAGGCGGAGAAGGTTCCACTGATTGATTTATACACGATGAGCCGCGAGGAGATGGTCAGGGCGGGAATGTCCAAGACGGTGGAGTGGTTTATGAATATCGAGCCGAATACCTATGTGGGCTGGCCGGAGGGCAAGAATGACAATACGCATTTAAAGTATGCGGGCGCCGTGACCTTTGCGGGACTGATTGCAAAGGGGCTGCAGGAGTGCGGCGGAGTCTATGCGGAATTACTGGTCGATTTCAACAAAGAACCGGAAGGCTTGGAGGATGGAGACAAGGCATAAATGTCGCAAAGCTGTCCTGTGGAATTCACCTCAAATTTATATCAAAATTTTTGCTGAAATTTTTGTGATATTTTTGAAAAAAGCTGTTGACAGTAGAATCGATTTTTGATAAAATGATTTTTGCCGCTGATGGGCGGATTCGATGGAGAGATATCGAAGTGGTCATAACGAGGCGGTCTTGAAAACCGTTTGTCCGCAAGGGCGCGTGGGTTCGAATCCCACTCTCTCCGTTTGAGAGAAGGGATTGAATGTGTCTCTCATATGAGGCTCTCCACAGATGTTTCTATGGACAAGCAATATAGGACAAGCAGTGTCAACCGTGGAGAAGTACCCAAGAGGTTGAAGGGACACCCCTGGAAAGGGTGCAGGTCGTTAATAGCGGCGCGAGGGTTCAAATCCCTCCTTCTCCGTTCACAACATCTATTGTTGTGTGACGTGATGTATCATGCTAAATGAGCACTATTTTGCAAAGGCATCACGCGACACGAATGGCGTTTCATGAGTGTATTATCGAGGAAGCGCAACGTGTCACAATGAACCTTGACAAGTAAACAGCAATGCAACCCTGAAAATTCCAATAGAAACCGA
>JAMPHH010000001.1:136610-142808 GCA_023663505.1 Muribaculum sp.
AGGGAGCTCGTGGAGCAGATCACGGAGAACCCGTACCTCCAGTATTTTATCGGGCCGCCGGGATATCAGGACACCCCGCCGTTTGATGCGAGCACGCTGGTGCTGTTCCGCAAACGGACCACGGCGGATATGCTGAACGAGGCAAACGAGTATCTCCCTGCTGAATGAAGCAAGGAAAGAATATCTGACTTTTGCCAAGTGCAGGAAACATAACAAAAAGCAGATACGGGCGGCTAGAGGAAAGCCAACAGACATCCATCGCATTATTTGTATTCGTGTCGAATCTTTTCAGGATTCAGAAACGAATACTTTTGCGTCCATTTTGGAATTTTTTTCACTATGTGGTACATATCAAAACTATAGCCTAAAAATGGCTTAATCAGCAGACGCTAATTAGCCGCTATTTAGTTCTAAACATTATTCTTTAATCTCATCAATCTCTGTGAGATTTACGCCCAACGAATTCAGCACTGCTTTTATTGACTTGTAATCTTTTTTCAATTCCTCATATGTTTCTTTTGCGTTTTCTTTTTTAGCGTTTTTCATATGCGCCTGTATTCTTTGAAAATCATGTACAGTTCTTTCGATAATTTCCGCACCGTTTGGCATATAATCACCTACTTTCTAGATGCTTGTTAGCTTGTATTTATTTTATTATAACAACCATTGCTAAAAGTGTAAAGCCTTGATTTTTGCAAAATTAATTAGCTACACATATTCACTTTAGCGCAGACGTTCAGCTTGAAAAAAATATTCTATGATTAACTTATACTATATACTTTGGGGGATATAAATAATGATCACCTATTTACCATTCTGGAAAACCTTAGAAAAATCAAGGGAAAATTGGCATACTCTAACAAAAAATTAGAATATATCCAACAGCACGCTGTATCACCTGAGAGAAAATCTGCAAGGGAATATTCGCTCTTGTCCTCACTATAGTGTGGGATAAACTCGACGAACGCTATCTCCCCAAGCTTCTCCGTGTCATACCAAAGCTGACAATCATGGACGAAAAATGGAGGATTGACACAATCCAGTCCGAATATGGCATCCTCCACCAACTTTACGGCACCTATGCCCCGGACATACTTTCCTGATAATTCATCGATCGCATTTTTAAGAACAGCCAACAATTACACCAACGCCATTTGTTCATCCCGGAGTTGTCTTATGCGTTCTACAGAGCATCCCGTGGCATCTACAATTTCTTCATCAAACTCGCCCCTGCGAATTAGCCGAACCGCCATCTGCTCTATGCCCATGACCATGCCTTCCCTACGACCATCCTCGTGACCTTCCCTACGTCCTTCCTCGCGGCCTTCCGCGCGTCTGGTCTCAATAAATTCCGCTTCGTTAAACTCGGTCAAACTCATATTTACCACTCCTTCCCTGTGTTTCTTAAAGAATCCGTCCAAATTAACTTCGGTTCAATTCGGAATCAAACAGAAAAGAGAAAAACCGAATAAATCAATATTTCACTGTGTAGTAGAATTAATTTCGCTGTGCGCCTGCCCTCGATAACGTCATAACAATTTGTGACACATATTCGTCTTAACATAGATATTCAACTTTGAAAATATGCCTTATGATTAACTTATACTACACACTTTGGGAGATATAAATGATGATCAACTATACACCATTCTGGAAAACCTTAGAAAAATCAAAGGAAAATTGGTATACTCTCACAAAAAAGTACAAAATATCCAACAGCACACTGTATCGCCTAAAGCACAATCGTGATGTCACCACCAAGACCATCAACGACATGTGCCGCATTTTAAACTGCAATGTGTGCGACATTCTGACCTACATTCCTTTGGAAACAGACCAACCCTTGTAATTTTATAATATATTAATTTTTGAAATTTGTCAATAGGTTTCATAAAATTGCTAATATCTCGGCAGCCGTTTGACGCAAGCACGCTGGTGCTGTTCCGCAAACGGATCACGGCAGATATGCTGAACAAGGCGAACGAGTATCTCCTTGCCCATAAGGATGATGAGCAACCGGGACCGCCGTATTCCGGGGATGGCACACAGGAAAAAGGCATGCCAAAAGAAGAAGGGGCAGACGCTGTTATGGTCTGGGGTGTATCGTGACCAAGCTGGAGGAAACCCAACAGACATCCATCGCATTATCTGTATTTGTGTCGAATCTTTTCAAGATTCAAGGACAAAAACAAACAAAAACAAAAAATAAATTTTTTATTGCAAAGGGAATCCCACTGTGTTATAATTAAACACGTTGAGACGCTAAACGAAAAGTTGTGTAGAAAGCGGTACGGAAAGAGACAGACAACCTCTGCTTTAGTGCTTTGCATAGACGTTTATGCGCTATACACACTACAAATCAGCCAAGATAAGGCGTAAGAGACGGCTCCATGGTCAAGCGGTTAAGACATCGCCCTTTCACGGCGGTAACACGGGTTCGATTCCCGTTGGAGTCATTTCCCGAAAGGGAATGCGGACCTTTAGCTCAGTTGGTTAGAGCAACCGGCTCATAACCGGTCGGTCCCGGGTTCGAGTCCCCGAAGGTCCATTTTAGCACTGTTTTAGAAGTATCTTTAATTGTATATGGCCCAGTGGCTCAGTTGGTTAGAGCGCCGCCCTGTCACGGCGGAGGTCACGGGTTCGAGTCCCGTCTGGGTCGTTTTGCATCCAAGATGCAGGCAAGGGGTCTTAGCTCAGCTGGGAGAGCATCTGCCTTACAAGCAGAGGGTCATAGGTTCGAGCCCTATAGGCCCCATTTGTCTTATCAGAATGCGGGATTACGGTATTGACTGTAATCCTTTTTGTTACCGTCCAGTCTTTTTTTCATATGAGAGACAAATTTCTTGACATGGATTTTAGATAACGGTATACTGATAAATAGGGCAGTATCAGTAATGAACACATTCAGGATGGGGGTCAGTATATGGTAGAATATGTATTGGGCAATTATTTTGTGGAGGCAGGCAGGATTACAAAGGAGCAGTTGAAGCAGATAATTGAAAAACAGGATTCTGTGCGTGTGAAATTAGGCTTGATTGCTGTGTCGGAGGGACTGATGACACAGGAACAGGCGGATGAGGTCAATCTCCTTCAGGCGATCAAGGATAAGCGTTTTGGCGATATCGCTATCGAGGAGGGATATCTCAATCAGGAGCAGGTGGATAAGCTGTTGCAGAAACAGGGCAACGCATACCTTGTCTTTATTCAGGAGCTTCTAAATGAAGAACTGGTGACAATGGAGGAGCTTGAATGGCTGCTTGATGATTTTAAGAGGGTGAATAATTTCAGCAATACGGATTTTGAAGATATCAAGAGCGATGATATTGACAGGGTTCTTCCCTTTATTTTGCCCAAGGAGGCGATGGTATACAAGGAGCTGATCGGAACCGTGATCCGCACAATGATTCGATTGGTAGACCGACACATATATGTCGGCAAAGCCGCCATGGTGGATGAGCTTCCCAAGGACGCAGCGGTATTCCAGAAGATGGTGGGGAACAATGGACTCATGGGCTGTTTTGCCGAGAGAAATGGTGCACTTTTGAAGGTGAGCACGATTTTTGGACAGGAGACGTTTACGCAGCTGGATATGAACGCGCTGGATGCCGCAGGGGAGCTGCTTAATTGTTCCAGTGGACTCTATGTTTCCGAGCTCAGTCAGCAGGGGCAGTTCTTAGACCTGATGCCCCCTGAGTATAAGGGCGTGGAAAATGTCGATGATATATGCAGGATTCCTATCTATCTTGGCAATTTGGGGCTGTATTTTGCGGTTGGGAAACTTAAATAGGAGGATGTAGCCATGGCAAACATTATGATTGTAGATGATTCAAGAACATCCAGAAGAATTCTTCGCGAGATTTTAGAGCGGAACGGGCATACCGTTGTGGGTGAGGCGACCAACGGGGAGGAAGGCTATCTGAAATACAAGGAATTGAAGCCCGAGGTTGTGACCATGGATATCACCATGCCTGTCATGGACGGCGTGGAGAGCCTGAGCCTTATCAAAAAGGAGAATCCGGACGCAAAGGTGCTGATGATCACCGCGGCGGGGCAGCGGGAGAAGATGCTTGATTCCGTCAAGCGCGGCGCGGAGGAGTTTGTGGTAAAGCCCTTTAACGAGGCGGAAATCCTCTGGGCATTGGAGCGTCTTCACCAAGAATCGGAAAATGATAATTCGCAAGCATAACGCTTATTGTCATCCGGTTGCTTCCTATCTTGAATATGGACTTATTTTATCATAAGAAACGGATTCCTGTCATTTCAGGAATCCGTTTACTATTTGTGCCTCCGCCTCTGCCTCGGTAAGCCCTAGAGTCATGAGCTTGATGATCTGGTCGCCGGCAATCTTGCCAATAGCGGCTTCGTGAATCAGCGCGGCGTCCAGATGATTGGCGGTAATCTCGGGAACCGCGCTGATCTTGGCGTTATCCATGATAATGGCGTCGCACTCGGAGTGACCGGCACAGCGGTTGTTTCCGTTGATTTTAGCAAGGAAGAGCTGTCTTGAGTCCTCCTTTGCCACCGCTCTGGAGATCAGGTTCGCGCTGGAGCCCGCGCCGTTTAAGTCTACGTTGAAGGAGGATTCGGCGTATTGGCTACCGTGTGTCATGAGCCTTTCCGTGATGACAAGCTTTGCGCCGTCCTCCAAGGTTGCTTGCGTGGAACGCTTGGTGGAGTCCACGCCGCGAATCTGCACGGTCTCCATCTCCATAAAGCTGTTTTCGCCCAAATGCACCACCGTCTGGGGATTCATGATGCGTTCCCCTTTTCCGTCGCCGCTTCCATAGTGCTTCTCCACATATTTTACATGACTGTTCCTGCCGATGAAGAAGCTGTGTATGCCGTCATGACGGCTCTCGCTGTCGCCGCTGTTGTGAATGCCGCAGCCTGCGATAATGGTCACGTCACAGTCATCACCCACATGAAAATCGTTATATACCATCTCCGTGAGACCGCTTTGGCTCAACACCACCGGAATGTGCACGCTTTCCTTCTTGGTGCCGGATTTGATCAGGATATCAATGCCCTGACAGTCCTCCTTGGTGATGATATCAATGTTGGCGGTGGTATTCCGGCTGACGCTTGCGCCGTTGGCGCGGATATTGTACGCGCCCGCCGGAACCTCGTGCAGTCCGGCAACCTGTTCTAATAGATTTTTTTGTATTTCGTCCATAATTTCCCCGATTCTGTCATGATTTTTGGCTCAATAATCTGTTTTCTGCGCATCGAATGTGTTCATTGGTAGAATTTGCAGCTCCCCGCGACATCCAGAAGCTCGGGCAGAAGCTCCGCCTTGGTGCCGCGCGCCTTCACCAGACCGTTCGCAATGACCACGATCTCGTCAGCAATATTCAAAATCCTCTCCTGATGTGAAATGATGATCAGCGAGTTGTCACTGGTATCGTGAAGCTCCTCAAACACCTTGATCAGATTGTTAAAGCTCCAAAGGTCAATGCCCGCTTCCGGCTCGTCAAAGACGGACAGGGGCGTGTTGCGCGCGATAATGGTGGCAATCTCGATGCGCTTGAGCTCGCCGCCCGAGAGACTTGCGTCCACGTCGCGGTTAATGTAATCCCTCGCGCAGAGACCGACCTTGGACAGATAATCGCAGGCTCCCGCCGTGCTGAGCTTCTTGTCCCCGCCCGCGGACAGCGTGATCAGATCCTTTACCTTGATGCCCTTAAATCGCACGGGCTGCTGAAAGGCGAAGCTGATGCCCAGATTGGCGCGCTCCGTGATACTTAAGTCCGTGATATCCCTGCCGTTCCAGACAATGCTGCCTGAGGTGGGACGCTCGATGCCCATGATCAGCTTGGCGAGCGTGGATTTGCCGCCGCCATTGGGACCGGTGATCGCGGTAAAGGTATGGTCATTCAAAGTCAGATTGATATCCTTGATAATCTCCTTTGCGCCGGCGGCGTCATCATCCACCTGAAAGGAGAGATTGCGCAATTCCAACATGTGAGTTCCTCCTTGGAAAATGCCTGTAATCGTATGGCGGCTGTATAAGCGCCGCCACCATATTAGTATATCATAAAATAAATGAAAATTAAATGAAAAATAAATGAAAATTGGGAAATATTTACTTGACTTTTTGCCATAAAGCGTTTAAAATATACTCTGTTGCAGATAATACTGTAATGAATGTGCGTTTAGCTCAGCTGGATAGAGCGTTTGGCTACGGACCAAAAGGTCGGG
>JAMPHH010000001.1:142908-159169 GCA_023663505.1 Muribaculum sp.
CGGTGGTGTGAGAGGTCGGTAGGCGAAATAATCGCCTACCTCCTACTCGATTGTATACATAAGTACAGCTTGCGGAGCGCACTGTCTGTTACTCTTGTTTAGATGGTGAAGGGGAGAATGCTGTGAAAAATTTCACACGTTACAATTCACGCCCAACAGATTCAGTAGCCTTCTGTTTGATGTGCGTGAATCGCAACTTTCACAATGCTTAGCAAATTATCCATATTCATTTACACTGGTATTTTGAGGGGGAGTATGGTAGAATAAGTCCATATTCATGGCAGAAAACGGCCGAATGGCCATAATACCGTGATTACGGAATAAGCACGGTAGAATAAGTCCATATTCATGGCAGAAGATAAGTTGTGAAGCATTGTCGCGGGAAGGCTCACAATATATGCGGGGGAACGACATGAGATATGAGTACCGATATACCAAGAGAGATGTCTGGGATTTTATTCGTATTTGGCGTTGGCGGAAGGAGAATCGAAGATCTCTTGTCACAAGGCTGCTCCTTTGTTGTGTTTTTTGGATATATGTTGTTGAATTTTTGTTTATTAAGCAGGGGATCGCGGTGCAGTGTATCGCGGCGTTGGCGACAGCATTGGCGGTCTGCGGGGGATTGACTTATAATGTGTATCGTCAGGTCGGCAAGGCGCTTCTTGGAGTGCATGTCATTCTGATGCTGGAGGAAGGGTGTTTGAAGGTGGTAGGACGCTCCTTTATGCAGCATGATTTGGCGGGAACAGGTGAGACTATCTGTGATAGGGGATTGCTTTTAATCCCTGTGAATAAGGAGCCGCCCATGATGTTCGTGCTGCTTCCCGAGCGGGTCTTTGCCGACGAGATGGAGCGGGGACGTTTCTTGGAGGAATTGGGGCTCCAGAAGGAGTATGCTAATCAGCGTCAGGCAGAGCTGCTCACCAAGGAGCGGGAGCAGAATTTTGCGGCAGAGCAGGACGCGTTGGAGGGCAGTGATTGGAAGCAGAGCGAGTGGGAGCAGAGAGATCGGGGGCAGGGGGCTTCGGACGCCGCAACGAAGCGGACGTATGCGAGACAGAAGCACTCAGACATCGCCATGCAGTCTGTCACTCCCGAACGGAGAAGGAGAGCGACGGACAGGGTCGAATATAGCCCGCTGATGGCGCATCGTCGGCAGACAGTGGTGATTGGGGTTATACTGGTCGGGCTTGTGGTGGCTGCCTTGTGCACGAGAGATTGGAGCGCGGCGGGAACGAATTATATGCCACCGATAATAATAGATGCCACATATGACGCAGTGCCTGTGCCCGTGAAGGAGCAGATACGGGTTCTGGAGGGATTGGGGCTGACGGTCAGTGCAGAGGCGGAGAGCTTGGTGGAGCAGTTGATCAGCGAGAACCCGAATTACAGAAGCTATATAGAAGAATACCCATATACGATACTGTTGACAAGCATGGGAATGCCGCAATATGATTATGATACATGGGGGGTCATCGCTTATCCGGAGGACGTCTACTGGTTTGATGTGGAGGCATTTGACTTGGAGGAGAGCTACAAGGAGCTGTTAGGGGTCATGGAATATCTGAGCGATGGCGAGGTTTTGATGGAATTGGAAGATTTTAATGAGAATGCCGTGGATTGGGAGAAGGGAACAGGGACGCTGACAATGGCGTTTCGCTGTAACGGGCATTCCTACACTGTGGACTTGACGGTGATGAACGACTGGATTGACTTAAATGTATTGATAAAGCTGAATGAGGTGCTGGAGCAGGAGGGTTGCGCCGCCGGATTATATGCCTGCATGAACGACGGATATGGGATTATACTTTTTTACAATGATGCGGAATGGGCAAGGGATTTTGAGAGGCTTACGGGCTTGAGACTTGAAAGCATGGAGACTTCTGTAACAGGTTGGCTCTGATATCATGCGGCAGGCGGAGAAATGGGGATTAGATTGAAAAATCATAGATTTTTCAATCAGAAATTTGTGCTTGTGCCCAAATTTCCGGTTTGTGGCAAGAATGGACGATTAGGTTGAGAAACGAGAGGGAGCGGAGTAAGGTTGAAGGGTGTGGTCAGACAGGATTCCGAGTCAAGGGGATTCGCCAACAAAACTAAAACTACTATATTTTGGACAATCCTTTTGGGGGTAACTATCCTGTGCGTGTGGGTGACACAGCGGGAGGTTCCCGTGATGATGGACGACGAATGGTACAGCACCATTTTGTCCGCCGAGGAGCCGCTTACCTCGCTGCAGGATATCGTGCAGGCTCAGATTTGGCATTATAACAATTGGGGCGGGCGTACCGTGGCGCACACGCTCGCGCAGGTAATCTTCCTATACTTGAGCGAGCCTGTGGCGGACGCCTTGAACGTGGCGGTTATCCTGCTTCTCGCATGGCTGATTAATGCCATGATGGGGGAGCGGCGCTTAGCCTTTGTGACATTGACCATAGGCTTTCTGCACGGGCTGAATGCCAATTGGAAGATGAGCATGTATTGGCAGACGGGGGCGTGTAATTACCTCTACATGACGGTGATCATATTGGCGTTCCTGTGGCTGTATCTGCGGGAATTGGACGAGGAGACGCATAAGCCGATAGCGGGGGCTTTGGTGTGGGTCTCCCTGTTGGGGCTTCTCTGTGGTTGGACGAACGAGAATATGGGACCCGCCGTATGGGTATTGACCGTACTGGTCATGCTTCTTAAGCTGCGTGAAAAAAAGCCCGTTCAGCCGTGGCTTATGTCGGGCAGCGTGTTCTGTCTGCTCGGCAGCGTGATGATGCTTCTGGCGCCCGGAAACGCCCTGCGCAGCGCGGAGGTTCCCGACAGCTCCTACGGGGTATTGTGGCGGATTTTCCTGCGCATGTATGGCGTGTGCAGGGGGGCATGGGAGTATCTTTTTCCGGCGCTGCTGTTGACGGCGGCTTTGATATTCGCGAATGTCTGCCTGTTGGGTAATCGGCTGCGGAGAAAGGAGCTGCTGCTGTTGGTCGGGGCGCTCCTGTCATGGGGGGCAATGGTGCTGTCGCCCCACTATCCGGACAGGGCGGCTTTTGGAACGATGTGTCTGTTATTGTGCGTGTGCGTGTCGCAGGCGGCTTCCATTATAAAGGACGGGAGCGATGCAAAATGCCGCCTTGCAATGGCGGGGATAGGCATTTTTATCTGGCTGAGGGGGCTGTATTTCCTTGGAGAGTTCTTGGCAATCAGTTGGGGGTGGATTCGCTAGGTATGGATTGACTAAATAGCTCATGTGCGGGCAGTAATCTTTGTGCAATTTGCCGAGGCAAAAGTCAACAAAAAATAATTGACTTTTTCCGTGGAGAATGATATCATATTATTTGCGCAATGCGTAAGCGGAAGTGTCGGAACTGGCAGACGAGCAAGACTAAGGATCTTGTGGTAGCAATACCGTGTGGGTTCAAGTCCCATCTTCCGCAGTTGGTTGAAGTGTGGGAAGCCTTGATTTTAGAGGCTTCCTGCTTTTTCTGTTTCGGGGGATTTTGTTTCCAAATGTTTCCAATCCCCAAAATCTAATGCTTTTGTTACTAATTTCCTTGTTTCTTCTTTTCTTGTATATAGATTGGTAACAGCATTATTCAATATTTTTCAAGCGATTGCATGATTTTGTAAAATAAAGGGACGACAGAAAATAACTTGAAGAAAAGGGAAAATCTGATATAATGATATATGTAAATAGGGGAGGCGGTAAACCTGAATGATGAATTGAAATTAGCATAGCCACAATTCAATCTTATTTTCAGAAAGCGGGTGATTATATGCCAGATGGATTAGAAATTACAAAGGCGGCAATCGATGACTTTGAGGATATTCAGGAATATATGGAGCTTGCCAAAAAAGAGAATGCAAAAGAAACCTATGAAAGACTGAAGAAAAAATATTTATCTCTAAAAGCCATTTTACAGGTTTCAGGCGTTAATCTCACAGACATTGACCGAATCAAGGAATAATTTTTCTACAACTAAATAGCAGCCGATAGATGAGGGTGTAAGGTCTTTATTGCTGTTTAAAGGCTTTACACTTTGAAAGATGATTGATATAATAGATGCAGATACAAGTTAATTTTAATTTTGGAAAGTAGGTGGTTGTATGCCAAACGGCTTAGAAATTACAAAGGCGGCAATTGATGACTTTAAAAAGATTCAAAGGTACATGTTTTTGGCAAAAAAGGAGAATGCCGTAGAAACATATGCAGAATTGAAAGAAGAATATCACGCTTTAAAAGCCATTTTACAGGTTTCAGGCGTTAATCTCACGGACATTGACCGAATCAAGGAATAATTTTTCTACAACCAAATAGCAGCCGATAAATCAGGGTGTAAGGTCTTTGTTGAATTTTAAAGGCTTTACACCTTTAGAATATAGACTGCATCTGGTGTTGCTCTTACTGAGACGGACGGTGTCAGGGAATAAGGATATGACAAATTTATATTATGGAGGAATAAATATGTATGATGAAAAGCTGATGCTTCAGGAAGTGTCGGAATGGTTAGACGCCGTACTGGAAAATGCTGTTCCAAACGAGGTTGTTGCCTACGGGTTTAATGTATATGATGGCGGCGATCATGATTGGTCGATGGAATTGGTCGGGACATCGGAGTCGGCTTTGTTGACGGCGATATAGAAATTCTTTATGTGCGATAGAGTAAAATCGAGATTATGATGGGGTTATAAGAATGAACAATTTCTCAAAGATATTGGAGGATATCCACAGTTCACCAAAGGCGATCAGAGTCCTGCCGAGTGATAACGCTGTTAAAGAGAGGATAGCAGAGCAATATGAGATAAATCCCGAAAGCCTGTTAGGGTTGCTTCTGGGAAACGCAGGCGGAATCATTATAGATAACTGGCTGCGGCTTTATGGTGCGGGGGAAATGGATTTTGTCTCCAGAAATTCGCTTTTTCCCTTTGATGACCTTGTGGTTGCAGAGGATATTTTGGGCGGTTTGTTTGTATATTTAAGAAATGGCAATATCGGTTATTTCGCTCCCGATTGTCTGGAATTTGAAGATATGGAAATTCATTTTAACCAATTCCTATATTGGTGTATACATGGTGACACAGATACATTTTATGCAGACTATCGGTGGGAGGGGTGGCAGGAGGATTGTTTAAAGCTCAACTGTGATGATGGTGTGGCGTTTTATCCGTTTCTGTGGGCACAGGCGGAAAATATAGAGAGCCGGACACGCAGGATAGTGCCAATGAAGGAAATTATTGGATTGGAATTTGACTTTTTGAGACAGATGGATAAAATCTAACCCTTGGCAACAGAAAAATCAGTAAGCTGAAGCCAAGCAAGAAGGGAGAGACGAGTATCCATGGACAAGGCGATTTGGGAGCAAATAAACGATATCTTTGATTCGGCTGATTTGTTCAGCGGTTCGGGAATGCGAACAATCCGAAATAATGCGAGGAAATGCAAATGAAAGATGCTTTTTCAGTAACCGAATCAGATGAAACAAAGGGGTGGAATCCAAGGGTAAGGGAATTAACAGCATTTTACAATAAGGATATAAAACAACATATTTCCTTTCTGTGCGATGTGTTTTATGGAAGGGAGTTGAAGGATTATAGTGAAGAAAAAAGGAAATTCTCAAAGGATTTCCAGTTTTACATCTTGTCGATGTCAAAGCTTTGGGAGATAGAAGATCTGACTTCTCTGAAGGAAGTATTTGCTCTGTTTGATGATGAGGTTTTGATGCCTGCGCCCTCCGATACAAGGACGGCTATGAAGGAGTTGTGTGAAGCCTCGGTTCATTCCGCGTCGAGGAAGCCAGATGGAATACGGATTTTGTTAGACCATTTGTGCGAGATACCACAAAGGGGCTATCGTTGCGGCTGTGAAGGGATTGTAAGACTCTTGTTACAAAAGAAATACTTTGACAAATTCAAAATGAGTATCGGAGATGTCACGGAGGATACAAGGGAATTGCTAAAAAGGATACTTGAGGGGCTGCCTGACAAGCGGACGGTGGAGCGGAGAAGGGAGCTGTTGGAGGAAATATGACTGAAAATGAATTCCTGCGACTTGAACTTGGTACAGTTGTATCCAATAGATTTGATGAAGAAGTTTTTTTGTGATTTATGATACTGATCAAATGGGTACAGCATATAGAGGAAAAAGGTATAGAGTGTATGGCGCAAAGCAGATAGACGGGAATATGAATTTTGCAAGAATAGATATTGATAACTGTCAATTCTGGAGAATAGAAGGAAAATCAATAATGAATGACTTTTCTTGAGATTATCAAGCTGCAAGTGGGATTTATGGAGGAAGTGCAATTCTTTTATGCACAATATTGATTGACATTCCTCAATCTTTGTAATACTATAATAATAGAAGTGATAACTTCTATTTGGGGCGTTTGTCAGAAGTGCCCGGCTTTATGGTAGATTATATCAATTTCAATTTTCTGCTGTATAATAAAAACTGAAGAAATTGTGAGGGGTTCGTCAGATGCACCTGTCTAAAAAAAGCTGAAGAAATTATCGGGAACTGGAGGGTTCCCGTTTTTACGTTAAGGAGTGTTATGGGATTCACACTTTGTTATATTAAGAAAAGCTATTTTGAAGCACATCAGGATTTTATAAAGATTTTGGATATCGGAGATACAGACAAGCAGTCAAGAAGAACTCATTTATGTATTAAAATAGAGTTGAACAAAAATGCTTTCTATATTCCATTACGAAATAATCTTGGTGCAGAAATAAGAAAATTCGGCAGGATTGGACACTCTGTTCCATCAGAAAAACGAAAAAATGCCGGCTTAGATTTTCGTTATGCGTTGCTAATAAATGATCCGACTTATATTGAGGTACAAACAGAAAGAAAAATACCTACTTCTCAATATAGGCGTATTCAAGAAGACTATAATTTGATTCAAGCCGAATTTGAGGTCTATCTCAGAGGCTATAATAAAGCTGCCCAAAAGAAACGGATTGAAAAAGAACCGTTATATCGGGAATCCAGTTTAATAAATTTTCATAAAGAACTGGGACTATCCGATTAGCAAAAAGTGATAAATTCTTGCCCAACCGCCCCTTTTTGAGTATAATAAAAGTATAGGAACAGATAAGTTGTGTCTGCACGCTGCTTGCCGCAAGCTCGTGATCCGTGATATGGATTTGTGTGACAAAGCAGCGCGGAAATGGGGATAATTATGAAAAAAGATAAGGATATGCAATTGGTCAATATCTATATAAAAATTCATAATAAAAAACCGCTGCTCATGGACGATCTGGCTTATTTGGCGAAGTATAATCCGGAGTGTTTTAAAAAGACCTGTGACAACCTGATTTACAATATCCCCGAGGCGAAAATGCTGGTGGAGTCTGCGGACGATGCTCCCAAGCCCGAGCCGGTGCCGGAGCAGAATGCCTTGGAGGAAACAGGAATCGACCTGTTCCGGATTTCGGAGGAGGAACGGGCGCAGATGGAGGCAAGTATTGCGCAATTCCTCGAGAACCTGAAGGGTATGGAGGTTGGTGAGGTAGATACGCTTCAGAGCGTGGACGTAGCGAGGGTCAAGGATCTGGTGGGGAATCTCTATATGGAGAAAATGTTCCCCCACAGCGGTATGCCGGAGTATTTTGAGATACATAAGCAGGAGGCAGAGCCTACCTTTAACGTGAGGGCGTAACGGCACGGCGGACAATTGAACATTAGCGCGACACATGCTGTTGACTCTTGACATTCGGGCGAATATGGGGGAAAATACTGGATAGTATAAAGATGCAATCATGCAGGAAGGAAGATGGAAATGACTAAAATTGATGTAGTATCGGGTTTTCTGGGAGCGGGGAAGACCACTCTGATAAAGAAGCTTTTGAAGGAGGCGTTAGATGGCAGCAAGACCGTGCTGATTGAGAACGAGTTCGGAGAGATCGGTATTGACGGCGGGTTCCTGAAAGATGCGGGAATCGAGATCAAGGAAATGAATTCGGGTTGTATCTGCTGTTCTCTGGTGGGGGATTTTGGCGCTTCTCTAAAAGAAGTGATCAACACCTATTCGCCGGAGCGAGTGCTGATTGAGCCGTCAGGTGTGGGGAAGCTGTCGGACGTGCTGCGGGCGGTGGAAAACGTGGCGGCTGACTTGGACGTGCAGGTGAACAGCGCGGTTGCGGTAGTAGATGCCTCCAAGTGCAAAATGTATATGAAGAATTTTGGCGAGTTTTTTGCCAATCAGATCGAGTATGCGGGAACTATTATCCTGACTAGGGCGGACAAGGTGAATCAGGAGAAGATTAACGCGGCGGTGGAGCTGGTGAAGGAGCATAATCCCAAGGCGGCGATCATCACCACGCCGCTTGACCAGTTGGACGGAAAGGCTGTATTGCAGACGATTGAAGGTGCGGACAAGCTTGAGGATATGTTGAAGGAGATGTTGGAGCGCGCCCATGAGGAGCATGAGCATCATCACGACCATGAGGAGCATGACCACAAAGAACACGAGCACCATCACGAGCATGAAGAACACGAGCATCATGACCATGACGAACATGAGCACCACCATGATCACGAAGGGCATGAGCACGAGCACCATCACAACCATGAAGAACATGACCATCATCACGACCACGGTGAGGGTTGTACCTGTGGCTGTCACGACCACGATCATCATCATGCGGACGAGATATTCTCAAGCTGGGGCATGGAAACGCCCACTGCCTATACCCGAGAGGAGATCGAGCATATATTAGAGGAGTTGGACAGCGGTTGGTATGGAGATATCCTGCGCGCTAAGGGAATGGTGCCCGCGGAGGACGGCACATGGATCTATTATGATTATGTGCCGGAGGAGCACGAGGTGCGAAGCGGCAAGCCGGAGGTGACAGGCAAGATCTGCGTCATCGGGGCAAATCTGCGAGAGGAGAAGCTTACGGAGTTGTTCCATAAGTCATAATCCTGCTGCGGGCAATGGCGCAAAGCTGCTTATGCACAGGCTTCAACATAGTTGCAGCCTGCGCAGCGCAGAAATGGAGATTACGCTGTGGCATAATCCCGCTGCGGCAGAATATCACAGAAATAGCGATACAAGCATAATGAAATTAGGAAAGAAGGCAAAGGTATGAAGCCTGTTTATGTGATTAACGGTTTTTTGGAGAGCGGCAAGACGGAGTTTATTTGCTTTACTCTGGCGCAGCCTTATTTTCAGATCAAGGGGACGACGCTTCTCATTCTCTGCGAGGAGGGGGAGAACGAGTATCCGGAGGCAATCCTGAAGAAAAGCCGCACGGTGGTGGAGCTTGTGGAAAATGAGGAGGATTTTACTCCGGAGCATTTGACGGAGCTTGAGAAGAAGCACAAACCAGAGCGTATTATCATAGAATATAATGGCATGTGGAATTACAAGAATGCAAAGCTGCCGTGGTACTGGAAGATTGAACAGCAGATCACCACGATTGACGGCTCGACCTTCCCCATGTATTATACCAATATGCGTTCCCTGCTTGCGGAACAGATCAGGAAATCCGAGATGATCATTTTTAACCGCTGTGACGGGATTGAGGATTTGGGAAGCTACAAGCGCAATATCAAGGCGGTGAATCCTTCCGCTGACGTGATCTTTGAGGACGCCAACGGGGAGATTGACGAGATTTTTGAGGAGGATCTGCCCTATGACCTGAAGCAGGAGACGATCATGTTGGACAATACGGGATATGGAATCTGGTATCTGGACGTTATGGATCATTTGGAGCGCTACACGGGGAAAAAGCTCCAATTCACGGCTATGGTGTTGAAGCCCGATCATTTTCCCAAGGGGTATTTCGTGCCGGGACGCATGGCTATGACCTGCTGTGCGGACGATATGGCTTTTCTGGGCTATGCCTGCGAGTTCGCGGGTGCGGACGCCCTGAAGCAGAAGGAGTGGGTGAAGGTTACTGCCACGGTGTCTCAGGAATACTGGAAGGACTATAACGGAGAGGGTCCCATGCTTCATGCGGTCAGCGTGGAGAAAACGAAAGCGCCAAAAGAGGAGATTATCAGCTTTGCGTAAAGAGAAGATGCAGGGGAGGAAGGGGCATAGCGAAGGGAAGCCTGCGGCGGACAAATACTATGTCGCGGATAGGGTTCTATTCCTTTTCCTTCTGGTAATATACACCGGTGTGATGCTGTATCTGTTTGTGATGCAGTGTTACGAGGTGCCGGTATTCCGCTCGGATATGCCGGATTATGTGAATAAGGTGCGGGGGATCGCAGGGGATTATGAGTTCCCTTATCCGCTTTTTTTCACGCTGGCGAAGGTGTTTGCGTTGGCGGCGGGGGCGCCTATGGGGGTGGCGATCACCACGGCACTCTTGAATTCCTTGGGAGTCTGCGTCGCTAAGCATTATATGGGCGGACTGGTTCGGGACGGTCTGGACATGGAGGACTGGAGCGGGCGGAAGGTCATGGCTCTTGATATGGCGGTGACCTGTATGGTGTTTGTTCTGTTCCTGTTGGGCAACCTGTATTCTCCGAAGAACACGGCTTTTTTTGGATTTGATTATGCCTATCGCTGTATGGGGATTTACACGCCCAATCCTATCTGGAACGCTACCTATCTGGCGACAAGACCCTTTACGATTATCTGTTTCTGCGAGGCGGCAAGGCTGTTAAAGAGTTATCGGGAGGAATTCTCGTGGAAGGGCTGTGTCCCCTTTGCGGTGAGCCTTTTCCTGATGACGATCACCAAGCCCAGTTATACCTTGGTGCTGGTGCCGCTCATGGGCATTATGCTCTTGGCGGATTTGGTGAGGAGTCGGGGCGGGAGCCTGAAAAACGCGTTTTATCTGTGTGTCACCATGATTCCCACCGGATTAGATTTGCTCTATCAATATTTTGGCGTGTTTACCGGAACCAATGTGAAGGGGGAGGAGACAGGGATCGGATTTGCTTTTGCCAAGGTCTGGAGCAATTATTCCAAGAACATTCCGCTTAGCATTGTGATGGGAATGGCGTTGACCTTGGGCGTGATGGTGTTAAATTGGAGAACATTGAGGGATAAATTTATCTATCGTTTTGCCTGCTACAACTATCTGGCGGGCGCGGTGATGTTTTTGTGTCTGTACGAAAAGGGATTTCGTATGCTGCATGCCAATTTTTCTTGGGGCTATATGCACGGAATGTTCTTTATGTTTATGATGTCCTTGGTACTGGTGCTGCGCAACACGATCGAGTGGAGACGGGATAAACGGGTGATATTCCTGATTGCGGAGTGGGCGGTGCTTGCCGTGCATCTGGTCTGCGGCGTCAATTTCCTGTGGTATGCGCTGCAGGGAAATGATTTGTCGGGCTTTTAGGATATCAGTTTTCTAAAATATCGTTTTTTATGATAAGTGAGATGTTTAAAGGATAATTGTTATGGATATAGCAGTCGGGATATTAATTCCCTTTGTGGGAACCACGGTCGGGGCTGCCTGTGTGTTTTTCTTGAAAAATGAGATCAGTCCCACTTTACAGAGGATATTTACCGGTTTCGCGGCGGGGGTAATGATCGCGGCGTCCGTCTGGTCGCTGCTGATACCCGCGATGGATTTATGCGAGGATATGGGAAAGCTGGGCTTTGTACCGGCGCTCATAGGGTTACTTGCCGGCGTGTTTTTCTTGCTGCTCATGGACAGTTTTGTACCACACCTCCATTTGGGCAGCGATAAACCGGAGGGAGCGAAAAGCAGTCTTGGAAAAACCGCGATGCTGATGTTGGCGGTGACAATCCATAATCTGCCTGAGGGTGCAGCCTGTGGAGCAATTTTTGCAGGCGTTTTAAATGGTCATGGCACCGTGACAATGGCGGGGGCGGTGACGCTCGCCATCGGGATTGCCATACAGAATTTTCCGGAGGGAGCGATTATCTCCATGCCGCTTCGCAGTGAGGGCAACAGCCGTATGAAGTCCTTTCTGTTGGGGACCTTGTCGGGGGCTGTGGAGCCCGTGGGCGCAGTGATTGCGATTCTCCTTGCCAATATTGTCGCCCCGATTCTGCCGTATATGCTTGCTTTTGCGGCGGGGGCTATGATTTATGTGGTGGTGGAGGAGTTGATTCCGGAGGCGAGCCAAGGGGAGCATTCCAATGTGGGAACGATTTCCTTTGCGGCGGGCTTTGCGCTGATGATGATACTTGACGTGGCGCTTGGCTGAGGGAGGAAGCTATTGGTGCGGTATCGCAGGTTTAAACCTATGATATGTGTTCTTCTCATCGATTGTTTGTGCCGTTGGAGGCATGACTTGAAGTGTGATAAGAAATTTTTAAATATTGATTCCCGCAAGCAATGAGTCAGTGCTTGCATGAGCATAAATCCAACGAGATTGGATTACCAATAAAATTGGTTTGGCGAACGCCGCGAGGGTACACAGATGGAAAATGATAAAGAGCTACAACAGTTGAGGAATCGGTTCAGGGAGTTGGCTGACAAAGCCTTCTCCCAGAACGTGTTTACATTTACGGGATTCTTGGGTCTGAGCGAGCAAGATGTGTTCTGGAAAATGGAGCGGGAGCTTGCGTATGCGGGCTACACGCTTTACGGCGGGGCAGGGGAGAGCGAACGACAGGTGGTTCGCTTCGGCAATGCGGAGGAATTGGGCTATGAGGTGCCTTTTCCAATCGTCTGCGTCCATGTGAGTCCCCTGATGGCGAAGTTTGCGGACAAGCTCTCTCACAGGGATTTCCTAGGGGCACTGATGAATCTGGGGATTGAGAGGAGCACGGTCGGGGATATTCGTGTGGGGGACAAGGAGGCGTATCTGTTTTGTTTGGATTCTATCGCTGCGTTTATATGTGAGAATCTCGGACAGGTGAAGCATACTAATGTAAGGTGTGAGATAGTGGACGAGGCGGCGCAGGTGCCGGAGGAGGAGCCGGAGCGGGTGAGCGTTCAGGTGGCTTCCCTGCGGATTGATGCCGTGATCGCCAAGGTTTACAATAAATCAAGGGAGAGCTGTCTTGAGATGTTCCGCACCCAGAAGGTTTATGTGGACGGGCGGCTATGCGAGAACAATTCCCGTCAATTGAAGCAGGGA
Source organism: Muribaculum sp. (assembly GCA_023663505.1). Classification (GTDB taxonomy): domain Bacteria; phylum Bacillota; class Clostridia; order Lachnospirales; family Lachnospiraceae; genus Acetatifactor. The sequence goes on from JAMPHH010000001.1 coordinate 155,918, forward strand.
GAGACGGTGAATGCAAGGGGCTACGGGAAGCTTCGGGTGGTCGGGGAGCCGAGGGAGACCAAGAAGGGCAAGCTTTCCTTAGAGGTGTTGGTGTACCGATAGGAGATGGGATATGTTTCAGTATTCTGTGGCACAATGGCTGTTTATCTTTTATTTCTATTGTCTGTTCGGCTGGTGCTTTGAATCCACCTATGTGTCGATTCGGGAGAAGCGTCCGGTGAACAGGGGCTTTATGCGCGGACCGTTCCTGCCGTTGTACGGAAGCGGTGCTGTCATGATGCTGTTGGTATCGTCGCCCTTTCAGGGTATGGATTTCCCGTGGAATGTTATATGGACGTATCTGGCGGGCTGCGTTGGCGCGACCGCTTTAGAGTATGTGACGGGGGTGGTCATGGAGGCACTTTTTAAGGTGCGGTATTGGGATTACTCCAAGGAGCCCTTTAATTTTCAGGGGCATATATGCCTAAGCTCCACACTTGCGTGGGGGCTTTTGACAGTGATTATGACTTCGTGGGTGCATCGCCCTGTGGAGCATATGATGCTCATGATTCCGGGGACGGTGCTTTCCGGTGTGACGTTTGTATTAACGGCATGTATCGGGGCGGACTTTGCACTTTCCTTCAAGGCTGCTATGGACTTGCGGGATATTTTGGTCAAGCTGGAGCAGATACGGGAGGAAGCGGCGCATGTGCAGAAGCGCGTGGACGTGATCATCGCGCTGACCAACGAGGATTTGGCGAAGCGTAAGGAGGAGCTTTTGGATAATCTGGATAATCTGGAGGAGAAGTTTGCAAAGCTTAAGAGACTGGCACAGACCAGCCCTGAGACCTATCAGGACGGGGTCAGGGAGGAGTTGTCTGAGCTTCGGGAGAGGTATCGGGTGTACCGCGCCGACAAGGAGCGTCTCCAAGGGACAAGGGATTTCTTTCAGAGGGGTATCCTTCGCTCCCACCCTTCCATGATGTCACAAAGGTTTGGGGAGTCCTTGCGGGAGCTGCAGGAGAGACTGGAGCAGGAGATCGCGGAGAGACGGAGGGAGAAGCGGTAGTGGGAATTAGGAGGATAGATTGAAAAATCATAGATTTTTCAATCAGAAATTTGTGCTTGCGCCCAAATTTCCGGATTGCGGCAAGAATGGGGATTAGGTTGAAAAATAAATTTTTCACAAACGAATTTATTCGTTTTGCGAATATTGTGCCTGCGGCTCAAATTCGCTTATGGAAAGGCATGGTTATTGATATGAAACATTTTGGGAGATTCATCTTGTTGTCTATTGGGTTGACATTTTTAATTTTATGTATTACAGGTTGTACTAAAGAGGCATCTCTATTAGAATTTTCTTTCAGCAATAGTGAGAAAGCGGAATTTAATGACGCAAAAAGCCTATTCTTCCATGGAGAAAAGGATTTGGTTAAATTAGATTCCATTTTAAAAATAGAAGATGGTGAGATAACAATACAGGTAAGTGATGCAGAAAATAATGATGTTATATGGAGCAATACATTTTCTGATGATGAGAAGTTCGTGATAGAGCTTAGCGATATTCGTAGAGATTCTGAATATGTCTTGTCTGTTAAAGCAGAGGAAACCACAAAGGTTCATTTGGTGATGACTTCTGACGAAAAGCTTGCAAAGAAAGTAGAAAAACCAAGCAGGTAAATTAGGGCTTGACAGTACAGGAGAAATGGTTTATTATCATAAATAAGAAATGGGTTTTCACCGTACATCTTGTTACGGCTTGCTCGTTTCTTTTTTTATTGTGTTTTTCTTGCGGTTTTCTTCAAATGTCGGATTATATGCTATTTGGATTAGCTTTGGTATTGCAGAAGATTATGCAGGAAATTTTGATGGATTTGCGCATGTGTCTGTGGTAAGATGTAAGATAACAGTGAAGCATTCAACAATTTGTACTTATAAGGGAGATAACGTATATGGGAATTTTCACAAAAGCGGAGCATGCCGCAGAGGGGCAGTTAGTGCTTAAGGATATTCGGTATCCGATCACGAAGACGTATCTGTCGGCTGCATATCAGGACATGGAACTTATCCTGTACATAGAGGTGTGGGCAAAAACGGAAGACAGCAATGTGGAATATGAAATGCGTTCAGCCCATTTATATCATAATAATGGCTTTAACACACATGTCTCCGGCTTCAATGAGCTAAAGGGCAAGAGATTTGTCTGGAAGGGTGAATACAATGAATACGGTGAGGAAGCAGGGAACCTGTGCGTGCAGGAGCATGAGGCGGTAAGAGAGGGGATCATCGAGGTGTTGGCTGTGGAAGACGGGCAGTTTACCTTCAAATGGAGCGGTAAGGCTGATGTGGGCTGGAGCAGAAAATATGGCGATAAAGTTCCATTTGAAACAATTTTCACGGCGGATATCCCTGATGCGGTGGATTATACTTTAGACGCTTTTCAGTCCACGACAATGCTGATAGACAGTGAGACGCAGCTCGAGCTGTTAAATCTGCAGGAATTCAACCAAGAGGTCGAGAGGGTGTCTGAAAACAGAGCTTGGGAGAGCTTTAATACGGTGTTAAGGTTTAAGCTGACGCACAAGGGGACGGAGTATCTCGGCGAGGTGGTGTTTACCAACGGGAAAAATAATTTTGAGCTGAGTATAGATAAAGCTTGTCCCAAGAGGGTAGAGTTCGTGGGTGTTGACTTTAATTTGAGGGCAAAATATGAGATGTTTTCCTTCAGCATCTCGTGATTCTCGCGGGCAATGAGCCGAGTCAATGCAGTTGACTTTGTTACATTGCCCGCATGACTCTGGGCTAATAATATGAGGAGAAATGTGATGGTGAGCGAACAAGAGGCAGAACAGTTGGCTGAGCCTGTTGTGAAGGAGGTTGTAAACTGTATTGCGGAAAAACGTTACGCCGACATTGGAAAATACGCCCAATTTAACGGGTTGTCATTGTCCGTTTTGGCGGAAGTAATCGAGGGATATTTGGAGCTGAACGGGCTTCCTTATATGGACTGCTTTGGTGTTCCGTGTACGTTTCAGCCTCAGTGGTATGAATATCATCAGCTTAAATGCTATGTATATAATGACGGGAGCGGTTTTCATGCAGACTATGACCTGAGCACGGACGGGGAATTAAATGACCTGACCTTGCAGATGGAATTTCTATTCACGGAATCAGGCGGGGTGGTCGCTGCAATCTCGGACGTCCATGTAATGTAACACGGGGTACGGAGTGATTTTTCGTTGTCTGCTGAAATTAACTTAATGACATTGATTC
>JAMPHH010000001.1:159269-187737 GCA_023663505.1 Muribaculum sp.
ATGGGTAATTCCTTACTGGCTGTAAGGGGTATTAACCATAAATGCATTGTAGTAGGAGGAACTGCCAGTCCTGTTTGATGAAAGGCTTGATGACGGGCAGCCTGTCGATAGTAAATTTCTGGTATTTTGGGGAATGGGAGTCGTCGAAAGCCCACTGTCTGAGAGGGATGTATCTGCAGATAAACTGGATCAGCCAGCAGTTTTGTTGATAAAGGTATTGAATTGTTTGAAGTAAATAAAGTATAATGTCCATGAGCATTGGCTCCTTTCGGGGATGTTTGTTTGGCGATAGACATTATACCAGAAAAGGGAGGTCAATGCTCATTTTATTTGCAACTTCCCAAAAATAAAGGTTTTGTAGCAAAAAAGGAGTGTCAGACTTGACACTACCTACCGGCGGCAGGAGGTAGAGCGTATGAATATTGATGATTATAAAACATATATTTCAGCAGAGACTATGATGGGACCAAACAGCGTAAGGGTATTAGCAGAGCTGATTGATAAATATCCTTTACAGTTACTTCCTGATGATGCAATTCTTGATTTGGGATGCGGAACAGGATTAACAAGTCTTATCATTGCTAAAGAAACAGGAGCGAGGGTTTTTGCGAATGATTTATGGGTAAGCGCAGAAGAAAATGGAAAAAGGTTTGTTGAATGGGGCGTTGGGGAACAGATAACTCCTATTTGTGAAGATGCGAACAATCTTCATTTTGCAAAAAAGCAGTTTCGCGCTCTTATTAGTATTGATTCTTATCATTATTTTGCAGGCAGTAAGGGATTTTTTCAAGAAAAGCTTCTGCCATTCATGAAAGATGACGGAGTTGTTTTGATTGGAATCCCCGGTCTAAAAGATGAATATACAGGTCATGCCGAAGAACTGCTTTCCGATTGGTTGGGAGATGATTCCTATATGTTTAAAAGTCCAAAACTTTGGAAAGAACTCATTGGCGGTAGCGATAGAATCGAGTCAGTGAAAACATGGGAAATGGATTGTTTCAATAAAGCATGGGAGGAGTGGCTTGCAACGAATAAAAAGTTTGCTCTCGATGATAAACAACACTTTGAGGCAATTATAAAACCATATACTTGTTTTGTGGGTATTTATATCAAGCTGAAATAGTCATTGTGATGCACTTCATGGATTCAAGGGCAAATCGCGGCAGTTGACACCATATGCCCATATAGTGTAAAATATTGCCGTAATGCCTATACTTTTACACTATTTTCTTATCAAGGAGGAAAATCACATGAGTGAAGAATTTAACACACAGCAACCACAGGACAGCACCTATCAGGATCCTCTCGCGTCCACGGGAGGGGAAGCGCAGCAGCCGAAGAAGAAAGGCTCCACTGCCGCGGACGTGGTGGGTACGGTAGTGTCCGTCGCGGTAGTTTTCATGTTTGGACTCGTGGGGGGGTTAATCTGCTATGGCGGCTACTGGGCAGTGCGGGCGGTTATCACGTCTAAGATGTCAGTGGCTACAAAGGTGATCCTTTCCGTTGTCCTTGTCTTTGTGTTCTTGATATTGCTGATTGCATTTATCCTGTTTGCAGCAGCCCTTCGGTCGGGGTCATGAGGGCATTTGACAGGCTCCGCAAGGGCGTTGTGGGCGGAATCGTGAGCTGGGTAGCGTCGTTTCTCTTTTTCTCATTGCTGATGGGCGTACTGTTTCTCGATTATGACGGCGACTTTGGAACATTTTTTATGGCGCTGCTGCTCGGAGGCTTTCTGGCGGCGGTGGCAATCATAGCTCTGGTGACTTATAGCGTCATAGCGTTTGACAGATATGGGAAAGCTAAGGACAAGCTGGAGGCTATCCCCGGCTCCTCGGAGGAGCGTTTTGCGAGGGAGGTGGAGCGCTGCCCGCAGCTTAAGAATACACTGATTAGCAGTGACGCGATTTGTTATAGCATGGAGAGTATCGTCCACATTATCCCGATACGGGAGATTGTTTGGATTTATCAGGAGAAGGGGCGCTACGGCATGGGGCTCACGATGTACACTGCGGACGGCAGACGGCATCAGGTGCCCGTCCGTCCCCGCAAGGGCGCGCCGGACGCGGAGGCGTCAATGCGTTTTATCATGAGACTGACCGCCCGAAAGAACAGAGGAGCGTTCATCGGCTACAAGGAGGAATATGAAAGGCTGCGGGTGCAGAATTTCGGAGGACTTGTGGCGCATATGCGGGAACAAGGGTTTGCGGACAGCGCACTCTTGGAGCAGGAGTACATACAGAACGATTATTACACGAAAGATTTGAGGTAGATATTGACTTTCCCATGTAAAAGTATGATAATGAAAAGCGTAAAATCCGTTGGCTGAGGGAGACAGACGAATCAGCGGACGCAATCGGAAATCAACAGGAAAGAAGGATAAATTGATGGAAAAGAAAGATATTGACTGGGGTAATTTGGGCTTTGGCTATGTTCAGACTGACAAGCGGTATGTTTCCAATTATAAAGACGGCGCGTGGGACGAGGGAGGTCTCAGCGAGGACGCCAATGTGGTGCTCAGCGAGTGTGCGGGCGTCCTACAGTACGCCCAGACAGTGTTCGAGGGCTTGAAGGCATACACTACGGAGGACGGTCATATCGTGACATTCCGCCCTGACCTGAACGCTGAGCGCATGGAGAATTCTGCGGCGAGATTGGAGATGCCCGTATTCCCCAAGGAGCGTTTTGTTGACGCCGTGACGCAGGTTGTGGCGGCGAATGCGGCTTATGTGCCGCCCTATGGCAGCGGCGCTACCCTGTATGTGCGTCCCTTTATGTTTGGTTCTAATCCCGTGATAGGCGTAAAACCTGCAGATGAATATCAGTTCAGGGTGTTCTGTACTCCCGTGGGACCTTATTTTAAGGGCGGTGTGAAGCCGTTGACCATCTGTGTCAGTGATTTTGACCGCGCTGCGCCTCATGGAACAGGACATATCAAGGCGGGGCTTAACTATGCCATGAGCCTTCACGCGATCGTGACGGCGCATCATGCGGGATATGATGAGAATATGTATCTGGATCCCGGCACCCGCTCCAAGGTGGAGGAGACAGGAGGCGCCAACTTCCTGTTTGTGACAAAGGACAACAAGGTGGTTACGCCGAAGTCTGACAGTATCCTGCCTTCCATTACCCGCCGCTCTCTGGTGTATGTCGCCAAGGAGTATCTGGGGCTTGAGGTGGAGGAGAGAGAGGTTCTCTTGGACGAGGTAAAGGATTTTGCCGAGTGCGGTCTGTGCGGCACCGCGGCGGTGATCTCTCCCGTGGGTAAGATCGTGGATCACGGCAGGGAGATCTGCCTGCCTAGCGGTATGACCGAGATGGGCCCCACTACTAAGAAGCTGTACGAGACCTTGACGGGTATCCAGATGGGACGTATCGAGGCTCCTAAGGGTTGGATTCATGTAATTGAGTAGGTTGAAAAATAAATTTTTCAACCGACAATTTGTGTCTGCGCGTTGCTTGACACAAAGTTGCTTATGCGCAGCTTCAACATAGTTGAAGCTTGGGCAGCGCAGAAATGGGGATTAGGTTGAAGCAGACTTTTTGGAACGTGAGGGCTGAATTGTTGCATGCTTCAAGGTTATTAGGAAATGTCGGCACTTACACATCAGCATACAATAAAGATGTGTGATGTGCCGTCTTTTTTCCCGAACAGTGCTTAGGAAATAGTTCAGATAACGGTTCGGCAGAGGATTGAGAGGAATTATGGGAAAGCTGTCAGCGAATAAGTGGAAGCTATTAGTGACGATATTGGGGCTTGTGGCGTGTCTTGGTCTGTTGGTCTCCTGCGGGGGGAAGGACGGCACAAGAGTGGTGTTTACCACGGGCTTTGCCAAGGACGAGGTCTTTCGAATCGAGGACGAGTCCTGCAGGACGGACGAATTGATGGTGTATTTGACGACGATACAGAATCAATATGAAGGGGTTTACGGGGCGGAGATCTGGAACACGGCTCTGGACGGCGTGACCTTGGAGGAGAATGTGAAGGAGACCGTGCTGGCGAGGATCGCTCAGGTCAAGACGATGTATCTTCTGGCGCAGGAGAAGGGCGTGAAGCTTAGTCAGGAGGAGGAGAGCGCGGTGAAGCAGGCTTCGGCGGAGTATTTTGCGGGTCTGAATGAGACGGAGGTCGCGCAGATGGGCGTCAGCCCTGAGACGGTGGAAAAGCTGTATACGCAGTACGCCTTGGCGGATAAGGTCTATGAGTATATCATTCAGGATATCAATCCCGAGATCAGCGACGACGAGGCGCGCACCATTACCGTACAGCATATTCTGCTTCGGACATACACCATGGACGGCGCGGGCAAGAAGGTGATCTACTCGGACACGGCAAAGCAGGCGGTCTATGACAAGGCGTGTGAGATACGGGAGCTGGCGGTGTCGGGCGAGGACGATTTTACGGAGCTTGCGTCCCGTTACAGCGAGGACACCAATATCACCTACTCCTTTGGCAAGGGGGAGATGGACGAGAGCTTTGCGGAGGCGGCTTTTCTCTTGGAGACCAACGAGATCAGCCCCGTGGTGGAGAGTGAGAGCGGATTCCACATTATCAAGTGTATCAACACCTTTAACCGGGAGGAGACGGACGCCAATAAGCTTGAGATCGTGGAGCAGCGGCGCAGGGAGGTGTTCGGGCAGGAATATGACGCTTTCGTGGACACTCTGGCGCGGAATCTGAACCAGAAGCTTTGGGAGGAATTGGAGCTGCTCCATGACGAGAACGTGACCACGGACAATTTTTTTGAGGTTTATGAAAAATATTTTGCAAAGGAAGCGGAGTAGGCGCATATTTACAGACCAAAAATGGCAGAATAATTTCAAACTATTGAGTCCCGCGAGGGCGTTGACCGGCGGCAGTATCGCAGGCAAGGCTCGCGATATGCAGGGGTATAAGTTTGAAAATAAATTTTCAAACTATTTATTGGCGTAGTCTATAAGACTATAGTATCGCAGGCATAAGCCTGCGATATGCAGGGGTATAGAGATGGAAAAACACAGCGGTACTAAGGTGTTTGGCGGAATCGCAATCGGCAAGGTATTTTTTTATTCCAAGGGACAAAGGTCTGTAACCCGAAGGAGAGTCGCGGACACCGCGGCGGAGCTGGAGCGTTTCGAGAACGCCAAGGCGACTGCCATAGAGCAATTGCATGAATTGTATGACAAGGCGGTGGTCGAGGTGGGGGAGGTCAATGCGCAGATTTTTGAGGTGCATTCCATGATGCTTGAGGATGATGACTACCTCGACTCCATTCACAATATGATCAAGTCGCAGGAGGTCAACGCGGAATACGCCGTGGCGGTGACGGGGGATAATTTTGCGGCGATGTTCGCCAACATGGAGGACGAGTATTTCAAGGCGAGAAGCGCAGATGTGAAGGACATCTCCGAGCGGGTGATCAATGTCCTGAGCGGAGAGGAGAGTGGGGAGGCGTTGGCGGAGCCAAGCATTATAGTGGCGGAGGATTTGGCTCCCAGTGAGACCGTGCAGATGGACAAGAACCGCCTGCTTGCGTTTGTGACGAGACAGGGCTCCGCCAACTCACACACGGCGATTCTGGCGAGAACCATGGGCATTCCGGCACTGGTGAAGGTGGAGATCGATGAGCTGTGGAGTGGGAAGATGGCGATCGTGGACGGTTATCAGGGAACCGTGATCGTGGAGCCTGACGAGGAGACCCTGCGGGAATATGAGCAGCTTAAGGCGAGGGACGAGGAGAAGAAGCGTCTGCTCTTGGAGCTTAAGGGAAAGGAAACGGTGACAAAGGGCGGGCGCAGGGTGAAGCTGTACGCTAATATCGGCAACGTGTCCGACCTTGGGGCGGTGTTACAGAATGATGCCGCGGGAATCGGGCTGTTTCGGAGCGAGTTTCTGTATCTGCAAAAAGATGATTTTCCCACGGAGGAGGAGCAGTTTGCCGCGTACCGCCAAGTGGCGGAGACCATGGCGGGCAAAAGGGTGATAATTCGCACCTTGGACATTGGCGCGGACAAGCAGGTGGAATACTTCAAGCTGGGCAGGGAGGACAATCCCGCAATGGGATATCGGGCGATCCGAATCTGTCTGTCACAGCCGGACATTTTCAAGACACAGCTTCGGGCGATCCTAAGAGCCAGTGTGTTTGGCAGGATTGCCATTATGTATCCAATGATCACTTCGGTGGGGGAGCTTCAGGAGATCAAGCGCATCGTGGAGGAGGTGAAGCGGGAGCTGGCGTCGGATTGTCTGACTTACGGACAGGTGGAGCAGGGGATCATGATAGAGACCCCCGCGGCGGCTCTGATCAGCGACCTGTTGGCGAAGGAGGTGGACTTTTTCAGCATCGGGACGAACGATCTGACGCAGTACACCTTGGCGATCGACAGGCAGAATAACAAGCTGGATCGCTTCTATGACCCGCATCACGAGGCGATCCTTAGATTGATCCGCATGGTGGTGGACAACGCACACAAGGCGGGCATTTGGGCGGGCATCTGCGGCGAGCTTGGGGCGGACACGGAGCTGACGAGAGCCTTTGTGGGTATGGGGGTGGACGAGCTGTCGGTGTCCCCGGGCATGATACTGCCCCTGCGCAGGATTATCCGCGAGATGGAATAAAGGCGGGTGCAAATTCGGAAAAGATGCGTTTAGAAAAATTTTAGAATTCTGCAAAGCCGCTGTTTATCAGCGTTTTTGGAAAATTATTAGCACTCACATTTGTTGAGTGCTAATTTGCTGTTGACATTTATTTTGGGCTGTTTTACAATATTTTTCAGTTGGACGAGGCGGGATAGATGCAACGGTTCAGCGGGAGTCTGAGCTGCTATGGATATTTGCATAGGCGCTGTTTCGTCATAGAAATGAATAGTTGTGAAAAAATGAGAAAAGGATGTGGATTGTATGGCAGCAAAAAGCGGTAGTTTATCAATTAACAGCGAGAATATTTTCCCAATCATCAAGAAGTGGCTGTATTCTGACCATGATATTTTTTACAGGGAGCTGATCTCCAACGGCTGTGATGCCGTGACAAAGCTTAAGAAGCTGGATATGATGGGGGAGTATGCGCTTCCCGAGGGGTACAAGGCGCGCGTGGACGTGATTGTGGATCCCGAGAAGAAGACTCTGACCTTCAAGGACAATGGTCTGGGCATGACCGCGGACGAGGTGGAGGAGTACATCAATCAAATCGCCTTCTCCGGCGCCACGGATTTCATTGAAAAATACAAGGACAAGAGCAATTCCGACCAAATCATCGGGCATTTTGGTCTGGGCTTTTACTCCGCGTTTATGGTGGCGGACGAGGTGCATATCGACACCCTTTCCTATCGGGAGGGAGCGCAGGCAGTGCATTGGGAGTGCGACGGCGGCACGGAATTCCACATGGAGGACGGGGACAGGGCAGAGGTCGGAACCACGATCACCCTTTTCCTGAACGAGGACTGTCTGGAGTTCTGCAATGAGTACAAAGCCCGCGAGGTGGTGAAGAAATACTGTTCCTTCATGCCCACGGAGATATATCTGTCCAAGGCGGACACCAAGGAGACACAGATCGTCAGTGAGTCTGAGAAGCTTGCGGACGATGTGGTGATAGAGGAGCTTGAGCCGGAGAAGAAGGAGACTGACGGCGGAGACAATGAGAGCGAGGCGGGCGCGGAGAATCCCGAGACTTCGGGCGATGAGCAGCCCCCTGAGGAGAAAAAGTATAAGATCAGGAAGCGTCCGGAGCTGATCAATGAGACTATGCCGCTCTGGGCAAAGCACCCCAACGATTGCACGAGGGAGGAATATCTGGAGTTCTACCGCAAGGTATTTCAGGATTACAAGGAGCCCTTGTTCTGGATTCACCTGAACATGGACTATCCCTTTAATTTAAAGGGGATTCTGTACTTCCCCAAGATCAACATGGAGTACGAGTCCATTGAGGGCACGATCAAGCTCTATAACAATCAGGTGTTTATCGCTGACAATATCAAGGAGGTCATTCCGGAATTCCTTCTGCTGTTAAAGGGCGTGATCGATTGTCCGGATCTGCCGTTAAACGTGTCCAGAAGCGCGCTGCAAAATGACGGCTTCGTGAAAAAGATCGCGGAGTATATCACCAAGAAGGTGGCTGACAAGCTCTCCGGCATGTGTAAGACCGAGAAGGAGGAGTATGATAAATATTGGGATGACATCAGTCCCTTTATCAAGTTTGGCTGTCTGAAGGACGATAAGTTCTGTGAGAAAATGAATGATTATATCCTGTTCAAGAATCTGGAGGGCAAATATCTGACCCTGCCGGAGTGCTTGGAGACCAAGCCCTTGGACAGTGATGAGGGCGAGGCGGCTGAGGCAGGCAGCGCCGTGGACGAGAACGGAGAGAAGGTCGAGGCAGAGATCGTTACGGAGGAGCCTGATTCCGATTCTGACGAGAACGAGGAGGAAAAGAAGGAGAAGCTCGTCTACTACGTCACCGACGAGCAGCAGCAGAGCCAGTATATCAATATGTTTAAGGCTGCCAAGATGGACGCGGTGATCCTGACCCACAATATTGACCAGCCCTTCATCTCACAGCTCGAGTCCAAGAATGAGGGTGTGAGATTCCTGCGCATCGACTCCGATATGACGGACGCCTTGAAGTCCAAGACCTCCAAGAAGGCGCAGGAGGAGCTGGACGCCAAGGCGGAGGCGATCGGCAAGATCATGAAGAAGGCGCTTAAGAATGACAAGATCACGGTTAAGGTGGAGAAGCTTAAGAATAAGAAGATTTCCGCCATGATCACCTTGTCCGAGGAGAGCCGCAGAATGCAGGATATGATGAAGATGTATTCCATGCCGGGAATGGACATGGGCGGCTCCTTCGGTGAGGGCGAGACCTTGGTGCTCAATGCCAATCACCCTCTGGTGCAATATGTCACGGAGCATGAGGAGGGCGAGAACACGGAGATGATCTGTGAGCAGCTCTATGATCTGGCGAAGATACAGCACGCGCCCCTTGCGCCCGAGGCGATGACGAAATTCGTGGCGCGCAGCAATGAGATCATGATGCTGTTGGCAAAATAGCCAATAATGATGAGACAAAATGCAAAGTAATAGAAGCATATGTTTTGGAGGTAACAGCTCCGCGAAGGGCAGGGCTGTTACTTTTTTCTCTAATTTTTCACAAACAAATACAAAAAGACACAAAAACTTTACAATAAAAATGCACAAAAACAGTGGAAATATTTTCCGACATGTAGTATAATTTGAATAATGTATTTGTTAAAACTAAAACAAGGGGGCAAAACCATATGGCAAAAGAAATGATTGCAATGCTTCTGGCCGGCGGTCAGGGCTCGCGGCTTTACGCGTTGACCCAAAAGCTGGCGAAACCCGCGGTTCCTTTTGGCGGGAAATACCGTATTATCGACTTCCCATTGTCCAATTGCGTCAATTCGGGAATTGACACGGTGGGTATCCTCACCCAGTATCAGCCCTTGGTGCTGAACGAGTACATTGGCAACGGACAACCTTGGGATCTTGACAGATTGTACGGAGGCGTGCATGTGCTGCCGCCCTATCAGTCCGCCAAGGGCTCTGACTGGTACAAGGGGACGGCAAACGCGATTTATCAGAATATCTCCTTTATCGAGCGGTATCAGCCGCAGTATGTCATCATTTTGTCCGGCGACCAGATCTGCAAGCAGGATTACAGCGACTTCCTGAAATTCCACAAGGAGAAGGGAGCGGAGTTCTCCGTTGCGGTGATGGAGGTTCCTTGGGACGAGGCTTCCAGATTCGGTCTGATGGTTGCGGACGAGAATGACAAGATCACGGAATTTCAGGAGAAGCCCAAGAATCCCAAGTCCAATCTGGCATCAATGGGTATCTATATCTTCAACTGGGACGTGCTCAAGAAATATTTGGAGGAGGATGAAGCCAATCCCAAGTCCTCCAACGATTTCGGCAATGACATTATCCCCAATCTGTTAAAGGACGGCAGGGAGATGTACGCATATCACTTCAACGGCTATTGGAAGGACGTGGGGACGATCTCCTCCCTCTGGGAAGCGAATATGGAGGTGCTTGACCCCGAGAACAGCGGTATCAATCTGTTTGACGAGGACTGGAAGATATACAGCCGCAACAGCGGAATGACCGGTCACCGCATCGGTGAGGACGCCAAGGTGATCGATTCTATGATCACGGACGGTTGTCGCATTGAGGGCAGCGTGAAGCGTTCTATCCTCTTTGCGGGCGTTAAGGTTGAGAAGGGCGCGGTTGTGGAGGACGCCGTCGTGATGGGCGGAACCACGATTGGCGCCGGCGCGGTTGTGAAGCATTGTATTGTGGCTGAAAATGTGGTGATCGAGGAGGGTGCGAAGGTTGGCGCGGCTCCCACGGAGAAGGAGAAAGGCGTTGCCACGATCGGTCCCAACGTGACGGTCGGCAAAAATGCCAAGATCGGTCCGACTGCCATGGTCAGTGAATCGGTAAAGGAGGGTGAGAAGGTATGTTGAATGTGAATGCAGATGCGCTGGGCATCATTTTTCCCAACAGCTATGATACATTGGTTCCGGAGCTGGCGAGAGAGCGTTTGATGGCGTCCATTCCCTTTGCCGGTCGTTATCGTATTGTGGATTTCCTGCTCTCAAGCATGGTGAATGGGGGCATTGACAATGTATCGTTGATCGTGAAGCAGAATTATCACTCTCTGATGGACCATTTGGGGAGCGGTCGTGAGTGGGATCTGACCCGCAAGAACGGCGGTCTGAATCTGGTGCCGCCCTTTTCCGACAGGGAGACCAAGCTTTACAGCGGGCGCGTGGACGCGCTTTCCAGTATGATTCCTTTCTTAAAGAGACAGAAGGAAAAATATGTGGTGATGACGGACGCCAATATTGCAGTCAACTTTGATTTCAGGGATTTGGTGGCGAAGCATATCAAGAGCGGCGCTGACGTGACGATCGCATACACCACCGAGGGACTGCCGCAGGATCTGATCGATCTGGACGCAGATGCCAAGAGCCTGTATTATACCTTGAAGCTTAAGGAAGACCGCGTGGCAGAGATCGTTGTCAATTCAAAGGATAAAGGCATACAAAATCTGTCCATGAATATTTATGTGATGGAGAGGGAGCGTCTGATCGAGCAGATCTCGGAGGCATATTTACAGGGCAGTGTGTATTACGAGAGGGATATTCTCATGCATCAGCTGGATAAGCTGGATATCCGCGGATATTGCTTTGAGGGCTATGTCGCGCGTCTCACCAGTCTTAAGAGCTATTTTGAGGAGAGCATGAAGCTGTTGGAGGAGGATAACGTGGAGGCGTTGTTTGGCCCCAGCACGATCTATACCAAGATCAGAGATGACAATCCTACACGCTACACCAGCAACTCTAAGGTTAAGCGCATCATGGCTGCTGACGGCTGCGTGATCGAGGGCGAGGTGGAGAACTGCATTCTCTTTAGAGGCGTCAGGATCGGCAAGGGCGCAAAGGTGAAGAATTGTGTGCTGATGCAGGATACCGTGGTTGAGGAAGGCGCGAAGGCGGAGTATGTGATCACTGACAAGTCGGTATGCATCTCCGCAAATAAAGCTCTTAAGGGCACGGATACCTTCCCTGTGTATGTGGAGAAGAATAAACGTGTCTAAGAGCAAAATGCTGCGCATTTAGCTCTAACAAAACGCTATGCGTTTTGTTCTGACAAAATACTATGTATTTAGCTCTGACAAAATACTATGTATTTAACTCTGACAAAACGCTATGCAGTTAGCTCTGACGGAATTTTATGGCTTTTTGGCACTATAATGTTTTGGGGTTGATACCGCCTGCCTTTTACAGGGCAGGCGGTATCTTTGAGAGGTGGAGTGGGAATGAGACAGGCGGGATTATTGCAGCAATTTGATGCCGTTCAGAAGAAACGCTTTTTTATCAGCTACACGGCATTTCTGATCAATGGTATGTTAGCGTTGTCTATCGGGGCGCTGCTGCCCTTTTTGCGGGAGGCGAGAGGCTTTGACTATGTTTTTAACGGTCTGCTGGTCAGTCTGCATTCCGTGGGCAATCTGGCGTCGAGCTTCTTGGCGGGGATACTGCCAAGGTTCTTGGGCAGAAGGAAAAGCATTTTATTGTTTAACAGCTTCTTTGCTGTCGCCTTTCTGATCATTATATTTGGGAAAAATAACGCGCTGCTGCCTGTCGCCTTTGTGATGACCGGCTTGGCGAGGGGCGCTGCCAGTAATTTCTGCAACACCGTGGTGAATGAGCTTGCCACGGGAAAGGCATGGATATTGAACGGGCTGCACGCCATGTTCTCGGTGGGAGCCTTTCTCCTTCCTATCATATTGATGCTCTTTACGCTAAACGACGAGTCGAGATGGATTCTGGTATGTTGGTTCATGTTGGTGGTGGGGATTTTGTGTTGGATTCTTTATTTTATGATCCCGTTGGAGGAGGGTAGGGCGGAAGGTGACGCTCGGCAGCAGGTGAGCGGCGGTTTTGGCTTCTTTCGTGAGCCGATATTTTATCTGTGCGTGAGTACCTTGTTTTTTTATCTGTGCGCCGAGCAGGGAGTCATTGGCTGGCTGATCACGTATTTTAAGGATACGGGACTGATGGGAGCAGGGCTTTCCCAGCTCATGGCGAGCGTGCAGTGGATCATGATCCTTGCGGGACGACTGACGGTGGCGGCGCTGTCCACGCGGGTGGATAGGAATAAGCTGCTGCGGGTCATGGGGATCGGGTTTGTGTTGTTTGGTATGCTGCTGCTCTTTAGCAGGAGTGTGCCGCTCATCGTTATCGGTATTATGGGCTTTGGTTACAGCATGGCGGGGATTTATCCGACCACGGTGTCCTATGCGGGGGAGCTGATGCACAGATACAGCTATGCATGGAGCTTTATTCTCACTATGGCAAGCTTAGGCTCTATCATCATGCCCTCCGTGATCGGGAGGATAGCGGAGAGCGCGGGCATCGCCTATGGTATGAGCTCCATCATTGTCGTGGTGGCGGTGGATATGGTGTTGATCTTTGTGCTGACGGCGTATAAACGGGCGGGGGGCGGCTTGGAGCGGTGATATTGTGGCTGAGGGTTACAGATTATAACGGTTCAGATTTCGAATTCGTAGAATCGTGCGGGAGTGTCGGCGGGAGAGGACTGGGAGGGTTTTAGCGGACTGGCTGCGGTTGGGTGTTTTCTAATAGTGCGGGGAGGGGATTGCAATTTGCGGGTCGGCTCTAAGGTGCATCCATGCACCTAGAGCCTGAAATGCGCATCCGTGCGCATTTCACCCTAGGTTTCGGACGCACTATAAGAAAACGCTCCAATCTCCGCCGAAGTCCGCCAAAACCCTCCCAGTCCTCTCCCGCCTCGGTATCGGTACGAAACGGGTATGTGCGGCTTGTGGATTATTCTATGGCTGAGTTGTTGAGTTGTTACTTTGGGTTAGATATATTTCTCTAGGGTTGCTTTCACGGCGTCTTTGCCGCTTGACAGCTCGGCAAAATAGCTTTTTACAATGTCTGCCATGCCTATAGCTGTCAGGTCAACGCCGAATATTTTCTCATTGGATAGCAGCTTGTCCAAGCTGCTTAAGTCCTTGGGGGCGTCGTTTAGCTCGTACCCTTCTACATAGGGGCGGACGGAATCGAGGAGCGGGTCGGGAGCGGGAGAGAAGGCGTTGCCCTCGTCATCAAGACCCATCAGGTATCTCAGCCAGCCGGCGAATACCAAGGGTATCAGCTTTAGCTCCGATAGCTCCAAGTCCTCGCGTTTTTGGTAGGTCTTGATGGTTTCGCCAAAGCGGACGGCGAGCTTTTGGGAGGTGTCGGTGGCGATCCGCTGCGGGCTGTCCGGCATAAAAGGATTGGGGAAGCGGACATTGATCACGGTGTCGAGGAACTCCTTGGGGTTTAGTATGCCGGGATCGACCACTGCGGGCAGCCCTTCCTTATATCCGATAGTCTCAACTAATCTTTTTAAAATGGGATTCTTTAGCTCGTCTGCGATGAGTGTGTAACCTAATAGACACCCAAAGATGGCTAAGGTGGTGTGCAGGGGGTTGAGACAGGTGCAAACCTTCATTTTCTCAACCATGTCCACGGTCTTGCGGTCGGTGAAGATGATTCCGCCCTTCTCCAGTGGCGGTCTGCCTGCGGGGAAAGCGTCTTCGATCACCAGATACTCACATTCCTCCGCGTTTACGAAGGGCGCGATATAGGTATTTTTGGAGGTGATCACAGGCTCAAGCTCCTCGATGCCGTCCGCGGCGAGCATCGCTTCCACCCTCGTGTCGGGTCTGGGGGTGATCTTGTCGATCATGGACCAAGGGAAGGAGACCTTGGAGGTATCGTTGATATACGCTTCAAATCCGGAATCCGCAAGCCCTGCCTGACACCATGCTTTGGCAAAGGTGTTCATGGCGGAATAGAGCTTCTCGCCGTTGTGAGAGCAGTTATCCATGCTGACCATTGCGATGGGGAGGCGGTTTGCGAGATAGCGCGTGTAGAGCAGGGAGGCTATCTTGCCCAGATAGCTCTCAGGCTGTGCGGGTCCTTTTTGAAAATCCGCCGCAATAGCGGGGAGTGTCACGCCCTTTGTATCAGTGGTGGCATATCCCTTTTCTGTGATGGTAAAGCTCGCCATCTGCAGGGAGGGATTGGCGAAGATTTCCTTCAGGCGGTCGTACTCGGCAGCGTTTGCGCTGTCGAGGATCAGTGATTCCATGATGCTTCCGATCACGGTTTTCTCGACGGTGTTGTCCGCCTTCAGGGTCGCCAATATGGTGAGATTGTCATGCGGGCGGGCGCTGCGCTCTATGATCTCATAGTCATAGCCCTCTGCACAGATCAGTCCGGTCTGCATTTCGCCCGAGTTTAGCAGCTTTTGGACTACATGAGCGGGAAAAGCCTTGAAGATATTCCCTGCGCCAAAGTGAATCCACACGGGATTGGCGAGGGTGTCTCGCTTTACTGTCTTGTAATCGAAGTCGGGCAGCAGATAGCCTGCGGCTCTATATTTTGCGTGGTCTTTTTGGATGCCGTCTAAAGTCAGTTTCATGATACCTCTCATTCTGCCGCGTCCGGAGGATTGAAGCCTGCGGTTCAAGATCCGTCCGGCGGCTTTACGCTTTTAAAAATCAGTATGGACATTTTTTTCTGAAATATTTACCAGAAAATATTAATTAAAGGATTGTTTTTGCCGATAAGTATGATATAATGAAAACACAGGGACATATGATTGGAGCACGGATGCGAAGGTCTGTTGTCAGGTAATGTAGGTTTCGCGGCGGTTAGCCGCAATACAAGGAGGTAGAAGATATGAGTATGGATTTTGGGTCATTTTTTTCAAGCACAGGAAGTTCGAACAGCTCTAATATGTCCAACTTTCTGAGTGATTATGCCAGCATTAAGAACGGAAGCTATGGCAGGTTGATGAAGGCTTATTATAAGCAAACAGGCAGCAGCTCCACCAGTAGCACTACAAGCTCTACCAAGAAAACTAAGACGACTGTGGATGATATTATCGCAGAGAAGATGCAGAGGTCGAGAAAGACTGAGAGTGCGGAGTCCAAGGCGTACACCAAGGTAATGACTTCCACAAATGACCTGCAGAAATCAGTGGATAAGCTTTCAAGAGATTCTCTTTTCGAGCAGAAGCTTCTTACCTCCAAGGATGAGAATGGTGTGGAGACAACTCAGTTTGGCTATGACAAAGATGAGATTTATAATGCGGTAAACGATTTTGTCAAGAGTTACAATTCTGTTTTGACGGCGGCGAACAGTGCAAACAACAGCTCTATTAACAGCCGTATGGCGAGCATAGAGAAGATTACAAACGAAAATAGTGATGCCCTGAAGCAGCTAGGCATTACCATCAAAGCAGATAACTCACTCTCCATTGATAAGGATACGTTCATGAAGGCAGATGTGAAGGCGGTTCAGAATATGTTTAAGGATACAATTTATTCCAGTGTTCTGAAGGCAAACGCTGACATGATGCGCGATAATGCGCATTACGAGCAGCTTCGTGCAAACACCTATACCTATGACGGAACCTTCGACAGCGCTTACAACTCAGGCAGCACATACAGCAGCACAATGTAAGCTTGTGGTATAGAACATGAGTCCTATGCCCTACGTCTCTTATACGCAGGGCATGGGACTTAATTATTTGCAACGGAGCGAGTTCTATTATTTGAAAAATTTGAAAAATTGCTGAAAAATTGTGCAAATTATAAAAAAGGATATTGACATTTTGCTCAAAATAATATAAGATATTGTTTGTTCGCAGGAATGGCGGAATTGGCAGACGCGCACGGTTCAGGTCCGTGTGGTAGCAATACCATGAGAGTTCAAGTCTCTTTTCCTGCATCAGAAGGCGCGAAGCCGAACACAGATGGTTCAGGTTTCGCGCTTTTTCGCACTTCAAAGTTTCGGGGCTGTTGGTCGAATTGTAGGAGTATATGAATGATATCACGAAATGCCAAAATAGAACAAAAGAGAGCGGAGCGCGGGGAGTGGTACAAGCTTGATCTGTCGGCGATCGTGTACCCGACGCTGCAGAGGAGGGACTTCTCCTCGGTGTATCGTCTCTCGGTGTTGTTAAAGGAGGAGGTTCGTCCGCAGGTTTTGCAGCAGGCACTGGATATGACGCTGCCAAGGTTCCCCACCTACAAGGCGGCGATCAGGAAGGGGCTGTTTTGGAGGTATTTGGAGCCCAACAACCGCCCGGGACCATTCGTGCAGGAGGATGTGAAGAATCCCTGCCAGCCCATGTATTTTAAGGCGAATAATCGATATTTGGTGAGGGTTTACTATTATGGAAAGCGTATATCCTTAGAGGCGCATCATAGTCTGGGAGACGGGACAGGGGGAATGTGTGTACTGCAGACGTTAATTGCGGTTTATCTGCGGCTTTTGGGGCATAGTGAGATAGAGAACGAGGGCTTTGTGCTGAATATTGAGGAAAAGCCGGACCCTGAGGAGTTGGAGGACGCTTATATGAAGTACGCCAACGCCAAGGTGTGTCCTCCGAGACCCGGGGAGCGCGCCTATCGTGTGCGGGGCACCAAGGAGCCTTTTTATACGTTAAATATCATAGACGGTATCATGTCGGTGTCCGAGGTGATGAAGGTGGCAAAGCAGTATAATGCGACCATCACGGAGTATTTGAACGCGGTGCTTCTGTATGCGCTTCTTACCAAGCAGGAGGCAGACTGGCATATTCGGCTGCGTCCGGCGAAGATCGCCATGCCGGTCAATCTGCGGCGATTTTTCCCCTCTAAGACCTTGAGGAATTTTATCACCATGATCTATCCCGGGATAGACCCGAGGCTTGGGGAGTACAGCTTTGAGGAGATTGTGGCGCATGTGCACAATTACATGCGTTATTATATTAATGAGAAGTTCTTGAGAGGGGATATCACCACCAATGCCGCCACCCAACGCAATCCCTTCATTCGGGTGGTGCCGCTCTTTATCAAGGATTTTGTGGTTCGCCTTTTTTACACTAAGGTGCAGGATCGGAATTCCTCGGCGGGGCTGACCAATATGGGGGCGCTGCGTGTTCCGGAGGGCATGAAGCCTTATATTGAACGCTTTGATATCTATATGGGGCAGCCTTTCTCGCGCAGGACAAACTGTGCGATCATCAGCTTTGAGGACACGCTGACGGTCAATTTTGCCAGCAGCATCAAGGAGGCAGATGTGGAGAGGTACTTTTTCCAAAAGCTGGTGAAGGACGGGATTCATGTGAAAATCGAGAGCAACCGGGAGGTTTAATATATGTCATATTGTGTGAATTGCGGCGTGGAGCTGGAGGCTTCCGCCAAGGCGTGTCCCTTGTGCAGCACGCCTGTGATCAATGTAAACCGGATCAAGGATTTGGAGAAGCCGTCTTCCTTTCCCAAGGAGAAGGGGGAGGTCGAGACCGTCAACCGTAAGGACATGGCGATCCTTTTGACGGTCTTTGTGCTGGCGACGGCGGTGACATGCGGACTGCTGAACGCGCTTGCCTTTCGGGGGAGCATGTGGTCGCTTGCGGTCATCGGGGCATGCGTGATACTGTGGATGTGGCTTTTTCCGTTGACGATCAACCATCGGCTGTCCGTGTATTTCCTGCTGCTTTTGGACGGGGGCTCGGTGGCGCTGTATCTTTATATGCTGGCATACATGATCGGCAGCTTTGAGTGGTGCTATGAGCTGGGGCTTCCTATTGTCGCGCTTGTGACGGTGTTGGCGGAGCTTTTAACGCTTTGTATCAGGATTTTCCCAAAGTCTGCGCTGACGATCTCCTTGTATCTGGTCACTGCGGTGGGGATTCTGTGTACGGGCTTGGAGCTTTTGATAGATCATTACATTAATGGAGAGCTTGCGCTGGGGTGGTCGGCGGTGGTGCTGACGGTGTGCGCGATTCTTGATATAACTATCATCACCATGCTCTCCCGCAGGAGACTTCGCAGCGAGGTGCGCAGAAGGCTGCACTTTTGACTATGGCATAGGTGTGTCCATGTCGCAGGTGGCAGAGCCATGGCGCGGGAGACTGTATTTTTTAAACATGGAATGGACGTCAAGGGAAAAGGCGGGAATATATGAGGAGGTGGCGTTATGACTAGTAAACGCAATCAAAATCTGATGCAGCTTATTCGTCGGATGCACGGTATCGTGGAGAACCCTGATCTGGAGAAGCACAGACAGTCGCAGGATCATATCGGGTCGATTCTGGGCAACACGAGGGAGATTAGTTATCATGAGGTGGATATAGGCGGGATGTATGGAGAGTGGGTCAGCGTCAACCGCGCCCATATGAAGAAATATGTGATCCTGCACTGTCACGGGGGAGGGTATTCCACGGGCAGCAGTCTCTACGCGAGGACGCTCACCAGCAAGCTGGCGGCGTCTACCTCCATGGACGTGCTCTGCTTTGACTATCGACTGGCTCCGGAGCACCCTTATCCGGCGGCGTTAGAGGACGGGATGAAGGCGTGGAATTATCTGATGCTTTTAGGCTATGGCGCGAGGGACGTGATCATCACCGGAGATTCGGCGGGCGGGAATCTCGCGCTTGCACTTGTATTAAAGCTCAAGCAGGAGGGGCGGCTGTTCCCGAGAGGGCTTGTGCTTCTGTCTCCGTGGACGGACTTGACCTCCTCGGGGGAATCCTTCGAGACAAAGGCTGAGCTCGACCCTGTGCTGGACATGGAATATATCGACAGAATGGTCATTGCCTACGCGGACGGGCAGGACATCACGAATCCGTTGATCTCGCCGTTGTTTGGGGATTTTGGCGGTTTTCCGCCAACCTATATTCAGGCGGGGGAGAACGAGATATTGTTGAGTGACTCCAAGCGGCTGTATCAGGCATTGCTTGAGGCGAAGGTGTCCGTGAAGCTGGACATTTTCCCGGGAATGTGGCATGTGTTCCAGATGTCCCCTTTCAAGGCGGCGTCAGAGGCAATGGACAGAAATGCGGAATTTATTTATGATATCTGCCGATAAAATGTTATGAAGAAATATTGTCATTAGAAAAAGGATATTGAGAAGAAGCACAGAATATTTAATATAGGGACATTTATATGGAGAAGGCTTGAAACCCAAAAATTAATTTTCAAACTTGTTATGCGCAGAAAAGCAGCGCAGAAATGGGGATAAATATGACGATCAGAGAAAGTTTGGAGCAGTGGGAGGAGGATTATCTAAGTCCATATGCGGCGAAAAGCAGGAAATCCAAGGGCAGGAACCGTCCCGAGGAGGAATGTGATATTCGTCCGGTATTCCAGCGCGACAGAGACCGTATCATACACTGTAAGGCATTCCGCAGGCTGAAGGACAAGACGCAGGTTTTCCTGTCTCCGGAGGGAGATCATTATCGCACCAGACTGACGCACACTCTGGAGGTCTCTCAGAATGCAAGAACCATCGCCAAGGCGTTAAAGCTCAACGAGGAGCTGGTGGAGGCGATCGCTCTGGGGCATGATCTGGGACACACACCCTTTGGACATGCGGGTGAGAGAGCCTTGAACCGTGTGTGTCCTCTGGGCTTTGAGCACAATGAGCAGAGTGTGAGAACCGTGGAGCGGTTGGAGAAGGACGGGCAGGGGTTAAATCTCACCTATGAGGTCAGGGACGGCATACGCAATCATCAGACCAGTGGAAGACCACATACATTAGAGGGCAAGGTGGTGCGTCTCTCGGACAAGATCGCGTACATACATCATGATATGGATGACGCCGTGCGTGCGGGAATCCTGAAGGAGATGGACGTGCCCGCGCAGATCAGGGAGGTCTTGGGCTCCACGCCGGGGAAGCGCTTGGACTGCTTTATCCATGATATCGTCACCAACAGCATGGGCAAGGACGACATCATCATGTCGGAGCGTGTGGCAAAGGCGATGCAGGATATCAGGAATTTCATGTTTGAGAATGTATACACGAACCCGATCGCCAAGGCGGAGGAGGTCAAGGCGGAGGTGCTGATGGAGACGCTTTACCACCACTATATGAAGCACCCTGATGACATGCCGGAGGAATTCTTGAATCTTTTGTCCGAGGGGGAGCCCAGAGAGCAGGTGGTGTGTGATTATGTGGCTGCGATGACGGATCGCTTTGCCATAGCGATCTATAATGATATTTTTGTACCGAAATCATGGCAGTTTTAAGGAACGACCGACATTTTCGCTGTTCTATGGCGAGAGAGGGCTTGCGGGAGGTTATGGCGGATGTACTACCCTGAGGAGCTGGTAGAGGAGATCAGAGTTAAAAATGATATAGTGGGCGTGATATCGGGGTATGTGCGATTGCAGAAGAAAGGGAGCAACCATTGGGGGTGCTGTCCCTTTCACAATGAGAAAACCCCTTCCTTCGCCGTGTCGGAGAGCAGGCAGATGTATCACTGCTTTGGCTGCGGGGTCAGCGGCAATGTATATACCTTTGTGATGCAGTATGAGAATTACACCTTTCCCGAGGCGATCAGAATGCTGGCGGAGCGGGCAGGGGTCAATCTCCCCGAGGTGGAGTATTCGGCGGAGGAGAAGCGGCGGGCAGGGAAGCGCGCGAGGCTTTTGGAGATCAACAAGGAGGCTGCCAAATTCTTCTATTATCAGCTTCGCTCCCCCCATGGGGAGGTCGGGCAGCGGTATCTGGAGAAAAGAGCACTGACGGCGGAGACCATGCATAAGTTCGGCTTGGGTTATGCGGGAAAAAGCGGTGACGCACTGGTGGGGTATCTGAGAAGCAAGGGTTTTGAGGACGAGTTGATCAGGGAGGCGGGAGTCGCGAGCTATTCCGAGCGGCATGGCTTAAAGAGCCAATTCTGGAATCGGGTCATGTTCCCGATTCAGGATATCAATCATCGGGTGATCGGCTTTGGCGGACGTGTCATGGGGGACGGGGAGCCCAAATACTTAAACTCTCCGGAGACGCCGATCTTTGACAAGAGGCGCAATCTCTATGGATTGAATTTCGCGAGGACGGCAAGGCGGGGGAATCTGATCATCTGCGAGGGCTATATGGACGTGATCGCCATGCATCAGGCGGGCTTTACACAAGCGGTGGCTTCCCTTGGGACAGCCTTCACGCCGGAGCAGGCGAGTCTCCTAAGACGCTATACGGACAATGTGCTGCTCGCCTATGACAGCGACGGGGCGGGGGTCAAGGCTGCCCTGCGGGGAATCGGGCTGCTCCGCGATGCGGGTCTTGTCGGTAAGGTTATCAATATGAAGCCCTATAAGGACCCTGATGAATTTATCAAGAATCTGGGACAGGAGGCGTTTCAGGAGCGCATCGACCAAGCGGAGAACAGCTTTTTCTTTGAGATACGGATACTTGCCGAGCAATATGATATGCAGGACCCTGAGCAGAAGACGAGGTTCCACAGGGAGATCGCGAGGAAATTATGCGAATTTTCCGAGGAGGTGGAGCGGGAGAATTATCTGCAGGCGATTGCGGAGAAGTATTTTATAGGCATAGACAGCCTGCGCAAGCTGGTGGTAGGCTACGCTGCCGCCACAGG
Source organism: Muribaculum sp. (assembly GCA_023663505.1). Classification (GTDB taxonomy): domain Bacteria; phylum Bacillota; class Clostridia; order Lachnospirales; family Lachnospiraceae; genus Acetatifactor. The sequence goes on from JAMPHH010000001.1 coordinate 181,219, forward strand.
CTCCGCCAAGCCCATAGAGCGTCCCCGATCGGGAATCAGTCGGAAGCAGACGCCGGAGGAGGGGCTGAAAAGGTCGCAGAGGCTATTGCTCACTTGGCTTGTGGACGAGCCCGACGTCTATGCGAAGATCAAAAGGTACATCACGCCGGAGGATTTTACGGAGGAACTGTACCAAAGAGTTGCAAGGAAGCTGTTTGAAGGCTTGGAGCAGGGCGGCTTCCAAGCGGCGAGCATCATCAGCATGTTCGAGGACGAGGAGGAGCAGAGTCAGGCGGCGGAGCTGTTCCACACCTCGCTGCCGAAGCTTGACACGCTGCAGGAGCGGGAGAAGGCGCTTCATGATATCCTGCTCTCGGTAAAGCGGGGAAGCTACGAATACTATACGTCACGGCTGGGGGCGGACGTGAATGCGTTGACCAAGGCGGTGGAGGGCAAAAAAGACTTGGAACAACTGGCAAAAACGCATATTTCTTTGGAATAAGGGTAGAATTAAGTGCAAAATATGCAGAGCTAAGGCGTAAAATAAGTGCGGATTATATTGTGTCAGCTCTTGAAATACGGAAAGAATAGAATTCCCGGGAAGGATGGAACTACAAAATGGACGAAAACACACAGGTAAAATTTGACGAGAAGGTAAAAGAGCTTCTGGCGATGGCAAAGAAGAAGAAAAATGTGTTGGAATATCAGGAGATCAGCGAATTTTTCTCTGACATGCAGCTGGAGGAGGAACAGTTTGAGAAGATCTTAGAGGTTCTGGATCAGAATAATGTAGATGTGCTGCGCATCACTGAGGAGGATGACATAGACGACGAGGAGATCATTCTCTCTGACGAGGACGAGGTAGATGCGGAGAACATTGACTTATCTGTGCCGGACGGAGTCAGCATAGAGGACCCTGTGCGCATGTATTTGAAGGAGATAGGCAAGGTGCCGCTCCTGTCTGCCGAGGAGGAGATTGAGCTGGCAAAGCGCATGGAGCTGGGGGATCAGGAGGCTAAGAAGCGTCTGGCGGAGGCGAATCTGCGTCTGGTGGTCAGCATTGCGAAGCGTTATGTGGGTCGCGGGATGCTCTTTCTTGATCTGATTCAGGAGGGCAATCTGGGGCTTATCAAGGCTGTGGAAAAATTCGATTATCGCAAAGGCTATAAGTTCTCGACCTATGCGACATGGTGGATTCGTCAGGCAATCACCCGCGCCATCGCAGATCAGGCGAGGACGATCCGCATTCCCGTCCATATGGTGGAGACCATCAACAAGCTGATCAGGGTGAGCCGTCAGCTTTTGCAGGAGCTTGGCAGAGAGCCGTCTCCGGAGGAGATCGCGGAGGAGATGAACATGCCCGTTGACCGCGTGCGTGAGATATTAAAGATCAGTCAGGAGCCGGTGTCCTTGGAGACCCCCATCGGTGAGGAGGAGGACAGCCATCTCGGAGATTTTATCCAGGATGACAATGTGCCCGTGCCCGCGGACGCCGCCGCCTTCACGCTCTTGAAGGAGCAGCTTGTGGAGGTGCTCGGCACACTCACGGAGAGGGAGCAAAAGGTGCTTCGTCTGCGCTTTGGTCTGGACGATGGACGAGCCCGCACACTGGAGGAGGTTGGCAAGGAGTTCAATGTCACCCGTGAGCGTATCAGACAGATTGAGGCGAAGGCTCTGAGAAAGCTGCGCCACCCCAGCCGCAGCAGGAAGCTGAAGGATTATCTGGATTAAATATGGACAGGAGGGTGCATTTGTCCGAGAGACTGCGCGCGCTTGCCGAGCTGGTGACGCCCGGCAGGGTGGTGGCGGATGTGGGCTGTGACCATGGTTTTTTGGCAATTTACCTTGTGAAGCAGGGCATCAGTCCCAGAGTGATAGCCAGCGACGTGCGCGAGGGACCGCTTGGCGCGGCGAGGGCACATGTGCAGGAGTGGGGGCTTTCCGCATACATAGAGACCAGACTTTCCGACGGGCTTGCGGGGTATCAGCCGAGAGAAGCTGAAACCCTTGTCTGCGCAGGCATGGGCGGAAGGCTGATGCAGAGGATACTGACGGACAGTCCTGATGTGGTGGCGGGCTTTCGGGAATTGATCCTGCAGCCCCAGTCCGAGCTTTGGCAGTTTCGCCGCTTTCTTCGGGAGCGGGGATTCCATGTGGCAGATGAAAATATCTTGTGTGAGGACGGAAAATATTACTTTTTTTTTCGCGTGGATTGCGGACACGGGGCTTTGGCTGAAGGGGCTGAGCGGCCAAGCAGCGTGATACAGCCAAGAGGAGCAGCGTCTGACGGGGAATGGGAGCGGCTTGGCGACAAATATGGCGCGCTGCTCTTACAAAGACGGCATCTTGTGCTTCGGGAATATTTGGAAAAACAGCTAAAGCAATGTCAGACCGTGCGGGCTCAGCTTCTAGGCGGCAGGGATATCCAAGGTGGGAGCGCGCGTCTGGAGCGGAGCCTGTCGGAAAACGAAGCGGAGATCGCAGATTTGGAGACAGCACTCTCGCTGTATGTTTAAGTACATATAAATAAGTATACATATTACTTAAGGAGGGAAGGCAGACTTATGGCTACGGTTACAGTTACGATTGATGGAGTACAGAAGCAGGTGGAGAGGGGGACGACCTATGAGACGGTCGTGCAGGAATATCAGGAGCGATATGACAACATGATCGCGGTGGTCGCCGCCAACGGCAAGATCAGGGAGCTTTTTAAGAAGATCAACAGAGATTGCACGATCACATTTTTTACCTTGAAGGACGACGTGGGGCACAAGACCTATGTGCGCACGGCGACGATGCTCTTTTTCAAGGCGGTGTTTGATGTGTTTGGCGCAAAATGTGCCCAAAATTGCAGGGTGGAATTCACCGTGGGTCACGGATACTATGTCGGCACGGGGGAGGAGATCGCGCCCACGGCGGAGAACGCGGCCAAGATCAAGGCTCGTATGCAGGAGCTTGTGGCGGCGAAGACTCCCTTCATGAAGCGGACCTGTCCCTTGGACGAGGCGATGGATCTGTTCAAGAGACAGAATATGGAGGATAAGAAAAAGCTTTTCCGCTACCGCATGAATTCTCAGGTCAATATCTACGAGATAGAGGGGTATTATGACTATTATTATGGATATATGATGCCCAATGCGGGGTATGTGAAATGCTTTGACGTGATGGAATATGAGGGCGGCTTTATGCTGCTTTTGCCCACGATCAGGAAGCCGTTGGAGCTTGCGCCATTTAAGGAGCAGAAGAAGCTTTTCCGAACCTTGGCGTCCTCTGAGGACTGGGGGAGCAAGATTGGGATTGAGAACGTGGGCGATCTGAATGACGAGATCTGCAAGAGCTCTTTGAGTGATTTTATCCTCATGCAGGAGGCGGAGCAGGAGCGCAAGATTGGCGAGATTGCCAAGGAGATCGTGAATCGTGAGGGCGTGAAGTTTGTCATGATAGCGGGTCCCTCCTCCTCCGGCAAGACCAGCTTTTCACATCGATTGTCCATACAACTGCGCACCTTGGGCAAGACGCCGCACCCGATCGCGTTGGACGATTACTTTGTGGACAGGGAGTTTACGCCGAGGGACGAGAACGGCGATTACAATTTCGAGTGTCTGGAGGCTTTGGACGTAAAGCAGTTTAACGAGGATATGTGCAGACTGCTAAAGGGCGAGCGGGTGGAGCTGCCCACCTTTAATTTCAAGCTCGGCAAGCGGGAATACTTGGGCAATTATAAGCAGCTCGGACCGGACGATATTCTGGTGCTTGAGGGGATTCATGGCTTGAATGATAAGATGTCCTATGCGCTGCCTAAGGAGAGCAAGTTTAAGATTTATATCAGCGCGTTGACCACTCTGAATATTGATAATCATAACCGAATCCCCACCACGGACGGAAGGCTTCTGCGCCGCATGGTGAGGGACGCGAGAACCAGAGGGTCTGATGCGAGAAGGACGATCCAGATGTGGCCCTCCGTGCGCAGGGGTGAGGAGGAGAATATCTTCCCCTTCCAAGAGGACGCAGACGCCATGTTTAATTCGGCTTTGATCTATGAGCTGGCGGTGTTGAAGCAGTTCGCAGAGCCGCTTTTGTTCCAGATACCCAAGGATGCGCCGGAGTATTATGAGGCAAAGAGGTTGTTGAAGTTTTTGAGTTATTTCTTGAATGTTACGAGCGAAAGCCTTCCCAATAATTCTATCTGTAGGGAGTTTGTGGGGGGAAGCTGTTTCAGGGTATAAAAACTGCGTTCTTCACGGATTGTTTGTGCCGCCGTTGGCGGCATGACGGGAAGTGTGTAAATTATTAGATGAAGGATTTAAGAGACAAGCGGAGCGTTGGAGAGATGCAACAAGGAACAACGGAGGATAATCGGCTGGGAGATCGGGTGACCGCAGCCGCCAATTGGATAGTGCGGATCATAGGGGCTGTGATCTTTCTTGGGTTGACGTGGTATTCTCTGCGCTACACGCAGTATATGATCGTGGGCGGGGACGAAATTGCCCATAATGTCAAGGATTCCATGGCGGGCAATTGTCTTGCCTTGGCGCTTGGGGTTGTATTGGTGGGAACGCTTTGGTTCATGGCAAGGCAGGTGTCTGTCAGGCTTCAGGAGTGGGTCATGCGCGCTTTTGTGGCGTTCTCCATGCTGTGGACAGGCGGCTGGGGCTATTGGTGGATCAGCGTTGTTGACAGGAAGCCTGAGGGGGATCAGGCGTTTGTCTATGGTGCGGCAGCTTACTTTTTAAAGGGAGATTTCTCATTTTTGAAGCCCGGGGCTTATTGTGGGCTGTGTCCTCACCAACTGCCGTTGATCGCGATGCTGGAGCTTCTGTATCTGGTGGTCGGACTGCAGAATTACTTTGCCTATCAGGTGCTGTGTACTCTGTTGGCGGCGGGGATTGTCTGGCTGGGATATCGGATTCTGTGGGAAATGACGCAGAATTGCGGTGCGGTAATTATGTACTCGATCATCATGACGGGCTGTCTGCCGTTGATCTTTTATACGGGCTGGGTCTATGGGGATGTGCCAAGTATTTTTTTCATGATGCTGGCGGCGTGGGCGCTGCCTCGATATGAACGGACAGGGCGTGTGCGCTGGCTGGCGGCGCTGGTGCTTGCAACGACCCTTGCCCTGCTTGTGCGGCTTCATAGCGCGGTGTTTCTGATTGCGCTGTGCATCGTGGGGGCTGTCTATATTTTGCGTAAAAAGGATTACAGGCTTCTGATGGCGTTGGCGTTGTCGGTGCTTTTGCCCGTGATGCTCTATCAGGGTGTTTTCAAAATGTATGAGCTTCGCTCGGGGTTGCCCCATGCGGAAGGGATGCCATCGTTGTCTTATATTTCCATGGGGATGCAGGATATCTATGACAGATGTGGCTGGTACACTATCTATTGTGCTGAGGTGTTTGAGCAGGCGGGAAACGACCCGGCGGTGGCGGCTGAGATCTCCAAGCAGGATATCTGTCAACGGCTTGGGGAATTTCGGGCAGACCCTGCCTATGCGTTGTGGTTTTATCGGGAGAAGACGCTGTCTCAGTGGAACGAGCCGTTGTATCAATCATTGTATTTTGGCAATAAATTTCATGAGCCGCTCAAGGAGGAGCAGATAGCCTTTATTGACCGGTTGAAGCTGGAGGCGTTTGATAATCTGCTGCTGGTCTGCGACAGGATGCAGTTCGTGATCTATGTGGGGATCTTGCTGTATTTTGTCTTGGCTGTGCGGGCGAAAAGCAATATTTTGCAGCATTTAATGGCGGTGACCTTGATCGGCGGCTTCCTGTTCAGTCTGATTTGGGAGGCAAAGGCAAGATATATCATGCCTTATTATGTGATAATGTTTCCCATAGCGGTCATGGGGTATTGGGAGCTTGTGGAGAGAGCCGCGCGGCTGTGGGAGCGGTTTGGACGGAGAACTCAGACGCGGGAGGATGCGCCTTCTGTCAGGGAAGTGGCATAATCCGCTTGAAATTCCATGGCAAAAAGGCTATAATGGCAGAGTGTAAGTAAGACAGACGATCGCGGCCGGACACGGAAGTGTGCGGGTGAGGAAAGTCCGGGCTTCACAGGGCAGGATGCCGGATAACGTCCGGTGGAGGTGACTCCAAGGCCAGTGCAACAGAAATAAACCGCCGGTTTGGGAAATCCCCAGACAGAAAGAATATGCTTAAGCGGGTTCTTTCGGCGATACGCTTTAGCGTTTCGCTTGGTTAGGGTGGAAAGGCAGTGTAAGAGACTACCGTCCGTCCGGTAACGGGCGGAGCCATGTAAACCCCATCCGAAGCAAGACCAAAATGAAAGCGACAGGTTTGCCCGACCTGCTTTCAGGTGGGTCGCTTGACGCGGCTGGTAACAGCCGTGCTAGATAGATGATCGTCCGGGGATCAATGTGATCCTTTGACATAACCCGGCTTATCGTCTTGCTTACACATTTTATTATGATAAGACTGCATTTTGCATATGATTATTAGAAATTTGTGAGCTCAAATGTATGAATAATCAATAACTCAACTTTCCCAGCAGATATTTCCAAATAAAGCCTGTATAAATGCCGCC
>JAMPHH010000020.1 GCA_023663505.1 Muribaculum sp.
TAATGGATATTTTCTAAGTCACCTATTCCAACTAACCAACAGACGCAGGGCGGGAAGGTGACAAACGAACACAAGTAAATAAGGGGACTTTCTTGATCCTCAAAGGGCTAAGGAGAAGAATAATGGATATATACATAGAACGTGAAAAGGATATAACATTGCAGGAATGGTTGAATTATGTTAAAACGGATAAGGATTTAGTTTTAAGAGAATTTGGAGAAGGTATCAACCCTATTACAAAACAGAAATTAAAGATAAAAATAGAGGGAAGGGTACTTTTTGACGATTGTGAAATCATATATCAAAAAGGACGTATCGGTTGTGATAATTACTCAGAAAGAGTATTGGCTAAATTAAAAGAAATTGCGATATCTTTAGGTGCGGAGGTTTTTGAATAGTGGGATATCTCAGGTTTTTCATGCCCGTGAGGGGAAATGAGGTGTATAAGTTGTTGGTAACCATTAAGCATAATTTAATGGAATTGCCAGTGTACTCAAGTTACTCACTGTGCGGCAGAGAGATTGCCAGCTTTTTCAGGTACACAGCCTCCATACGGCGGGCAAGCCCTTCTTGACCGGCAGTGCGGACGGACTCCACCGTGGAGATCTGCATCTGCCGAAGAGTGCCGGGATTCTTTTGGAAGTCTTGGATAATTTCATGAAATTCCTCTGCCGTGCGGAAAGGCAGACCATTGACTCCCTCCTGCACCTGTCCGGGGTTCTCTTCGTCTACGATATGGAGAACGGGCAGCCCCATAGCCATGGCCTCCAGCATGGAGATTGAGTTGACCTCTGTGCGGGACGCTGTGGCAAAGAGGTCACAGCAGGCATATACCTCCCGCACCTGATCATGGGGAACGCCACCGACAAATATCACGCTGCCTGCGATGCCCAGATGCTTTGCCTGTTCCCGCAGAGCGGGAGCCTGCGGACCATCTCCAATAATCACAAGCTTAATATGGTCGTCAGGCTGGCTGTGGGCAGCGAACATATCCAACAGAACATCAATACTTTTTTCCTGCCCAAGACGTCCGCAGAAGCACAGAACTAAATCTTCCGGGCAAAGTCCGTACCGCATCCGAAGTGACTGTACACACTGAGCATTTGCCTGTTCTCTGGAAAAATACTCCAACTCCACGGCATTTGGCACCACATTTATATGGCGGTGTACTCCACAGCTCTCCAGAAAGCCTTGTACTCTTGCCGAGGGACCGATGACCTCATCGGCAATCTCCCCATAGTAGCCGATATACTCCCTCATGACCTTTCGGGCAATGGGAATCATTGGGCGAGGGACAATGTAGTGGAGATATTGCTCCCACATAGTATGTAAGGTGTAGAAAAGAGGGATTTTCATCCGGCGGGCAGTCTCCACCCCCGACCAGCCGATTCCGAACTCAGTGTGGATATGGACAACATCAAAGGCGAAATCATCCAGCAGCCGATCCCGCTCCCTGTTGTGGGAGGACGCGGCTCCATAGTCATAGAGATGTTTCAAGGTGGCAGCAGGACAGTGAAGGACACCATCATTTATGTAGTGGCTCCTGATTGCAGTGTCCGCAGTCACCACAAGGACGGTATGTCCAATAAGCTCAAGTCCCTCCTTCAGTGTTTTTACATGGGTAGCCACCCCGTTGATCTGGGGCAAGTATGTATCTGTAAACAGTGCGATTTGCATAACAGTTTTTCCTTTACTTTTGTTATTTTGTGGTAAATTTCATGCTGGGGAATATACGCTCCATCCGTTCATCAGGAAAACATTGATCCACTGTTTCCCAAAACGGCTTATTGGCCGGGATACCTTCCACCCGCTGGCTCCATCGGAACACGGAGATTCCGGAGATAACTATATTGAGCATAAACAATACGGTAAGAGTCCAAACAGCGGCTTTCCCTGCTTTCTTGGGAAGTTTCAAAATCCACCGGGTCAGCCGGGGATAGATATTCTTGATCCACAGCACGCCTAAGATACCCCAAAATACGGCGTGCATCAGACAGATGCGACCGTTGATGTTGAAAGGGATATGGCTGTAATCCCACGACCTTGAGCCCAATACTATCTCCTGCACCCACGAACAGATATATTCCATGGTACTTCCGATTATCATGCCACCAAGAAAGGACAGGCTGCCGCCCCGGTTCCTAAACCGATAGAGTGCCAGAGTCAGCACCACCGCTCCCGCGCCGTAAAGCAGGTTGAACGGTCCATACACCAGACCGACCCGGCTCATCAGGATACCACGAGTTACCAGTACAAAAAGCATTTCAATGACCACACCTAAGAAACTAGCCACTAAACACAGGATAAACAGCTTGTAGTAATTCAAGCCTTTGGCAAAGTGACCTGTGCTTTGCTCCGCTATGTCGATAGCCGCATTAGCCGGCGGGGAAAAAATGCCATGTTTTTTGTCCGCCCTTCTAAGATCGCCCCATCGGGCGAGTAACTCATCGTTCATACCATAGACCAGAGATGAGGCTTTCCACAGAGCGTCACTGACATGAGTCAGCTTTTCCGCCCTGTGCTTAACATTCTCTGTCATAGCATCTGTGCGCTCTACATTCAAGAGCTGCGGGTAATATTCCTGCATCTGGTCATTCAGGACTTCCACATCTTCCAGAAACGCTGTGCTGCGTACATACAATTCCTGCATCTTCTCGTCAAGTTCTGAATCGGATATTGCGCCCATTTCCATATTCCTCAACCCTTCACTTTTTTATCCAAGCACTAATCCATAGCAATCTAAAAGCGCTCAACAAACCGCTCAAAGCCTGTGCAGATACATTAGCATCTCATACGAATGCATTTTCTCACGGTCTGCATCGGTGATGAGCATCGGCTTTTCACTGACCTTGTTGTAAACATCCATGAATGCCCCCGAAATACGGCGTTGCAGATATCCCTGTCGATAGGAGCCGCATTGTCCGAAAACAGATAGATATGGGCGATGGAAAATTCGTCCACTCCGTTCTGGAACCTTCAGGCTTCCTCTTTCAAAGCAGCCTCCGCCCTTGCTGCCGCCTTTGCACGGGCGCGGGCTTTCAAACGCGCTATAAACACAGCTCTTTCTTCTGCTTCTAATGCCTTTTTATGTTGTTCTTTCTTTTGGACATAATCATTCCATAATACATAGGCACCAAAGCCAGCCGATAGGATCCCTATTGCCGTCAGCAGTGTTTTCATTATCTTTTTCATTGCAATGCTCCTTTCCAAATCACAAAGAACCGTTACATATATTGATACTTTTTTCTCTTTGCAAATAAGAATATAATCGAAATAGCAAAGGCAAAAATCTCTGCCGTCACATCTGCGAGCCATATCCCGTCAAGCTTGAACAGGAGCGGCAGGAGCAGGATCGCCGCCATCTTGAAAATAAAAGTACGCAGGAAGGAAATCGCCGCCGACACTCCGCCATCATTGAGCGCGGTAAAAAAGGACGAGGCAAAAATATTGAATCCTACGATGAAAAAGGATATCGTGGAAATCCGCAGCGCTCGCACCGTCATGTCAAACAATACCGGGTTATAGCCTACAAAAAGCTTCGCCAGCGGGACGGCGAGGAGCTGTGCCGCCACCACCATTGCGGCGCCGGTCATATACATAAGGATATTGCTCTTTTTCAGCAGGTTCTTCAGTTCCTTATGGTTTCCCGCGCCATAATGGTAACTGATCACAGGCGCGCATCCCATGGAATATCCGATAAAAATCGCGGCAAAAACAAATTGTACATACATAAGCACTCCGTAAGAGGCAACCCCATTCTCCCCCGCATATTTTAGAAGCTGAAAATTATATAAAATGCCTATCACCGCGGAGGTGGAGTTGGATACCATTTCGGAGGAACCGTTGGCGCAGGCTTTCAGAATCGGTTTCATTTCCAGTTTTGTCTTTACCAATTGCAAAAGGCTGCTGTTCGGGCGCAGGAAGTATATAAGCGGTATCACCGCCCCCACGCACTGGCTCAAGCCTGTGGCAAGAGCGGCGCCTGTCACGCCCCATCTGAATACAGCTATGAACAAAGCGTCCAGCGCCATGTTAGCCACACCCGCCGCAACGGTAGCCCACAGACCAAGCTTTGGTTTTTCCGCCGCGATCAGAAAACTCTGGAACGCATACTGCAGCATAAAGGAAACAGTAAAGCCCATTGTGACGGAACCATACAGGACACAGTAGGGCAGCATTCCTTCCGTCGCGCCAAGCAGAAGCGAAACAGGTTTCATGATAGCAAGCCCCATAGCAGTAAGGGCAATGCCCACAATAACCGATACCCATATCATCATGGTAAAATAACGGTCTGCCTGTTCTTTTTTCTGTTCCCCCAATATTCTGGCGACCAAAGCGCTGCCGCCGCTTCCCAGCATAAAGCCCACGCCGCCCAGTATCGTGTTAAAGGGCATGATCAGGTTGATCGCGGCAAAGGCGGTGTCCCCCACATAATTGGAGACAAACAGCCCGTCTACAACACCATAGATAGAAGTAAATACCATCATCACAATCGACGGCATAACAAAACGCAGGAGGCGCTTATAATTAAAATGGTCAGATAATTGGATTTTCATCTTTGCAGCCATATTCTTTTTTCCTTTCAAAATACTCTCCCGCAAGCATTGCCAGCGGGGATACAATTTCGGGAATTTCGACACCTGTCGTATTCACGCACAATTCATATGCCCGTCTGTCCCCCCAGTGGTAATTGGAAAGGAAGTCATGGCTTGAGGCACGTGCTTTGTCAATCACCTTCATGCGCCGCTCCATCTCATAACCGCACATATTTTCATCACTTGTGGCTCTCTGCCTGCAGCGCTCCAGCTTTGTCTCTATATCTGCATATACAAAAATACGGTAAGGTCGCATACTGTGCAGGATAATATCAGCGTTTCTTCCTACTATGACAGCGTCTTCTTTTTCCGCCAACAGACGGATCACCTTGTGCTGTTCCGCAAGAATGCCTGCCGTCTGGTTTTGAGCATACACCTGTACCGTAAGGCTGCGTCGGGAGATATAAGGGTAGTTTGCAACAAGACCACGTTCCAGAACCTTTTCAATATATTGCTCATCTATTTTAAGGTTTTCTGCAATTTTGCTGATGATTTCCCTGTCGTAGTAGGCGAAGCCAAGTTCGTCCGCCAGCCGTCTTCCAAGTTCCCTGCCGCCGCTCCCAAATTCGCGGCTTATCGTTATGATTTTCATAAATATATCTCCTTTGACCTTTTTGCTCTTTACGGTACATGGATCAATCTACCGCAGGAGAGTGTTTTTTCTCATATTCCTCCTGCATGAATCGGTTGATCTTGCGAAAAACGGAAATAAAAAGTTCTCTTTCTTCCCCTGAAATTCTGGAAAAAGCCGTCTGCTCGATTTCCTGTGTTTCCCCTATTACCTTTTCACAGAACTGCTTTCCGATTTCTGTAAGCACAATTCGCTTTCTGTTACGTGTATTCGGGATTACCTCCAATGTGATCCACTCTTTCTTCAACATCGCCGTAATGGAAGTATTGATCGTCTGTTTTGAATATGACCAGCTATTGCACAGATCTACCTGTGTAACAGGTTCGTCATAGTTGTACAGTATATACAGTATCCAGTATATACTGTCGGTAAGAGCATACCTCTGTGCGATATTATGGTAGATCTCATCACTTTCATTGCAAAGCTGGTTGATCTCGATAATTTGTTTTTTTAAGGTATTCATATAGTTTTCCCTTCCTATGGTAAAAATAAGTATCCGTTTTCAGACTTATTATATAATAGTCCGAAAACGGATACTTGTCAATAGATTCTCTATAAATTTTCAATAGGAAATAAAACAAATTCCAATCAGTTCTTTTCGCCTTATTTATATTGTGTTATAATGCTTTATGTGATTTTGTTTCCCTTGAAAGTTATCAAATCACAATCGGGAGTTGATGAGGTAGAGAGATGGTTTATACACCAATGACGATCAAGGCTATGAAATATGCCTACGAAGCACATTTAGGACAAGTGGATTATAATAATGTTCCATATATTTTTCACCCATATCATTTAGCAGAGCAGATGGAAGAAGAAAAATCTTGCACAGTTGCGCTGCTACATGATGTCATTGAAGATACGGACACCACATTAGATGAATTAAAATTGGAATTTACGGAGGATACACAATGATTATTGAGGGCAATCAAAAAGAATTAGAGGCGATGAAACAATTCCACAAAGGAAATCGGCAGGAGGGATTACAGTTACAAGAAGAATTTGCTTCTGCTTTCAGAGAAGAATTCAAAGATAAAGACCATTGCTCATGTAAAAAAGCCTGTCGCTATCATGGTAATTGCAAAGAATGTGTGGCTATTCACAGAGCACATCAAGAACATGTTCCAAACTGTATGAGACCAATTATCAATGCGAAAATAAAACTCTTGTCTGAATTGACAGAACATACGATTGCAAATGAAATTGAAGCTCCACATGAGATATTGAGAGAAGAATATCAGTAATTAGGAATTGACAAATCCCAATTTATAGAACTGAAAAACTTGGCAGTTGTGGAGGTGACAATGATTATAAACACCGGAGGACGGACAGATACCGTCCAATATTACACAGAATGGCTGCTGAACCGCTTTGCGGAAGGGTATGTATTGGCGAGAAATCCCCTGTTCCCCAACAAGGTGACGCGCTATGAACTGACTCCGGACACGGTGGACTGCGTTGTCTTCTGCTCTAAGAATTACAAGCCGATACTCCCGTGCCTGCATGAGATTACAGACCACTTTCATACCTATTTCCATTACACGATTACCGCATATGGAAAGGATATCGAGCCGGGCGTTCCGAGCATAGACGAGAGCATGGAAACCTTGAAGGAGCTGTCTGCTTTAGTAGGAAAACAGCGTGTTTCATGGAGATATGACCCTGTCCTGCTGACAAAGGAATATACCATAGAGCGGCATTTGGGAACCTTTGAACGCATGGCAAAGATGCTTTCCCCTCACATTGACCGCTGCATTTTCAGCTTTGTGGAAATGTATAAAAAGTTGGAAAGCAATATGCCGGAGCTTATCCCGCTGTCCAAACAGGATAAGGATTTACTGGCGCAGGGATTAGGGGCGATTGCTGAAAAATATGGCATCTATATCCAAACCTGTGGAACAAACGGGGATTATACCCGCTACGGTATCCATGCTTCCGGCTGCATGACGCTTGATGTCTTGGAAAATGCAAACGGCATTATGTTCAGGGACTTAAAGCATAAAGGGATGCGGCAGGGCTGCCACTGTATTGAAAGCAGGGATATAGGGGCTTATGATACCTGCATGAACGGTTGTAAATATTGCTACGCCAACAAAACCCCGCGGAGGGCATTTGAAAATTACAAATACCATGACAAGAATTCCCCTTTGCTGCTCGGTGTTGTAAAGGACACTGACACGGTGATACAGGGGGCGCAGAAAAGTTTTCGGGCAAAGGAACAGTATGTTCAAGAAACACTGAACCTTTAGGAGAGGAATACTGAAATGGAATTTCGTTGCGGAATCGCACCCCCATGTCACCCAACCATTATTAAGTGACACTGTTAGATACTCGAAAGACGAGAAAAGGTTCTTGCCATAAAATTATAAAAACATCAAATAAAATATTAATATATATTCTGTTTGGAGATATATTTATAGAAAAGAAGGACAAACAATGTATGAGGAAGTGAGGGTGCTTACCCATAGCAGTATTAAAATCACGGGCGAGAAGGTTCTGTATTTCGACCCATATGAGGTTGCGGAGGAGTGGCATGACGCAGATGTGATTTTTGTGACACATGACCATTTTGATCATTTCTCGCCGGAGGACATACGTAAGGTACAAAAGGAAGGAACCCTGCTTGTCCTGCCGGAATGCATGAAAGGGCAGGAAGCAAAGCAAAGCGTGGCGAATGTGAGGTTTGTCAACCCGAGTGAGACGATAGAGGTGGCAGGACTCACGGTTCAGACGGTTGCAGCGTATAACCGCATGAAGCCCTTTCATTTGAAGGGTAAGGGGTATGTGGGATATCTCGTTACTATGGCGGGAGTGACATATTATGTGGCAGGTGATACGGATATCACGCCAGAGAATCAGCAGGTGTCCTGTGACGTGGCTTTGGTGCCTGCGGGTGGGAAGTTTACCATGAATTACAAGGAGGCGGCTGAGTTGGTGAACCGAATAGAGCCGAAGCTGGCAATTCCTACCCACTATGGAACTGTGGCGGGCTCTGTGGAGGATGGGGAACGTTTTGCACAGCTTGTCAGGGAAGGGATAGAGGTTAGGAGATTTATATAAATATATCTTCAAAAAACTGCAAAACAGAAATTAAATGCGGTGAAAAAATGCAATTATATATCCAAGGAGCGTGCGCATGGATACCTGCGAAGTGGGGAACGGGAATCGCAAAGTCTATCTGTTACAACACAGTTATGAGATGGAAAACGGTTCTGAAGAAACCAAGATATTAGGAATTTTTTCAAGCAATTTAGAGGCGGAAAAGGCGATTGAAAAATATAAAAAGCTTTCCGGCTTTAAAGAGCGACCAGACGATTTTTATATAGACGAATACGAATTAAACAGAAAATATTGGGCAGAGGGATATGGAGTGTGATATCAGAAACAGCCGACCAAGATTCCCGCCGCCCCCGACAACACGATAATCAGAATCGGATTGGCTTTTTTCAGGGCGAGAACAAGCATTGTCAAGAAAATCAACAATGAACTGAGAAAAGGAACCGTCAATAAAACGGACGAGGTGATTCCGTTTGGGAACAGCACGGTTTGACCCGTAGAAACAATTGCGGCGCCAATCAGTCCGATGACAGCGGGCTTAAGACCCGACATACAGCCCTGAATTATTTTGCTCTTTTGAAAGCGTTCGTAGCATTTTGCCACGGCTAAAATAATGAGAAAGGACGGGAGGACAACTCCTAACGTCGCGCAAAACGCTCCGAACAGTCCGCCCATTTCCATGCCCACATAGGTAGATACGTTTACCGCGAAGGGACCGGGCGTGCTCTCGCTGACGGCGATAAAATCAATCAGTTCTTCCTCCGTCAGCCAGCCGTGTACCAGAACATTCTCCTGAATCAAGGGGAGCATGGCGTAACCGCCGCCGAAGGTAAGGGCTCCGATCTTCATAAAAATCAAAAATAATTCCAAGTAAATAATGTCGATAATCAATCTAATCCTCCATTCTTGCCACAAACCGGAAATTTGGGCGCAAGCACAAATTTCTGATTGAAAAATCTTTGATTTTTCAATCTAATAACCATGCCTTCCCGCAATCTGCGAACTTTGGGCCGCAGGCACAAATTCGCGGTTGAAAAATCTATTTTTCAACCTATGTCCCTTCTGTCAGCCAGATGTGAGGCAGCCAAGCCTACCGCAGCGCAGCAGAGAATGACTGCCAAGACACTGATTTTGCAGAAAACTACGGCGGCAAAGGCAAATGCCATAATGAGATAGGACAGGAGGTTTTTGGGGCATTGCTTGTATAAGGAAATGAGTGCCTTGACAATCAATGCGAGAACTCCTGCGCGAATCCCCTGAAAGGCGTGCTGCACGATTTTCTGGTTTTCAAACTGTTGGAGAACAAGAGATATCACGGATATAATGACGAAGGAGGGGAGCACGACGCCGCAGGTTGCAAGGAAGGCTCCCCAGAAGCCCTGAACCCGATAGCCGATAAAGGTTGCGGCGTTGATTGCTATGGGACCGGGGGTGCTTTCCGCAATGGCAATTACCTCAAGAATGTCCTGATGGCTTATCCATTCCTTTTCGTCCGCCACCTCCTTCTGAATCAGCGGAATCATGGCATAGCCGCCGCCGAAGGTAAAGGCTCCAATCTTCATAAATGTCATAAATAGCTGCAACAAAGTCTGTGCGCTTCTTTTTTTATCCATTTCATGATACCTGTTTCTTTCCAAATCAATCTAATCCCCATTTCTGCGCGGCACAAGTTTCAACTATGTTGAAACTGCGCATAAGCAACTTTGTGTCAAGTAACGCACAGACACAAATTGCCGGTTGAAAAATTTATTTTTCAACCTATTACGCCTTAGCAGTCCACAATATATCATAAAATAAATTATGTGTCAACTTTTGACGACGTAAGATATCCCTTTTTTGTCCCATTCCCAACCTTGCAATAGGCAGAAAAATATTGTACCATGAAAACATAAGTGACAAGCGAAATTGACGCTGATTACGCACAGCAATCTTATGATTGCAGTACACGCAAAACAGTTAGAAAGAGGAGTGGTGAATATGAAAACCAAAAAGTTCGGAAAAGCGGCTATGATTAGTATCATTATCTTCATTGTTCTTGTGCTTACCCTGCTCGGATACTTTGTTATGCATTCATTCCCCCAAAGGGCGCAATCCTCAGGGAATATCTATCTGTACGGCGAGCAGCACTCTGTTGCGGATATCATGGACAAAGAATTTGAGCTATGGTCGGCATATTATCAAAATGATGGTATGCGTGATCTGTTTGTGGAGCTTCCATACTATACGGCGGAGTATATGAATCTATGGCTGAACTCCGACAACGACGATATTTTGGATTCGCTGTATGAGGATTGGGCGGGAACAGCGATGCAATCCCAAGAGGTGATTGATTTTTATAAAAGAATCAAAAGCGAATGTCCGGAAACTATTTTCCATGGAACAGATGTCGGACATCAATACGATACAACGGGAAAACGTTTTTTGGAATATCTTGCCTCCACGGGGCAGGAATCGGGTGAGCGATACAGGTTAGCACAGGAAAATATCGAGCAGGGGCAATATTATTATCAGCATTCCGACAGCGTATACCGCGAGAATATGATGGTTAAGAATTTCATTCGGGAGTTTGACGGCTTGAACAGCGCTGACGTGATGGGGATATACGGTTCGGCTCACTCTGATATCATGGCATTGGATTATACGACTAATTCCGTTCCGTGTATGGCAAATCAGCTCTATCAAAGATATGGCGAGGCATTGCACACGGAGGATTTAACCGCATTGGCTCTCAATAATACCGCATATCGGACGGATATCATAGAGATTGACGGGAGGGAATATACGGCGCTTTATTTTGGAAAAACAGATTTGTCAGCGATTTTTCCTGACTATCAATGCAGGGAGTTTTGGCGGATAGAAAACGCATATGATGACTTCAAGGATAAGCCTAAGACGGGAAATGTCCTGCCTTACAACAACTATCCTATGGCAATCGACATAGGTCAAATCTTTGTCATTGACTATACAAAGGCAGATGGAGCCGTGGTAAGAGAATATCATCGCTCGGACGGGAACATGTGGCAGGGAGCTTCCGCCACAGAGGAATTTATTCCCGCGGGCAATGAGCCAAACGGCCATGCTTGCATGGACATTTGGCGAATGCCGCGAGGGTCAATACCCCGCTGCTTGCAGCGTTTCAAATTCCATGCCCCGTTGCTTGCAGCGGGGTTATTGACTATCGAATAAGGAGTCCCGCATATAAAAATATCAGTGGACGGATTTTTAAAATCAGTGTATGATAAAGAGGTAGAAATTTATTCCTAATTACAATATTACAATGTGTAAGGGGAGTGGTATTATCAAGCTTTTAGTGAACGGTATCAGGAGAATGCGAAGGATAACGGGGCGGATACTGCTTGGACTGGCAATGCTGTGTCTGCTTTTGACTGTTTGGGAGGGCGATGTTTGCGCGGCTGACAAGAGGCTGGTGAAGGTTGCCTTTTTTCCCATGGACGGATATCACATTACCATGTCCGACGGCAGTCTGAGCGGTATGGACGTGGCATATTTGGACGAGCTATGTCGGTATACGAATTGGGAGATAGAGTATGTGAAGTGCGACGACTGGGAGCATGCCCTGCAGCTCTTGCGGGGGAAAAGGGTGGATCTCGTAGGCTCTGCACAGTATTCCGCGGAGAGGGCGGAGACCTATCAATACGCCGATCTTGCCAGCGGCTATACCTTTGGGGTGATTGCAACGAATGCGGACAGCGGTATTGCGTATGAGGATTTCGCGGCGATGCAGGAGATTACATTTGGCATGGTCAGGGGCTATGTCCGGAAGGAGGAATTCTTACAGTATCTTGAGGATAACGGAATCGATGATCCCAAGATTACAGAGTATGACTCCACGGAGCGGCTGCAGCGGGCGCTTTCTGAGGGAAGGGTAGATGCATTGGTGCATACCTTCACGGAGATTCGGGAGGGGCAGCGTATCATCGGGCGTTTTGCGCCCCGCCCCTTTTATTATATCAGCTATGCGGGCAATGCTGACGTGATGCGGGAGCTGAATCAGGCTATCGCGGATTTGAAAATGAATCAGCCTGAGTTGGAAGCGGAGCTGATGAACACCTTTTATTATAATCGCTTTGACAAGGCGGCTCTGCTCACCACTAACGAGAAAACATATCTTGAGGACACGGAGGTGCTGACCGTAGGGTATCCTGACGGGCATTATCCTTTCTCCTATATGGAGGACGGGGACTTTAAGGGGCTGTCGCGGGAGCTGTTGGAGAGCAGTATCGCCATGACGGGGCAGAGGTTGGAGTATGTGAGCTTCTCGGACGAGCAGGGGGCTAAGCTTGCCCTGCAAAATGGCGATATTGATATCTTGGTCTACTGTACCGATTCCGGGCAGGCATTGAGTGAATATCAGTTGACGGCTGTGCGGGAATATGCGGAGATTCCATTGGTGCTCGTCATGAATGAGAGCGGGAATGTGAGTGACATGAACGTGGTGGCGACTGTTTCCCACTTGCAGGACGAGGCGGCGTCGGCAGACGAGCTGGCGGGCTTAGACATCAGGGTTTATGACACGCTGGAGCTGTGTCTTGCGGAGGTAGCGCAGGGAAATGTAGATGCTGTCCTGTGCGACGGCTATATGGTGGAGCATCTGTTCCGCACGGAGATTCAATATGAGAATCTGCAGATCAAGAATGTATTCAGCAGCAGGTATCCTGTGTATGTGGCGGTGCGGGAGGAGGACGAGCTGCTCGCGGGAATCCTGACCAAGACGATTGCCACGATTGATTTTAAGGCGGTCAACGAGTATATGCTGAAGGAGAATACTTATCCCTTGGTCAATCTGCACACCTTTATCCAGAACCACAGTCTGGAGATCAATCTGATTCTGGTGGGGCTTATGGTCTTGGTGATCTTGGTGGCGGCGCATATCGTCAAGGACGAGAAAAAGATACGCAAGCTGATGTACAAGGACACCTTTATGGATATATGGAATCTGAATTATCTGATTTATTGGGGCGAGCATAAGCTGTTGTCGGAGCGCAGGGGCAATTATGCGGTTGTGTATTTGAATGTGTCCCGTTTCCGCCATTACAATATCATTTATGGTTGGAGCGCAGGGGAGAAGCTTTTGGAGGGGATTGCCGAGCTGTTGAAGCAGGCGGTGGATTCCAAGCTCGAGGTTTGTGCAAGGAATCAGGGCGACCGTTTTGCGCTGCTGCTCTGCTATACTGAGCGGGAGGCGTTGATAGAGCGCTTGGAGTCCCTGAGAGATCAGGTGGAAAAGTATATCTTTGAGCACACGGAAAATCGAATGCCAGTGAAGATGGGGGTTTATTTTGTGACGCAGCAGGAGAAAAGCCTGCAGATCGCCCTGAATTACGCAAGTCAGGCGCTTGACTTTACAGGGGGTAATGATGATGATGCCATTGAGGTATATGACGAGAAGGTGGAGCAGAGGATCAAGGAGCGTCATGAGCGGGAGAAGCTTTTGGACTCAGTGGACGTGCAGAAGGATTTTGCCACTTATTATCAGCCCAAGGTGGATATCCGCAGCGGCGAGGTGGTAGGAGCGGAGGCGTTGGTAAGATTCCTAGATCCCACCGAGGGCGGGGCGGTGAAGGCGCCGGGGTTCTTTGTTCCGTATTATGAGCAGACGGGGCGGATCACGGAGATTGATTTCTTTGTCTATGAATCCGTCTGCAAGATGCTGAGAAGGCGTTTGGACGCGGGAGAAAGGGTGGTCACGGTCTCCTGCAATTTCTCAAGAATGCATTTTATCAAGCCGAGATTTGCGGAGCGGTTTGAGGAGATTCTCGACAGATATCAGATAGACAAGGAGCTGATAGAGGTTGAGATCACGGAGACCTTGGTCATTGAGGAGCTGCAGCAGAATACGGTGCTGCAGACCTTGGAGACATTGCGCGGGAAGGGTGTTCGGCTGTCCATTGATGACTTTGGGGCGGGATATTCCTCATTGGGTGTGTTCGAGCAGATTCCGGCGTCCGTGATCAAGCTGGATCGCTCCTTCCTGCTCAATCAGCAGAACAGAGACAGACAGGTCGCTATCATGCGCGGAATCGTGAACATGGCGAACAATCTGGAGGCACAGATCGTATGCGAAGGGGTGGAGACGGAGGAGGATATTCAGCTTATGCGCAATATTGGCGCATATGTAGCCCAAGGCTATTATTATTCCAAGCCCATTCCCGAGAAGGAATTTGAGGAGAAGCTGGGGTAGAGTTATGTCCATACAGGGAGAGACCAGAGAGAAAACAAGAATCAATATACGGGAACCTAAGCACTTCAGGGTGATCATGCACAATGATGACTTCACCAGCATGGACTTTGTGGTGGGAATCCTGATAGATATTTTCCATAAAGATGAGGCGGAGGCGCAGCGGTTGATGCTGATGGTGCATAAGAGCGGCAAGGCGGCAGTGGGAGCGTATCCTTATGACATCGCAGTGACCAAGGTGCAGGCCGCGATGTCGAGGGCGAAGGAGGAGGGCTTCCCGTTCCGAATGACGGTTGAGGAGGCATAAGATGCACGTATCAGAGGAAGTGGCAGAGATCATCAATCAAATGTTTGCGTTGGCGCAGGGGGCGCGTTTTGAGTACGTGACGCCGGAGCTGGCTCTGCATGTGATCTGCCAGAATGAGAATTTTATTGAAGCGTTTGAGAATTGCGGCGGGGATACTAAGACGTTGTGTGTTTGTCTGACAAAGTATCTGAATGAAAATATGGAATCCGTGGAGCTGGCGGACGGACCAGAGCTCTCGATGGGTATGGGATTCGTGCTCGAGTTCGCGTGGCGGTCTGCGCAGAGCAGCGGCAAGGCGGCGGTGGAGCTGCCCCATATCATTCGAGCCATGTATGAGCTGAACGAATGCTATGCTGTCTATTATATGGAAAAGCAGGGCGTGGAGCGAGCGGAGCTTCTGCGGGAGCTGACAATCGTTTATGAGGAGTCCTCGGAGGGGAACAGAGCGGGCGGTTTGAATGGATTCATGTTCGGGACAGCAGAGGAAGACGAGACGGACGATGAGATGTTTGAGGAGGACGGTGATGACTCTGCGGAGGACGAGACAGAGGAAGACGGGGTGGACAAGGGAAAAGCCTCTAAGGGTGGAAGGAAATCTTCCTCATGGCGCAAGTATGTCCGCTGTCTGAACGATGAACTGGACGGGGTAAATCCCTTGATTGGCAGGCAGGAGGAATTGGAGAGGACCATGCAGATTCTCTGTCGGCGGGATAAGAATAATCCCCTGCACATCGGGGAGCCGGGAGTCGGCAAAACGGCGATCACATACGGGCTTGCGCGACTGCTGGAGGGGGAGGAGGTTCCCGAGCCGTTAGCGGGGGCGAAGGTCTTTGCCCTTGATTTGGGCGGATTACTGGCGGGAACACAATACCGCGGCGATTTTGAGAAACGCTTTAAAAAGGTGATGGACGGCATTTGCGGCGAGGAGAACGCGATTGTCTACATTGACGAGATACACAATATCATCGGGGCGGGGGCGGTGAACGGAGGAAGCTTTGACATTTCCAATATGCTCAAGCCCTATCTGGCGGCGGGGCATGTCCGTTTCATCGGAGCGACCACCTTTGAGGAGTATAAGAAGCATTTTGAGAAAAGTAAGAGTCTGGTCAGACGTTTTCAGAATGTGGAGGTGAGAGAGCCAAGCGTCTCGGAGACGGTTCAGATTTTGGAGGGGCTCAAGGATAATTATGAGCAATTCCACGGCGTGAGCTATGCGGAGGGTGTACTGGAATACGCGGTGGAAATGAGCGCGAAATATATCAACGAGAGGTATCTGCCGGACAAGGCGATCGACCTGATAGACGAGGCGGGGGCGTATCTGCGCCTGCACCCGTCAGGGCAGGTGAAGCCTGTGGTGGACAAGGAGCTGATAGACGAGATTCTGTCGCGAACCTGTCATATTCCCAAGCAGGTAGTGGAAAATGACGAGACGGAGGCTCTCGCTACATTGGAGGAGCGTCTTAAGAATCGGGTGTACGGACAGGACGAGGCGATCGCTCAGGTGGTCAACGCGGTGAAGTTCTCAAGGGCGGGACTTCTGGAGGAGGGGAAGCCTTTGGCGAACCTGCTGTTTGTAGGTCCTACCGGAGTGGGCAAGACGGAGATTGCCAGAAGTCTTGCGGAGGAATTGGGCATTCATTTGATTCGTTTTGATATGAGCGAATATGAGGAGAAGCATACCGTGGCGAAGCTGATCGGCGCACCTGCGGGCTATGTGGGATATGAGGAGGGAGGACTGCTCACGGAGGAGGTGCGCAGACACCCCCATGCGGTTCTTCTGCTCGATGAATTTGAGAAGGCGCATTCGGATATCTATAATATTTTCCTGCAGGTCATGGACTATGCGACGCTGACGGACAATCAGGGCAGGAAGGCGGACTTTCGGAATGTGATCATCATCATGACCTCTAACGCGGGGGCAAGTCGTCTGGGCAAGCAGGGCATCGGCTTTGGAGAGCGGGATATGACGTCAGATGTGATCATGGAGGAGGTCAAAAGGACCTTTCAGGCGGAATTCCGCAATCGCCTGAATCGTGTCGTGGTCTTCCATGGCATTGACGAGACGATGGCGGGGCAGATCGTGGACAAGAAGCTGAGGGAGCTTCAAGGACTGCTTGCCAAGAAGAACGTGACCTTGGAGACTGATGACGCGGCTCGTAAGCTGATTAAAAAGAAGGGCGTCAGTGCGGAATTTGGCGCGAGGGAGATAGAGCGTGTCATTCAAAGCGAGATTAAGCCGCTGTTGGTTGATGAGATATTGTTTGGAAGTCTTAAAGGCGGCGGGCAATGCAGTCTGACGGTCGCAGACGGGGCGTTTTGTCTTGAAGCCGGCGGGCGGTGAGTGAGAGGTAAAAGAGATGCCTGTTTTTGGGTTAGATACTGATAGAATTTATTTCCCCAACCCGACGCTCGCAAGGGAGGACGGGCTGCTTGCCGTGGGAGGAGACCTGAGCGTGGAACGGCTTTTACTGGCGTATACGCACGGTATCTTTCCGTGGTATAATCCCGGAGATGATATCCTGTGGTGGTGTCCCAAGGAGCGTTTTGTCATTTACCCGAAGGAGATCCATGTGTCCCGTTCCATGCGCAAATACATGAAAAGGCATGAGATTGAGCTGCATTTAAACAGGGATTTTGCGGATACCATGCACAGATGCCGGATGAAAAGGGAAGCGGAGGGGACGTGGATCTCGGACGAGATGGAGGAGGCTTATCAGCGGCTGCACGGTGCGGGCTATGCCGTCAGCGTGGAGGCGTTTGAGGACGGTGAGCTGGCAGGCGGGTTTTACGGTGTGCTGATCGGTAAGTGCTTCTTTGGGGAGAGCATGTTTTCGGAGAAGGAGAACGGCTCCAAGACGGCGCTGATTTTATTTGCGAGGCTGTTGGAGCGGCATCAATTCCTGTTCATTGACTGCCAGTTCCATACGGAGCATCTGGAGAGTATGGGCGGACAGTTTATCTCGTGGGAGGAATATGAAAAGATGCTGCAGGAGGGGACGAGGATAGGAGAAATGGGGTGAGGGAGGTTTTATGCTAGAGATCAAAGGAGTCTATACGTCGGCAACCGTTTATTCCCAGACGTTAGAGGATTATGCGGCAGCACAGATTCAGGCAATCTGTGACAATGAGACTGCCCAAAACAGTAAAATTCGCCTCATGCCCGACGTGCACCCGGGGAAGGTGGGACCTATTGGTCTGACCATGACTATCGGCGACAAGCTGATGCCTAATTTAATCGGGATCGATATCGGCTGCGGCATCAGCTATCTCTGTATCGGGGACACTAAGGTGGAGTTTCAGAGACTGGATTCCATTATCCGCGCCAAGCTTCCCACGGGCAGCAGGGTGAGGAAGGAGCCTCATCATCGGGTGGTGGAGTTTGACTATAATCATTTGACATGTGCAAAGCATGTGGATCAGGACAAGGCGGATTTGAGTCTTGGAACTCTGGGGGGAGGCAATCATTTTCTGGAGCTTGACAGGGACGAGCAGGGACAGATATATGTGTTTGTCCATAGCGGCAGCAGAAGGCTTGGCAAGGAGGTCACGGAATTTTATCTCAAGGAAGGTCAAAAGCGGTTGAAGAAGGAAGGAGTCAGGAGACCCGACGGAACACCGATACCCTACGAGCTGACATATCTTGAGGGGCAGCTGCTTCAGGATTATCTGCATGATCTGCAGGTGGTACAGGAATATGCCAGCCTGAATCGCGGCATTATGCTGATGGAGCTGACTAAGAATATGAAGTGGAAGGCACAGGACGAGGGGGAGAGTGTTCACAATTATGTGGACGAGAGCGGTATACTGCGAAAAGGGGCGGCAGCGGCACATTCAGGACAGGAGGTGATCATTCCTGTCAACATGCGCGACGGCATCATTCTCGGGACAGGTAAGGGGAATCAGGACTGGAACTGCTCCGCGCCCCATGGGGCGGGTCGGATTTTGAGAAGAGATGAGGTGAAGAAGTTCCATACCGTGTCGGAGTATAGGGATATAATGAAGGGGATTTATTCCCCCACGGTGGGAAAGGAGACCTTGGACGAGGCGCCCTTTGCCTACCGCGGGATTCAGGAGATTCTGGACGCCGTGGGAGAAACGGTGGAGGTGCGGGAGGTTTTGAAGCCGCTCTATAACTATAAGGGTGGGGAGGAGAAAAACGGGTGAATATCAAGATATTGGGCTAGATGGTAAAAATATAGTGTCCCAAATAAGGCAATGATGACAAACAAAACAATAAGAAATGGAGAACACCAAAATGCAAACAAAGGTAACACGAGAAGCAGCACTATCCTTACTAAAAAAGTACAACAAAGAACCCTTCCACCTGCAGCATGCCTACACGGTGGAGGCTGTTATGCGCTGGTATGCCAAGGAACTGGGATATGGAGACGAGGATTTCTGGGGCATGTGCGGGTTATTGCATGATGTGGATTTTGAGCAATATCCGGAGCAGCACTGTGTGAAGGCTCCGGAGCTCTTGGCAGAGATTGACGCGGAACCGGAGCTGGTTCATGCGGTATGTAGCCACGGCTATGGAATCTGCTCCGAGGTGAAGCCGGAGCATGAGATGGAGAAGGTGCTTTTTGCGGCAGACGAGCTGACGGGGCTTGTGGGGGCGGCAGCACTGATGCGTCCTTCCAGGAGCTGTACGGATATGGAGCTTAGCAGTCTTAAGAAGAAGTTTAAGGACAAGAAATTTGCTGCCGGATGTTCCAGAGATATCATTAGGACAGGGGCGGAGCAATTGGGTTGGGAGTTGGACAAGCTGCTCCAAATGACTCTGGACGCCATGAAAGCGACGGAGAACGATGTGAACGAGCAGTGTAATTCTTGACGAAGCCACCGCTATCGACTAAAATAAAATCGGATTTTAGATTAGTCGCAGAAAAGGATATTTAACAAGGAGGTTCTCCCATGCCCTATAATTTTTACGGAGCTCAGACAGCCGATAATGTGAAGGCGAAGCATCCAATTTATAAAGGGATTCAGACTCCCCTTGATCTGTATGACGCCCTCTCGTCCATCTGGTGTGCGGACACCTGTGCGCCTAGGATGCGCTCGGAGTGGTCGGAGGAGAACAGGACGCTTGGACAGTGTTCCATCACGGCGTTTCTGGCACAGGATATTTTCGGGGGAGAGGTGTATGCCATGCCAACCGGCAACGGCGGCGTTCATTGCTACAATGTGGTTGACGGCTATACCTTTGATCTGACCAGCGAGCAGTTTGGCGAGCGGGCAGGGACACTGCACTATGAGGGAAACGAGCTGCAGGAGCGAGAGTCTGCCATGCATTTTGGCAAGGAGGAGAAGCGGCAGAGGTACGAATATCTGAAGGAGCAGCTATGGCTTATGAAAAACTCTTAAATGAAATATACGCGGTAATCTCGTTAAAGTATCTTTGGAGCGAGTATCAGCCGAGCTTTGTAAAAAGTGAGTCGCCTGACTGGATCAACGAGACCATGGATCTGGGCTTGGAGGTCAGTCAGGCACTTTTGCCCGACGATGGACAGACAGAGAGCTTTATTGAGCATTATCTCGGGTGCCGTCGGGAGGCGCTGCCTGAGTCAGCGGTGGAGCGTTACGGAGAGCGGCTTCACTTTTACAATGGCAGATTTTGGGCGGTGCTGCCGGACTCTAATCTGCATCAGGATTACATATCCAAGGCGAAATATCGGTTTGAGCGCAAGCTTGAGAAGCTCAACACCAATTATCTCCATAAGCGGCATAACGGCTTGTACCTGTTCCTGCACCCGGGGGAGGAAGCGGACATTGACGCAGGACAGCTTTTTGAATTTATGCGCCAGACCCAGTCGGGCAGGGGAAGGCGATTCGACTGGGTATTTTTGAACTGCGGCAAGATTATTTATGTGTGTAATTATATAAACAATATGATAGAGCCCATCAAGCTCCCTCAAAATGCGGCAAGCTTCCTGAATGCCGAGGCGGAAAGACTGCGCCAGAGCATTGAATGGCGAGATGGGGCTTCCATAGAGGATTGACTATGTCAGACAGCGCGATTCACTTTTTATTTTGTAATCATCCCATATATCAAAGACAAGTAGACGAGGATTATCAATCGGAATATGACGCTGCCCGAGAGAGATTTTCCTGTGCGTTGTTCAGCTACGAGGATTTGTGTCAGGGGAAGCTGTCATTGTATGGGGAGAGAATATCGGGGCTTACGATTTATCGCGGGTGGATGATGGAGCCTGAGCTGTATCGGAATTTTTACAGGCTTTTGGAGGAGCGTGATATTATTCTTATCAATACTCCGGAGGAATATGAGAGGTATCACCTGCTTCCTAATTGGTATGAGGATTTTGTGGGGTTGACGCCGCAATCTGTCTGGACGGATTCAGGCAGTGTGGAGAAGGCACTGGAATTATTACCGCGAATGGAGGGTGCTTGTATCGTCAAGGATTATGTGAAAAGCAGGAAACATGAGTGGTATGATGCCTGCTATATCCCTGATGCAGCCGACCAACAGACGGCAGGGCGTGTGATTGAGAATTTTGTCAGCCGTCAGGGAGAGAGTCTGGTGGGCGGAGTTGTCCTGAGACGATTTGAACCTCTGCGGCGAATCGGCTTCCATGATAAAAGCGGTATGCCAATCTCCGAGGAGTATAGGGTGTTTGTTTATGAAGGCAGGATTTTGATTGTGGATGACTATTGGGCGGACAGGCATGACGTGCGGCTGTCCGAGGAGGAGAAACGTTGGATTGAGACGTTGGCGGCAAAGGTGCGCAGTCATTTTGTGACGATTGATCTGGCGAGACGGGAGGACGGGAGCCTGACGGTCATGGAGCTTGGCGATGGTCAGGTGTCGGGACTCCAACAGATCGAGGCGACGGAGCTTTACAAGAGATTTTAGAGAAAAAGATATCAAAGAAAGGAAATACACGATCGCAATGTTTCGCAAAAAAACTTCCGGAAAAGACCATAACAAGAAAACCTATGACAAGGAAACACAGCGTCCTGTTCTAAAGTGCAGCATTTGCAACGGAGAACAGGTGGCGGGCTTTAAGGACATTCGCACAGGGAAATTTGAGGACGTGATGCTGATACGGAGCGAGAGGGATCTGGACAGCTTCAAGGAGATGTACGGAATCGAGAGTATGGACAAGGAATATTAAGGAGCAGACAAGGGTGACCGTGCCTGCTCCTGTATTTATATTTACATCTCTGCTTCTCGCAGGCAACGCTTCGTTGACTCCCGCGAGTAATGAGCATAAAGCCAATGAAATTAGTTTGGCGAATGCCACAGGGTTTGACTAATTTCCTGTGGGAATGTAAGGGCGGATAACACCTGCCAACTGCGCTGCGGGCATACTCTGAAGCCAGATTTTCCCGGGTCCCGTGAGAACTGTGTTAAAGAGTCCCTCACCGCCCAAAAGCATATTCTTCACGCCGGGAACGGTCTGAATGTCAATGGAGCAGGTAGCGCTCATCGCCGCCAGATAACCGGTATCGATTACCATCTGCTGACCCGCGCCCAGCTCATACTCCTTGATATAACCGTCAAACTCCAAGAACACCAGTCCTTCTCCGGTAAATTTCTGCATGATAAAGCCCTCTCCGCCGAACAGACCGCTGCCAAAACGCTTTTGGAAAAACGTGGAGAGCTGTACATGGGAGGTTGACGCCAGAAACGCTGTCTTCTGGGCAACGATCTCCTGCCCGGGAGCTATATTGAAAGCGCGGATAGAGCCGGGGAAGCTGGATGCAAAGGCAATCATTCCCGCACCACCCTGTGCGGTGTAATGATTTAAAAACAAGCTTTCACCGGAAAACGCACGTCCAAGCATCTTGCCGATTCCGCCGCCGGTTGTCTCCATCTTCATATTGGGGGTCATCCATGACATGGCTCCACCCTCAGTGATCATCATTTCTCCGTCCTCCAAATTACAAATGAGCACCGGCATGGGTTCTCCTTCAATCGTGTAATTCATCATCAAGTCCTCCTTAGTGTGATTTGTAACTATTCAAAATCAAAAAATATAATGCTTACGAGGTTGGCTCTGAACAATTACTATAATTTTATAGTATATGAAAACCACAGATTTGTAAAGAATAGAATTGTTCACAGCCAAGCCATATATTTATAATCCATACATATACAAGCCACACATACCTTCATGAACCGATGCCGAGGCGGGAGAAGACAGGGAATGCTTTGCGGACTTCGGCGAAGGTTGGAGCGTTTTCTTATAGTGCGCCCGGAACCTAGGGTGAAATGCGCACGGATGCGCATTTTAGGCTTTACGGTGCATGGATGCACCTTAAAGCCGACCCGCAAATCGCAACCCCCTTCCCGCGCACTATTAGAAAACACCCAACCGCAGCCAGCCCGCAAAGCATTCCCTGTCTTCTCCCGCCGACCCCCCGCACGATCTTATGCTTTGAGCTGAACATGATTTGAGGTTTGAGCAGCTACAATTTCTTGTTTTTTACAATATTACTGTGTATAATAGAAGTGCAACTGCGATTCATGCGCCAAAGCAAGAGCTCCTGCAATCAGTCACGACATACCATGACATGAATCGTAGCGAACCGCAGATATGAACAATGCAGAATTCAATAGAAAGAGGAGAACATAGCAGCATATGAAAAGTTCAAGTGAATTAGACAGGCAATTAAAATCCATAGACCACAGAGGATATCCCGCTTACAAGGATTTGAAGGGAGTCTATGATTTTGGGGATTATATTTTCTCCATCGACCATGTGCAGGGAGACCCCTTTGCGGCGCCCTCCCGCGTGTCAGTGCAGGTGCCCATGATAAAGGCGGGATTCCCCAAGGAATACTACCAAGGAAAGGTGCAAAGGATTACCCTGCAGGATCACCTGACCAGACTGTTCGGCGCAGCGATCCGCGCAGGAAGCTTTCAGGCGAAGGGCTCCGGCAAAAGCGGGCTGCTTGCGGTATCTCATTGCGGGCAGGAGGTACTGGAGAGAACCGCCTGCCGCGTGGACGAGAAGGGTGTGACAGTACGGTTTGAGATTGGCTTTCCGGCAAACGGACGCTCCGTGAACGCGGGGGAGCTTGCCAAGATATTGTTCCGTATCCTGCCGGATTGTGTGCATAAAACACTATATTACGCGCGGATAGACAAGAAGGCATTGCAGGAGGCAATAGAGCTGTGCGAGGATCAGGAGACCGTCAGACAGGAGCTTTCGGGGCTCGGGCTGTGTGCTTTTCTGGCGGACGGGTCGGTGCTGCCAAGACAGAGCGGTGTGTCAGACAAGCCCTTGAAGGACGCGGTTGCATTTCAATCGCCGGATTCCCTGCGTGTTACGATACAACTGCCCCACAGAGGGGCGGTGAGCGGCATGGGGATTCGCAAGGGGATCACCCTGCTCGTGGGCGGCGGTTACCACGGCAAATCCACTGTATTACAGGCGATTCAGGACGGCGTTTACAACCATATCAAGGGAGACGGCAGGGAGCTTGTCATCACGGACGCGGGAGCGGTCAAGCTGCGCGCGGAGGACGGCAGAAGTATTGCCAATGTGGATATCTCGCCTTTTATCAATCATTTGCCCAACGGCAAGGATACCACGCATTTTTCCACGGAGGACGCCAGCGGAAGTACATCTCAGGCGGCGGGTCTTATGGAAGCGATTGAGAGCGGGAGCAAGCTGCTGCTGATAGACGAGGATACCTCCGCCACGAATTTCATGATTCGGGACAGACTGATGCAGCAGGTGGTAAGTCCGGGGGAGGAGCCTATCACGCCCTTTATCGAGCGGGTGAACAGTCTGTATGATACCATGGAGATTTCCACCATTCTGGTGGCAGGCAGCAGCGGGTCTTATTTCCATGTGGCGGATACCGTGATTCAAATGAAGGAATATGTTCCGGTGGATATCACGGAGACTGCCAAAAAGGCGGCATCTGAGTTTGCCGTGTTTGAGACAACACGCAGTGCGTTCCCGAAATATCTGGACAAGAGGACGCCTCAGACAGACAAGCAGCTTTTGAAGGAGGATCGCTTGAAGATCAAGACCTTTGGCAAGGACGAGGTGGCTGTGGCAAAGAATACCGTGGTGCTCCGTGGCTTGGAGCAGCTTCGGGACGAGGAGCAGACGAGAGCGTTGGGATATCTGCTGAAGGAGCTTTTGACCAGAGGCTTTGACGGCAAGCGTTCGTTGGCTCAGGCTGCGGATATATTGGAGAAGGAGTTGGACGAGAAGGGCTTGGAGTCGCTCTTTGCGGGGAGAGATGTGGCGGCATCCTTGGCAAGACCCAGACGGCAGGAGATCATGGCATGCGTGTCAAGATACCGGGGATTGAAGTTCTAGACGTGAGTTTGTTGGAGTTCGTCGGCTTGCGGACGTGAAAATGACTTGTATAATAGGAAAGGCAGACCCAGATGGATCTGCCTTTTTTAGCTTGCGTGACAGGTAGAGAAAACCTTCCCGACCCTTTTTATGGCCATTCGACCGTTTCCTGCCATGAATATGGTCTTAATTATACCATAATTATCAGGAGAGGGAGAGGAGCCTTTTCTTGTAGCCGTTGAAATCTTCCTCGGAAATAATCGCCGCGTCCTTGAGCTTCATCAAGTTTTGAGCCTTCTTTTGGAGCTCGCTGATATCGCTGTAAGGTTGGAAGATATCGTCTATGACTGCTTTTTCAAAGCCCTGATACTCGGTCTCCGTCAAGAATTCCATATTGGTCAGCATACGGAACATTTGTAATCTTGCCACAATATCGTCATTGGAAGCGACATTCCGGATAATGTCGTTCTTCTTCGCCTGAAATTCCGAATCATTGATCCATTCACATTTCTTCAAGGTGACAATACATGCAATCTGATTCTTAAGCTTGCTCTCCGAGCTAAAGTCAAGATTGGTCATCTCCTCCACAAGCTCCTGCTTCTTAGCCGCAAACTCGATCGGTGTAAAGAGGAAGGTCTTGGAGAGTGTGGTCAAGCGCATCAGCTTGTGCTCCAGTACGGGAAGACTTTCATTCATGCGAATCTTCGTGTCATCCGATACCAGCTTGATAAACTGTTCATACTGTGCCTCGGAGATGATCTCGCAATCCTTCAAAATAGGCCACTTGCTGATCTTCTCGACGGTCATTTCCTCAGTATCACTGGAAACATACTGTACGGATTGTGTAATGTCCGTGCAGATCTTATCGTATTCCTCCTGTGAGAGAATCTCGAATAAATACAAAATCAGGAGCTTTTTCAGATTTTGTCTCATGACATCGCCTGACACGGAGGTCAAATCGGAACATTCTGCGATCGTGGCTTTCTTGAAATCATCAAATTCCGCCGCGGAGAGGAACCCAACCTCATTGTACTGCATATTTACCTTTACTTTGTTGAAAAAAGCGTCCAAGCCGTTTAATACGCTCACATACTCAGCCTTGCTGCTCTTGTATTCCTTCTCGGTGATCATACCGGTCTGGTAGATCGCCTCCAGCTTCTCCAGCTTCTTCTTGTACTCCTCAATAGAAATGACGGAGGCTGCCGGCGCGGGAGCAGATGCCACAGGTGTGGCAGCAGTCACGGGAGCAGTGGCAGGCATTATGGGAGTAGTGGCAGCCATAGGTGTTACAGGCGATACGGGTGTCACCGGAGCAACAGGCGTCACCGGAGCTATAGGTGTTACAGGCGATACGGGTGTCACTGGCGTCACTGGAGCAACCGGTGTCACAGGAGTTACGGGTGTCGTCGGGTTAGACGCATACGGCATGGGAGCCGGATTGGGCGTAAATGCAGCCGGAGTCGGTGTCACGGGAGTCGGGGCAGGCGCCGCAGCAGGTGCGGGAGTTGGTTCTGGAGCCGGTTCCGAAGGAGCAGCCGGTGCCGGCGGCGGAGTGACATACTTCGGAGCCGGTGCGTTTGCCTGTATGTGCTCATCTAATATATTCAATGCCTTGGACATATCGCGCAGACCGGGCAGACGTATCTGAATCTTTTGCGCTCCATAAAGAGAGGTTACACGCACATGGATATACAGTGCATCTAATCCCTCATATACCGCCCGTTCTACTTTTTTAATTGATTTGATCTCATAATCAATATCGCCAGTGTATTCGCGTTGGCTGCTTTCCAGATAAATAATTCCCTTGCCTGTAATCTCGGTATCGGATATCTCGAGGAACAGAGCCTTCTCATTGCCATCGATTTTTCTCAGAAAACCTCTATTAACATCACACTGAAAAACATCCATATAGTCTCGCCTCGCTTCTCATTCTTCTATCTAGTTTGCTTCTATCTAGTTCATTCATATCAAAATAAACCGCTAGAATGGATCCATCCTGTCGGCGTAATATCCCAAAAGAGGTCTTTACTGTAATAGTATAAATAAAATATCACTAGATGTCAATAGAAAGGAATGCCTGAAAAGGCTATAAAAAATAAGTTTTTGTAAAGTCATTTACAACATCTTGTTTAGTACAAAAGAGGTATTTGCTACATTTTGCGTTTTTATCATAAAAAAATTTAAAAAGTAAAAAATTATGCAAAATTTGTAAAAATTCGTTAAAAATCTGTAAACAGAGAAAATCGTTGACATTCAGCGAGTTATCGGGGATAATTTAGAGGGAATTTCAAAATGAGGTGATCAATGAAAAAGAGAAAAGCCATTTTGATTGTCGATGATGAGGAAATAAGCAGGGAGCTCCTAACGCAGATCTTTGAGAGCCAGTACGATATTATACAGGCGCAGGACGGCGGGGGGGCGATCCGGACATTAGAACAAAATATCAATGATATCGCGGTTGTGCTCTTAGCTTTGGTGATGTCGGAGCCAAACAGCCTGCAGGTGCTGCAGGTCTTGAATGCCAAGAGGATCGTGGAGCGGACTCCCGTGGTGCTGATCACCCCGAGTAAGGATATGAAGGTGGAATTGAGCGGATACGCACTGGGGGCTTTGGCGGTGATATCCAAGCCTTATGTGGCGCAGGCTGTGCGTATGCAGGTCAATAACATTATCGAGATGTACAAGCGGGCTAACGAGATGGAGGATACCATCCAAGGCTATCAGATGGAGCTGTTGGCGCAGCAGAGCAAAATGAATGTATTTTACAATAACCTGTTGGATGCCGTCAGCAATATCGTTGAATTTCGTGATGTGGGGACGGGAGAGCACGTCAAGCGCGTGAAGGGCTTTACCCGCATCATGGCGCAGGCGGTGATGGAGCTCTACCCTGAGAAGGGGCTTACCGACAAGCAGGTAGATACGATCGTGCAGGCTTCCGCATTGCATGATATCGGCAAGATTGCCATTCCGGACAATATTTTGCTCAAGCCCGGAAGACTGACGGACGAGGAACGCCGGATGATGAAAAATCACACGCTCAAGGGGTGTGAGATTCTGAATCTGATCGTGGATTTACAGGACGAGGAGCTGTTTAAGACATGCTATGATATTTGCAGATCCCATCATGAACGCTATGACGGGGGAGGATATCCCGATGGGATTGCGGGAGACGAGATACCGCTGTCAGCCCAGATCGTGTCCGTGGTGGATGTCTATGACGCCTTGGTGGGAGAGCGGGTCTACAAGAAGGTTTATGACAAGGAAACAGCTTACAATATGATTATGAATGGAGAATGTGGAATGTTTTCGCCGGAGATGCTAAAGTGTTTTGAATTTTCCAAGAGCGCTTTGGAGGCATTCTCTGACAGTCATTAGGAACCGTTCAGAAATAACTTTGCAAAAGTTATTTCTGAACAGTTACCAAAAAATGAAATCAGGAGGGATATTAAAATGACAGATGATGTGAGAAGCCAGTTAGTGGCGGCAGGTGTTGACGTGGACAGCGTGATGGCGCGTTTTATGAACAATGACGCGCTGTTGGAGCGTTTCCTGCGCAAATTCAAGGCTGACCCCAATTACCAACAGCTATTGGAGGCTGTGAAGGAGAAGGATAACGAAAAGGCGTTTGCCGCTGCACACACCCTAAAGGGAGTGGCGGGGAATCTGTCCCTGTCAGCCTTGCAGAGTCAGGTCAGCGATCAATGCGAGTTGTTCCGCGGCGGTAATTTTGAGGGCGGCGCGGCATTGATGGATCAGGTGACAGAGGAATATGAGCGGGTCACGGCGGCAATCGACAAGATATATCCATAGGAGCTGACAGATGGCGGGAGCGGCGTGTATTGTCCTTGCAATATTGCTCGGCGGCATAGACCTGTTGATCAAGCGTCATATGGAGCTTCGGGAGCTGCCCGCTGACGGGAAAAAGCCTGTCTTGGGGGGCAGGATTATATTGCGCAGAAGCCGTAATAGGGGAGCGGCTTTTCATATCGGAGAGAGGAAAAGCACTCTGGTGGCGGCATTGTCCGTGTTTTTGACGATAGGCACGGCAGTCTGCCTGATCGTCACTCTGGGACAGAAGCAAAGTCCGCTGCTTGCGGCGGGACTGACGCTTTTGCTGGGCGGAGCCTTCAGCAATACATATGACAGGCTGAAACGAAAATATGTCTTGGATTATTTCAGCTTTGGCGTGCGGTGGAGATGGCTTCAAAATATTGTTTTTAATCTGGCGGATTTTTGTATTATAATAGGCGCGTTACTGGCAGCCTTGGGAGGTGCACGGTAACGCGCCTTTTCTTGATGCATAGAGTAGATTGAAAAATCATAGATTTTTCAATCAGAAATTTGTGCTTGCGCCCAAATTTCCGGATTGCGGCAAGAATGGGGATTAGTGTGTAAAATATGCCCTTCAAGCGACATCAGGCGTCATGCGGTGATCAGGGTTCCGGTTTTGCCCTTGATCGCGTCCTTGACACATTTCATGGAGGTGATGAGCACCTTTCCGTTGGGAACGGCTTCAAGGTAGGAGATGGCTGCCTCGATCTTGGGGAGCATGGTGCCCTCCTCAAATTCTCCCCGCGCGATAGCGGCATGTGCCTCGGATATAGTCATAGCAGGAATTGGCGTCTGGCTCTCTTGACCAAAGCTCTTGTAGACACATTCCACATTGGTGAGGATTATCAGCTCGTCTGTCTTTAATTCGGAGGCGAGCTTGCCTGCAATGGCGTCCTTCTCGATCACGGCGGAAGCGCCCTTTAGGGCATGCTTTTGTTCAATGACGGGAATCCCGCCGCCGCCGCAGGCGATCACCACCTGATCGGCGTCAGCCAGAATGCGTATGGCATCAAGCTCCACGATATCGATCGGCTTGGGGGCTGCCACCACGCGGCGATACCCCTTGTCGGGGATCTCACGCACATAATTGCCCTTTTTCTGTTCGGCTTCCGCGTCCTCCTTGGACATGTAACGCCCGATCAGCTTGGTGGGCTCGTAAAACGCTTCATCATAGGGATCCACAGTCACCTGAGTCAAAATAGTGCTCACGGTCTTGGAGATGCCTCTGGAGATCAGCTCGGTCCGCAGGGCGTTCTGGATATCATAACCCACATAGCCCTGACTCATGGCGGAACAAACGCACATAGGGGCAGGGGTGTAGTCGGTGTATATACGGCGCAGCTCAGTCATCGCCTTATGGATCATGCTGACTTGGGGACCGTTGGAGTGCGTGATGGTCAATTGATAGTCCGCCTCCACCAGATCTGCCAGCGCCTTGGCGGTGATCTTCACCGCGTCCCATTGTTCCAAGGTAGTATACCCCAGCGACTCGTGTCCCAGAGAGACCACAACTTTTTTCTTGCTCATAAGATACCTCTTTCTTTGTTTGTAGCTGTTCGGAACCAAACAAATTGGACCGAAAATATGCATTCGAAAACACATAAACAGAGTCAACAAAATGAATGGAATTCCAGTATAGCACATTTTATGGCAAATGTATAGTGGCAGCCGCACAGTCATCTCCCGCCGCCCTGCAGCACCATGATTTGAGGGCTGAACTGTTACCCCGAATCGGCATCAGCGCGATGCAGATATGTGCAGCTTACAAATCATTCTATGACTGAGCTGTCACCGCGCGACGTTATGGTTCAGCATTCCGCCGAACTACAACAGACAGTATAGTCTCACCGATCATAAAACCGCCCACAAACAGTATGATGAGCCAAAATGCCAACAGCTTCCTGCTGTATGTTCCGTAAATATAGCGGATATACAGTGCATCGTCGGAAGGGGTGTCACCTATATATGACATTTGATGCTCATTCGGAGCCGAATCCCCGGGACCGAATGTGATCGTGACAGGGCTCGGATTATCATCGGGAAATAGGACTTCCAACTGATATTGCTGTTCCGGCTTTACCCATTCATCAAAAGTAAAGGTATAGTCTGTATCCCGCAGGTCAAATTGGCTCTCTGCAATTACCCTGCCCTGTTCATTCCGCAGGCGACCGACGAGCCTGTTATCGCTGTTTTCTCGCTTTGCGCCAATCGTAACGCCCGTTAGATACCGATAGCGCGGTATAAATTGCTCCGTAAGCTGCATTCCGGGCAGGAGCTCCTGCGTCTCTGTCCGGTACAGGTCGTTCTCGCTCACGTCATAGACATAATAGTATAAATATTGCGGGAAAAATCGATACATAATGCCCGTAGATAATATACTGAATATAACTGCACCCATGAATAACAGGATAAGATTTCGCCATTTATTTGTCATTTTGCATTTCCTCTATCCTAAATATTTCCAATTCCTTCTGCTTGATCACATAAAATCCCGTGGACTGCGTGGTGTATCCCAGTTCATTCAAATAGTCCTTCATACGCTCCACACCTATTTTCTGTTGTCTGTAATCAACAATATACCATAGCTGATGTCCGCTGCTCTGCCGCAGGAACTTTGATAGATTTTCTTCTATCTCCTGTCCATGCCATTTTTCCGTGAAGACCAGCTCGGCGTCGGGCAGATAAAAAGAATATACCAATCGATGCTCGTTCGGGTCATCAATGATGATATATGAATCACTTTCCACATTTTCCGCAAGAAAGGCAATCCATTCATCGGCGGTATTCGCTATCGTCTCATCGTTTAGCATTGTGTTGAGAGAGACCACTCCCGTAATTGCCAAGACCAGAATCAACAGACTCTGGGAAATATTGGAGTAGCTGCTGCTAACCTCTCCGACCACGATCGCGACAAACAGGGCGATCAGTCCCCACCCCACATACATATACCGCGTCATCCAAATCGGAGTGACAAGAACCGAAAGCAGCGCTCCCGTGAGCATGGTACATACAAACACTGCCACACACAATAGTGAATCCCATTTTTTCCGCACAAATGCCAAGAGCAAAATGATCATCAACAAAGCGTAAAGCACCATGCCGATTCCGATGGCATAATCGTCCGATCGCTCCATTAATGCCGCGGGAACCATTTTCCATTCATTCCAATCAAATTCCGAGATCCAATAATTTGTGGCGACCCGTCGGCTCTGTGCCAGCAATTTCCCAAGCCAAGGCAGATATCCGACGGTCACTGCGATTCCTCCGAGGAAAACGGCGCCCAGCCTTTCTCTTTTGGCGCATAATACGATCAGCAATAAAAATAACCAAATGAAAAATACCGCTATGAGCGCGTAGTAGTGGGTATACATTGCCGCAAGCGTCATGACCGCGCCTAAGATCAAATCCCTTTTTCGGTCATTTTGGTAATATAAAAATATAAACACGGCCGCGGCGGTGACAAAGAAAGCGCCCCAAGAATACATTCTGATAAGCGTTGTTTTTTCAAGCGTTCCATAGGTCAAGCTGAACCACAGAATATACAATACGGAAGTCCGACACCCCCATTGCTTTCTGACCATTGTAGCCCCGATCAGCAATAGATTGAGCCATGTGCCCAATGCAGTGACAAGCCTGTATTTGAACAGGGACTCGCTCCCGAACAGGTTAAAAAATTTGAGAATCAGATAGTATAGCGGGGGGTGTACGTCCTTCGCGGCTCCCTGTATGATATCGGATACGCTTCCCTGAACGAGATACACCGAATACGCCTCGTCCAAAACAATACTGTTGGATATGGCGGGAAAAGCTACAAACAGGCTCATTAATATTGCCAGTATATAAGGAACAGTCATTTTAAATTTTTTCATATTAATTAACAATGCCTTTCCACAGCCTGCGAATTTCAGCCGCAGGCGCAAGTTTTACTATACCGCACTCAATGATTGCATGTCTATCACATATAGGAACTGTCCTGAAGTCAACTGCACATTTTCGTTGCGTTGTTCAGGATAGCCTATCGATAAACTCCTCCAACACTTGAAAATAATCCTCGAAGGTCTTCCGACAGCAACTCGGGTCATGGATTCCGATGCCCTCCGCCCGAAGTCCGATCAGCGCAAAGCCCATAGCCATGCGGTGGTCGTCATAGGTGTCCACCACACACGGCTTAGGCGTACCGGGGTATATGGTGATGCTGCCTTGAGAGACGCGGTCTGTCTCGGTGTGTATGCCCATCTTGCCAAGCTCCGTGACAATGGCATGAATCCGATCGCTCTCCTGCAGGCGGATATGCCCGATTCCCGTGATGGTGGTGGGAGAGTCCGCGAAGGGAGCGATGGCGGCAAGGGTGATTGCTTGGTCGGAGCAGGCGGACATA
The DNA here is from genome assembly GCA_023663505.1 of Muribaculum sp. Taxonomy (GTDB): domain Bacteria; phylum Bacillota; class Clostridia; order Lachnospirales; family Lachnospiraceae; genus Acetatifactor. Next base: position 33,279 of record JAMPHH010000020.1, read on the forward strand.
TCAACGGTAACGCCGTGGAAGCCACGCTTCGGGGGCATTACCAGAATGCCTTGGGGGTGTTCCTGCAGCGTGCACCCCATCTGTTCCAGAATGCGTAGGAACGCCACATCTCCCTGCATTGAATTAAAATACACCTGCTCCACCAGCACGGGAATCTGCAGCAGGGGGGCGCAGGCATAGAAATAGCAGGCGGCGGACACGTCAGGCTCGACCTGATAGTCCCGCGCCAGATAATGCTGACCGGAAGAAGTGACAAAAGTGTCAGGTGCAGGACGCCTTGTACAAACCCCGAATTGCTCCATCATTTTGCAGGTCATATCAATGTATGACATACCGTGGGAACCGAGCACCTTGATCGTGAAGTCCTCCGGGGAGAGGCAGGAGGAGATCAGCAGCGCGCTCAAAAACTGGCTGCTGTGCTCAATATCCACGCTTATGGTGTTCTTGTGAAAACCATGGCTTTGTATGGTAAACGGGAAGAACCCCTCCTTGGAATCCTTCTCGTAAAGAATCTCACAGCCAAGCTCCTTCAAGGACTCAAAAAGGGACGCCATGGGACGCCGCCGCATCTGCTCCGACGCATCCATATGGTAGACGCCGTCAGACACGCCCAGATAGGCGGTGAGAAAGCGCGCGGCGGTGCCTGCGCTCCCCACATACAGCGAGGTCTCGGCTTTAGGCACGCTGCCGCCCTGTCCCGTGATGGTTATCGTTCTTGCCGGCTCGTCCACGGTGGTCTCGAAGCCCAGATCCTGTACACATTTCAGGAAATGTCTGGAATCGTCCGAAAAGAGAACGCCACGCAGGGTTGATGAGCCCTGCGCCAAGGTCGCCAGAAGCAGCGCGCGGTTGGTGATGCTCTTGGAGCCGGGCACCCTCACGATGCGGGGGGAATCGGCGGCTTGCCCATGTATGGAAGCCTTGATAAAGGGAACCCGATAGATATCGGTCTGTTTGTCATAATTGGAATCGTAACTCATAGCTGTCCCACCTGTCATATTTTGTAGCTGTTCAGAAATACATAGTGTTTACGGGGGTGACTCTGAATAGTTAGCGTATTTTTATAGTAAGTATAAGGGATTCCGTGTAAAATGTCAAAGAGGGCTTTATCACAGTTTTTATCACAGTTTTTTCACTTTTCTATTGGAAAAATCGTATAAGTGTAGTAGAATACTTTTCAGACAAGTTTTTTATTTTAATCAAAATTTTAATCAAAGCAGGAGGATTTTACGATGGCAAATTTAAAGGGAACTAAGACGGAGGCTAATCTGCAGGCGGCTTTTGCGGGAGAATCTATGGCGCGCAACAAGTACAGCTATTTTGCGTCCAAGGCGAAGAAGGACGGCTATGTGCAGATTGCGGCGATTTTTGAGGAGACGGCAGCCAATGAGAAAGAGCATGCGAAGATGTGGTACAAGCTCCTGAACGACGGGATTGGCAGCACTGCGGAGAACCTGAAGGCGGCCGCGGAGGGCGAGAATTACGAGTGGACTGACATGTATGTCCAGTTCGCGAAGGACGCGAGAGCGGAGGGCTTTGAGGATATCGCCAAGCTTTTTGAGGGTGTTGCGGCAATCGAGAAGGAGCATGAGGAGAGATACAGAAAGCTCCTTGCCAATGTGGAGAATGGACTTGTATTTTCTAAAGATGGCGATACCATTTGGCAGTGCGCGAACTGCGGTCATATCTGTATCGGCAAGCAGGCTCCGGAGGTGTGTCCCGTGTGCTCCCACCCTCAGTCTTACTTCCAAGTGAAGGCTGAGAATTATTGATTCCCGCAAGCAATGAGCCAAACATGCAGTGTTTACGAGATTAGTTTTGAATAGTTACACAATATATTTTACGGGAGGATAATATATCATGGAAAAGGGAAAATTCGGAATTAGAATGTGTTTTTACACGGTAACGGCATTTCTGCTTGCATATCTCGGCTACTCGACAGTGCTATTTCTCTTGGCGGGTGTGGTGATACTGGTGGAGCAGAACGAATGGGCGGGGCGTCAGGTGATTCAGGCAATCTGCCTGTGTGTTGTGGAGAATCTGGTGAGTCAGTTGTTGGATATTTTCGACCCAATATATCGGATTCCTCTGATTTCCAGCGTCTGGGGTGTGGCGACTGACCTGATTGGTTCAGTCTTAAGCATATTGGTGCTGCTGTTCTGCGTTGTGGGTATTCTGAAGAACCTGAAAGGCGAGGAAGCCAATATCATCGGCGCAAGCAAGCTGGCGGATTGGGCATACGGAATCGCGGGGAACAAAAGCGCACAAAGTAACGAGTAGACATCATAGATAGAGAACCACAGACACAGAATGATTCCGGCGAGAGCGAGGTTGTTGAATCAGGGAGCGGATAAGCCCCACAAATTCTTGATCTGCCATGAAAGCTCGTCGTAGCTCCACGCTCGGTCGCTGTTGCTCTGTCGGTTGGGATCCTTGACCAGAAAACCTTGCTCGTCATAGTCCCAAATCAGGATAAAATGCCCCGTGGTGGTGAAGTCACCGGGGCGCATACTGCACACGATAAGCGCCCCGTCATCAAGGGCGCTTTTCATGACGGATTCACTCAAGGATAAGGTTTCCCCCTTCAGTCCGAGGGAAGCCGCACCGTCCGTCCATAGCGCCCAAGCGGTTCCATACTCCGTGTAATAGCCCTGATTGTATGCAAAGTCGGCAATGGCGGCGGGATTCTTGGAGGTATCCCCCGTGAGACTGATATACGCCATGGACAGACAGGTGGGACCACAGCCCGCCAGTCCGATCATGCCATCTCCATAAGGGGCATAGCCCCAGCGCAAATCCCATTGCATCAGGAGCGGGGGCTCATCGGACGCAAGGGCTTCCTTGACGTTAGAGTCCTTGGAGAGATCAATCTCCCGCTTGAGATAGACCTCCCGATTCGGATATTCCTCCACAAAAAGGCGTGCTTCCTCGTTGTGCTCCAAAAGCTCCTTCAGCTCAGCGGGAATATCCTCCTCAGGAAGAATGGGGGATTCCGGTGTATGGCTGAAAAGCTCCCCCACGGCAAACTGAGACTGCGTGACGAGGGAATATAGGGACAACACGATACATAGGAGAGAACACGCCCAAATAAGGCATATGCAAAGGCGTTGTCTGCGTCTTCTTTTGATGCGTCGGAGCCGCTGCTCGGTTTGACGCGTGGGTTGATATTTGCTTTGATATCCGGTTTGCTGCCTGCTCTGATTCTGTCTTATGGTTCGTGTGTTGCTTGTATTTGTCATGTGTATCACCCTTTGATCTTGATACACTGATTATAAGCAGACCACATGAGGGCTTTTTGATTTTTTTCTCCTAAAATTCTTAAGATTTCTTAATAATTTTAATGCCTACTATATTGAACGGTTCAGTAGCTTGATAATTGAATAGACTTTGCACTCAAGTTGTGGTATACTGTTATCACTTGATAACTACCAACAGCACATAACCACAACAAAGGGCGGTGAGAATATGACAGACAGTGAAAAGCTTGATCTTCTGCTTTCTAAAGTGGATACATTAGGATCTAAGGTGGATACGTTAGAATCTAAAGTGGATACATTAGAATCTAAAGTGGATACATTAGAAAATGAAATGCAAGATATCAAAAAGGATGTAAATGGCATAAAGCGTCAAGTCATGAAGTCTACGGCCGAATTAAAAGCTATGGACGAAATGATTCTTGATGAAGTCGAAAGAGTGCATAACATTATTGACAAACACAAAGAAGATAAAACAGTACATACGGCATAACCACAAATATAAAATATGAAAAATTGTTTAAAGACCCTATTGGAAGCGACAGGAATCGCAGTGATTGCTTTGGTGTTGAGCTACATATTTTTACGGGGTTAGTAAAGGCAGGTGCTATGTATCAACAAACTCGCTCGGACGCATGGGCGGTTATGATAATGGCATTAATATGGGCGGTTGCATATAGCATTATAATGATTAGCGGAGCATATTTCTTTATATGCAGGAAAAAACGGAAAATTACTTCTTTAAAAATTACAAGCGCGCTAATGCTCGCAGATGTTGTGTATGTAGGATTAATGTTCATAGTGTTCCCGTTACTATATAACATTCATGAAAGCAATATTATCGGTTCAGAATGGGGGAGTGATTTGTTATTAGTGATTTTACAAGGATATGTTTTGTTTGTTTCGGGTGTATGGATAATGGTTCTAGGTGTTATATGGTTGTATTTAAGAACTAAAAAATAAGCATTTATGTATCGAATGCTGTGAAGAATGCTGTGAATAATCAGGGGATTGCCGCTTTAACGAATGAAATCGCAAAGCGGCAATCCTTTTCGTCGTTTGGTGACAGGAGCAGTTCTTAGCGCAGCGGCAGCTCCACGGTAAATGTGGTCAGCTCGTTCTCGCTCTCGGCGCGGATACTGCCCCCGTGGAGCTGCACGATCTGTCTCGCGATGGCAAGTCCCAAGCCTGCGCCGCCCGTGCTGCTTGTGCGGGCGTTGTCCAGTCGATAAAACTGTTCAAATATGCGGTTCAGTTTCCCTTCGGGAATGGTGGGACCGCGGTTGGAGCAGGTAAAGCAGATGCGCTCTGTGGACATGCTCATTGTCCGCAGAACGATCTCCGTGTCCTCATAGGCATAGAAGCAGGCATTGCGCAGCAGATTGTCCACGACGCGTTGTATCTTGTCCAAGTCACAGTACAGGACGACCTCCTCCGTCTCCTCCAAGCGGCAGGTCAGATGCTTTTCCTCGAGCATGGGACGGAACTCAAAGATTGTCTGGTGAAGCAGGCGTGAGAAGTGAATCTGTCTTTTCTCCAATTCCACATTGGACAGGTTAAAGCGCGTGATCTCAAAAAACTCATTGATCAATTCCTCCAAACGCTCCGCCTTCCTGTGGGCAATGCTCAGGAAGCCGCTTTGCTGCTCGGGGGAGAGGTCTGGACTTTCCTCCAGAATAGAGAGATAACCCAGCACGGAGGTGAGGGGTGTCTTCAGGTCGTGGGCAAGATAGACTACCAGATCATTCTTGCGCTGCTCCGCCTCCTTCGCCTGCATACGGCTCTCGCGGAGTCCGGTCTTGATCCTGTTCATGTAGGAGGATATCTCGCTAAGGTCATCGGACAGGGTGATCCAGTGCTCATCCTGCGCCTGAACATCGCCCATGGCGGTCATGATCTCTCGCACATAATTCCCCATGCGGTATAGCTGCCATGCCAAAATGAACAGCTCGCCCAAAAGAAAGCTTATGGTTCCCAGAAGGAAGGCGTTTTGCTCCACCCAATGCCAGAAGAAATAATCGCTCTCTTCGCCGCTCCATATACGGGTATGTCCCCATAAATATCCAATCAGCATGGCGCTTGCCAGACCGAGCAGAAGTATGACGGAGCTTCGCAGGATTCTGAAAATAATGTGGTGGGACAGAGAGTTTTTCATAATAGTAACCATGCCTTTCCGTAATCTCATTTTTCTATCATATAGCCGATTCCCCAGACCGTCTTGATGAATTTGGGGTGCTTGTACGACTCCTTAAGCTTCTCTCGAAGCTTTCCGATATGGTTCATGACCGTGTTGTTATTTTCATAATATCGTTCTCCCCAGATCTGCTCAAACAATTCCTCCGAGCTGACCACCCTTCCCTGATTCTGACAGAGCAGCCAGAGAATGTCAAATTCCGTGGGCGTAAGCTCTATCGGCTGATCGTAGAGTCGGCACTCGTGGGTGGCGTGATTGATGCACAGACCACGGATGTCAATCGCCTCCTCGGATACGGCATCGGGGGCTGTGGTATTATACTGCTTGAAGCGGCGAAGCTGCGTCTTGACCCGCGCCAACACCTCCATGGGATTAAAGGGCTTGGTGATATAATCGTCCGCGCCCTGCATGAGACCGGAGATCTTGTCCTTGTCCTCCACCTTGGCGGTGAGCATAATGATTGGAAACATATATTGCTTACGGATTCGGCGGCAGAGCGCAAAACCGTCTAGCTCGGGCATCATGATATCCAAGATCGCCAAGTCCACCGCCTGCCCGTCCAGAAAGGAGAGCGCGGCGGGGCTGTCATAAAATTTATACACGGTGAAGCCGTCATTTGCCAGAATCATTTCCAGTAAATCCGCGACCTCCCGCTCGTCATCTACCACAAGAATCTTAGAGCTGCTGATGTTCATGGAAGCCCCTCTCTTTTCCCCCAAATACCATAACTATTCAAAACCGACTTTATAAACGCTGTATATTTGTTTTGAAAAAGTTATAAAATTACTTTTATTATAGCGTGGAAAATATTTTAGTCAATATAGCCGCCAATTTGGACGATATAATATAAAGCCCCAAAATTGAGAACCAACCCCGTAAAAAACTGCGTGTTTGGCTCTCTCCAAATAAATCAGATAAATCGGACTGAAAATTTGACAAATTTGGAAACCTTTTATCGTGGTTTTCGTCTTATAATACAGAGGCAGGAATCGCTAATAACGCGGAGGGGAGTATGCATGAAGGATACGGAGATTTTGGATTTATACTGGGCGAGGAACGAGAGAGCGATCGCTGAAACCCAGATAAGCTATGGAAATTACTGTTACAGCATTGCCTATCATATTTTACATACCAAGGAGGATTCCGAGGAGTGTGTGAACGATACATGGCTGCGGGCGTGGAACGCCATACCGCCCAGCCGCCCGGGAAGGCTGTCGCTGTTCTTGGGGACGATCACGAGAAATCTGTCATTTGATATGTGGAAGCGCAAGAATGCTTTGAAACGGGGGAGTGGAGAGATGGAGACTGCGCTGGACGAATTGGTTGAGTGTGTGCCGGCTGCGACCAGTACAGAAGAAACTGTGGAGGAGGCGGAGTTGGAACGGACGATCAATCGGTTTCTGGGGACGCTGCCTGAGCGTGAGCGCAATATCTTCCTGCGCCGATATTGGTTTGTGGAGGAATATAAGGAGATCGCGGAGCGTTTTGGAATGAACCTGAATACGGTCAAGACAACTCTTTTTCGAGTTCGGGGTAAGCTGAAGGATTATTTGGAGAAGGAGGGCGTGGTTTTATGAGCTATGGCGATGAGAAGCGTGAGGCGGCAATGCGGCTCTTTGGCGCGCTTTCCGGCGTGGACGAGAAGTATCTGGAGGCGTGCGAGGGCAATTGTAATTATAAAAACAATAACAATATTGAAGGCATTGATAATCGTAGTAGGGAAAAGAATGGCAGCGCGGGCGGGAGGTCAAAATCAGGCATAGCGGTCTTTGTACGCCGTTACGGGAGGTCTGTGGCGGCGGTTCTCACCTTGGCGGTACTGGGCGGGAGCATCTGGGCTTATCAGGCGGGCAATATCCGAGATAAAGACGAAACTACCGCAGATGCGAGTGGAGGCGCTATGAATGAAGCCATGATAGGGGAGGCGTCTGCACCGAGGGCGGGGAATCCGGAGAGAGCGGAGGAACCTCGGGCGGGAGCTTCCATGGGCTTGGAGGCCAATGGGGAAGGCGGCTCTCAGATAAATGGCGCCGAGAGTTATGTGCTGCAGTCCTTGGAGGGAGCGCTACAGGAGGACAACGAGGAGAAGCTCGATCAGGAATATGCGCAGCCTGACGATTTTCAAGGGATTGCAGAGAAACAGAAGCAAATCACACAGCTTGAGGCGTCAAAGCTCGCTGTTGTGGGAGATTATCTGCCCGAGGTCTGGCCGACTCAGGGCAGTATCAGCCAAATTAGCTGTGATGACACGGCGGGGGAGGAGAGTCTGACTATCCAATGGTCTTATGGCGACCATATAGACGGCTTTGAGCTTTCGATTCTCAATATGGGGGACACTCCGCCCGTGACGATGGCAGATGTGTCAAAGCCCGAGAGCTATGACGAGAGGTTATACGATATTTCGCATGGGGAGAGTGTGCCTGACGAGTATAAACAGGTGTACGCCGACGCAGTGTTTAGCGAGGAGGAATTTACTAAGGAGTGTGTGGCGGCGCGTATCGTGGCATACTTGAACGATACCGGAGACGCAATTTCCTATAAGGGAAGCTTTGGCGTGCTGTACCAGACAGAGGACGGGGATTCCGTCTTGGTGCGCTTCCATGGCAGAGGTAGCGTGGACGAAATATGGGCGATGTTAGATTCCATTGACATACCATAGATACATTGCGCCCTGCAGCGTTGTAAGCTTGACGCTTCGTTGCCTGCAGTGGGGGATTGACTTCCGCAGGGGAAGCATCAGCACTCCCAACGTCCTGATGCCCCGCAGGGGAGGATTAGCCCGCTCTCGGTGACAGGCAGACCGATCTCCTCCGCGTCTACATGTCCGCCAAAACGTTTTACGACAGCGGTGTTGATCATGTAGGACAGCACCGCGGGCTGCAGCCCCGTGGTGTAGGAATTGATCAGGAAAAATATCGCGTTTTCAGAGAGCAGTCGGCTTGTCAGCTCGACAAAGGGCCAGATGCTTTCCTCGATTTTCCAAATCTCTCCCTTGGGACCTCTCCCATAGGAGGGCGGGTCCATGATTATGCCGTCATATTTGTTGCCCCTGCGTATCTCCCGCTCCACGAATTTCACACAGTCGTCTACAAGCCACCGTATGGGGGCGTCGCCAAGCCCTGATGCCTGTGCGTTTTCCTTTGCCCAACCGACCATACCCTTGGCGGCGTCCACGTGGGTTACGGCGGCTCCCGCTGCCGCGGCGGACAGGGTTGCTCCTCCGGTGTAGGCGAATAGATTCAATACCTTGACTTGGCGGGAAGGGTTCTCTTGTAGCGCCTTGGCAATCAGTCCCGAGAACCAGTCCCAGTTGACAGCCTGCTCAGGGAAAAGCCCTGTGTGCTTAAAGCTAAAGGGCTTCAGGTGAAAGTCCAAGCGTTCGTAATGTATGCTCCACTCATCGGGCAGATGGAAAAATTCCCACTCTCCTCCGCCCTTTGCGCTGCGGTGGTAGTGCGCGTCTCTCTGTTTCCAACCCTTGTGAGCGCGAGGGGTATTCCAAATGACCTGCGGGTCAGGGCGCACGAGGATATAATCTCCCCAACGCTCAAGCTTCTCGCCCCCCGAGGCATCTAACACTTCATATTCTTTCCAGTTGTCGGCAATCCACATATGGTCTGTATTCCTTTCTGCGGTCGTTGTAGGACGGATAATTGATGGAATGATCAATTTTGTCAATGGATTCATTATATCATAAGATGAGGATTTGCGCTACTGTGTGCAGAGCAGGCGGCTAAATATGAGGCGGAAATCGTTGCTATTCACGCACATCAAACAGGAGATTGCTGAATCAGTTAGGGCGTGAATTGTAACCGGAAATCCAACGTTTACAGGAGCAGCTTCGGTTGGCAGGAGCAAATAGAGCTTGACAAATGAAAAAGTATTTATAGTCGCCAAGAGACTGTCTGCCAAAGCGGATTAGGCAGGCAGTCTGAAAAATTAAGAATTCTTAATAAAATATCAGGAAGATATATGATAACATGAACATAACAGCTTGATGGACAGGCGAGGGAATGACTCAAGGCTGTCTTGGTGGTTGACTGCGCAGTTGGGGAGGTGCATGTTACAAATGAAAAATAAGAAGCGCATTTTTGAGCGGGTTATCATGTTCATGTTAATCGCAACAAACATAATTCTATGCTATTTTAATCTCTGCACGGCAGGAAATGAGAGTACAAGTGACACAAAGCTGCAGGAAATGGAAGATTATTCCGCCAAAGCCGCCCGTTTTGACGAAAGTGCGCAGCTAAGACAGGAGGGATATTTGGTCAGATATGATTGGAGGACGATGGAGGAGGATTTGGGATTGCCCTATGCGGATGAGGAGACCTTCCGGTTTATTAAGGACGCATATGCGAAAATCGAGTTTAGCGGTGACATCATAACCGAGAGAACGTACTATTATGAAAAGTACAGGGAAATCTTTAAAAAGCTGGTGTATAACAGGACTCCCTTCATAGACAGGGAAACGGGAGAGGAGATGTTACTGAAGGATTTTGAGGGTTTGAAATTTGGTCGGGAAAAGAATTACTATGTGGACGCATATATCTATTATTTATTTGACATGGACGGGGACAAGTATCCTGAATTATGTATCAGGAATCTGCCTCGGGACAACGAGGGATACATTTTCAAATATCTGCCGGAAACGGAGCAGTTCATGCTGTGGTATACAATGGGAGATGGATACTATGAAATCACGGGAGCACGAAAAATTCAATGGTTAGGTGATGGGGGACGGCATTTAGCGTTTTATCAGTTGAATGAAGACGGAAAAAAGGAGTGCCGTACATTTTTCACGAACGGCAGCTATAACAGCGAGGAGGGACCTTATCTGGTGATGCTGCCAGTATATGCGAACCGCGAACTGGAGGCGGAGGTGCCGGAAAAGGTGAAGCGGCAGGGAATTTATGCAAGCATGGACAGACAGTGGTATTTTAGGGTGACGAGGGAGCAGTATGAGGAGTTGACCGCACCATATATGGAGGCAAGTAATAGTGCAGATAAAGCCATAGAACAAGTAACCTATACCTATGAGGAGCTGACAGCGTTATGAACTGTATAGGGGAAAGGGAAGAATATAATAAATGTAAATGAAGCCGAATAATCAAAAGAAACCCTGTATGGCTTCTAAATATGTTGGGCTCAAAGGGCGGAGGAGTGTTTGACAAATGAAAAATAAGAAGTGTGTTTTTGGGTGGATTATCATAATGATGAATATGAGACGGGAGAACAGCAATGAAATGTAACAGAATTCGGATTATATCAGGTATTATACTGTTTGCTTGTCTTATGTTTATAGGGATATTATTTGAGTTTCGGGAGAGTAATACTCTTGAAAAGGATCAGGAAAATCAAACTGATGAAGATAATGATGACGAAAGCGTTGAGCCTTTTATTGACAAAGAATTATATCTCTATATAAGGGGGGTGTATGAGGCAGTTGATCGGGACATACAGTTTCTGTCAGGCGACGAATTAAAGCGCAATTTCTATAAGGAGCAGTTTATTAAACTGCTGAAGGAGGAGATTCCTGTTGCGGACGAGGAAAGCGGGTATGAGACAACATTATCTCATTTTGGAGAAATTGAATGGGATGTAAATTACACGGAGTATGCTCCGGAACATTATAACTATTATTTTTATGATGTGGACGGGGACGGAACGCCAGAGCTTGGACTGACAGATAATGAAAGATTTGTGTATGTTTTTAAATATAAAGAAGCAACAGACAAAATGGTAATATGGGATGAATACTATCTGGGTATATCATTAATGGGAACAGGTAAATTCTATTGGTCAGGAGCTTCGGGTGACTGGGGTATAATGGGCTTGAATCAGAACGGAGATTATATTTTCTTAGTAAGGTTTAGGGTAGAGGGAAGTTCTAAATATGAGGGTGACGGAGATGATGGTCGGGCATATTTTGTAGCCCTGCCGGATTATGTGGAGATAGAAGACTGGATGCTGTCACAGGCAACATTCAAAAATGTCATATATGAAAACTTCTTTTTCAGAGTTACCAAGGAGCAGTATGACGAATTAGAGGGACAATATTTGAGAATCGTGCAAGGGGCATATCGAGAAGCAGAAAAGGTAATTTATACATATGATGAATTGTTGAATTTGAAATAGATTGCGTGTTTTGATACTTTTGCCATAGGGATGGATACGATACATGGACAGGGCAGATGCAATCCATAAGCGTGGTGGACAATAGCATTAACGGACAAAAACATGGTGAAACCATGGATAATCCAACGATTTTGATAATGGATAAAAAGGAGCGGTTTACAGCGGTCAATCAGGGCGGAGGAGTGTTTGACAAATGAAAAATAAGAAGCGTGTTTTTGGGTGGGGTATCATAATCATGATAACCGTTGTGAACATAGGTCTGTGTTTCTCCAATCTTAGCAGGGTAGAGAATGGCGGTTATGGAGAAATCACAAGGGATAGAGTGAGGCGGAGGATAGAAGCTCGTCTTGCCGAATCTGCTCTGCTTGGGGAGAGTGGAGGAAGTTCTGTGGAAGCAGAAGGAACGGAAGGGGCAGAAGAAATAAAAAATGTAGAAGAAACAGAAAAGGCGGGAGAGACGGAAAGGGCGGGAGAAACGAAAGTCGCAGGGGAAGCGGAAAGCGTGGAGGAAACGGAAAGGGCAGGAGAGACGGAAGGCGCAGGGGAAGCGGAAGAAGCCGGACGGGAGGAAGCTGACAAGGCTGATGAGAAATTGCGGGAGCAGTTGATAAAAGAGGGGTATTTGGTATACAGAGGTTGGACGGAAATGGAGGAGGATTTGGACTTACCCTATGCAGATGCGGAGGCGTTTCGGTTTGTTAAGGACGCATATGCAGATATTGAGTTTGGCGGGGATATCACAAGCGGGGATATGGCGTTTTATGATGAGTATAGAGAAATCTTTAGAGAGCTTATATATAACAGGGCTCCTTTTATAGACAGGGAAACGGGAGAGGAGATTTTCCTGAAGGACTTTGACGGCTTGAAATTTGACTGGGAAATGAATTATTATGTGTATTCATATGTCTATCATTTTTTTGATATGGACGGAGACGCGCGCCCTGAACTGGGTATTAGAAATAAGCGCGAGCATAACGCGGAATACATTTTTAAATATCTTCCGGAAAAGAAGCAGTTTATACTGTGGTATACAATGTGGAACGGATATTACGAAATCACGGGATCGAAGAAAATGCTATGGTTAGGTAATTATCAGCATCTGGCGTTTTATCAATTGGGTGATGATGGGGAAGTAGAGTGCGAAACTTTTTTCACGAATGGTAACTATAACAGTGAGGTAGGACCTTATCTGGTGATGCTGCCTGTATATGCGAACCGTGAACTGGAAACGGACGTCCCTGAAGAAATAAAGAGGCAGGGTATATATGTAATCTCAGATAAGCAGTGGTATTTTAGGGTAACGAGTGAGCAATATAAAAAGCTGACCGCGCCGTATATAGAGGCAAGTAATAGGGCAGATAAAGCCATAGAACAAGTAACTTATACTTATGAGGAGTTGTTTGAAGGCTGCGCCATTTCCTTCAGTGGAAAGACATACGAGTATCATAGCGAAAACATGAGCGCGACACTCCATTATCCACAAATTACAGGCATCGGTGATACGGAAAAGGAAAAGAGGATTAATCAATTAATTGATGATATAGCCAAGGTAGTCGAATTAGATACCCCTGATGAGTATGGGCGTATTTTGGATATAGGAGTCCGTTGGTATGAAATCAAATATGCAAGCGAGCAAATAATCAGCATAGCATATAGCGGATGGGAGGGAAGGCTTGCAGCAGGAAGCGGACTGCCTGCTACCATGTTTACGACTACGATTGATATTGAAGCAGAAAAGGTGCTTGAATTGGAAGATGTAATATGTGACATGGACGGATTATATGAACAGCTTAAGGACGATCGTTTTAAGCACATCACGGCATGGGAGGGTGAGACGGGATATTATAAAATCACCACGGATTTTTATAGCGATGAGGATTTGAAGGAGGCGCTTCTGAGCGGAAAAATGGAATGGTATGTGGACGGAAAGAATTTTGTGGTGGTGGATTTGGAATATCAGGGTGGCGGAGTAGGCTACAATGAATATGCAAGGGATATGAAACGGTTGGATGGCATTATAGATAAAGACTTCAGACAGAAAATCGGGTTATTATCATAGGAAAAGGGGGGGAAGGTGAGATCTTGGAGGCTGCCACACCCCCGAAGGAGAGCGTGGTTGATGAAAGTGTCTCGCAGGAATCAGGGACTGAAATATCGGGGGAGGAGTCACCTAAGATATCGTCACGGCTCCTTTTTTTGAAATGGCAGAGCAAGGAAGACCTTGGAGGAAGTATTCTCCTTTTGCTTTCTAAATACGAGGTTTATTTTTCCATGTATTGTTCCGCTTCCTTTGGCGTGAGGTTGTACTTTTCTTGTAGTTTCTGCAGTATTGCGCTATCAGGTATGGAGAAATCCCGC
>JAMPHH010000021.1 GCA_023663505.1 Muribaculum sp.
TTTAGGAAAATATGTATTGACAAACCTCGGGAAATTTACTACACTACAATAGTATGTTTACCTTAGTCTTCCGTGTCTGGCTGGTGAAACATTTTCAACAAATTATACCAAATAAAAATGGAGGTGTACAACTTGGCTAACATTAAATCCGCAAAGAAAAGAATCTTAGTGTCCCGCGCGAATGCTGAAAGAAATAAAGCAATCCGCTCCGGTGTCAAGACTGCGATCAAGAAGGTATATACGGCGATCGAGTCCGGTGACAAGAACGCTGCCAAGACAGAGCTTGTGGCAGCCACCAAGACGATCGAGATGGCAGGCAGCAAAGGTGTTTATCACAAGAATAACGTTGCCCGCAAGGTTGCCCGCATTAGCAAAGCAGTAAACCAGATGGCTTAAATCCGGTCTGCCGCGGACATCAACATAAACAGTAAAAGCTTGATACAAGCAAAAACAAAAGCACCCATACCGTCATGTGGGTGCTTTCTTTCATATGCGCAGAGCCGCACATGGTATTTTGCCGCTTCGCGGCATGCGGCTCGCGCAGCGAGTAGGGAATTTCCCTACTCGATTTGACCGCATATGTCAGCGTCTTCTGCCGCCTCCGCCATGGCTGTGTCCTCCGCTGCTGCGGTGGCTTCCATGACTTCCCCCGCCGTGGTGACTGCTGCCGCCCCCGCCGCTGCTGCTCGACTCAATTCGATGACTGGTCACGTTCTTGCGGATAAAATCATCTGACCGAAAGCGCACATTGACGCCTTCCCTGCCCATATAGGTCTTCGCCGTGGTGGTGTCCTTCGCCTTGGACTGCATCATATTCACACTCGCATAGACAACCGCCACAAAAAAAGGCACTATCCATATGCAGCACAGACCCGTAAGATCCACGCTTCCATATCCCCCGTCATATCCATATCTTCCATAATCCGCCAGCTTGTAGACCGCAGCGCGATATGCCTGATAGGGCTGGTCGTCTATGTAAGCGTACATCGCGTCCAGAACGGCGTCCTCCTCCCTCACGCCAATCGTGTCCTCCATCTTACCGCTTGTGGAAAGCCAAGAACCCTTCTGCGAGCCGTTGCTGTCCTCGTACCAGTTATCGAGGAGCAGCGCGCCGTCCCCGTAAGCACGATTCCAGCCGTACTTGCCATTGTCATAGAAATCATCGGCATAATTCATCATATTGTCGTCCCACACCCGGTCAGACTCGCCCATGGGCTCGTTGAGCGTCACGATGACAATGTCTATCTTTCCCATTTGCTCACACTCGGCAATCTCCTGCCTGAGCTTTGCCTCCTCGCTGTCCGTGAGCACATCGGCATAATCGTAAACGCGCTCCGCAGGCGCCTCGGCATTCCCTCTGGGTCTGTTATCGGCCATTACCCTCGCAATCACCGCCCCGATAGTCAGCACAAGCACGATTCCCGTTATGATAAACCATACCTTGAAATAGTTCAAATACTGTCGCAGAGCCTCTCGCTTTATCTCCTTATCCATCTGCCTCTCCTCCCGTCACACGAACAGCAGCGCGAGAACGCTCACGCAGCTCACAATCACTGTCAGACAGCCTCCCAGTGTACATGCATACGCCAAGACCTTTTTGCGTGAGATAGGCACCGTTCCCACGATTTTCCCCGTCTGTCCGTTGACATAGAAGGGATATTCCACATTGTTATATTGATAAAGATATTTCCACACGGGAAGGAGCCCGTAATACTGCCAAGCCCCACGAACCTGAATATCATTGCGCTGTTGACGCACATTGCTGTATCCGGATACCTGCTCACGTACAAGCGCGGCGGTGTCATCTGACATTTTCTGTCTGGCGCGGTTCTCCACAGCCATCGCCTCCATATTGTACTTCTCCGCACAAAAGCCCGACATATATTTCGGGTCAAAATCCATCAGTTGACCATAGTCATAGGGCTCCATCAGATCCATCACGTCGTCAGGCATCTGCACGGACGCGTCCACAGGAATATTCCTAAAGCTGACGTCTATATTGCGCCGCACATCATAATATGAGGTCTCCGTGTAGCGCATATTACCCGACGTCCAGCTTCGCACCTTAGTACCCTCCCCCTGATAGTCCGCATTGACGTCATAGTCATAGAACCAGAAGGGCACGTAATCGCCCTCCATGCTGTTTAGGCGGACCTCCGAGAGAAAATCAGTAGGCGCAAACACCTTTTTCTTAAACTTATCGCGCAGCATCTCCTTGCATGATTCCTTGCCGATCTGAAACGGAATCATCATTTTGGGCATATATTGTCCCTCCACGCGCTCATCTAGGATCAAGTAGTTGCTGCAATACGGACACTGGACGGCGGCGGTATGCTCCCTCACAGGCACCTCGCCCCCGCAGTCCGGACAGATTGATATCACGCCCGAAGACCTCTGCAGCTCCTGACTCTCCTCGCTCTCACAGAACGGACAGAACATTTTATGCTTTTCGGGACTATACACCACGTTTCCGCCACAGTTTCGACATTTAAAAATCATCGCTCGCTCCTATTCTTCTTCGCCAAAAAATCGCCGGAGACGCTCTATATGAAAGCATTATTGAACGTCCTCCGGCTATGATTTGTTTACTGTAATTTATAGGAAACGACATAAGTCGTTTCCTTTTGATCGTCTATTGAAAATCAATAACGATATGTCTGGGCTGTCCGGTGATCATGATAGGGGTCAGCTCCGCCTGAATCAAGGGCTTGATGTAATTTACCATCTCCTTGGAGACAAAGGTGCCGTCCTCGGTGATCCACTCCAAGGGAACCTTCTTCTCCACATTGGCGATCTTATGTACATCATAAAGTCCCGTGGTGCAGATGTAAGGGTCGCTGGACTCTCTCTTTAGAGTAACCATCATGCCTGTCTCGCCGTCAAAAGCAGCCTTCACAGCGGAACCGCCTACCTGATAAGCCTCCGTGATATCCACGCGGGAGGTCAGATGCCCCGCACAACGCTGCATGGTGGCAAGCTCGATCGCCCTTGACTTGCAGCCGAACTTCGCGCTCACGAGATCCGCCAGATACTTCGCTGTTCCTGACAACTGCTTGTGACCGAACGCATCCACATACTCATTGTGGTCGCCGTGCTCAAACACATACTTTCCATCTGCAGTCTTGATACCCTCGGACACAGCCATCACGATCGCGTCCTTGGACTCCAAAAGCTTCCCTACCTTATCCACAAACTTATCGATGTCAAAGGCAACCTCAGGCAGATAAATTCCGTCCACTCCCTCGCAGTCCTCACAGGTCGCCAACGCAGCCGCGCCGGTAAGCCAGCCCGCGTTACGTCCCATGATCTCGATGATGGTGACATTCTTGATGTCATACACCAGACCATCTCTGATGATCTCCTTGGTCACGGAAGCGATATACTTGGCAGCGCTGCCATATCCGGGAGTGTGATCCGTCACCTCAAGGTCATTGTCAATCGTCTTGGGCACGCCGACAAAACGAATCGGGCTGTCGATCTCAACCGCGTAATCGGACAGCTTCTTGATGGTGTCCATAGAATCGTTTCCGCCTATGTAGAAAAATGCCGAAATCTCATACTTCTTAAGTATCTCAAAAATCTTCTCATACATTGCCCTGTCTGTCTCCACCTCGGGCAATTTGAAACGGCAGGAACCCAAAAATGCGGAGGGGGTTCTCTTCAAGAGCTCCAAATCCAAATCGGACTTGATCTTCTCATCCATATCCACGATCTTCTCCTCCAGAAAACCGTGAATACCGTGGCGCATACCATAAACCTTCTGCGCGCCCAGATCCTTGGCTGTCCTGTAAACACCCGCCAAAGACGAATTAATCACGGCGGTAGGCCCGCCTGACTGCCCCACAATTACATTTCCTAACATAAGTACCTCCTTCTCCCATGACAATGAGTTGTGCTTTTAAAGCCTATTCTATTTTAACATAAAATCAAGATACATACAAGGACGTTTTCTGTCTGCCGCCACCGGAATTCTTACTTTTCTTGTTCTCCCTTGGAAAGCAAAGCCACAACCTCCACACCGCTTGTCCACGGGAACTGGTCAACCGCCACAGCCCGCTCCACCCTGTAACCCCCTCGCAGGAACACCTCCAGATCCCGCACCAAGCTGGTCGGCTTACAGGAGATATAGACAATATGCTCCACACCGTAGCCGATGATCTTGGGCAGCGCCTTGGGGTGGATACCGTCTCTGGGCGGGTCAAGAATGATCATATCCGGCTTCTCCTCCACCTCGTCCAGCACCTTTAGCACATCACCCGCGATAAATTCACAATTGTCCAGACCGTTCTCCGCCGCGCTCCTTCCTGCGGCCTCCACAGCCTCCTCCACAAGCTCCACGCCGATGACCCGCCCCGCTGTCTTTGCCATCAGCTGGGCTATCGTCCCCGTACCGCTGTACAGGTCAAAAACCGTCTGCCCGCTTCCCAAATCCCCAACATACTCCCGCGCCGTCTCGTACAACACCTCCGCGCTGTAAGAATTTGTCTGAAAAAAGGAAAAGACGGATATCTTGAAACGAAGCCCCAACAGCTCCTCATAAAAATAATCCTTCCCGTAGAGCAGCTCCGTCCTGTCACTGCGCACCACGTCAGCAACAGAGTCATTCACGATATGTAGAATTCCCGCCAAGCTGCCCTTAAGAAGCCCCTGCCTCTCAAGAGCCAGAAGCGCCTCCGCAAAACCGTTGACCAACACTTCCCCGTCCGTCGAATCAACCGACGAATTGTTTAACGATTTTCCCTGCGCACTCCCCGTCGGGCTCTGGGAGCTGGTCACCAGCGCCACGAGAATCTCCCCTGTACGGGAAGCCTTGCGCACCAAGAGATGCCGCAGATACCCTTCATGGCTCAGTCTGTGGAAATAACGCACCCCTCGCTTCGCAAAATATTCCCTCACGGTTCGCAGAATCAAGCGATAATCCGCATCCACGATGCGGCAGTCCTCCACCGTCACCAGGTCATAAAAGCTCCCCCGCCTGTGCATTCCCAGAGCCAGTGGACCGCCCTTATACTCGTCCCCAAAGGAAAATTCCATCTTGTTGCGGTATTCGTAAATAGCAGGACTTCCCTTGATGCCCTCAAAGCGCCACTCTCCCTGCCTTCCCGTGAGAACCCCGTCTAACAGCCGCTTCACCTGCGTCTCTTTAAGCTTCAGTTGTTCCTCATATGGAAGGGAAAGATATGTACATCCACCGCACAACCCAAAATGGGAACACGGACGTCCGGTCTCCAACGGCGATGCATCAAGCACCTCCAGAAGCCTTCCTTCCGCCTTCCCTCCGCGAGCTTTATTCACAACAAAACGAATCCTCTGACCGGGCAGGCACAGCTTTACAACCGCGGTCTCCTCTCCCACACGCACAATCCCTTTGCCGGGAAAGTCAACCCGCTCCACGATTCCCTCATATACCTGTCCCTTCTTCATAGACTCAGTTCACTCCCTCATCCTCGAAGAAGTCCTCATCATCTTCAAAATCATCCTCGAAATCGTCATCAAAATCCTCCAGATAATCCGGGTGCAGATAACGATACACGGCATAGCCCACAGCGGCAGCCGCCACCACCACGCCTATAATGGCAAAAAACCAAAGAACCGCATTACTCTTCTTCTTTTTCTCCTCTTCCTCACGCTTCTTGCCAAGAAGCTCGTTGAGCTTGAACTCATTTGCCATCTCCAAAGCCTTTTCCAATCTGTCCATAATCATACCTTCCTTTCTCAATAGGTGGTTCTAGTTTAGTATATCACACTCTTTTTAAAATTACTACATTCTTTTCAATTTTGCAAAGGAAGCATACATGATCTTCTGCCCCACGCCGTCAAACATCACCGTCACCTTATAGTCTCTTGGCTCCTTGGTGATCGCCGTCACCGTGCCCTCGCCGTACTTGACATGCCCCACTCTGTCGCCCACATCATAGTCCAAGCTTCCGACATTCTCACTCTGCAGCCCTTTCTGTATGCCTGCAATCTGATTCAGGCTCCCAATCCCTTTGGCGATAAAGGGTTTGTCAGCCTTCGGGGTGGTTCGGGGACGAACGATCGCGCGGCTTCGCTCCAAGACCTCCGACGCCCGCTTAGTATCAGGCATTGAATTGTCCATCAGCGACGCGGGAATCTCCCTCACAAACCGGCTGATGGCATTGTACTGCGTCTCCCCCCGCACCATGCGCATACGGGCACAGGTTAGAGTCAGTTCCTCCTTCGCCCTGGTGATTCCCACGTAGGCAAGGCGTCTCTCCTCCTCCATATCCTCCGGCTCGTCCGTCTTGATGGACATATAGCTTGGAAACAGCCCGTCCTCCATACCGGAGAGATACACGGACGAGAACTCCAACCCCTTGGCGGAATGCAGCGTCATCAGCAAGACCCTGTTATCCCCGTCCTTCACACTGTCGATATCCGCCACCAGTGCGATCTCCTCAAGGAATTCCGAGAGACTGAGCTCATCATGTGTCTCCTCATAGCTCACCGCCTTCGTGATAAGCTCGTCAAGATTGGAAAGCCTGTCCTCCGCAGACTCGTCGTCTTGGGCGCGCAGATATTCCTCATAGTCGGTATGCTCGATGACCGCCCGTATCAGACCGGAGATTCCATAGGACTCCCTTCCGCTTCTAAGCACCTGAATCAGGCTGACAAAGCCATTGATCTTGGACGCCGCCCTGCCAAGCCCCGGCACGTCATCCGCCATGCACATGGCGTCATAGAGACCGATATCCCGCATCTGTGCGTAATCCGCAAGCTTCTCCACTGACGCGGCTCCGATTCCTCTCTTGGGCACATTGATGACGCGCCGAAGCGCCACCTCGTCCCGACCGCTGTCAATGGTTTTCAGATAGGCGAGCACATCCTTGATTTCAGCCCTCGCATAGAAATTCACGCCTCCCACCACGCTGTATGGAATCCCCTCCACCACCATGCGCTCCTCTAAGAGTCTCGCCTGGGCATTGGTGCGATAGAGCACGGCATGGTCGCCGTAGCTTGCTCCCTCCCGCCTCACTCTGCGATTGATATCGTCGGCAATATACTCCGCCTCCTCATATGCATTGTCGAACTGCCGCAGATGAAGCCTGCTTCCCGCGCCGTGATCCGTCCACAAAGCCTTATCCTTGCGCCCTGTATTGTTCCTGATCACAGCGTTGGCGGCGTCCAGAATATTCTGTGTGGAGCGGTAATTTTGCTCCAGCTTGATCACGGTCGCCTCCGGATAGTGGAGCTCAAAATCAAGGATATTCCTGATATTTGCTCCCCGAAACCGATAGATGGACTGATCGTCATCACCCACCACGCACAGGTTGCGATACTTGTCCGCCAAGAGTCGAACCAGCTCGAACTGCGCAGGATTCGTATCCTGATACTCGTCCACCATGATATAGCGAAAACGCTCCTGATAATTCTCCAAGACCTCAGGACAGCTTTTAAAAAGCTCCACCGTCAAGGTGAGGATATCATCAAAATCAAGCGCATTGCTTTTCCTCAGAGTCTCCTGATACTCCCTGTAAGCCCTCGCCGCCACCTGCTTGTGATAATTCCCTGCAGCCTCGACCTCGTATTCCCGCACATTCATCAAGTCATTTTTCGCTGAGGAAACGGCATTCAGAAGACTCCTCTCGGAATATGTCTTGGTGTCGATATTCAGCCTTTTACACACGCCCTTCATAACGGTCTTCTGGTCATCCGTATCATAAATGGTGAAGTTGTTATCATATCCTATCCTGTCAATATGCCTGCGCAAAATACGCACACACGCGGAATGAAAGGTGCTGACCCATATCTGATCCGCCCCGAAGCCCACAATATTGTCCACTCGCTCGCGCATCTCCTGCGCCGCCTTGTTCGTAAAGGTGATCGCGAGGATATTCCACGGCTTTACCCCCATCTCGTCGATGAGATAGGCAATCCTGTGGGTCAGTGTGCGGGTCTTGCCGCTTCCCGCACCAGCCAGTAAAAGAAGGGGCCCGTCCGTATGATAGACAGCCTCCTTCTGTTCTTTGTTCAAGGTATCATAAATACTCATTGTAATCATCCATTCTTGCCACAACCCGGAAATTTGGGCGCAAGCACAAATTTCTGGTTGAAAAATTTATTTTTCAACCTATACCACTTCCTTCACCGCCGTGAAATTCCATACGCGAATATTGAATTCCACCACCGGCGTATCGCAATAGGGACATGTCTTGGCTCCCAAGGACGTCAGGGGCGCTCCACAGTTGGGACAATTTAAGCCCAGCCCCGCGTCCCCCAGATTCTCCACCGTGTCGCGGTCCTGAATGTAGGAGACCTCCACATTATAGCGAGTCTGCTCCTTCATGTCACTGTGTCCCTCGACGAGCTTCCCGTCCTTATCCACATAATGAATGTACTCCACGGCAGACTGAAGCACTATGCTGCAACGCCCCTTTGCCTTGCGGTACTGGTGAATCTCCGTGCGGTGTATATGTATTCTCTGAAAATACTCCCTGCAGTCACGATTTTGAAGCATCTGAATCCGCTGACGCAGACTGTCCTTCAGCTCCTCGGTCCCCTCCTCGAGCAGCGAGGCATTCATTCCGTCAATCCCGCGCAGATAGGAGGTCAACACATTTTCCGCGCGCGTCTTCATTTCGTCATAATGAAACTCCGGAAAATCCCTCATAATCTGCGGCAGATAGAGATTGGTGGCAGAGGACACCGACTTTGGCGTGTTGGCGTTCTCCAGCTCCACCTTTTTCATGCCCTCCACCGGATTGCTAGTGCCAAAAAGCATCTGAGAATAGGACTGCACTGTTCTATGGACACGGCTGTAAATCGTGTACCCTACGATGCCAACCACGGCAATGCTTCCCGCAAAGATCCCCGCCGCAACCAATAACCCGACAACACTTGCACTCACCTGTCTCTCCCTTTCCTTCCTGACAGCCCCGTTTATACTCTGTCATTCTCGTCAAAAGGATCTCCACACTCCGGACAGAACTTAGGAGGGTTCATAGGATCCTCCGGCTCCCATCCGCATTTATCACATTTGTAGAGAGGCGCGCCCTCCGGCTTCTTTGAACCGCACTCTGAGCAGAATTTCCCCTGATTCACCGCTCCACAGCTACATGTCCAGCCTGCCTCATTAGGCTTGGGCTTGCCGCACTCCGCACAGAACTTCCCGCGGTTGTCCGTCTTGCCGCAGCTACATGTCCAGCCCAACACCGGAGCCTGCGAAGGCGCCTGCATCTGAGGACTGCCCGCAGCCATGCCTGCCATCATTCCCGCTCCCTGTCCCTGAGCTGCCATCTGGTTCTGGGCGTTCATTTGATACAGGGTGTTGGCATTCATTCCGCCTGCCATATTCGCCATATTCATACCCGCAAACGCCATCATGGGACCGGTGGAGGTATTGGAGGCAGCCGCCTTCATCGCCTCAGCCTGCGCCGCGGTCAACGTTGCCGCCGCCATGCCGGGATTCGTCAAAACCTTATTCTTCTGGAGCTCATTGAGCGTCTTCCTGTCTTCCTCGGGAATGGAGGGCGCGTTCATGGTCATGCTGACGATCTCGATACCGCGCAGCTGCGTCCACTTCTCTGTCAACGCCTCCTGCAGATATCCTGTCAGCTCCTCACAGTGCGCGGGGACCTCACTGGGACGTACACCCTGCGCTCCCACCTTGGCAAGCGCGGGCTGAAGCGCGGTGAGCAGCTCGGACTTCATCTGGCTCATAAGCTCGGAACGCCGAAACTCCTGTGCCTTGTTGCCCGCCACATTTTTATAGAATAACAACGGATCGACCAATTTAAATGAATACATACCGTTACATTTCAGGACGGTATCCATATCGAAGCCGATATTCGTATCTACAATGCGAAATGGAATGGGAGTCGCGGTGCCGTAGAGATTCTCCTTGATCTCCTTGATATTGAAAAAGTACACCCGCTGATCCTTCAAGGTATCACCAGCTCCGGTAAAACGTCTCCCCATGATCTTAAAGCTGTTCACCACGCTCGTGCCTAAGCTGCCCGCAAAAATACTGGGCTCGGTAGAGGTGTCAAACACAAACTCCCCGGGGTCTGCACAAAACTCCGAAATCCCCCCCTGATCCACAATGATCATACACTGCCCCTCATTGATGGCAATGATGGAGCCGTTGGAGATAATATTGTCTGAGCCCTTGTTATTGCTGTTGTTGCGCTTCTCCCCCTTCACCATCAACACATCGTCCGAGAGGGAATCACAGTAGAAATACTCTCGCCACTGATCTGCCAGCATGCTGCTCACAGCGTCCTTCGCCGCCCTAATCAATCCCATTTGCATATCCTCCGTTTTTTTATTTTAAATCAATTCTTTTTTATTTTAGCAAATTTTTCGAGGTTCCTCAACTGTTTTCACAATATTCTTTGCAAAAATAAGTAACAGTTCAGCCCTCACGCACAGCTTGCAAATCATTTCATGGCTGAACTGTTAGCAAAATAATGCCGCGAGGTTTCATCCCCACGGCATTTCTTAACACCTGTGCACGACATTCGACTGACTACTCCGCTGCCTTCCTTGCAAAATCCGTGTTCACCAGATTCGCATAGGGCACCTTGTTCTCCAGCACCTTGAACTCGATCAGGATATTCTGCAGCAGCTCGAAGCTTTCCTGCTCAAAGATCAAATCCTGTTTCCAAGTGTCCTGTTGATGATAACGCTCCACGATCTTCGTGATCGTGTCAAGGTCAGTCTCCGCAAACTGGGGCGCAATGACCTTCGCAATTTCCTCAGGCGTGTGCGCATTGACATAGTCCATTCCCTTTTGGAGCGCGTCAGTAAATGCCTGAATCGTCTCCGGGTGCTTCTCTATATAGCTTTTCTTGGCGGAGAAGGAGGTATAGGGCACATAGCCGGAATCTTCCCCGAGAGACGCCACCACATAGCCGTCACCCTTTTGCTCCAGCAGCGTCGCGTGGGGCTCAAACTCCACCGTGAACGCCGCGGAGCCGCCTGAGAACGCCGCCGCCGTGGAGCCAAAGTCGATGCTCTGGTCGATGCGCAGGTCTGTCGCGGGGTCGATATTATTTTTCAGGAGAATATACTCAAATACCATCTCGGGCATACCGCCTGCCCTTCCACCCAGCACGTCCTTATCCTTCAACATATCCCAAGTGAAATTCTCTATGGGCTCTCTCGCCACCAGAAAATTCCCCGCCCGCTGTGTCAACTGGGCAAAATTCACCACATAATCCTCCGTGCCACCCGCATAGGTATACACGCTGCTCTCGCATCCCATGAAACCGATGTCCGCCGCATCCGTCAGCACCGCCGTCATGGTCTTGTCTGCGCCAAAGCCCGTCACCAGCTCCAGCTCGATTCCATTCTCCGCAAAATAGCCCTCCTCGATCGCCACATACATCGGGGCATAGAAAATCGAGTGGGCCACCTCGTTGAGTACCACCTTTGTCTTGCCGCCTGTCTTGACTTCCGCCTTCTTAGAGCCGCACGCAGCAAGCGACAGACTGAGCAAAAGCATACAAAGGGCAAGCACCCATATCTTTCTGCACCTTTTCATAACATAAAACCTCCGGTTTGAATTGTTGTCTATGGATTATGTTATGAATATGGCAGGATTCGGTGCTTGTACGATACCTATCACAGTGCGAAACAATTAAACCGCTTTACAGATTTGCCTTAATCTTCTCGATCATATCCGCATACTCCGCATCGCTCAGGTAAGTCTTGCCGGGGTTCATCTCAAAGGTGCCGCCCCACTCGTCGCCGTCCTTGTACTTGGGGCAGAGATGCATGTGCAAATGACAGCCCGTGTCGCCGTATGCGCCGTAGTTGAGCTTATCCGGCTTAAACGCCGCATGAATCGCCTTCGCCGCGCGGTTTACGTCCGCAAAGAATCGGTTTCTCTCCTCGTCGCTGATATCCACGATCTCGCTGACATGATCCTTGTATGCCACGATGCATCTGCCCGGGTGGGACTGCTCCTTGAACAGAATCAACGTGGAGACCTCCAGCTCACAGATAAAGATGCCGAACTTGTCCAACAACTCCCCTCTCATACAGTAACCGCAATTTGAATCCTTCATATTCTTCTCCTATCCGCTGCGGATCTCCTCCGCCGCTCCTTTATTCCTGCGAACAATGAGCCAAGCCTTAAGTCAATAGAATCGGCTTGGCGAATGCCGCTCTTATTATTGTATGCCTCTTTACCAGAATTTGCAAGTGCCTAGCGGTTCACCAATCTCCCAATACTTTCCGGATTCGCATTAAGCACCAGTTCCTCCGGAAAATCCGTCTCCCGAAGCACCCCGAGAGCCTCCTCAAAACGCCCCACGGTATAGCAGATATGGCTGTCCGTCCCAAGGAGCACGGGCGCGTCATACTTTTTACAGGTCTTTAAGAGCGTGATAATATTTTCCCTGCCGTTCTGTCTGGCGGGATGTGTCAGGGACGCGTTGTTGAGCTCCAGCGCCACACCCTCCCGCTTCGCCGCCTTCACCAGCTCCTCATAATCCAACGGATAGCGGGAATCGTCGGGATGTCCCAATATTTTCACATAAGGATTCTCCATGGCGCGAATCGAGGCAGCCGTGTTCTCCTCCCTGCTCCCGGGCTTCACGCAGGACACATGCATACTGGCAATCGCATAATCCAATCGGGACAGCATGGCTTCGTCCAAGTCAAGACCGCCCTCATAGTCCATGATATCGACCTCCGCGCCACAGAACAGGCGCAGCTCACCATACTGTCTGGGAATACATTTATAATTTCCGAAATAGTTGCGGTGGGGACCTCCGGGCACGGCAGGACCATGCTCGCTCAAGCCCAGAAAGAGCAGTCCCGCCTCCCTCGCCGCCTCAATATTTTCCTTCAACGTGCTGTATCCATGACCGCTTGACACCGTATGGGTGTGCAGATCCATATAAATCTTCATTCTTATACCCCTGCGCGCACTTTAACACGCACTCCAATCAATATTTGCAATCTATTCTCAAACCTCCGCCTGCTCCTTCTCCTTGCCGCCCTGACGCTTCTTTGCCTTCGCGGGCGCAGCCTTCCCCGCCATCTCATCAA
Organism: Muribaculum sp.; assembly: GCA_023663505.1. Taxonomy (GTDB): domain Bacteria; phylum Bacillota; class Clostridia; order Lachnospirales; family Lachnospiraceae; genus Acetatifactor. The sequence continues at coordinate 13,021 of JAMPHH010000021.1, forward strand.
TCATTTTCTCGATGATCAGCTTCTTCACATAGACATCGAAGCTCAACAGACAGATAAAGGAAAACTGATGCAAAAACTCCTGACTCTCCGAGGGTGCGTCGCCGAAGGTCTGCTCCGCCAGCTTAAACTTCTCGACCACGTCCTGCTTGAGCAGCTCTATCTGCTTTTTCTCCATGCCAAAGGCTTCCTGATAGACACTCTCCAGATTGAACTCCCTGCCGTTTTGGAAAAACTGCTCCGTGATCGGTCCCAAAAGCGTCTGAATATCACTGATGGACATAAATCCCTTGAAATAATAGATAAATATCAGCAGAAGCACATGCTCCTTGGAATATTTCTTCTTCACGGGGGGCGGCAGCAGATCATTCTTGGCGTAATTATTGATCATGGTCTTGGTGAGAATCTTGTCGTCACCGGGATTGCGCGCGCCCTCCCGCAGCCTTTTATCCATAAAGGTTGTCACCTGATCCATGTACAAATCAATATTAGGTATATCCGAGGGCTTGATATACTCAATGCGCTCCAAGCTCTCCAAAATACTGTTTAAAAGGTCTTCTGTATTAATCGTCAATGTTACCCCTCCTTAGGCTCAGACTATACCCGACACCACACAAATCTCATGTCCTTAATACAGTATATAGTATTTAAAACCACATATCAACTACTTTTTTACAGTTTCAATTCCCTGTTTACTTTAGAAATTTAGTGTGGTAAAATGTCCCATAGAGATTCCCATTGTAAAGTTTTACAGTGTGAAAGTGAACATTGTGCCTGTGCAATGTGTAAAAATGCGCATGAAGGTTCGCAGGTTACGGAAAGGCAGATTAGTAAATATGAATAAAAAGATTAAGACAGAAGCCGTGGATTTTTTGTTTGACGCGATCCTAAGCCTTGAGACACGCGAGGAATGCTACGACTTCTTTGAAGACCTGTGCACCGTGAACGAGCTGCTCTCCCTCTCCCAGCGTTTTGACGTGGCCTCCATGCTAAGAGACCATAAGACCTATCTTGAGATCTCAGAAAAAACCGGCGCATCCACTGCCACCATCAGCCGCGTAAATCGTTCTCTCAACTACGGGAATGACGGCTATGATCTGGTGTTTGAGCGGATTAGCCGGTAAAAAATTTATGTCCATAAATTTATTTTTCAAATTATATATGTTTATGAATTTGAATTGCCCTCTGTTGTGCCCAAAGAGCCTAAGGTATGCGTAGCCCCGCCGTAGGTATTTTCTCCCGCAGCTTCCTCCTGCGATTCATTGCTCTCCGCTTCCTTCACCTCGCGCAATGCCTCCGCCAGAGCCGCCTTTGCGGACTTCTTGCTCGCCTTGACAGCCTTTGCCGCCCTTGCCTTCGCCTTTCTGTCAGAAACAGGCTGATTCATATCGCACTTCCCTTGGAAGATCGCATTTTCATCAATCACGATCACCGCTGTCACGATGTTGCCCAGCACCTTCGCCGTGCCGGTAAGCTCCACCTTCTGCTGCACGGTGATATCCCCGAGAACCTCCCCGCCGATCATAACTGACGCTGCTGTCACATTTCCGGTGATAGAACCTCCGGCACCCAGAATCAACGTGCCTCCCACGGTCACGCTCCCGTCAATGTCCCCGTCGATCCTTACAGAGCCGAGCGAGGTAAAGTCCCCGTCAATCTGTGTCCCTTTGCCAACCAATGTTGTGATATTGATCTCCGTTTCCTTCTTGCCCATCATTCTAATCTCCTCCTTAACCTACAATATCCAGCATTTCTTCCGGATTAATATAAACGCCGTCCTTCATCATCTGGTAGCCCAGCTTCTCATGCCCCTCCTCAATCTCAAAAAGGGGCGTTCCGCCTGCCACCGATTCGCCTTTCTCCACCTTCGGCTCTCCGGCGTTTCTGTATATTGTCACATAGCCATTGCCATGGTCAATCCACACATTATGTCCGTAATCCACATCATCATTGACCGCCGTCACCGTCCCGATCGCCGTCGCCACCACAGTGGTTCCCACCGCGGCGGTAAACACAAAGATTGGATCACCCTCCAAAAATTCCTCCACGGAAGCCGAACCGTTCAAAGGAAACTCTGTCGGTCTGCTCCGCTTCTCAAGCTGCTCAAGCAGCTCCGCCTCGCTCTGGGTCTTCTGGCTCACCGTCTCGCTCAATATCTGGACGGTCTCGTTCAGCCCCACGATCTCCGTCTCAAGCCCCAGCTTGTCATTTTTTAATTGAACGTTTTCCTCCTCCAGCAGCTTGATCTGTGACATCTGCCCGTCACTGCGGGCGTCCACCGCCTCCCAGATTCTTTCCTCATACAAAATATAACCCAACATGACGCCAATGACAATACAGAGTGTCAATATAATCACCCAGAGCAGTCCTGACGTAATCCTGAATTGTTTTACCCTTGCATCGGTTGCGTTAGATGTAACAAGTACGACATGGCTTATTTTGCGTTTGTGTTTGTCACGTAGCATAAAAAGTCTCCTCCGGTAAACCTCATAATTGTACCACAAGTGACCATTTACAGCAATATTTGCTTAATATTTTTGTAATATTTACCCAAGATTTTCTTGTTTTTATTGTAAAAAACGCCAGTTTCATGCTTTGTTTTTTGTCTATTATATACAAAAGCAACTCTTTCTTCGGCAGCAACAAAGCTATACCTCGAGAGACATATCCCCCTTCACGATCCACTTTTGCCTGCGCATCAATTCGGAAATCAACAGACTCAGTAGCGCAGGCAGGATAAAGTGCATCAGAAGGATCAACCCGATCGCCGCCACCGCGCCCATACCGTCCTCCCGCATGGAACCGTAGGCGGCAAACTGTCCCACAAATCCCGCCGAGCCCATGCCTGACCCCACAGGAGTGCTGGTCATATGGAATACCGCCGAGGACACAGGACCTAAAATCGCACTTGAAATAATCGCAGGCAGCCAGATAATAGGTTTCTTCACAATATTGGGCACCTGCAGCATCGAGGTTCCCACGCCCTGAGCGATGAGACCGCCCATACGGTTCTCCCGATAGCTCGCCACCGCAAAGCCCACCATATTACAGCAGCACCCAACGGTCGCCGCGCCCGCCGCAAGACCGCTCAGGCTCATTGACACGCCGATCGCCGCGGAGCTGATGGGCAATGTCAATATCATCCCCATCAGCACGGAGACCACGATCCCGCCTACGACGGGGTGTTGCTCCACGTTCACATTTACTAAGGCTCCAAGCCACCCCATAAGAGCCGTGATCGGAGGTCCCGCCACGAACCCTGCCACGGAGCCGGACAGGATCACTGTAAGCGGCGTCACCAGAATATCCACCTTGGTCTTGCCCGCCACGAGATGCCCGACCTTGATTGCCACAATCGCCGCGATAAACGCTCCCAGAGGCTCCCCCGGCTTGCCCAGTCCGTAAGCCTCCATAGCGGTCACGCCCGGGAATGCTCCAATCATGCCTGCCACCGCCGCGGATACCGACACTAACGGTCCCTCCTTGAATTTACACGCCACACCTACGCCGATGCCCGCTCCGGTGAGCGTTTTCGCCACATTGCTGACAGCGTTCAGATACATGCCGACCGTCCCGCCGAGCAGACTTCCTATCTGCGCAATGATCGTCCCGATGATCAGCGTCGAGAACAATCCCAGCGCCATTCCGCTCAGCCCGTCGATAAAAATTTCCCTAAGCCACTTTGTGCATTTTGCCTTCATACTCTTTCTCCTTTGCATATCTCAAGCACGTCTTCCCAGCGAAGCTTCCCGCCAAATAAATCCAATGCGCTGCCCACGGTCACATTCAGCCGGTCATGTCCCAGCTCCTTCAACAGCCGCAAATCCTCCATATCGTGGACACCGCCCGCATATGTGACTGGCAGTCCGTTCCAATTCCCGAGAAGCCCCGCAAGCTCCCGCTCTATCCCCTGATTTTGCCCCTCGACATCTACAGCGTGGATCAAGAACTCGTCACAATACTCCGAAAGCCTGTCCATGAGCTCTGCCGTCACCCGCTCTCTCGTCATTCTCTGCCAGCGGTCCGTCACGATAAAATACCCGTCTGCCGCCCGCCTGCAGCTAAGATCCAAGACCAACCGCTCCTTCCCCACCGCCTTGACCAGCTCATTCAGTCTGTCATAATGTACGCTCCCGTCCCGAAACACATAGGAGGTCACTATCACATGGCTCGCACCCGCTTGAAGGTATTCTTCCGCATTGCTCGGGCTGATGCCGCCGCCCACCTGCAAGCCCCCGGGATATGCGGCAAGCGCACCCATAGCCTGCCGTCTGGTCGCCTCATAATGCTCGCTGTCCACGCTGTTCAGCAGAATGATATGTCCACCCTTCAAGCCCGCTCTTTTATATAAATCGGCAAAAAAAGCTGCCGTCTGCTCCGCCACGAAGTTCTCCTCCGCCCGATCGCCGGCGTCCCGCAGGCTGCCGCCCACAATCTGCTTCACCTTTCCGTTATGAATGTCGATACATGGACGAAATTCCATATCCGCTCCCATCTGCGCGTCCGCGCCCGATTCGTTCTATAGAGGAAACGACATAAGTCGTTTCCGTTTGCGCCGTCCGCACGCTGCGAAAGCAGCGATATTCCTTGTGCGGACATGTGCATCAGTTTATAGCAAACGACAATTATTTTGTCGTTTGCTATGATACGGGTTCAGCCTTCCGTTGAACCATCACTCATTTTTTCACAAATTATTCCAAAAATTTCCACCAGTCCCATATTACACTAAAAAGGCTTTTCAGTCCAGCCCCAAACAACAGCCTTCAATATAAGCCTACAACACAAGCCTTCAATATACAGCCTTTTAATACAGCATACACAACGTCGGTATAAAAAAAATTTCTCCGTAAATACTAATGCAAGCCCCATTATTTTGACTTTTCAGGGGCCGGAAGGGAGGATATTATGAAGAAAAAAGTCTTAGCATTAGGTCTTGTGATTGCTTATCTTTCCATGGCAGTCGCATGCTCCAACAACAAGGGCAATTCCGGCAGCATGGCCGGAAACGGCTCTCAGAATGAATCTTCCGCCCAGAATAACGGCGGAAATAACGGCGCGGGCACGGACAACAACACAACCGCCAACAACAGCGCCAATAATAACACCACTGCCAATAACGGAAATGGAAACGGCAATGCAAATGGAGACGGAAACGAGAACGGTGCAGGCAGCTCCAACAATTCCATCACTGACATGGGTGGCGCAAACCCTAATGACAACATTTCCTTAGTGGACGATGCAGACAATATCGTCGGTGACGTCATCAACGGCGTAGCCGACGGTGTCACTGACGTTGTGGACAATCTGGTAGGCAGCAATAACACCAACACTGCAGGCTCCAACAACACAGGCGCCGCAAGCTCCGCCAGAACCGGAAGCAGGACAACGTCACGATAGAACGATAGCCTTAGCATTCAAACGGCACACATGACAAGCTGTCACAGTAAAGGGGAGCACCTTGATGAAAAGTCTCCCCTTTTTACTTATCATTCATTCCTGTCCTATCCCAAAGTCTTATCCGATCACATCGGACATATCATACATACCGGCGGGCTTCCCTGCCAGGAACTTTGCCGCCTGTATCGCTCCCTTGCCAAACACCGCCTTGGAATACGCCGTGTGGGAGAAAGTGACAACCTCGTCAGGTCCCGCGAAAATCACATCATGGTCGCCCACGATCGTACCGCCGCGCACCGCACTGATGCCGATCTCCTTCTTGGGACGCTTCTCCCTTCGCCCGCTTCTGTCAAACACGTACTCATATTCCCCGTCAAACTCCTCATTGATGGAATCCGCCAGAGCAAGCGCGGTGCCGCTAGGCGCGTCCACCTTTAGATTATGATGCTTCTCCACCACCTCTATATCGAAGCCCGCCGGAGCCAGAATCCCCGCCGCCTCCTTCAACAGCTTGAGCAGCAGATTAATGCCAAGCGACATATTGGCGGATTTTAAGATCGCGACCTTCTCGGAGGCTTCTCTCACCCTTGCGAGCTGCTCCTCGCTCAATCCCGTTGTGCAAAGCACACAGGGAAGGTTGTTCTCCACACAATAATCCAACATCTCCTCCGTCATTGCGGCTGACGAGAAATCAATCACGCAGTCCGCCTCCACATTGCATTCCTCCAATGTCTTAAATACAGGGTAGGGATTGTGTCCGTCATCCCACAGATCGATCCCCGCCACCAACTCGGCTTCCGTGTCCTCCGCCAGCAGGCTGCTTATCGTCTGCCCCATTTTGCCGTTACATCCTCGCATTATCACCTTAACCATTTTTATCTCCTTTATAATACGCCATTCGTCCTTCCGTGAATATGGTCATAATATACCATATGCCTTCATAGCCTTCTCCAAGCGTTCCACATTGGCAGGCTCCATCTCTGTCAGAGGCATGCGCAGCGTTCCCGCCTCCATACCCATCAGATTCAACGCCTTCTTCACGGGAATGGGATTAACCTCGCAGAACAGCGCACTGCACAGATCCAACGCCTCCAATTGCAGCTTACGGCTTCCCTCCACATCGCCGTCCAAGAATTTCTGACAGATCTCATGCGTCTGCTTGGGCGCAACATTGGACAGCACGGAGATCACGCCGATACCGCCTAACGCCATGATAGGCACGATCTGGTCATCATTGCCCGAATAAATATCCACGCAGCCGTGGGAAAGCGCCGCCAAATGCGCAATCTGACTGATATTGCCGCTCGCCTCCTTCACGCCGAGGATATTGTCCACATCCTTGCACAGACGCACCACCGTCTCGGGGAGAATATTGCAGCCTGTACGACTGGGAACATTATAGAGAAGCACCGGAATCTTCACGGAATCCGCCACAGCCTTAAAATGCGCATAGAGACCGTTCTGGGTCGCCTTGTTATAATAGGGCGTCACCACCAACAAGCCGTCCGCGCCGTATTTCTCAGCCTCGGTGGAGAGATAGACAGCCGTCTCCGTGCAGTTAGAGCCCGTGCCCGCCACCACGGGAATCCTGCCCGCCACCTTGTCGATACAGTATTTGATCGTCTCCAAATGCTCCTCGTGGGTGAGGGTTGACGCCTCACCCGTGGTTCCGCAGACGATGATCGCGTCCGTTCCATTCTTGATCTGAAACTCGATCAGCTCGCCGAATTTCTCGAAATTCACCTCTCCATTCGCCTTCATAGGTGTCACGATCGCAACACCCGCACCCGTAAAGATTGCCATAATATTTCCTCCTACTTTAATATAATTCATCTGTGTAGCCCAATGCAACCGGATAGGGAAGCTTTCCCTAACCGCCGACGCGCCATTTTTAGCGGCATATTCCCCTGCATCGGCGTATGCATAAAGAATGCCGACACACGAATGCGCCGGCAAATTATCTTTTTTGCTCACATGATAGCGCACCACCCATGCGGATGACAGTCATGCGGCTCTTAACCGCATGCCCAAGAAGCGATTCACAGGATAATCCCCTCTTTCGGCGCGTTCCCCTTTCTCCTTCCCTCACCTGCGCCTGCCGCATCAGGAAGAATACTCTTGAAACACGCAACCTCTATCTATATGTTATTGTAACTATTTTGTTTATCTTAGCATTTTCATGCGCTGCTGTCAACGATTTTTACGCATATTTTTGGCTATTTTTGGCTATGTCTCCGCAGGTGGAAAAGGTCAGTTCCACACCTTGAATTTCACGGTCTCTATCTTGGAGACCTCGTCCGCCAGCACACAGACCTCATCGCTTAGGTTGATGCCTGTGAGAATCACGTCCGTCTCGTCGCGGTCGTCCAGAAGGCTCTTTAAATCCTCCGCCTTAAGGATCCCCTTTTCCACAAGCCCCAAAACCTCATCTAAAATCAACAGATCGCACTCGCCCGTGGTCAGCACCTTCTTGGCAAAGCCGATGCCGTTCCTGATATTGTCGATTTCCTCCTGCTTGCGCGCCTCCGACAGCTCCTCATAATTCTCATCAGATTTCTCAAAACGAAACAGCTTGATCTCCGGCTCCAGTCTGCGCAGGAATTCAGAATCCTGAAGTCCCTTGCCCTTCAGAAACTGAATAAGCACCACGCGCCCGCCTGCCGCCGCGGTCTGTACCGCCCTGCCCAGAGCCGCGGGCGACTTGCCCCGACCGTCACCTGAATAAATATATACACTACCTTTTTCCATACACTACCTCCGTGAACGGACAGCCCCCGCTGCCCAAAAAGGAGTATATCATATATTTCCAAAAATGGCAAATTATCCTTCATTCGGACACAATCCATCGTCCGACAGAGCGGGTTCCTCCTTCTCCGACCCCATCAGCTCAAGCTTGCTCACAGAGACCTCGAACGCCACGCGCTTCTCCACATGATCCTCGTCCAGCTTCTTCATATATTCCCTGCTCTGGATGCGTCCCCAGATAGCGCAGCGCTCTCCCACCTTAAAGTGATTGGCATACCGCGCGTTCCTTCCCCAACAGATACATGGTATGTAGTCCGATTTGCCGTAGGGACGGTTGACTGCCAGCAGCAGGTCCGCAATCTCCCTCCCGAGAGGTGTTTTCCTGTAAATAGGCTCCTTGCAGATATATCCGTCCAGATAAATCTGATTGGTCTTGGAGCTCTCCTCCACCTCCTCCACAAATTCCACTTCTCTGGCAAAAACGGACAGCACCAGTCTGTTTTTTCTCTCCTCATGGCGATTGTAGGAACGAAACTGCCCGTTCACACAGATCAGCATCCCCGTGTAATCCTCGTTCACGTCCAAAAGCCGCTCGGACACCATCACCGGAATGATGTCGAAGCTCTCGCTCAGTCTTTGCACCTTCACGTCAACCATGTAAAACCCTTCCCCGAAGATCTCATGACTGTACGAAAAACCGCTGACCACTTCTCCCATCACCGTCACCTGATTGTTTTCAATAACCTTATCCGTCATATTTGTTCTCCCTTCTTACACCTTTGTAAATACTTTATGACAATATATATATACTATAAGCCGAGCCAAAATAACACAAAATCACATCGCCTTATAATGCCAAAATCCGCATATTTTCGCCATTTCTGCACACAATATATTGTGGTCGCGATTTTCAATCCCCCCGAAAATGCGCTTTTTTATTGCATCTTAAAATAAATGGTGCTATACTATAACAGTTTGGGTGCGGGGTCATATTTTCCACCGCCCAAATCGACAAACGGGACTTAGAGCATGCCTGCGCCCCAAAGCTGCAGGCTGTGGAAAGGATACGGTTATATATGAGACAAAAAAGAGAAGATGTCAGAAATATTGCGATTATCGCTCATGTAGACCACGGCAAGACCACACTGGTGGACGAGCTGTTAAAGCAGAGCGGCGTATTCAGGGAGAATCAGGAGGTTGCGGAGCGCGTCATGGACTCCAACGATATCGAGCGCGAGCGCGGCATCACGATCCTCTCCAAGAACACCGCGGTCATGTATAAGGACACCAAAATAAATATCATCGACACGCCGGGTCACGCGGACTTTGGCGGCGAGGTGGAGCGCGTGCTCAAGATGGTAAACGGCGTCGTCTTGGTGGTGGACGCCTTCGAGGGAGCCATGCCCCAGACGAAATTCGTGCTGCGCAAGGCTCTGGAATTAAAGCTTCCCGTCATCGTGTGCATCAACAAGATCGACCGCCCCGAGGCGAGACCGGACGAGGTTGTGGACGAGGTGCTGGAGCTGTTCTTGGAGCTTGACGCAGACGACTCCCAGCTTGACTGCCCCTTTGTGTACGCCTCCGCCAAGGCAGGCGTCGCGTCCCTTGACGCCAAGGAGCAGGGCGTCAGCATGGAACCCCTGTTCGAGACCATTCTCGACTACATTCCCGCTCCTGAGGGCGATCCCGAGGCGGGCACACAGGTACTTATCAGCACCATCGACTACAATGAATATGTTGGGCGCATCGGCGTCGGCAAGGTTGACAACGGCACGATCAGGGTCAATCAGGACGTGGTCATCTGCAACCATCACGAGCCTGATAAACAGGTGAAGGTCAAGGTGAGCAAGCTCTATGAATTTGACGGTTTGAACAAGGTGGAGGTCAAGGAGGCGGGAATCGGCTCCATCGTGGCGATCTCCGGCATCGCCGATATCCATATAGGAGATACCCTGTGCTCCCCCGAGGCAGTGGAGCCCATACCCTTCCAGAAGATCAGCGAGCCTACAATCGCGATGCAGTTTATCGTAAATGACTCCCCCTTGGCGGGTCAGGAGGGCAAATATGTCACAAGCCGCCATCTGCGGGACAGATTGTTCCGCGAATTGAACACCGACGTCTCCCTGCGCGTGGAGGACACGGAATCCACGGACAGCTTCAAGGTCTCCGGACGAGGCGAGCTGCATCTGTCCGTTTTGATCGAAAATATGCGCAGAGAAGGCTTTGAATTCGCCGTGAGTAAGGCGGAGGTTCTATATAAAGAGGACGAGAACGGGCACAGACTTGAGCCCATGGAGCTGGCATACATTGACGTGCCCAACGAATACTCCGGAGCCGTCATAGAGAAGCTTGGACAGAGAAAGGGAGAACTGCGCAATATGGGCAGCATCTCCGGCGGTACTTACACCCGTCTTGAATTCTCTATCCCCGCAAGAGGATTAATCGGCTACCGCAGGGAATTTCTGACGGACACCAAGGGAAACGGTATCCTGAATACCGTATTTGACGGCTACGCACCCTACAAGGGCGATATACAATACCGCAGTCTCGGCTCTCTGATCGCGTTTGAGGCGGGCGAGGCCATCACCTACGGTCTCTACAACGCACAGGAGCGCGGCATTCTCTTTATCGGTCCCGGCGAGAAGGTTTACTCCGGTATGGTGGTGGGACAGACCGGACGAAGCGAGGATATTGAGATCAATGTCTGCAAGAAAAAGCAGCTTACCAACACCCGCTCCTCCTCCGCGGACGAAGCCCTGCGGCTGACCCCTCCCAAGGTACTCTCACTTGAGCAGGCGCTTGACTTCATCGACACGGACGAGCTGTTGGAGGTGACACCCGGGCACCTTAGAATCCGCAAGAAGATTCTTGACCCCACGCTCAGAAAACGGGCGGCAATGAAGAAATAAAAAGAAAAGTTTATGAATTATGTATGAATACTTTATATTTTATTTCGCATTTGGACACACTTTTGACATATTTATCCAGTAGAATAAAAATATCAAAAGGAGCTGCCGGTTTTAAAATACTTTGGAGTCGGAACAGCTTCGCCTACAAAATACTCCTTATATTCAGAAGGATTTTTATAAAGGGTACATATCCCGGGCCGAATGGCCCATAAAGAAAGCACCGTCAGGTTTTTCATCTCTCCTCTCCCCTGACGGTGCTTTACTGTTACCCTTTATTGTGCCTCAGCCGCCTTTGCCCCTCGCAGGAATTGCACAAAATCATCTCTTGTCAGCGGTCTTGAATAGTAAAATCCCTGAATATAATCGCATCTTAAATCGGAGAACAGCCTTGCAATCTCCTCTGTCTCTATGCCCTCCACCACGATCTTCATATGCATATCCTTGACCATCTTGACCGTGTTGCGCACCACAGCCTCCAGCTTGGGATTATCCTTCAAATCCGTGAAGCTCTTGTCCAGCTTCACGATACTCAGGGGCATGGACGTCATACGGCTCATATTGGAATACCCTGTTCCAAAGTCGTCGAGTGAGAACGGAATGCCCGCGGCGGCGAGCTTGCTGATATTTTCCGACATGATGCTCTGTGAATCGACAACCGCCGTCTCCGTGATCTCCAAATTGATCTGCTCCGGTCTGATCTTGTATTTCTCAAGCATCCCGAGGATCTCGTCTGCAAGATTATTGCGCATACACTGTGTCACCGACAGATTCACCTCTATGTACTCCATTTCCAGCTCCTTAAATTCATCACTGGCGATAAAACGGCAGACCTCCTCCAACACATACGCGCCAATCTGGTTGATCACGCCGTTTTTCTCCGCTATGGGAATGAACAGCTCCGGAGAAATATGCCCGTACTCCTCGTCGTCTAACCGAATCAACGCCTCTGCCGACACGAAACGCTTCTCCTCCACCGCATAGATCGGCTGATAGTAGACCTCCAAGCGCTGCTTATTCACCGCGTTCTCGACGATATCATTGATATCCTTGATGATATAACGCCCATCCTTTAGAATCTCCTCCGCATAGAGCACCTTCCCCGTCTTGCCATACTCCTCAAACTCGTTGCTGAAGGCAAATATCCCCTGAAAATCACTCATATCCTCCGGACATCTGATCACACACAGATTCGCCTGAAGACTGATATCCAAGCCCTGCAGTATAATATCCTCGCGAAGCATCTCGCTCAATGCCTCTGCCGCGCTGTCTATGCGCCCGAAATTCTCCCTGCCTGTCACCAGACAAAAGCGTCCCCAGTCAATATAATAAGGATCCGCCTTGGGCAGCGCGCTTCGACACAGCCTCTTAAGCTTTGACGACACGATCCTGATGAGCTGATTCATGCTCCCGTACCCCAGAATATCCCTGAGAGATTTATAATTCAAAATATTGATCAAAATAATACAAATAGGCTTTTTGTTGGCGATCGCCTGATCGATATCCATGGCATACGCCGTGGTCTTGCCAAAGCCCGTCACAGGGTCTGTCCGCTCCTCCGGCTTCTGCACCATGAGCAGCAAGAAAAGCACGCACAGGGCATGAGTAAACATTTCTATTCTAAGCAAAGGATAATTGACCTGCACCCACAGAGCCGCCAGCATCACGGGCAGGATACACAGCAGGGATAAGAGTTGCCCCTTTTCAAACTGTTTACGATAACGTAGGGCATAGAACACCCCGAGACAGATATAGAATAATGCCGCCGCATACAGCACCCCGTACCAAGGTCCCATGATATAGCTGCCATTCGCGTCAATATAGAAAACACTGTGATATGTAAAGCTTGTGAGAACCATGAGCAGCACGATCACAAAGGGCGCCGCAAGCCCCAGCTGTAACAGCAGTCGGTTCTTGAGCTTATACATGCTGTCCGTGAGGCAGGACAGATAGAGAAGATAAACCGGCACGGAGAGACTGTGCAGGATCAGATATCCGCCATGGGTGATGTACTTCTCCATAATCTCAAGCTCTGTGCCGTTGTCAAGCTCCACCGCCAGAATATCAAAGACCGTGCTGCAGAACAAGACCAACAGCAGATACCAAAAATATCGGTTTCTCCTGCCGTTGAGCATATTTCTCGCCAACACAATGAAAAGCAATACGACGCCAATCCCCAATGCACAATAGTTAAAATAATTCAACCTTATCATATCCGTACCCCCGCAGGATGCGCCTTCAAAACCGTAACCCCTCGCTGCCATTCATCCTAATATGTGTACATTATGCCATATTTTGACTCAAAGAGCAATAAGGATATGAAAATCACAGGACATCTTTAACCACTCAGCGTTACAATTCACGCCCTAACCGATTTAGCAATCTCCTATGAATAATAACCGCTTAGCGTACCTTCAGACTCCCGTCGAAATGCTCCACAATAGGCTCCATGAAAAAGGAAATAATCGCCCTGTCTGAAACCTTTACCTCCATGGTGCCCTCCATACCGATACCAATCGCTGCGTCCGTATTGACCCGCCGGAAGCTCTCGCTGTCAATCGCCACCTTCACGGGATATACCCAGCCCTTCTGGTCGCTCCACAGCGCGTCCGGACTGATACTCACCACTTTGCCGTTCAGCTTCCCGTATTTTTGAAAATTAAATGTATCAAGCTTCATCGCCGCTTCCTGATTCGTTTCCAGATAGCCGATATCCTTATTCAACACCTCTATCTCCGCCAGCATCTGTTCGTCATCGGGCACAATGCTCGCCACCTGCTGCGCAGGCTGCAGCACGCCACCCTTCGTGGTGACATCTAATGTCTTGACAATACCCGACACGGGAGACACGATACATTGCTCCCCCACATCGATCGCCTGAAGCTCCTGCTCAGCCCTTTGATTCATGATATTGTTTTGGTTCTGCACTATCATCTCGCCAATCTGCGCCTCAAAATCAGACTCAAACGCCTTGATCGCGCTGTCGCTCTGTTCTCTTTGCTGCTTGGCGATCTCCACGGCTTCCTGCTGAACCGCGTACTCGCTGTCAGCCTCCTGCAGCCGTCCTTCTATCTCCGTGAGCTGAAGCGTGTTGTCATAACGCTCGAACAATACGGATTGCTCCTGAATCCTGTAATCCTCCTGAAGCAGCTTCAATTCATTCTTGCCATTGTCCAGCTCCGCCCTTGTGATGGCTCCCGCATCATATAAATCCTGAAGGTCGCTTATCTCCGCTTTCTTTTGTTTGATCGCCAGTTCAATTTTCTCCACGCTTTGTTCCGCAGAGCTTTTATTCTCCGCCGCCTCACGCAATATTTCCTGCTGCTTTAACAGATATGCCCGCTCGTTTTGGATAGAATCCAAGGTCTCGCTCTGCTGGGCAAGCTGCATATCCGCTTTCTTATCCTCGCTCAAAAGCTCCCTTTTCTGCTGTTCATATTCTGTCTGAAGGGACAACACATATTTCTGAAGCTCCGCTTTCTCACTGTCCTCACCGCCTGTAAGCTCACCGATGTCCTCTCCTGCCAAAAGCTTCCTGAACAATTCATTCTCATACTCCAACAGCTCTATATTGCGGTTCGTATTATTTAACGTAATCTCATAGGCAACCGCGTCAAGCACCACCAACTCCTGCCCCGCGGACACATGCTCTCCCTCCTTCACATAGATTTCCTTGATCACCCCTCCGTTCACTGCCTGAACCGTCTGTGTGCCGGTGACGCTGATAATCTTACCCCTTGCCGAGACCACCTCGTCAACCCTTCCTAGAATCGACCAGCCCACAAAAAATACCACGATACCCGTCACCGTTAGAATCATCATTCCCCCGATAGGAGACGTCGGCTTCTCCACGATCTCCACCGCCTCCGGCAGAAAATCATTCCGAAGCCTCGCCTGCCTTTTCGCCTGATACCGCTCCCACCGGTCCTTCAATTGATCATATATTCTTCCACTCATTCCGCCGTTCCCAAAACCTTCTATCCTTTGTATTCATCAGATTTCACTTTGCTGTCTCAGCAGATGCCAGAAAAGCCCCTTCTGCTCTATCAGCTTCTGTCTGGGACCATACTCCGCCACACAGCCCTTGTCGATCACCATAATGGCATCAGCATCTCTCAGAGTCGATAAGCGGTGCGCAATGATCAGCACCGTGCGCCCCTTACAGATCTCCCGCAGATTCTGCTGTATGATCCTCTCCGACTCATAATCGAGCGCCGAGGTCGCCTCATCAAAAATCAAAATCTTCGGATTACATAAGAGCGCCCTTGCTATGGCAATCCGCTGACGCTGTCCGCCCGACAGCCCGACTCCGCGCTCTCCGACCACCGTATCGTAACCGTTGGTTAGCTCTGTGATAAACTCATGGGCGCCTGCTATCCTTGCCACATGCATGATCTGCTCCATACTCGCTGCCGGATTATGCAGCGCGATGTTCTCCCTGATCGTCGCGTTAAACAGGAAATTCTCCTGTAAGACCACGCCAATCTGCCTACGCAGCCACACAGGATCAACCATGGAGATGTCTATGCCGTCGATCAGTATCTTGCCCTTTTCCGGCAGATACAATCGCTGTATCAGCTTAGACAATGTACTTTTGCCGGAGCCGCTGCGCCCCACTATCCCGACCACCGTGTTGGCTCTCACCACAAAACTCATATCACGGATCACCTCGGGACCGTCCGCCACATAGCGGAAGCACACGCCCTCAAAGCCGATATCACCCCTCACCTGTGGCAGCCTTGCCTTTGCGCTGTCCGCCGCGGGCTCACATTTACTGTTAAAAATATCCCCGATCCTCTCCACGGAGACACTGGTCTGCTGAAACTCCTGCCACACCTGAACCAAACGCATAACCGGCTCACTGACCCTTCCCGCCAGCATGCGGAAAGCCACTAATTGCCCTATTGTCAGCGTCCCCTCCATGACCAACTGCGCCCCATACCATAGAATGAGAATGTCAGAGATCCTCTGGATAAAATGAGCAGCCGCTCCCGCATTTCCCGACAGAATCGTCGTCCTGAAGCCCGCCGTTGTATAATCCGCCAGGAGGGTCTCCCACCGCTTCTGCACCATAGGCTCTATGGCAAAGGACTTGATTGTCTGTGCCCCCGTCACCGCCTCCACAAGATACGATTGAGATTCCGCGCCACAATTAAACCTTTCATTCAGCCTGTCCCTAAAAAGCGGCGTGACGACCGCCGACACCAACACCAACAACGGAATGGACGCCAATGTGATACATGCAAGCCTGACACTGTAAAAAAACAAAATCACCACATAGACCACCAAAAAGACACAGTCCAGCAGGGTCGTCATGGGAACACCGGTCAAAAACCTTCGGATATTCTCTACCTCTCTCACCCTCGCCACGGTGTCTCCCACCCGCCTGCTTTCAAAATATCTCATCGGCAGCCGAAAAAGGTGCGCAAACAGTCTGCTGCTTAGAATCACGTCAATCTTACTCGTGGTGTGCGCCAATGTATAATTCCTTGCCACGGATAAAATCGTCTCAAAGATCACCATTGCCAGCAGCGCGATAGACAACACATCCAACGTGGAAAGACTGTTGTGCACCAACACCTTATCAATCACGGACTGCGTGATCAGAGGCGAGCAGACGCCCAGAATCTGCAGTACAAAAGCCGCCAGCAAAACCTCCGACAAAGGACGCTTGAACTTTAAAACGGAGGGAATAAACCATTTAAATCCGAATTTCGTCTCGCGATCCTTGGGATTCCTTGGCACAAAGAGAAAGACCTCCCCGTTCCACACCTCCGACAATTCCTGCAGCTCCATGGTACGGGGCGCCCTCTCCTGCGGATACAGCACCAACAGCTTCTCCTGCGTGACCCTCGCAAGCACCACATAGGTGTCATCCGTCAGCCGCAGCAGGAGGGGCAGCGTCATCTTCTCTAAAGAATACCTGTTTATCTGAGTTTTGCGGCATTTTAGCTTTAAATCCCTCGCCGCGCGAATCAGCTCCTGCCCCGTCATTTTATGATCCTGCAGGGAAAAGGTATGAATAATGCTTTGTGCGTCCGCCGGAATCCCATAATACGCCGCAATCGTGATCAGTCCCTTAAGTCCGGTATCTATATCCTGTCCGTCCATCATCCTACCTGCTTCACCCAATATTGCTCCGCAATGCTCACCGCCTGCTCATCCCGCAGCCTTAACGCATCCTGCCATTCCACACCGCCGGCGCTCTCAAATGACGCCATTGCCTGTATCAGCAGATCCACCTGCTCCCCTGCCAAGGCATACCCGTCACTTGTCCGGATGCTGTCCAACTGACATTCGCTTCCTAAGTACCAGTTCTCAACAGAGATGCTGCCTTCGCCGTCTCCCACAGCGATCAGCAGGTCATCTCCCGCCCTTGAAAATGCCAGATCGGAAATATCCGTCCCGATCATCAGCGTGTCCGTCTCGCCGCTCTGTCTGTTATTCGAGATCGTGTCATTGCCGTATCCAAGGTTATAGATATATGTATCCGACCCATTACCTCCGCAGAGATAGTCATCACCCGCACCGCCTGCCAGCGTGTCATCACCATCCTCACCATACAGGGTATCGTTGCCCTCCAAGCCATATATCGTATCGTTGCCCGCACCGCCATAGAATGTTTCACTGTTAAGGTTTTTATACGCGTAGTTCATGCCTTGGAGATGATCATCTCCGTCCCCGCCTTGGATAATCGATGTCCTGTTCCATATATCGCCCAGTGTCCATGTCGTTCCGTCGGCAAAATCAACATGATACAGATAATGCCACTGGTTCAGGAAAGCTCCTTCAACCTTAATACTCTGACCTGTCACCGTGTCTGTCAGAATCAGATTATAATTATCACGCGTTAGCTTGATTTCCTCCGGCTTGATTCCTTCCCCGAACACCAGACGGTCGTTCTGACAATTGTCACCCTTGTCCCAGTTATAAATGGTGTCATCGCCGTCGCCGCGGTTGTAGATATATGTGTCCACGCCCCATCCGCCGTTCAGGTAATCGTCTCCCGCTCCGCCGACCAGTATATCGTTACCATTGCTCCCATACAGCTTGTCATCGCCCTCACCGCCATAAAGAGTGTCGTTACCTATGTTTCCATCCAGGTAATCGTCTCCCGCCTCGCCATAAATGCTCTCGTTCCCGTTGTATCCATATGCGTCTCCATAACCCACAAACCTATCCGCACCGTCCGTCCCTATTACTACCGACAGTATCTCGGTGACCTCCTCGCTACCCCACACCGTACCATCCTCAAACACGATGTTTTCCACAAAATTGGACTTGGATCCAAATGCCTTGGATATCGTGATGGTCTGGCTTGTCACCGTGTCCGTCAACACGAGGTTCTGCCCGTCGCGCCTCATGGCGATTTCCTCAGGGCGGATGCCGCCCCCCAATAGCAGCCGGTCGTCCGCCTGCGTCTCAGAAAAGTCATTGTTATAGATTGTATCGTTACCGTCTCCACGCATATAAATATAAGTATCCGCGCCGTAGCTGCCGCACAAATAATCATCTCCCGCTCCGCCAACCAGCGTGTCGTCACCATACTCTCCGTACAGCTTGTCGTTGCCATCACCGCCGTATATGGTGCCATTCCCCGTACACCCATAGTCCTGACCATAATCATGGATCTCGTCATCACCATCCGTCCCCACCAACACGGACAGTTTCTGCTCCACGATCTCCCTGGTCCATACCGTCCCGTCCGCAAATTCAATGTTTTCCACAAAGCCCCGCTTATTGCTTTTATGGGCATTGATAAGCGTGATGGTCCGTCCGGTCACCGTGTCTGTCAGTATCAAATCGTAGCCGCTGCGCGTTAAGGCGATCTCCTCCGGTCGAATCCCCTCACCGAACACCAGCCTGTCATTCATGCGCGAGGCATTGCCGTCATCATTATAGATTCTGTCGTTGCCGTCACCCCGGCTATAAATATATGTGTCCGATCCATAGCCGCCGTTTAAGTAATCATCTCCTGCCCCGCCAACCAGAATATCATCTCCGTCCTCTCCGTACAGCACATCATCGCCAGCCTCGCCATACAGAACATCATCACCATTCGATGCATATATCGTGTCGTTCCCGTCACCTCCGTAAAAGGTCTCGTTATTCGTATACCCGTATGCATTCCCCGAGCCATAGAGGGTATCCGCGCCGCTGCCCCCTTGGATAGCCGCCAGCATTTCCTGCAAATCTTCCTCTGTCCATGACGTCCCGTCGGCAAAATCGACATGGTACAGATAATACCACTGGTTCTGAAAAGCACCTTGTATCGTTATCTCCTGACCCGTCACTGTGTCCGTCAGTATCATGTTACTACTGCTACGTGTTACCGATATTTCCTCCGGCTTGATCCCTTCCCCGAACACCAGACGGTCGTTCTGGCAATCGTCACCCTTATCCCAGTTATTGATGGTGTCGTTGCCGTCACCGCGGTTGTAGATATATGTGTCCACTCCCCAGCCGCCGTTGAGGTAATCGTCTCCCGCTCCGCCGACCAGTATATCGTTACCGGAATTCCCATAAAGCTCGTCATCGCCATCACCGCCATAAAGAGTGTCGTTACCCATGTTTCCGTCCAGGTAATCGTCTCCTGCCCCGCCATAAATACTCTCGTTCCCGTCATATCCGTAGGCGTCTCCATAACCCACAAACCTATCCGCATCGTCCGTCCCTATTACTACCGACAATATCTTAGAGATCTCCTCGCTGCCCCACACTGTCCCGTCCTCAAACACGATGTTCTCCACATAATAGAACTTATTATCGAACGCATTGTATATCGTAATGGTCTGGTTCGTCACCGTATCTGTCAGTATGAGGTTCTTACCGTCACGCCTCAAGGTGATTTCCTCCGGGCGGATGCCGCCTCCCAATACCAGGCGGTCGTTCTCCCGTGTATCAGACGGGTCGCTATTTACAATAGTATCATTGCCGTCTCCTCGAATATAAATATAGGTGTCCGATCCGTAGCCGCCGTTTAAATAATCATCTCCTGCCCCGCCGACCAGAGTATCATCACCATATTCCCCGTACAGCTTGTCATTGCCATCGCCGCCGTATATTGTAGTGTTCCCCGTATGCCCATAGGCTTCGTTCTGGTCATGGATCTCGTCATCACCATCCGTCCCCACCAACACGGACAATTTCTGCTCCACTGTCTCCCTGCTCCAGACCGTCCCGTCCGCAAATTCAATATTTTCCACAAACCCCCGCCCGCCATCTTTATGGGCGTTGATAAGCGTGATGGTCTGTCCGGTCACTGTGTCTGTCAGTATCAAATCGTAACCGCTGCGCGTTAAGGTGATCTCCTCCGGTCTGATTCCCTCCCCGAACACCATACGGTCATTCATGCGCGAGGCATTGCCGTCATCATTATAGATTCTGTCGTTGCCGTCACCCCGGCTATAAATATATGTGTCCGATCCATAGCCGCCGTTTAAGTAATCATCTCCTGCCCCGCCAACCAGAATATCATCTCCGTCCTCTCCGTACAGCACATCATCGCCAGCCTCGCCATACAGAACATCATCACCATTCGATGCATATATCGTGTCGTTCCCGTCACCTCCGTAAAAGGTCTCGTTATTCGTATACCCGTATGCATTCCCCGAGCCATAGAGGGTATCCGCGCCGCTGCCCCCTTGGATAGCCGCCAGCATTTCCTGCAAATCTTCCTCTGTCCATGACGTCCCGTCGGCAAAATCGACATGGTACAGATAATACCACTGGTTCTGAAAAGCACCTTGTATCGTTATCTCCTGACCCGTCACTGTGTCCGTCAGTATCATGTTACTACTGCTACGTGTTACCGATATTTCCTCCGGCTTGATCCCTTCCCCGAACACCAGACGGTCGTTCTGGCAATCGTCACCCTTATCCCAGTTATTGATGGTGTCGTTGCCGTCACCGCGGTTGTAGATATATGTGTCCACTCCCCAGCCGCCGTTGAGGTAATCGTCTCCCGCTCCGCCAACCAATATATCACTGCCGGAACAACCATACAGCTTGTCGTCACCTTCATCACCATAAAGCACATCACGCTTGCTGTATAAATTATCATTATAACCCCAAATCTCGTCACTTTCCCCTGTTCCTGTCACCATATGCAAGCCGGCGCACTCTACCATAGCCGCCACATACTCCTGATTGCCCGCATACTTGGCAAAATAATTATCAAAGTTGCCCCGGTTATTCGGATTACATACCCTTATATACCTGCTGATCTCACCCACCAGCCTTGCGGCATCCTCCGCCTCCATATCGCTGCACTGTATATACATGTCCAGGAGACTGGTGTCAAGATATTTTCTCCCCTCCTTATCGATAGACCAGAATGTCATATCTACGTAATCCTTCAGGTATGAACCCACCATAAGCGAGGTATAGTACACCTCCGCAAGATCATGATAGACCTCCTCCAAAATGGGGGCCGCCAATCTGACGGGATTCCGCCCTCCCGTGCCCACAAAATCCTGTCCCATCAGCCGTTCAATCACGGTTAATTTCTGTGCGTCAAAATTATACCCCCGGTCGTTTGATGTCACCTTGTCCGCTCCGGTGATAAAATATAGGATCTTCTGCACACTGTCCCAACGTTCCTCTATCGTGCCTCCCTGCTCAAACTCCTCCACATAAGCCTTGAGCGTCCCCGTCTCATCCCGCTGCATCAGGACATGCAGGGATTCCACAGAACCCATCGCCCTCACATTGGGCAGCGCCTGAATCTCCTCCGAAATCTCCACTTCATCGTCATCAATGGTGTCATACAGGTTGGAATCAAAGGCAAACTCGCCAATCCGCCCTGACGTGCCATCCTCGAAATTGACATCCGCCACATTGACGCCCTCCTCCGGTCTATGCTGCAACGAGATCGACTCGATTCCCAGCTGCTCCAGCGTATACAGCTCGTCCTCCTGAGAGATCCCGTCCCCGTTCTTGTCCTGCCAGAGAAGCAGCTTGGAATAAATCTCGTCCTCCGCATCAATCATGCCGTCACCGTTGTCGTCATATTGCGCAAGCGCCTTGAACCCGGACTGCGCAGTGCCACCATCCTTCAACGGGGTGGACGTCCCGAACAACTCCGACCCGTCACCGATCACACCGTCTCCGTTCCGGTCAAAAGCCAACAGGGCGTCATCCGCATCAACCCAAGCCGTCTTCTCCCTCAAACCGACGGTATCCTCGTCAAAATAAACACCAAATTCCTTGTCAATAAGCTCGAACCCGTCACCATCCATATCAAAGACAAGAGGGTCTACATAAGCAGCGGCACGGGCACTGCTCCACTTTGAGAAAATAGCTTCCATGATATCTTTAAACATCTCATACATATTGTGCATTCCTTGTGCATGTATTCTCGTAATCCACCCACCATAAAAGTTGTATTTAACTAGCGTGCCAGCCATTTGTAAAGTCATAATACTTTGTATATACTCTCCCACAGTTTTCGTTGCTGCGGCAAAAATATCACTACTAAATCCATATGTATCATAAGTTTCCCGTAATAAGTCTTTGTATGCCGCTATATATCGCTCCACAGAATGATTACATAATTCCTGCAATACCTGCTTCCCATTATCGGAGAGCAAATCCGGCTTTAGCAATACTACACAACGACAAACAGTCAAGAAATTGCACGCTTCCTTTGCCTTTTTGTAATCTGAAATTGTATCCTCCGATACCTTATTTTGCTCTAAAAGTTTATCTAACTCATTATAGTTCTCCAACGTGTTTACAACAAGATCCACCAACGCACTTGCATAAAGTTGAACATCATACAATTCATCTATCATATTTGTCAATGCATCTATTTCTGATGCAACCCAATCTTTCGCCTCTGTTCTTATCAGACTTCCATCTTCATTAAATCGCAGTGATGCTGTTGAATGCTTTAAGAACAGCCCTGTAAACTTATCCGACAGTACCATTTGGTAGTTATCGCCTTCACAAAAGGATGTCAGGATCACCCCCACAAAACTCCATGGATAGTGCATAAGTTTATCCTGCACCGCAGATATCGCTTTCTTGTGTTTCGCAATATATTCCTCGGGGTGTCCCGGTCCGTCAAAGCTTACACTTTGGCTGATACGCGAGTAAAGCTCCCTGTCTTGCTCATAGGCATAAACGGTTGCCACATGTGCCAGGTTACCGCCAAGGGAATGCCCCGTCAATGTAAGGTTGTCATAATCAAAATCATTGCCCACCTCAGTCAAATATTGATATGCCATTTCCTCCTGAGCCGTAGCTTGTCCATTAATCATAGCAAAATCTGCCCATCCCCAATCCTTGATGAGTTGATCCATATCTACACTCTCGCTCCCACGGAAGGCAACGATTGCTTCGTTTTCCCCTGTTTCTATGGTCAGGGCATATAAACCTGTTCCCTCCTCATCATCTTTGACAGATACCACCTTCCAGCCTTGGCAGATTTTCCCTGCAATGATATCATCTATAAACTGTTTGGCCTCCTTCGCCATTATACCCTCATCGCCTTCGATTTCTTCTAGGATATCTTGGTCATAATAAATGTCATAAGGGCTACCAGAGTTATTTGCTTGTTCAGTAAAAATCTGTTGCAATGTTAAAAAATCACCATTTTCATCTATTTCAATTGTCCGCTTCTCGATATTGCAATACGCTATCTGTGTTGCCCACAATAATTGCTGATCTGTATACATTTTATTCTTCGTATAATAAACTATTCCTTAATTCCTTATATTCCCTATATTCTTCTAATGACCTTGTAATTTCGCCATCTTTATATCTAATATAAAAATAAGGATTCTTTGATTCCATGGTTGTAAACTCACCTCTTTCCAATGCATGTGTACTAAAATAATTCTCACACCAATTTTTCGTTTCTTCGTCTACCCCATATAAATCAAAATATATATCAGGCATTTGACTTTTTTCCTGCTCCAAACCTATTTGCGATAAATATTCATATTCTCTTTCAATATCACCTTCCTGTTCCTGCTCTAAATTGATAAATACATCTATTATCCAACGCCCCCTTCCCTCATGTTCTTTCTGATACTTCTCTGCATATTGCTCTATTGTTGTGTCGGGCACATTATCAAATTCAACCGCAGCAGCATAAGAAATAAAAGTATGCACATAACAATCATCGTAAATCTGCTCTAGTTCTTGCTGAAATCTTTCGCTAATTTTCCATGAAATTACTCCCTGAATATATTCATCATATTCTATTCCCCTCCCATCATTCCAAAACACCGCCTGAAATACAATTTCTTCATTGGATACTGGCGAACAGTCTGCATAAAATTCATGCGATGCTTTTGACCACACATCATGAATAATAAACTCCTCCCCATATTTCTCCTGCAATGCCTTCTTTGCCATTTTGATTCCTCTTGCTTCTGTATACAAAAAGGGTCTAATCTCTCTGATTTGTTCTTCAAAATATTGGGGAATCACTATAAATAATAAACCAATCAAAACACTCCATAGAACAATGCCAATAGCTATTGACCCCAGCATTACCGGTACTGTTCTGACTACTTTATTAGCTTTATGCCTGTTTGCCATACACAACTCCCCTCACTTTGATACTTATCGCCCATATAAAAGGACGTCAGGATTGTACCCACAATGCTCCACTGATAGTGTCTAAGATTACCCTGCACTGCAGATATCGCTTCCTTGTGTTCCTCAATATATTCCTCGGGGTGTCCCGGTCCGTCAAAGCTTACACTTTGGCTGATACGCGAGTAAAGCTCCCTGTCTTGCTCATAGGCATAAACGGTTGCCACATGTGCCAGGTTACCGCCAAGGGAATGCCCCGTCAATGTAAGGTTGTCATAATCAAAATCATTGCCCACCTCGGTCAAATATTGATATGCCAATTCCTCCTGAGCCGTGGCTTTTGCGTCTATCATCGCAAAATCTGCCCATCCCCAGTCCTTGATGAACTGATCCATATCTACATGTTCGCTCCCGCGGAAGGCAACAATTGCTTCGTTTTCCCCTGTTTCTATGGTCAGGGCATATAAACCACTGTCTTCCTGCTCATTCTTGACAGATACCACCTTCCAGCCTTGGCAGATTTTCCCTGCAGCGACATCGTCCATGAACTGTTTTGCATCCTCTGCCATTATACCTTCATCACCTTCAGTTTTTGTAAGAGCCTTCGGATTATAATAGAAATCATAATGATGTTTTGTAAAAATCTCTTGCAAAGTAAGACCTATATCACCTTTATCAACATTGCAATACGCTATCTGTGTCGCCCATAATAATTGCTGATCTGTATACATTGTATTTTGTTTACTCATCTTTCAATTCCTCCATCATTGTTTTAAATTCATCATATGTAATATTAATGCCTTCTGCTGTACATTCATATTGAATTTTATTACACTTAGCTATTTTGTTATCATATGTCCCATGTGCTCCTGCATACTGAGTATAATAACTATTACACCACTCCTGCAATTCTTTACTCATATTGTAATAAACTACATGCATAGAAAACATCTTCTCACAACTAATCTTTTCCTGCATACTTTCAAAAAAAGCATACTCCTCCGCCAAATGCTCATTATCCTCTTTCGCATCGATCCCAATATCAATCCAGCACCTTGACGCTCCAAATCTTTTGACATATTCTTCCATTGTCATGCCTTGCATGCTATCTACTTCTGCAGAATGCACGACACTCCCGCCCGAATGATAAACCTTGACAAAAACGCTGTCATAATATTTCTTCAATTCATCTTCAAGCTCTTTTTCAAGTTCTCTGGCTACAATACCGGGTATATAGTCATCATACACTACCCCGCTCCCGTCCTTCCAAATCGCTGCCAAAAATACCACATCTTCATTGGCTACGGGTGAACAGTCAGCAAAAAAATCACTCGGAGATTTTGAGTACACATCATGGATGATAAACTCCTCCCCATATTTCTCCTGCAATGCTTTTTTTGCCATTTTAATCCCGCTTTCTTCCGTATACATGAAATTCCTAATCTCCCTGATTGGTTCATCAAAATACTTCGGAATCAATACAGATAATAAACCGATCAAGACAACCGACAGAACAATGCCAATAGCTATTGCCCCCAGCATTACCGGTACTGTTTTGACTACTTTATTAGCTTTATGCCCGTTTGCCATACATAACTCCCCTCACTTTGATAATTATCACCTTCACAATGTGTATCAAACCTCCTCACTTTACATTTCTTCCAAGACATATCTCACCAGCAATGCGTCACAGATACAGCTTTTCCTCTCATAGATCAATCTCTCTTTCTCCGTTTCTAATTCCATGATATCCACCTCTCTCAGTCTGCCCTTCTCATACAGAAGCTGCCCGTTTTTAATCCTTTGCTCCATGACGGCGATTGCGCTATCATACTCCTGCACCTTCAGACTTGCCTGCCGGTATGCGTTTTCCTGCTGCATCCGATATATTTTCATTTCCAACTGTGCACTGCTTAGCTGTGAGGAATCCGCCCCGTCACTCGAGCCACCCTCCCATTCATCTAATGTATCCGGTAGCTCTACATCTTCCGCCTCCTCTCCATACAGGGCAAGCAGCTCCTTTTGCAAGTCAGCGTTTTCCTCCGCCTCCTGTATCGTCAAGCGGTTGATGTCCGCCTCGCTTTGTACCGCGGCAACCTCCAGCTCCGTTGAGTAACCGAGCGCCAGCTTCCTTTCTTCTATATCCAGCTTTTTCTCCAATTCCGCCTGCCGCGCATTCAAATAAGCGATTTGGGCATGGTACTTTGTAAGGTTTAATCTGAGGCTGTAGCATTGGTACTGATTCTGTGTATCAGTACCGTTATCCTCCGCCAATACATTTATGGAGATGCCGCACATTATGAGCAGCGTCAAAGCCCCTGCCATGACCATTGCTATTTTCTTCTTCATGATTTTTCCGGACTCCTCTCCTATACCTGCCCACTAAAAAAGACCGCAATTAACGAAAATTGCAGCCGAACCATCATCATTTCCTGTACAACAGGCCACCTTAGACTTCATGCTTTGCGTCCTTAAATTTCTTTAAGTTTGCCGATATGTACAATATTACACTATCATTGTCATGATTTCAATACTTAATGCGTTTATTTTACAATTATTTTTTAAAATCTCCCCAATTCCTCCCTCATTGTCCTGAACTCATCATATGTAATATCAAACCCTTCTGTCGGGCAGTCAAATTCCATCTTGCTGCACTCGGCTCGTTTGTCAGAATATGTTCCTGGGGCTGCCGAATACCGAGTAAAATAATCATCACACCATTCCTGTAATTCCGCGTCCATTTGATAATAGATCACATACATGGGAACCATTTTCTGAGCGCTGACCCTTTCCTGCATACTCTCAAAAAAGTCATATTCCTCCTCCAAATGGTCATTCCCCTCTCTTGTGTCAATCCCTATCTCAACACGACACATCGACGGGTTGAAGCTCTCGATGTATTCCTCCATCGTTATGTCCCTTACATCTTCTACTTCCCCGTCCGCTTCATTAGCCCTGCTCATACTGCGTACAAGATAAACCTGAACAAAAACACTGTTATAGTATTTTTTAACTCATCTTCTATTTCCTTTTCAATCTCTCTGGCGATAATTCCTTCTATGTATTCATCATACGCCACACCTCGCCCGTCTCTCCAAATCTCCGCCCGAAACACAACATCTTCATCAGATGCCGGCGAACAGTGTACATATAAGGAGCTGGGGGATTCTGAGTAAACGTTACGGATAATGAACTCCTCCCCATACTTCATTTGCAGCTCCTTTTGTGCCAGCTTGATCCCCTGCTCCTGCATGTACTGAACCCTGCCCGAACTGCCAAGATATTTGGGTGCGGCTACAAACAAGACAGCCCATAAAATAATTCCAATGAGCAGAGACAGCGTCACTGTTGACACTATTTCGCCTGATTGAATATTTTTATTTTCGCTTGCCATACATTTTCCCTCATGCTTCTCCAAACAACAGTACATCTTAACCATTATGTATAATATAACACTAACATTGTTATTATTTCAATACCTTATTTCATTTTTTTATTTTTGCTTGCCACCATATCATCAAGATATGTATATATTATATTCGCTTTTGAGAAGATATTCAAGTATTTTTCCCGGATTTGAAAATCAGATTTAAAGATCAGCTTTTAAGATTGGACAAGGGTTGGAAGCTGTATCCCATTTCTTCCCATGCGCTCAACAGCTCGTCTAAGATTTCCCCGTTTGTCTGAGATGTGTTGTGGAGCAGCACAATGGCGCCGGGGTGAATCCTCTCCGTCAGCTTTGCCAAGGCGTCCTTGTGAGAGGGCTGCTTGTCCACATCCCAATCCACATAGGCAAGGCTCCAGAAAATAGTCGTATAACCCAGCTCCTGCGCCATCTGAAGGTTCGTGGTGCCGCATTTCCCCTCCGGCGGGCGATAGTACATGGCAAGCTCTCCGCCTGTCACCTGCGCATACAGCTCCTTCAAGGAATCCATCTCCTCCCGAAATGCCTCCATATCCGTCAAGGTATTGATGTCCGGGTGATGATAGGTGTGGCTGCCCACGGCGTGTCCCTCCTCCACCATGCGCTTTACCAGCTCCGGCGCCGCCTCCAGATAATGCCCCACCACAAAGAATGTCGCCGGTGCGTCATGCTTGTCCAAGGCGTCCAGAATCGCCTCCGTGTTGCCATTCTCATAGCCACAGTCAAAGGTCAGGTAAATCACCTTCTCCTCGTCACTCCCCATAAAATAAGCATTATATTGCTTCAGCTCCTCCGCGGAGGCATTGCCCACGGGCTGCTCTCCCGCCTCCCCGAAGGCGAGTCCCCAGCCCTGTCCCTCTGGCGTCAGCTTGTCCACAAAGAGCTCCTGCGCAGGTTCCCGGGTCTGCGTGGGGAGCTCTGTCTGCAGGCTTTCACCCTTCTGCATAGAGTTTTCCATCTGCGACAAGCTTTCCGCCTGCAAAGAGCTTTCCGCCGACTGTGCGGCGTCTTCAAAGATCCACTCATCGGGCGATTCCTCTGTCTCTGGCAGCTCCGCTTCCATCTCCCGCTCGCTCTGCCTCCCGCATCCCCAAAGACTGAATGCCAGACATAATAATAATGCAATCACCGCTTTTTTCATTGATATACGCTCCTCTCTTATAAATCCGCACCTGAATATTTTCAGATACGATTCTGTCCGCCTTCGTGTTTCATTATAAATGACACATGCATCAAGAAAGGAACACTTTTGCATCAAAGTAGCATATTTTCCCCATGCCCATTGTCTTCGGAAGTCAATCCTACAAGATCAGCTCCTTCAGTCTCCATATCAGATACAACGGCAAGCTGTAAGTCACCGTACCCTCCACATCGTTCAAGGCAGCATTTTTCATAGAGCATTTGAATCCCAGCTTGGGATGATATTTTTTACAGAATCGCGCATAGCTCTTTGCCTTGGTATGAATCTCCGCTGAGGATAGATTTTTTCCAATAGGCATTTGCGTTTTCATATGAATAATGTTCTAATGTCCGGAAAAAATGGTTGTGTGCTATGAAATGCTATATTTTGGTGTGACGGTGCCTTCCCCTTAGCGTTTCGAATCCCTCGGCGTCCGCACAGACACGTTCTGCCTTTTCCTTGTCCAACCTTTTACCGCCGCGGACAAAATAGATGTAATGCGCCCAAAGCTTGCCGCAGTCGTGAATATCCACTGTTTTGTACTCGAATTTCGGCTCTCTTTCAGTGGAAAACGGATCCTCTACACATATCACGACCTTATATTTTTTCGTTTGACGCTTATCATAAACGATATAAGACTCGCCGTGATACTCGACAAAGAAGTCAAGCTGATACAGGTCGTATATATCTCCGTCATTAATGTTTCTTGCGTAAAGCCGAGGTTCTTTGGAATATTCATAAAACGTATCGTCCGTTTTTTCTTTAAAAGCGGTCACAAAACAGTTCTCACCGAACATTATCAAATATATGTTGTCCTTGTAGAAAAGGTATCTCATAGCTGCCTCCGGATGCTTCTAAAATCATCAGTGATTATGCCAATCGGTCGATGTGAAATTCTCGTCAAGCTCATCATAAGCCCCACAGGCAAGCTTTGCCCCCCAGCCGTCGCTGAACTGAAACGATATGTATTCGCCATTGAGATGAAGCCCCTCGCGCTTGAACGATTTCATGAATCCGTCCAAATCAAACATCGGGTAGAGCCTGCGGATAAGCTCCTCGACATCGGGCTTTGCTATCGTGCCGTTGTTGGGTTTGCCGTCGAAATATTTATACAACCCCATAATATCGCCGTCAGTGTGGCAATACACAACGGTGTCAAGATCGTCCTTGCCGTGGTTTTCGAGGAAGCCCGGCAAAACTGCCTCCGGAATCTCCCAAAACGGATAGCCGCAGCCCTCCATATCGGCAAATAAATGATACAGAATACAATCGCTTATCTGCTTTGCGTTTGCGGCGATATCACGCTCCTTTTGGCTGTAATATTCCGTGAGAACCTTCGCTATCTCGTCGGGGTCATCGGACTTTATTTGCGGCAGAAACGGCTCGCAGAAGTCTTCTCCATCCAAGATCGCATCGAGCAGATCCTCATCGAATTGAATTTGCTCGTCGTCATAATCGTTATTGACGAATGTTCCCAAAATACCCAGAGAAAAACTTCCCTTAGCCTTGAAAACGCCGTCATCGCATATTACGCTTATCTTTTTTTCATCTGAATCCAGTTCTAAATACAGTCTTAACGAGGAGTACTCTTCGCCTTTGTATGTAACGGTGCAGTTGCAGCCCATGAAAGCATCCGGGGCTAATTTCACAACGCTGTCGGGAATCTCGACCTCTTCAAGCGAGGTGCAGCCCGCGAACGCCATATCTTTAATTACCAAAAGCGTGTCGGGCAGTTCGAGTTCTTCAAGCGAGGAACATTTTTGCAGCGCGTTTGAACCTATCGCTTGCAGGCCGTCCTCGAAGCCAATCTTTTTGAGCGCCGTGCAATTCTCAAAGGTACCGTCGCAGAGTACGGTCATGTTTTCGGGGAGATACACTTTCCTGAGCGCGGTACAATCTTTGTACGCCTCCACGCCTATCATCTCCAAGCTGTCCGGAAGCTCGGCTTTCTCCAACGACGCGCAGCCCTGAAAACAATTACAGGAGATCTTTTTCAGATCATCGGGAAACCGCACCCAGCGCATAGAGGCGCAGTTCTTGAACGCCCCTTTCCCGATCTCGGTCACGCTGTCGGGAATGTAGATGTGATCCAATGACGAGCAGCCGGCAAAGGTGAAGTCGGCTATTGCGGCAAGCTCGCTCGGGAGATCGACCTCTTTAAGAGACGTGCACTCGTAAAACGCGTCCTGCCCGATCTCCGTTACACTGTCGCGGAGTTTGATCTTCTTAAGCGCCGAGCACTCTCGGAAAGCGCCATCGGATATCTTTTTTACGTCCCATTCCATTTCAACATCTTCAAGCGCCGAGCATCCTTGAAACGCATAGCGGCCTATCTCCGTCACGCTCTCGGGCATTTTTACGCTTGT
Source organism: Muribaculum sp. (assembly GCA_023663505.1). Lineage (GTDB taxonomy): Bacteria > Bacillota > Clostridia > Lachnospirales > Lachnospiraceae > Acetatifactor. Next base: position 44,584 of record JAMPHH010000021.1, read on the forward strand.
AAGCTCCCTGCAATAATAGAAAGCCTTGAAGCAGATATGTGTAACGCCGTCGGGTATCTCAACGTCGCCTTTGCAGTTCCTGCCGTAGAGAAGATGCCTGCCGATGATAACAAGCGGCGTTTCCCTGCATTTGTTTTCGAGCCAAGGAGTGCCGTCAAAAGCAAAATCGTACAAGTCTTCAATGCCGTCCGGAACGTTCATGTTTTCAAGTGACTTGCAGCCCTCAAAAGCCTCCTCGCCGATCAAAGTAACGCTGTCGGGGATCGTCACGCTTTTAAGCGCCTTGCAGCCTTGGAACGCTCTGTGACCGATCCCATCAACACCGGCGGGAATGATAACGCTCGTGATCGCTTTGTTGCCGCAAAACGCATCGTAAATGACATCCTTAACGCCATTCGGAATTACAACGTCGCCCTTGCAGGCTCTGCCGTCTATAAGAAGATCGTTCACGATAACAAGCGGATCCTCTTTTTGTTTCTTTTTCAGCCAAGGAGTGCCGACAAAAGCCCTCCCCATAAATGCCGTCACGCTTTCGGGGATGACGACGCTTTTCAGCTTCTTGCAGCCTGCGAACGCGTCCCAGCCTATTACCTGAATGCCGTCGGAAATCACGACACTTTCAATATCTTCGCGATTTTCGAATGCGGAGTTGCCTATCGCTCTGACACGCTTGCCGTCTACCTCCGCAGGGATAACAACCTCTTTGTCATCGCCGAGATAGCGGATTATTATGCCGCCGTAGTCTTCCCGATATTCAAATTCAAAATCGTTCGCATTTGTTTCTTCGGTCGTTATAACGCAGCTGCCCCCGTCGCAGCTTTCCTCGTCCTTGTCGGCGTCATCGCTCTCCGCCGCGGCTTCCTTTTCGGCAGCATCGCTCTCTGCCGCAGTTTCCTTTTCGTCACCGCAGACTTCGGACATATCCTCGATTTTTATCGTGTAATATCCCTCGCGTTCGGGGTCATCCACGGCATAGAACCGCTTCCCGATGATTCTTCTGAGTTCTCGGATATCCTCGATATTCGTTGAGCCGAATTCCTGATAGCACGTGACCTCGCTTGCCGCGTTTTCCTCCTCGTAGAAGTCGTAAACCGCCACCGAAAACTCATCGAGCAAGTCCTCAAACGGGGTTTGCGGAATGTCGCTTGGCGAACCCTCGCTTAATTCATCGTCCTCAAGCTCGAACGTCAGCGAGGTCACATAAGCCTCTTCCCCTTCCATGTACGGGTCTGCGGTGCGGTAAATTCCGTCCTCGACCTCGACAAATTTTTCCGCGTCGGCATACTTTGCCGCCTTGTAGTTCTGAAAATTTTTCATTATGATTTCTCCTCTTTTTATTTTTAATGAAAACGCTGATTAAAGTGTTTCCTTATAATGCGTTTCTCGGGAGTCCTTCAAAGAGTTCCTCCAACTCGTTCAGGTTCAAACCCTCGATAAGCGCCCAGCCGTCCTTTTCCACAAGAAAATGCTCCTTCAAACGCTCTATCGCCTTGTGATACTCGATTGTGCCGATAACGCCGTCCTTTGTGATGCTGACTATCGAAAGGATCCATTTGTTGATGGTCTTGCCCTCGACAGCCCAATGCTCCTCGGGCGCGAGCGGGAAAATCGAGTCCGTGTCCTCGGTGAGAGCGAAATTCACGAGCAAGCCGCCGTCCTCGGTTTCGTAAAGGTGCGGATTTGCTCTGTATGCGTCATTCCAGCGGAATTCCGTCGTGTTCAATGCGACCGCCGCCATCCTGAACGCGAGGTCTATTGCCTCGTCCCTATCCTCGGGGAATTCCAAAAAACCGCTGAACGCCGCCATGCATTCGACGCTGTCCGGCTTATCCTCGAATGTCTCGTAGCCGCCCGAAACGCCGAGCAGAATTTTCTCTCCATAATACAGCTTGAACACGAAAAACCTACGGTTTTGGCTCTGTTTGCCGTTTATCGGAAACGCGTATTCGACCTTCGACGGGAGCTTGCCGCGCTCCGTGACCCAGCGAAACAGCTCGTCGCGCGCGTTATCACGCTGGATTACGAAAATCGCCATGATAAACGCTGCGCTGATAAGCTGCACCCTGTCGTCCGGACACTCGTAAAAGCTGCTGAACGCCATTGGGCAGACGAAATTTTCGGGGTCTCCTTTGCTCTCCTCATCCATAAAGCCGCCCGAAACGCCGAGGCACCACTTATCACTTTCGGGCATTTTGAATTTGAACACGCAGAAAATGCGGTTTTCGGTCGTCATGTCGCCGATCGCCGTGACGAATTCTATTTCCGTCGGCGGCTGTCCGTTCATTTCCCTACGCGCTTGAAGAAAGCTGACAAGCCTCTCGCGGGCAATGTCGATAATGATGTCATCACTCATAATAATCCTCCACACCTTTCTGTATTCATAGTCTCAAGATAAGCCTGCGCATTTTCATCATCCTGTGCGGCTGCCATCTCAAAATATTTCCGGGCTTTCCCGTAATCCTGCTCTACCCCCTCGTATAATAAGTTTATAGCCAGTCAGAACAGGCTATAGACTTATTCTTT
>JAMPHH010000022.1 GCA_023663505.1 Muribaculum sp.
CCATATAATTTTGAGTCAGTAACATGTTTTGAGTAAGTATTACACGACTTTAGGGATAATATGAAATTATGGTTAACAGGCGGGTAGTTATAGATTTTCTCCGAAAATCCTTGTTTTAAAACTTTAAAATTTCTAATAATCGGGCAGTTACTAATATCGGTCACTGCCCGATTATAGCATATTCATTATGACACAGGAATTGACTAAAAATTTTATATATTCTTCTTTGTAAAGATAATGCAAGAGTCAATATATCCCGCCCCAAAATCCGCCCCGAATTTTCAAAAAATGCCCCGAATTCTATTTTGGGGCAGAATTTGGGGCATTTTTTAGCATTTGGGGCGGTTTTTTAATCAAACGGGGCATTTTTACAGCAATTTGGGGCATAAAAAATGCCCCAAACATGATTTTCAAAAAATACTATGTGATCGCAGAACTTCTTTTTCCTGAATGCAGATTTTAATTTTTCCTCTTCCTCCCCTTCATTCTACCACATCCTCTACCACATCCTCTCCCCCATTTCCACCCTCTTTTCCCCTCTTCCTCTCCAGCCATCTTCCCTCAGAAAAAAGCTGGGAAAACTCCAGAACCCCTAAAAACACAGCGAATCTCGTCTTCCTCCTCCCCGCCATCCTCCACACTTACCGAAAAGAAAAAGGAAGAAGATGCCTGAAAACACCGTATTTATGGGCTTTTATAGAGGTTGAGGGGGAGGAAGAAAATACCCGAAAAAGAAAAGGAAAGAGGATTGGAAAATGGCTTGACATCGCTGGCTGGCGAGGCTTTAGGGTGGAGGCGGAGGAGGACAGAAGGCTTAGCCTTTAAGCGGGCGATGTAGGGAGAGTGTCTGGAAGCGGGGGAGGAGGAAGATGGTGAAAGGGGAGGGGAGGAGGAAGAGCCTCACTGGGGATCCAGCAAGGCTCTGATTACTGCTTATTTTCTCGTCCGCTCAGGAAAAATTAAAATTTGCGGGGAGGAAAATCTGGTTCTGCAAGAACATTATCCGTTATTCGAACTCAATCGTCCCCGGCGGCTTCCCCGTGCAGTCATACACCACCCTATTAACCCCCTTCACCTCATTCACGATCCGGTTCGTCACCTTCCCCAGCACCTCCCAAGGAAGCTGCGCCGCCTCCGCTGTCATAAAGTCACTGGTAGTCACCGCCCGGAGCGCCACGGCATAATCATATGTCCGTTCGTCGCCCATGCACCCCACGCTTCTCATATTGGTCAGCGCCGCAAAATACTGTCCCAGTCCTTTATCCACGCCCGCCTTGGCAATCTCCTCCCGATAGATGGCGTCTGCCTCCTGCACGATCCTGACCTTCTCGGCAGTCACCTCGCCGATGATACGGATACCCAGACCGGGACCGGGGAACGGCTGACGGTACACCAGATACTCCGGTATTCCCAGCTCTAATCCCGCCTTCCTCACCTCATCCTTAAAGAGCAGTCTCAGCGGCTCAATGATCTCCTTGAAGTCCACGCAGTCAGGCAGTCCCCCCACATTGTGATGGGATTTGATGACTGCGGATTTGCCCAAGCCCGATTCGATGACGTCCGGATAGATCGTCCCCTGTACCAGATAATCCACGGAACCGATTTTCTTGGCTTCCTCCTCGAATACGCGGATAAATTCCTCGCCGATGATCTTGCGTTTCTGCTCCGGCTCGGTGACACCCGCCAACTTAGCGTAGAAACGTTCCTGTGCGTTGACGCGGATAAAATTCAAATCATAAGGTCCCTCGGGGCCAAACACCGCCTCCACCTCGTCACCCTCGTTCTTGCGGAGCAGCCCGTGATCCACGAAGACACAGGTGAGCTGCTTGCCCACCGCCTTTGCCAAGAGCACTGCTGCCACGGAGGAATCCACGCCGCCCGAGAGGGCGCAGAGCACCTTGCCGTCTCCCACCTTCTCGCGGATTGCCTTGATATTAGTCTCAACAAATGAGTCCATCTTCCAATCAGCCTTACAGCCACAGACCTTAAGCACGAAGCTCGAGAGCATCTTCATACCCTCCTGAGTGTGCATTACCTCCGGGTGAAACTGCACCGCATAGAGATGTCTGTCAGGGCATTGCATTGCCGCCACGGGACACACGGGGGTATGCGCCGTCACCGTAAAGCCATCGGGAGCCCGCTCGATATAATCCGTATGACTCATCCAACAAATGGTCTTTGCCGCCACATTTTCAAAAAGCACTGTGGAGGTGTCCACATCCACCTCAGTCTTGCCATATTCGCTGACAGGCGCGGAGGCCACCTTCCCCCCAAGCATATGCGCCATGAGTTGGGAGCCGTAGCAAATGCCCAGAATAGGCACACCCATCTCAAATACAGCCATATCGCAGAGCGGGGAGTCCTCTCCGTAAACGCTGTTAGGACCGCCTGTAAAAATAATACCCTTGGGGTTTAGCTCCTTTAGCTTGTCCAGCCCCATATTATAGGGGTGTACCTCACAATAGACATTGCACTCTCTGACCCTGCGGGCAATCAGTTGATTGTACTGTCCGCCAAAGTCAAGCACCACGATCATTTCTCTCTCCATGTTTCCTCACATTCCGCCTTCTGTCAGCCTTTGCATTCGCACCTGACCCTCCGGTTCCCACGGTCAGATACCCTTCGTCTTATGTCCACTCGCGGGGAGCTTGAACCGCCCGCCTCGTCTCTCCTTAAATTATAAATACCATACCACAGGTTGTCAAAACAATTTTATGCTCGCAGGAATCATGGCAGTTTACCCCTCGTTGCAATTCACGCACATCAAACAGGAAATTGCTGAATCGGTTAGGGCATGAATTGTAACTCCCCTTCGCATTCACCAAAAACCAGTCGCCGCCGTGTGGATCACCCTTCACCTACAAAATACTCATCCAGCCATACCATGCGTTCCTCCTGATATTTCAGAAGATATTCTATATCCAGAGACATGGGAAAGGCAGGCCAGCGGGCGTTCTCGCGAGCAAGCACCCCCGTGCCAGCCAGATACTCCACGTTATCCCTCATAAGGGTTTTAATATATCGTGTGGAAAGAAAGCTTTCTCTATAAGCCCTCCACCTTTCCTGCAGAATTGGCTCGACTGTATCCGGAGCATTTTCCCGCAGATAGGATATGGCAGCCTCCTCATACACCACGGTCGCATCCGAACGAAACGATGCCCCGTTCACTCCCTTCTCAGATGCGCGATATCCAAATGTCAAATCCAAATCCCAAGGAATCTGGCGCATGGTGTAGCTTCCGTCCGCGTTCACATCCGCGGCAAAATACAGGTTTTTATAATAATTGTCACTTCCAGATATCGCCATATTAAACATTAACACATCCAAAGCGTTCGTCAGATATATTTTATTTTCCACTCCGTGAATATACTCATTGGAACGGTAGAAGGTATTCAGATAGTCCCTCATTGGATACCATGTCTGCTCATAATTGTCAATCGAATCAGGGTGTCGTATGCGGATAAAGGACATGATCCTCCAGCTATGGTCTATGGCATATTGGATATCCCCATCCTCAGGCACGATCCAATTACCCACCTTGTAGAGCACATCGTTTTTATCTAGCTGCAATTTCTTCTTATCCACCGGCTCCATCAGGACATACAAGCCTTTATATTCGTTGTCCACCACAAGCTCCAGATATTCCATCCGAGGTCCGGACTCATTCACCTCCGTGTTGACAAGGGCGAACTGCTCCCATAGCTGTGACGCTGTCTTGTCCCGAATGCGATTGGGGTCCTTCGACATAGCGTTGAGCTTCCAGCTATTGTCGGAGCGCATTCCCAACAGCGATAAATCCAGATTCTCTCCCTTGCTGTCCTGCAGGCAGAGCGCATATCCCTCCTTCTCTAGCTTAGCGCTGCTCGCTCCCCGAAAATGGTATCTCACGGCAGTCTCCACAATTTCATACGTATCCACACCCACACTGGGATTAAACAGTTGAAGGCTTCCGTAATACAGCGTCTCCGAATCAAAGTAGTATTTGTCGGGATCCTCTTCATAGGTTCCCCTGTCCTGCTCCTCGAAGCGTTCCGTGTCAAATGCCATGACCGGCATTCCCGAGATCACCATAGACATCGTATAATAGCTCTGCTCCTCCACCACCCATATCGTAAAGACATGGCTGTCGCGGATCGCATCCGCCTTATTCTGCCATGCCTCGTCCTGCAGCGTGCAAAGGAACACCTCCCGCCCTGTCACGGAGAGCTTCCCCACCCAGTCCGGCGTCTGAAAGTCCTGCGAGAGATACAATGTATTACTGCCCTTATCATAGGGGAGCATCGTCCCCTCAAAGCAGACGCCGGGATTGGCATCAGGGACAAGCTCCTGCTTCCCCTGCAGCAAATCCAAGCTCTCCACCACGGGAATCCCCATGACCTTTGTAATATAGGGCACGGGGATTCTGTTTTCCATATAGTATTTTAATAAATTGAATCCCATCAGGAGCAGAATCGCCAAGAGGCTCAGGCTCATGAGGAGACATGCTTTTCTTTTCCTCATATTTATCCTTTATTCGCCGCAAAACACCACTAAAAGGTTGCTTCGCCGTCATGGGAGAGCAGGGACACGGACAAGATCCCGGGTATGGCATTGAGGTTCCTGACCAGCTCCGCCTCTCCTGTCTTGACTCTGAGCTCTATGACCATATCCATGCCATTTTGCGTAAGGTTTCGCGATTTTACACGAGAATATTTGGCATAGTCCGACACGGTCTTCTGAATCTCCTCCTCCGCCTTCTCATCACCCGCATTGATCACCAGCAGCATCGGTGCGTTGGCGGCGGGCAGAAAATCCAGCATCAGCATCACGACCGTCACGCACAGGGAAAGTATCACTGCCAGACCGTACAGCCCCGCTCCGCATATGATTCCCACGGAGATGGACCAGAACAGAAATACCAGATCCATGGGGTCCTTGACCGCGGTTCTGAAGCGGACGATGGACAGCGCTCCCACCATACCGAGGGAGATCACCACGCTGGATTGAATCGCCAGAATGATCGCCGCGGTTATCATCGCCATAGCCACCAATGAGATATTAAAATTCTTGGAATAAAACGCCTTTCTGGAAATCAGTCGATACACCATGTAGATATATATGCCCAACAGCCCTGTCACAACGATTGTCAAGGCAATGGAGAACATGCTCAGATCCGCTGTATTAACTCCCTCGAGAAAGGATTTTTTCAGTACGTCTTTAAAGCCCATAGCTTTTCTCTCCTATCAAAAAAGGTCTTTGGTAAACTTACGGCAGACATAATATTTGGAGTATGCCGTTTGATGTAGATTGTCAACTTGAAGTTCATTATAAAGGTAATTTGAAAGCAACTCATCATATTTTACTTCAAGGAGATGCATGCCCACTGGCATAACAGGTCTGGTAAAAAGCCTGTTTTGCAGGAAATCCTGCACCTTGGACGTCGCGGAAATATTGCGGTCAAGGGTGATACGGACATTGCCCGGCTCGTAGATATAGGGCACCCGCTCATATTCCACGATCACCTTCGCCCTGTAAAGTCGGGTGCGGTACAGCAGAAAAAATTGCTGCAAAAGAGGCGGCGAGTCTGCGTTCAATCGAAAAGCCCCCTCCAAGATGGCACGGCACTGTTCCTCGGTCAGGCGGCAGCTTAGCTTATGGTTTTTCCCGTTCTGCTTTTGCTTGCACTCTAAGGTGATATTGTCTGTGGAACCGTTGTATATACGGATTCTGAACTTTTCCCGCAGATTCACCCCTGCTTCATTCTCATAATAGCAGGAATCCTGATAGTCATCAAAATAAACGCTGCGCACCGTATACCTGCCATTCTCCCCCGCATGGGGGTCAGGGCGGCACAGGTGTCTGATCCGATGCTCTATCAGGCATAGCTCCTGCTCGCTGCACTGATATTTGATCTCGTTGCGGTATTTGATCTCGTTGTAATATTGTGCCTCATTACAATATTTTGTCTCGTCGCGATATTTTAATTCCTGAGTATTTTCTCTGTCCATACAAGTATTATAGTTTCTGTCCATGCGCTTGTCAAAGTATTTTGTAACTGCTCAGAGCCGGTCTCGGATTTTGATGCAGAATACGCATCAAAATCTCTCGCGGTTGCACCATAAATAGTAACGGTCAAACACATAATGCTTACGAGGTTGATTCTGAATAGTTAGTCCTCTCGGTCAGCTCCTCCAGCCGTCCAAAGCTATACCCCATCTCCTCCCATTTGGTGAGCAGCTCATCTAAGATCTCCCCGTTTGTCTTAGACGTATTATGTAAAAGCACGATAGCCCCGGGGTGGACGCGCCCCGTCAGCTTCTTAAACGCCTCCTCGTGGCTGGGCTGGCTGTCAACATTCCAATCCACATAGGCAAGGCTCCAGAAAAAAGTGGAATATCCCAAGTCCTTCGCCATCTGAAGGTTGGAGATGCTATATTTCCCTTGTGGCGGGCGGTAATACATCTGCATCTCCTCACCCGTGACCTCCTTGTAGAGAGTCCGCACGTCGTCCATCTCCTTCTGAAAGGAAGCCGCATCAGAAATCTTGGACATATCGGGGTGGTGATAGGTGTGGTTGCCCACCGTATGACCGTCCGCCACCATGCGCTTTACTAGATCCGGAGCGGATTCCAGATAATGTCCCACCACAAAGAACGTGGCGGGCGCGTTATGCTTCTGCAGCGCGTCCAATATCGCCTCCGTATTGCCATTCTCATAGCCGCAGTCAAACGTTAAGTATAGCTTTTTCTCCTCCGTATCACCCACAAAATACGCATTATATTTTTGTAATTCCTCCGCGGTGCTGTTGCCGGTGGGAGTCTTCCCGGACTCGCCAAAGCCCAGCCCCCAGTTCTCCGTAAAGAGCAGCCCCCACTGGGACTGCTGCAGGAGCGCGGAATCGTCCTGTGAATACACAAGGGCTGCTGTCTGGGCGTAGTCAGCCTTGTACTGTTCTCCCGACTGCAGGCGGCTCTCCGCCACGGCGCCCGCCAAGGTTCTCCCCAACAGAAAGGAAGCCGCCAGAAAGCACAGGGTCGGAACCACCTTCTGTGAAAAGAGCTTGTTTCCCCAGACATATTTACTCAATTCTTTTTCCATATCGATTCTCGTAGATTGATTTTGGTATAATATATGAAAAAGCCCGCAGGTTCATTCCCACGGGCAATGAGTCAGGCTCATTGACTTGGCTTAGGAACCGTTCAGAAATAACTTTGCAAAAGTTATTTCTGGTTCCGGTAAATTGCGAAGCAATTTTCAGGAATTGTTAAAAATTATTTTTTAACAATTCCTTACTGCCTGCGCAAATCCACGAAACTGACTTGAAAAATGCGGTGCGGTCACACTCCCACCAGCGCCTCAAACACTCCCTCGAGATTCAGCCTGCCGTAGCCTGTTTCCCTGTTGGGATATGCCAGATCTGCGGAGCGGGAGGCTCCCCGAATCAGGTAGCTCTTTAGCTCTCGGCTCTCGGCGTAGGGGCTGCGCGATTCCACCACCGCCCACTGCAGGAACTGTGCCACGGCTCCGGCTGTGATCGCCGCCGCAAGACTGGAACCGCTCTGAGCTCCCTTGATCGTGGATACATTCACTCCCGGAGCCGTGATGTCCGGTCTGACCGCGCCGGTACGGGAATACCCCCTGCCGGAATCAATGGCAACGCTAAGGTTCGTCGGATTGTAAAAGCTGACTCCGATCACCTCCTCCGCCATGGCAGGCTCCGTCAAGGTGATATAGGGGTCGGGGCGCAGGAACTGCACCTGTGCGTCCAAGAATTCCGTTATGGGCAGCCACATATTAAAGGAGCCGTTATAAATCGCCCCGATGGAGGAGACCTGAAATGTCCAAATGCCCGGCGTGGGGTTCTGTAAGCGGAAGCGCAAAAGCTGTTCCCCCGAGGCAGGCTCCACCAGAATCGCATCCATAGTGATGATCGTATTCTCATAGATCAATCGGTAATTGACGCTCTGCCCGTTATTCTGGCGCAGGGGCGGAATAGTCTCGCCTCCCGGGGAGCGCAGCCCTACCTGCAGGGTGTCCGGCAGGCTGCTCCAGCATTCCAATATAAAGCCGCTGCAATTATCACCCACCCGAACCTCCACGTTATCCATGATGACATTGGAGGAGCTCCCCTGTCCGGACGCATTGGGAGATGCAAGCTGTCCCCTGTAATGATGCGCCGCGTTGCCCTCGTTGCCGCCGCAGACCACCACCGCCCGACTGCGCCGCACCGCCACGGAATTAAGATATCTGGACAGGGCGGAGGTTCCCGTGTGATCTCCGGTGTTGGTGCCAAGCCCCAGACAGATGATCACCGGACGCTTCAGGGCGCGGGCGAAGGTGTCCGCATACTGCACCGCAAGCATGATGTCATTCTCCTGATATGCGGGACTTCCCGCGGGCACCAGATTAAATGACCGCAGATAATTCTTGCATTCCTTCAGCTTCACCGCCACGATATCAGCCTCCGGCGCCGCTCCCAGATAGCTGTTAGACCCCGCCACGGAATTGCCCGCCGCAAGCGCCGCGAGAATGCTCCCGTGCCCGTTGGTGTCCCGACTGGGCACAATGTCATAGGGTCTTTCCGAGCTCAATGCCTCATTGATATCCGCTCTGGTATATTCGCTGCCATACAAAAACCCCGCAGGCGGCGTGCCCGTCTGTACCGTCTGATCCCAAATGGCAAGAATCCTGCTGCCCCCTGAGGCATCGCGAAAAACATCTAAGGTATAGTCAATCCCCGTGTCAATGCAGCAGATAATGCACCCCCGTCCCGTGAGTCCAAGCGGCTCGCGCTGTATCTGGGTGATGCCGCTGGCAATCAGCGCGTCAGGATTAAAGGTGTTGCCCGTCCCCCCGATCTGCATCAGCCCGTAGAGATTCGGCACACTCTGGTACTCAAAGACTCCCCTTCTGGAAAAGCTGGGAGCCACGTTGGAGGGCAGATAAACAATATTGTAAAGACCGTCCACATCCATATAACAGGCGGATTCCTCTGACTGGGAAAAGTCGGACAGCGAGAAATCCGTAATGTAATCCACGGTACTCTCCGAAAGAATGCTCTCCTTACATCTTCGGGCATACTCAGCGTTATTGTTCATATCAAAAATATCCATAGACGCTCCACCACACAGGCGTTTATATCATGCTATGCTTCCCGAGGGTCTTTTGTGCGGATAATCTCCTTCCATTTGGGAGAAAACATATAATATCCAAGCATCATGAGCATCCCGAAGCCGAAGCTGATGGGATAGCAGAGCATCACATAGGTTCCGTCAAAAAAGTATGATATAATATAGGCGCTTGGCACACGCACAAGCCAAAGCATCATAATATTCACGATCGTGGTATACCGAATCAGCCCCACGCCGTTTACAATACAGATAATACCGTTGAAAATCGCATACAGCCACTGAGATAGGAGCAGCACCATCACATATCTTCCGGCATAGAGCAATCCCCCCTCGTCCTTCATAAAGATTCTGAGTATGGGCATTCTGAAGGAAATCACCAGCAGTCCCGCCGTCAAGGTGATCATGCCGGATATGAGCGGTATCTTAAGATATCCCTGTCGCAGCCTCTCAATATTTCTCGCGCCGTAATTCTGCCCTGAAAAGGTGGTCGCCGCGGAGGACAATGCCGTGATTGCCACATTGGTGATTCCGGTCACTCTCCCCGCCACGGAAACACCCGCCATAAATGTGGAGCCTTGGGCGTTTACAAGGGACTGCAGCACCACATGCCCGAAGGAATACAGGGAATTGTTCAACCCGATGGGCAGCCCGATCTTGACAATATTGCCCAATTCTTCCCTGTCGCAAAGCTTGGGCAAAAAGGAAAAACATAATTTCGGAAATTTCCTGCGGATATAGACAATGCTGACCAACCATGAAAGGTACATCGCTATGATGGTCGCGAGGGCGGCTCCGCGCGCGTCCATTCCCAGCCCCGCCACAAACACAAGGTCTAGCACGATATTGGCGATACAGGATACCACCAGAAACCACAGGGAAGCCTTGCTGTCCCCCAGTCCGCGCAGAATCCCCGCGTTCATGTTATAGCCCACATTGCCAAGAGCGCCAACATATATGATCCTTGTATAGCTCACCGCCGCGTCCCATGTATCGTCAGGCGTTCCCATCAACCTTAATATCAGCGGCGTGATAAACAATCCTGCCACGCACACGGGAATCCCCACCATATAGACACAGGAGATCGCCGTATGTGTCACCCTGTTAAGCTTTTCTTCATTATTTGCGCCGGTGTATTGGGAGACGAGAATGGAGACGCCCGTCCCCACACCCAGAAAAAGCCCCAACAGCACCTCCACGGGCTGCGAGCTTGTCCCCACGGCGGCAAGAGAGGTCTTGCCGCAATAATTGCCGATCACCAAGGTATCCACCGTGGTATAGAGCTGCTGCAGCACGTTTCCGATGATGATCGGAATCGCGAACAGGAAAACCTTGCTCATGATCGGTCCATAGGTCATATCTATCTTTCCACTCCGGCTCACTGACATCTCTGCTCCTCATGACTTCCGCGAATAATGAATCAAGTCAACGAAGTTGACTTTGTTAATGCAGTTGACTTTGTGTTGTGCTTGCACAAGCATTTGACTCCCTGTGCGTCTCTGTGCACAAAAGAGAGCCCGCAAAGGCTCTCTTTACTTTATTACTATTTATTGCTCTATGCACACCATGCGTTCTGTATCGCTTACAGATAATCCGTATCCCTGATGACGATCTTGGCAGGATTATCCCACATGGCGTTCGCTCGGTTTACACCTGTCACGCTATCCGCCTTCGCCTGCTTCTCTGTATTACTGCTTACACCTAAGTCAGCAAACGATGTGGCGGCAGCCCATCTGGTTCTCTGCTCCTGCTTCTCAAGCTCCGCCCTCTTGGGTGCCGTGTCCGCGCCTCGGTTCTCGTCCTGTCGGATCTCGCCCTTCAAAATAGCGACGCCGCCCTCGATACGGGCGATCACTCTGTCCTGAACTCCCATATTCTTCATCTGTGAATTCGCCGCTACCATTCCCTGCATCTGCGCCGCGGAGATTCCGGTCTCCTGATCGTCCGTATTGCTATTCTCTGCTTCCTTGACGCCCGTGTCTCTTGAAGTGACACTCCTGTCATCAACGCTCTGTGCCTTGCTTCCTGTCGCATTGTTGGCCGCGACCTCCTTCTGAGCACCGCTCTGTGCCTGCACAGCCTTCGCCTGAGAATCCCTGCCCGCATTGTCCTTGGTATCGGTATCCTTGGTCTCTGTCTCTCTGCCCTCCGCAGCCTTGACCGCTGACGCCTTCTTCTCGTCAGCCCTTCTCTCCTCGCTGCCTGTGTCAGTGCGCCCGGTCTGTGCGTTGTCCTTTATCAGCTCCTTCTGCTTCTCCTTGCGAATCTCCGCCTGATGCTGTCTGAGCTTGGCATTGAGACTGCTGATCTCCTGCTGGAGCTCTTGACGCTTCTTTGTCTTCTCCTCGACAGGCATATCCTTGTTGGAGGAAAGCGCCTGCTTCTGACGCTGCACCTCGGAAATCTCATCTTGAATGCTCTTACTCACAGTGTCCACGGACTGCGCAGACATCATCTGTCCGCCTGATGCACTTCCTATCGCGCTTATACCGCTGATTCCCATGTTATCATCTCCCTTCCCTTGAAGAATGAGATATCTCGCAACGGCTCAACATTCCGCTAAGCTGTCGCGTCATTTCTCCTTTGTCTCCGATTTTGGGTAGACTGCTCCCATTTTTTTATTGTAAAATATTATACAACAATATGGAGAAAATTGGAATAGTTTTTTGAAAATTTTCTAATACAAAATTTCTTAATATTCAATTCCCTCGCGGGCTTTTATGCCTTGCTCGTAGGGGTGTTTTATGCAGCGCATCTCTGTGATATAGTCTGCGGCTTCACACAGGAAATCTGCGGGATCGCGACCTGTGAGCACCAGCTCTATATCCTTGTATGAGATAAGCTTTTTAAGGAGCTCTATGTTCAGGAGTCCCCATTTAACGGGGTAGGTGATCTCGTCCAACACGATCAGCTGCATATCTCCGGAGCACGCCGACGCGAGCAATTGGGTCAGCATGTGGTCATGAATCTCTGTGAGAGCGACCTTGTCCTCCTCTGTCATGGAAGCATAGAAGCCAAAGTCTCTGGGACTTCGGCATATTTGTATCATGGGAAGCTGTGCGAGACTGTGCAGCTCCCCCGTGTCATTCCCCTTCATGAACTGCGCAAATGTCACGTTCCAGCCGCGGCCCGCAGCCCTCATTGCAAGACCGATCGCCGCCGTGGTCTTGCCCTTGCCGTCTCCGGTATATAAATGTATCATATTTGCTCCTTTTTGGGACCCCAATATCAAGTCAGAACAGATTCATCACTAATCCAGTCCGAAAATCCTGCGATAACCGTATGTAAAAGGTCTGTCCGTCATATCTGTCGGATAATGTGCCCTTTGCTGTCTTTCCATGCGGTTGGGGCAGTCTGCGCTGCCACAGCTTAAGCAGATTCCCTCGCAGACCGCATCGGAATCCTCCGTCAGCTCCGCATAGAATGCCACGCTCTTTTTGGGCAGCAGGCAGTAGGCATCTGTACAGGTCACAGGCACCTGCAGGGCTTGTAACAGTTCGGGCAGGACCTCCAACGGGTACTCCGCCTCGCTGCCCGGAAAATAATATCGCTTCACATGCTGCGATTCCTGCTTCCACATCCACTCATTCCAAAGGGGATATGCCTGAAGCAAAAGCTCACTGGCAATGGTCTCTGTCATATAAGCCTCCGAGAGCAGCCCCTGCCGCAGATAGTCCTCCTGCAGGGCGTCTATGCCCGCTCCAAGCGTTATGCAGACGCCTACCAATTTCTCCTGCTCCTCACAGGCAAAGCCTGCCCGCCCCGTCTGCACGTCCAGCCGAATCCTCTCCTGCATGGAGACAGCCACAGCTCCCAAAACAGGCAGCTGTGGCTCCTCGTAATGATATTTCTGACAAATATCCTTGATAAAGCTCTCCTCAACCATTCCCTCGATCAATTTCTCGAAAAAAGGCTGCAATCCTCCAACCACGATTCCTCTTTTCCTCCAACATTATACTATATGACACACGCCACCTGAAAACCATTGCTCGCGGGAGTCAATGGGAAGAATCGCCGCCCTCGCGATTCTTCCGTATGAGAGAGGTTCGCCATGCGAACCTTAGAATTTCTCTGCGAAGCAGCCCTTGCTGCGAGCGGTTAGAAATTCTTCTCATACTTTTACCCGCAGGCAGCGGATTGCGTTCAGCACGGCGAGCACCATAACACCCACGTCCGCAAAAATCGCCATCCACATATTCGCAATTCCCAGAGCGCCGAGGATCAGGCAGATTCCCTTCACTCCCAGTGCGAACACGATATTTTCATAGACAACGCGCAGACACTTTCTGGAGATTTTTATGGCAAGCGCGATCTTCAAGGGATTGTCATCCATAAGGACAATGTCCGCCGCCTCGATTGCTGCGTCAGACCCCATGGCTCCCATGGCGATTCCAATGTCCGCCCGAGAGAGCACCGGTGCGTCATTGATGCCATCTCCCACAAAGGCGAGATTCTCCCTTTTGCCCTGAGCCGCCAGAAGCTCCTCAACCCGATTGACCTTGTCAGCAGGCAGCAGTTCGCTATGCACCTCGTCCAGTCCAAGCTCACCCGCCACATGCTCCGCCACCGCCTTCGCGTCCCCTGTAAGCATCACGGTCTTTTTCACACCCGATGACTTCAACGCCTTGATTGCTTCCTTGGAGGAGTCCTTCACCACATCGGCGATCAGGATCGCCCCCGCGTATGTCCCGTCCACCGCAACATATACCACGGTGCCTATTCCGTCACATTCCGTATAGTCTAACTTCAATCTCTGCATAAGCTTCGCGTTGCCCGCCGCCACATCATGACCGTCCACCTTGGCGGTAACGCCGTGTCCGCCAATCTCCTCCACATCCGAGATCTTGTCATTGTCAATGGCTTCGCCGTATGCCTCCCGCAAGCTCTTGCTGATGGGGTGACTGGAATAATTCTCGGCATGTGCGGCATAGTAAAGCAGACGCTTCCTTGCCTCCTCTGCCCCATCAGACGGAGTAGAGGACGGAAGCTGCACATCTGTCACCTGAAACACGCCCTTAGTCAGGGTTCCTGTCTTGTCAAACACCACACAGCCCGTCTGGGCTAACGCCTCCAAATAATTGGAGCCCTTGATCAGTATACCACAGGAGGAGGCTCCTCCGATACCCCCAAAAAAGCTTAAGGGAATCGAGATCACCAAAGCACAGGGACAACTGATTACCAAGAACGTCAGCGCACGGATCAACCATGTGCTCCAATACGCAGAGCCGCCCATGATGAGGCTCACGACGGGCGGCAGGATCGCCAACGCCAACGCACCATAGCAGACCGCCGGAGTATAATACTTGGCAAATTTGGTGATAAAGTTCTCCGAGCGCGATTTCTTCATGCTGGAATTCTCCACCAAATCCAGAATCTTGGACACCGTAGACTCCCCAAACTCTTTGGTGGTCTGTATCTTCAAAAGCCCTGACATATTCACACAGCCGCTGATGATCTGGTCGCCCACGCCTACCTCGCGGGGAACGCTCTCCCCCGTAAGCGCACTGGTATTCAGGGTGGAGCTGCCCTCTGTCACACAACCGTCTATGGGCACCTTTTCCCCGGGACAGACAACGATGGTCGTACCCACCGCCACCTCGTCCGGATCCACCTGCTCCAGAGCGCCGGATTCGTTCTCAATATTGGCATAATCCGGACGAATATCCATCAATGCGCTGATGTTGCGGCGGCTTTTCCCCACGGCAACCGCCTGAAAGAGCTCGCCGATCTGGTAAAAAAGCATAACCGCCACGCCCTCCGCAAACTCGCCCTCGCCGCCTGTCAGCTCCTCATAGACCCCCAGCAGCATGGCTCCCACCGTAGCCACTGCCATCAGGAAATTCTCGTCAAAGACCTGACCGTGAATGATGCCCAAGAACGCTTTCCGCAAAATATCATATCCGATGATGGCATAGGGAATCAGATAGAGCGCAAAGCGCAGCAGACCGCCCACCGGCACAAAATACAAAGCCACCATCATACAGGACGCTATGATGATCCTATATAAAACCTTTTTTTGCTTCTTGCTCATAATACATTCCCCTTATAAGTAAATCTCGCAGTCATCCTCCACCTTCTTGCACGCCTTGAGCACCGCCTGCATCACGGATTTGTCATCTGCGCCATCCGCAAACTCCACGTTCATCTTCTGGGTCATAAAGCTCACCACGACGTCCTTCACACCCTCGACGGTCTTGGCAGCCTCCTCCATCTTCATTGCACAATTAGCACAGTCCACTTCGATTTTGTAAGATTTTTTCATGATAGATTCCTCCTGAATTTATTTTTTATTTGCAAATGATTTGCATTCAATTGAGTGTTCATTCATATGAATGATTGTTCATATGTTTATAGTAACAATAGATTTGAAATTTGTCAACACTTTTTGTATAATAATATTAACTTGATTTTTTCATGACATTATAAGATGTATTTTGCATCGGGAAAAGGGGGATTGCTTGGATATGGGAGGAATTTTATTGATTGATGACGCGCAGTTTGCGCGCATGGTACTCCGGACAATCTTGGAGGATAACGGATATGAGATCTGCGGGGAGGCGGAAAACGGCAGGGAAGGCATCGAAAAGTTTAAGCAGCTAAAGCCTGATCTGGTCTTATGTGACGTCAGGATGAACGAGATGGATGGCGATGACTGTCTGCGGGCGATTCTGGCTGAGGATCCGTCTGCCAAGGTGGTGTTCTGCACCGCCATCAGCGAGCCCGCCCATCTTGAAGCTTTGCTTAAGGCAGGCGCAAAAGGCTGTATCGAGAAGCCGGTTCGGGGAAAGGAGCTTCTTGACGTTACGAAGCGGCTGCTCGGGGATACGGCGGGCGGTAAGTCCTACAAGGAGCTTATGGAGCAGTATGCGGAGGAGGCGGGGCTTGCGAAGAAACCTCTTTTGGACTTCTTCGAGGCATTTCGCAGCATCAACGGATTTGATCTGGACGATGAGAGGATCAATGAACAGTATCTAAAGGAGAACGGGGAGAGTCTGTTCGTGGGCACCCGCGCGCTGTTGTCGGCAAAGCTTACCATGGAACAGCTGCGGCTGCTGGAGGAGGCTTTTCACAGGTTGGGGTCATGAGATAATGCGCCTAGTTTGTGTAGTATAGGATAGGCGCTTTGTGTATAAATTGGGGCTTGACATTTTCTGTCAATATGTTTCAGCCAACACCCCCGCTGCAAGCACCAAAGAGGCCAAAGAGGCTCCCGCAAAAAAGTTTTTGACGCATACGTATTTATGTGAGATAATAAAATAGACTATACCTTTGCGATGAAACTTATGAGATAGATGCGGAATACAATAAGGGAGGAATTGGTAATTCATGAAAGCGGCGAGGAAACGGGTGAAGGGCAGGCTGCGGCGGGTTGTGGTCAGCATGGCGCTTGTGCTGTGCATGATGGCTGGCAGTGTATCGGTTTACGCAGCCGACGTGCGGGAGGCGTCCGTGCCTGATGACGGGAAGCGAGTTGTGCGGGTAGGGTATTATGAGGACAGCGCGGCGTTTCAGTCCGGACGCGGGGATAACGAGAGAAAGTCCGGCTATGCCTATGAGTATTATCAGGAGCTGGCTAAGTATACCGGATGGACATATGAGTATGAGTACGGCACATGGGAGGAGATCTACCAAAAGCTTCTGTCCGGCGAGGTCGATATCATGGCGGGGATGTCCAAGATCGAGGGGCGGATGTCGGATATGCTTTTTCCGGAGCACGCCATGGGAGTGCAGACCTATTACATATTTGCGACACAGGAAAATGCCAGCCGTATGATAAATGACGTGACCACCTTGGACGGGGCTCGTCTGGGGATGAAGGGCAACACCTATATGCAGGAGCTTCTTGAGGAGTTTGCCGACAAGAACCACATTCAATGCGAGGCGGTTATCTATTCCGGTCTTGAGGAGCGTGTGGAGGCGCTTGTCGATGGGCAGCTTGACGGCGTCGTGACAGTGGAAACCGACAGGATGGAAGGGCTGGAGCCTGTCTATAATATAGGTACGTCGGAGTTTTATTTTGCGGTGAGCAAGAACCGTCCGGATCTGTTGGAGGAGCTGAATGCGGCGCAGAAGGAGATCGTGACGAATTATCCCTACTATATCTCAAGGCTTCAGGATAAGTATTTTAACACAAGCGAGGGCTCCTTTGAGCTGACCGAGAAGGAGAAGGAATGGCTGTCGGAGCATCCGGAGCTTCGGGTAGGGTATGTGGCGGATTACATGCCCTATTGTGATATAGGTGACCGCGGCAAGGAGCCGATCGGAATGCTCACTGATGTCTTGGAGGATTTCTCCGGTTATACCGGAGCCAAATTCACGGGCGAGGGGTTTGAGAATTATGATGAAATGATCCAAGCCATGGAAAGAGGGGATTTGGATATGATATTTCCCATCACCGGAGATCTGTGGTATTCGGAGAACCAGAATTATACACAGACTGCTTCCGTGGTCGGAACTAAGATGTGCGTTGTCTATAAGGGGAAATATCAGGATATCAATTATGACAGGATCGCGCTGTCGGAGGGGAGTCCGTTACAGGAATTCTACCTGACGGTCAATTATCCCGAGTCGGAGCAGGTGTTTTATCAGGACTGGGCAGGGTGTCTGGACGGTATCCAATCGGGCGAGGTCGGCTGTATGTTGGTGAACAGCCTTTTCCTCTACCATTACATGAATCAGCATGAAGGGTATTCTAACCTCAACGTGGCGGAGCTTGATGATATGGTGGACTTTTGCTTTGCGGTACGGCAGGGCAACAGCGCGCTCTATTCTATCCTGAATAAGAGCATTGAAAATATTGACGAGGAGACCATCAAGAACTCACTGATCCGCAATTCCTATGTGGAGCAGGAATATACGCTCAAGGATTTTGTGTTGACGCATCTGGGGTTGGTTTTTGCGCTGATTGCGGCGTTTATCCTGTTGTTGATCGTGTTCTTCCTATTATATAGAAACAGGACGATCAGAGACCAGAGAATCCTGCAGGAGGCGTATGACAGGGAGAAGGAGTATATAGCGGCGCAGGATCAGACACAGAAGGAGCTTCAGGCGGCGTATGATCAGGCGAACAGGGCCAATCATGCCAAGTCGGATTTCCTCGCCCGCATGAGTCACGATATCCGCACGCCCATGAACGCGATCATGGGTATGACCGCCATCGCGACAGAGCATATTGACGATAAGGAGCGCGTGCTGGACTGCCTTAAGAAGACCACCACGTCAGGCAGGCACCTGTTGACCTTGATCAACGAGGTGCTGGATATGAGCAAGATTGAGTCGGGTAAGCTCCAGCTTGCGGAGGAGGAATTTGACTTAAAGGAACTGATCGACAATCTGATCGCCATGATGCAGCCGCAGATAGAGGAGAGACAGCACGAGCTCAAGCTTTCCGTCAAGGATATAAAGCATGTGAACGTGATCGGTGACAGCCTGCATATCCAACAGGTGTTTGTCAATATTATGGGCAACGCGGTGAAGTATACGCCCCCCGGCGGGGTGATCAGCCTGACCTTCGCGGAGAAGCCGTCAGACAGACCGAATATGGGGTCTTATGAGTTCGTGTTCGGCGATAACGGCATCGGCATGGCGCCGGAATATTTGGAGCATATATTTGAACCCTTCTCGCGGGAGAACGAGACACAGGACAATCATGTGCAGGGCTCCGGACTGGGACTTTCCATCGTATATAACATCATTCAGATGATGGGCGGAGATATTCAAGTGGAGAGTGAACGGGGCAAGGGCTCTAAATTCATCGTCACGTTATTTCTCAAGCTTCAGGAGAATGCGGAAGGGTCTGACGGGGCATGGGAGGAGGCGGATTCCTTCAATCCCATGGAGCTGCTTGAGAAGAATGCCTATGAGGGCAGGCGGGTGCTTCTGGCGGAGGATAATGAGATCAACTTCGAGATTGCGCAGGAGATCCTTGGCAAGGCGGGGCTTGTGGTGGAGCACGCGTGGAACGGTCAGGAGGCAGTGGATATGCTCGCGGCTGCGCAGGCGGGTTATTTTGACCTTGTGTTTATGGATATCCAGATGCCCGTTATGAACGGTTATGAGGCGACTCGCGCGATTCGGGCAACCGACAGGGAGGATCTGCACACGATTCCCATTATCGCCATGACCGCCAACGCGTTCACGGAGGACGTCCGAGCGGCGATACAGGCGGGCATGAACCAGCATATCGCAAAGCCCATAGATATCAGGCAGATTGCGGCGATTCTGCGAAAATGGCTGACAGTTCAGCCATAGCTGAACCGTTGGACGAATCATGATTGCTGAAATGTCACAATAAATGTCAAAAAAACAGTTGGAATCTATTGCTTATTTTGGTATAATGGTACAAATATCTGAAGTTTAGAACGACAGAAAAGGAAGGAGACAACGGCTTGAAGGCAACAACTAATACAACAACCCATACAACTACTGCGAAAAAGAACGCAGGTATTTCCTTTGATAAGGAACTTTTTAAGCGAAGCGTGATCTACAATGTTAAGACCCTGTACCGCAAGGATCTGGAGGAGGCGGATCCTCAACAGCTTTTTCAGGCGGTTGCCCTCGCTATGAAGGATCAGATCGTGGACAACTGGATGACCACACAGAAGGCATACGAGAAGGAAGATCCTAAGATGGTCTATTATATGTCCATGGAATTCCTGATGGGACGGGCTCTGGGCAATGCCATGATCAACATGCAGGCGTACAAGCCCGTGAAGGAGGCTCTGGACGAGCTGGGCTTTGACCTGAATGTGGTGGAGGATCAGGAGCCCGACGCGGCTCTGGGCAACGGCGGCTTGGGACGTCTCGCGGCATGCTTCCTTGACTCTCTCGCTACACTTGGCTATCCCGCATATGGCTGCGGTATCCGTTACAGATACGGTATGTTCAAGCAGGCGATCAGGGACGGTTATCAGGTGGAGCTTCCCGATGATTGGCTAAAGGACGGCAATCCTTTCGAACTGCGCAGACCTGAGTATGCGAAGATCGTCAAATTCGGCGGCTATGTGTCCGTACATACTGATGAGAACGGCCGCAATGTATTCAGTCAGGAGGGGTATCAATCCGTCCGCGCGGTTCCCTTTGACCTGCCTATCGTGGGTTATGGCAACGGCATCGTGAACACCCTGAGAATCTGGGACGCGGAGCCCGTGGAGTGCTTCCAGCTCGATTCCTTTGACAAGGGTGATTATCAGAAGGCGGTGGAGCAGGCGAACCTTGCCAGAAATATCTGCGAGGTGCTCTATCCCAACGACAACCATTACGCAGGCAAGGAGCTTCGTTTGAAGCAGCAGTATTTCTTTATCTCCGCGTCCGTGCAGGAGGCGGTGGAGAAGTACATGAGAAAGCACAGCGATATCCGCAAGTTCCACGAGAAGGTTGCATTCCAGTTGAACGACACGCACCCCACCGTTGCGATCGCTGAGCTGATGCGCGTGCTGATGGACGACTATTATCTCACATGGGACGAGGCTTGGGAGGTGACGACCAAGACCTGTGCCTACACGAATCACACCATCATGGCGGAAGCCTTGGAGAAATGGCCTATCGAGCTGTTCTCAAGACTGCTTCCCAGAGTGTATCAGATCGTGGAGGAGATCAATCGTCGCTTCATTATTGATATTGAGAATAAATATAAGGACGTGCCCGGCGTCAACGTGCAGGACAAGATCCGCAAGATGGCGATCATCTATGACGGACAGGTGAAGATGGCGCATCTGGCGATCGTTGCGGGATATTCCGTGAATGGCGTGGCACAGCTTCACACAGAGATTCTTAAGAAGCAGGAGCTTCGCGATTTCTACGAGATGTATCCCGAGCGGTTCAACAACAAGACCAACGGCATCACGCAGAGAAGATTCCTGCTGCACGGCAATCCTCTCTTGGCGGATTGGGTGACGGCACATGTTGGTAAAGAATGGATCACCGACCTGCCCCAGATCAGCCGCTTGAAGATTTATGCGGACGACAAGAAGGCACAGCAGGAGTTCATGAACATCAAGTATAAGAATAAGGTGCGTCTGGCGCAGTATATCATGGAGCACAACGGTATCGAAGTTGACCCCCGTTCTATCTTTGATGTACAGGTAAAGCGTCTCCATGAGTATAAGAGGCAGATGTTGAATATCCTTCATGTGATGTATCTCTATAACGAGCTGAAGGAGCATCCGGAGATGGAGTTCTATCCCAGAACATTTATCTTTGGAGCCAAGGCTGCGGCGGGCTATCGCAACGCCAAGCTGACCATCAAGCTGATCAATTCCGTTGCGGATGTGATCAACAATGACGCTTCCATCGACGGCAAGATTAAGGTGGTGTTCATTGAGAATTATAATGTCTCCAACGCCGAGATCATCTTCGCGGCGGCGGATGTATCCGAGCAGATATCCACTGCAAGTAAGGAGGCTTCCGGCACAGGTAATATGAAATTTATGCTGAACGGCGCGCTGACACTGGGTACTATGGACGGCGCGAACGTGGAGATCGTCGAGGAGGTTGGCAAGGAGAACGCGTTTATCTTCGGCTTGTCCTCTGACGAGGTGATTGGCTATGAGCAGCGGGGCGGTTATAATCCTATGGAGATCTTCAACAACGATCAGGATGTGCGCAAGGTATTGATGCAGTTGATTAACGGCACCTATGCGCAGGATACGGAGCTGTTCCGTCCCCTGTACAATTCGCTCTTGAATACACAGAGCACCTCAAAGGCGGATACATACTTTATCCTGAAGGACTTCCGCTCCTATGCGGAGGCGCAGAAGCGCGTTGAGGCTGCCTATAAGGACGAGGACGGCTGGGCAAAGAGTGCGATATTGAATGTTGCCTGCTCCGGCAAATTTACTTCCGACAGAACGATTCAACAGTATGTTGACGAGATTTGGCATTTGGACAAGGTTGTGATCAAGAAATGAGGTAAGCTATGCCCCACTCTAATGTCGGATATGTAACAAAAGGTAAAAGGCCCCTGTGTTTAGGCGTAGGGGCTTTTTGTATCTGTGTTATACTTCTGGGCGCGGGAGCGCTTCTGAGTCGCTCATGGCATGAGGACAATGCAGAGAATGTGGAGTGGGAGAAGCATATTGTCAGGGAGGAGCTCCTGCTGGAGGATTTTCAGGGGGAGTATGATATCCTCTTTATGACGGACTTCCATGTGGTGATACAGGACGAGGCGGACACGCCGCAGGTTGCGGAGCTGGGCGCGCAGAGGGCACAGGAATTTCACAATGACGAGGGTGTATCCGCTGCACGGCAATTCAGTGATTGGATTGATTATGCCAACGAGCAGGAGGTGGACGCTGTATTCCTGGGAGGGGATATCATCGATTACCCGTCCGAGGGGTGTCTGGACTTTCTTAAGGAACAGCTCCAAAGACTGGAAATGCCCTATTTATACACCCCGGGCAATCATGACTGGACATACCCTTGGGAGTATATGACAGAGGTCGGCAGGGAGGAATATCTTCCGGAGCTTCTGCCCTATACGGATGGGAATGTGGCGATTCACACATGGGAGACAGAGGATTTGTTAGCCATCGCGGTGGACGACAGCCCGGGGCAGGTCAGCCACGAGGCGATGAAGCGATATGCGGCTCTCTTGGATACGGATAAACCAGTGGTGGTGATGGCGCATGTTCCCTTCCTCACCCAGTCCGTGCTCGCGAGGGCGAGGGAGGAATGGGATTCCGGTGTGGTGATTGGCGGCGGCAATTATGGCGGGATCTACGAGAATGAGGACAGTGAACGCTTTATCGAATTGACCACCGCGAAGGATAGTCCCGTGGAGTTAATGCTGACGGGACATGTGCACTTTTATGATAAGGACTATATAGACGGGGACAAGAGAATCCTTCAGCTTGTGGGGGATGACGGGTATCACGGCAACGCGATCCTGCTGCACATAGCGGGCAAGAATGGATAATTAGCAAATAATGTGCCTGCGCAATGCGTAAAAGCACGCAAGAAGGTTCGCAGGTTACGGAAAGGCATAGGTATTATTATGATCAAATTATTAGAGGGCGGCGCATATCTGGTAAACGGGACGGACATTATCCCGGAGGGACCGGAGGCTGCCGCAGGCATCAAGGCTAAGACAGGACAAGACATCACAAGGGCGGAGGCGGCACAGAATACCATGGCGTATGGCATTCTCAAGAGCCATAACACCTCCGGCAGCATGGAGAAGCTCAAAATCCGCTTTGACAAGCTGACAAGCCACGATATTACCTTTGTGGGCATTATTCAGACGGCGAGGGCGTCAGGGCTCCAAAAATTTCCTATGCCCTATGTGTTGACCAACTGCCACAATTCCCTGTGCGCGGTGGGCGGCACCATCAACGAGGATGACCACATGTTTGGTCTCACCTGTGCGAAAAAGTACGGCGGCGTGTATGTGCCCCCTCATCAGGCGGTGATTCATCAGTTTGCGAGGGAGATGCTTGCCGGAGGCGGCAGGATGATCCTTGGAAGCGATTCCCATACCCGTTATGGCGCGTTGGGAACCATGGCGATGGGCGAGGGCGGTCCCGAATTGGTCAAGCAGCTTTTGAACCAGACCTATGACATCAACATGCCCGGCGTGGTTGCCGTGTACCTGAAGGGAAGTCCCGTGAAGGGCGTGGGTCCTCAGGATGTGGCGCTTGCCATCATCGGGGCAGTGTTTAAGAATGGATTTGTGAAAAATAAAGTGATGGAATTCGTGGGACCCGGTGTGGCTTCACTGTCTGCTGATTTCCGTATCGGCATCGACGTCATGACCACGGAGACCACATGCTTGTCCTCTATTTGGAGGACAGACGAGACGATCAGGGAATTCTATGAGATTCACGGACGCAGCGAAGATTATGCGGAGCTTAATCCCGGGGAAGTGGCTTATTATGACGGCGTGATCGAGGTGGAGCTTGACAAGGTTCGCCCCATGATCGCGATGCCCTTCCACCCCAGCAACACATACACCATTGAGGAGCTGAACGCCAACCTCATGGATATTCTGGACGAGACGGAGAAGCGCGCTCTGGTGAGCTTGGACGGCGCGGTGGAATATTCCCTTAAGGACAAGGTGAAGAACGGCAAATTCATGGTGGATCAGGGAATTATCGCAGGCTGTGCCGGAGGTGGCTTTGAGAATATCTGCGCGGCGGCGGATATCCTGAAAGGTCGCTATATCGGATCCGACGGCTTCACCCTGAGCGTGTATCCCGCTTCCATGCCCGTGTATATGGAGCTTGTGAGAAACGGCTGCTGTGCGACGCTGATGGAGACGGGGGCGATTATGAAGACGGCGTTCTGCGGTCCCTGCTTCGGGGCGGGAGACACACCTGCCAACAACGCATTCAGTATCCGCCATTCCACCAGAAACTTCCCCAATCGTGAGGGAAGCAAGCTGCAGAATGGTCAGATATCCTCCGTCGCGTTGATGGACGCCCGCTCGATTGCGGCTACCGCAGCCAATCAGGGCATACTGACTCCCGCCACTGATTTTGACGGTGAGCTTGGCAAATATAAATATCACTTCGACTCCAAGATCTACGCAAACCGCGTCTTTGACTCCAAGGGCGTGGCTGACCCCGACGTAGAGATACAGTTTGGACCCAACATCAAGGATTGGCCCGAGATGGGCGCGTTGCCTGAGAATCTGGTGCTGCGCGTGGTGAGTGAGATCCACGATCCCGTCACCACCACGGACGAGCTGATCCCCTCCGGAGAGACCTCCTCTTACCGCTCCAATCCCTTGGGGCTTGCGGAGTTCGCGCTTTCCAGAAAAGACCCTGAGTATGTGGGCAGGGCAAAGGATATTCAGCGGGCGGAGAAGGCAAGGATGGCAGGGGAACACCCTTGTCAGGCACATCCCGACGTGAAGCCCCTGATGGGTGTGATCAAACAGACCTTTGCAGACGCAAACCATGAGAACACAGGCTTTGGCTCCACGATCTTTGCCGTGAAGCCCGGGGACGGCTCCGCCAGAGAGCAGGCTGCCTCCTGTCAGAAGGTGCTGGGCGGATGGGCGAATATCGCCAATGAATACGCCACCAAGCGTTACCGCTCCAACCTGATCAACTGGGGAATGCTGCCATTCCTGATCGAGGAGGGCGAGCTGCCCTTCAAGAATCTGGATTACCTCTTTATCCCTGACATCAAGAGGGCTGTGGAGGAGAAAGCTGAGACGATCAAGGCGTATGTGGTTGACAGGGATGCGGGCAAGCTTAGGGAATTTGAGATGAAGCTGGGCGAGCTCACGGACGAGGAGCGTCAGATTATCCTGAAGGGCTGTCTGATCAATTACAATCGCGTCTAAAGGAACGGTTAAAAATGCCAACCGTTCCTGCAAATTGCTTCGCAATTAGCCGGATTTGAAAATAATTTTACAGATTTATTTCCTAAAGTTTCCGGAAAAGCTGTCGATATAGATTATACAGGGTGACAGACAGGCCAACTGGAACCCAAGTATAGTTGACACCACGGATGGTATTGTGTAGGGAAAAGGAATTTTCCTGCAAATACCATCCTTTTTTATGAGGGACAGGAAGTCGGGAGTAGATTACTCTGTCATAAGAGGGTTTTTAAAAGACAAATCGGGTTTTCAGGGAAGAGAAAACGGTGCGTGTTTTGGAAAATGTGGTGCTCTAAAAAGGAGCGAAAGGAAAGGTGAGAATTGATTCAAGCAGCGTTGGTATGCAGTCAAACAGGGCATATCAGGCTACAAAAGCAACATATCGGGGATTATCGTTTACGAATTATCGGGCGGGGTCTCTCACGTACAACGGCAACGCTCTCAACGCCGCGGTTGCTAACGGTCAGTCCGGCAATGAGCAGTCTGTCTCGGAGAATAATCAGGACAAAAAGGATCAGGGCACAGACACCTCGGAGCAAAAGCTGTATACCATCGAGGATTGGAAGAACAGCATGGAGGTGGGCAGGGGGCGCGTGAATCTCCGCTCCTCCGAGAGCCGGACAATGGAGGATCTGCGTCAGGTGACCGTTCGCTACATCTTTGATCTGCTCTTTGCCAACAGGCGGACGAGATGGAATAATTGGATGAAGGAGAACGGACTGACAAGGGATAATTCATGGTCAGAGCAAAACGTGGCAAGCCAGAGCGTGTCAAGTCAGGGCAGCTCCGTACAGAGCGGCAGCATTGATCAGCTTTTCATGCCGATCACGAATATCAAGGCTTTGAATTATGTTCAGGAGACGTTTAGCTTTGAGCAGGAAAGCACCTCCTTCTCCACCGTGGGGACCGTGCGCACGT
The DNA here is from genome assembly GCA_023663505.1 of Muribaculum sp. Taxonomy (GTDB): domain Bacteria; phylum Bacillota; class Clostridia; order Lachnospirales; family Lachnospiraceae; genus Acetatifactor. Next base: position 26,350 of record JAMPHH010000022.1, read on the forward strand.
CTGACGGCAGGGAGATTAATTTCAACGTTGACATCGGTATGAGCAGGCAGTTCCAAGAGACCTTTCAGGAGGAGCTGCAGGCTGCATCTGTCAAGATGTGTGACCCTTTGGTGATCAATCTGGACACGGATGTGGCGGAGCTTTCCGACCAGAAGTTCTATTTTGATATCGACGCGGACGGTGATAAGGACGAGATCTCTGGGCTGGGGAGTAAGAGCGGATATCTTGCGCTGGACAAAAACGGTGACGGCGTGATCAATGACGGAAGCGAGCTCTTTGGCACTGCGAGCGGCGATGGCTTCGCTGATCTGGCTGCGTATGATGAGGACGGCAACGGCTGGATCGACGAGGGCGACGCCATCTGGTCCAAGCTCAAGATCTGGTGCAAGGACGAGAACGGCAAGGATGTGCTCTATCGCCTTGCAGACAAGGGTGTGGGCGCGATATGTCTCCAAAATGCAGCTACGGACTTTACACTGCAGGGCGCCCAGGGACAGACCAACGGCGCTATCCGCAGAACAGGCGTATTCCTGTACGAGAACGGAAACGTGGGCACCGTGCAGCATGTGGATGTTGCCAAGTATGAGCAGGGCGCGTAAGGATTCTTTGTGACAGATGTGTTGACCATTTATCAATCAAAATCTAGTTTCTTAGTTTAAGCCTTATGCTTAATCGTGCAATTGGTCGTGCGATTAGCATTATGTTTAGCATTACATTTAGTATTTCAAATATAACCCGATTCAAAAAGACTGTGGATGCCTGATAATGTGTCCGCAGTCTTTTAATGCATAGGCAAAAAGAGGACTTGCGGCACGGATTACTCTGTGCCACAAGCCCATTTTATTAATACATATCGTTTATCAGGCAATCGCTTTAAAAGCTTTCAGTCAAGCGGAACACGTCTGTGCGTCCGGCAAACAGACTATCTCCAGAACCAGTTGAACTTGCGGGCTCCAATCTTGAACTTCACGGTCTTGGCTCCGCCATACTCGTTCAACCCAATCAATGTTACCTGAGCCGTGCCCTTCTTCACGTTGTTGATATAGCTTCCGGGAAGAACCATGTAATTCTCTTTCGCTACATCCGCGCCGCCAACCTTCACGGTAATATCATCCTGTGTCAGTGTGACGGCCTTGCCCGTGTAGGACTGTGGCTTGATTGTAATCTTCGCCTTGCTGAAATCGGCTTTCGTCACCTTGTATGTGTACGTGCAAACAGCATCCTCGTCATTTTGCCCGGCGTAACCGCCTATGCCATTCAGCTTAACCGTGATCTCTGTCCCCACTTCCAGACTCACACCCGATGCGGGAAGCTCCGTGTCAGCCCCCGCCACCTTATATGTATAGGAGACAATCTTATAGTCCTTATTTGCCACGAGCTTCTTGCCGTCTGTATCCGTAAGCACGGGTTTGCTGATGTACTTTCCCGCATTGTTAAAGGCAACATCAGGTATCACACAGATAACATTATCAGCCTCGTTATCATTATCCTTAAGCTTTTTTGCCTCAATCGTGAAGTCCACCGTCCTTGTTCCCTTGAAGCTACCCTTCCCCTTGATAACGGCTTGGGGCTGCTTCGTGGCAGGGAACGTCTTGTTGTTCTTATAGGTGATCGAATAATCGACTCCCTCCCTGAGCGTCCTGCCGTCAAAGGTCAGGTTAAGCTCGGGCTTTGTGCCACCCTTGGAATATTTCGCCCTGACGTCTTCGTCCACGCCAACCATACTGTCATTCATGTCATATGCAAGTATCTTAAAGTTCTTCTTGATGGTTCCTGAATATGCGTTGATTCCGGTGATAGTGACAACCGCCTTGCCGACGTTAATATTGCTGCCATAGCTCACCACGTAGTCATCGCCCTCTACGAGCGGCTCATCATTCAGGAGCACGTCAATATCCAACTCCTGCTCAATGCCGTCATAGGTCCTGTTCTCAATACCCGTCACCTTCGCACCCTTCAAAGGTGTTCCGTTGATTTTGAAGGCAACTCGCTTAGTTCCCGTGTATCCTCCTGTTCCGGTAATAATGACATAAGCGGTTCCGGGTTGGGTGTTATTGCTGTAGTTTACTGTGTAGTCCGTTCCCGGTTGGAGAGGCTCTCTCTTGAACGTTACCGTGGGTACAGGCTCCACTCCGCCCCGCTCATACGTCTGGGCGGTGATTCCCGTCACCTTCGCATCGCTGATCTGTTTTAATTCGGAATCAACCTTCCATTCAACCGTGCGCGTGCCGATGAAGTTACCCCTGCCTTCCAGTTTTACCAGATAATCCCCAGTTTCCTCGATTTTGTCCACAGGCGTCCCGGTTGTGTCATTCACGCCGTTTAACTTGGAATAACCGCTGACAACATAATCAGTCTTTTTCTTCAGGCTCTTGCCATTCCAATAGAGTACGGGTATCTGCTTCATCGCCTTCTTCGCGTCCTCGAAGGACATGGCGTCTGCCTCGACCGCCTCGTTGTCATCCGAGATATCGATAGGCGATATCTTGAACGCCGCCACTTCCTTGCCGCTGTAGTTGCCCTTACCGGTCACCATCACCATGGGAGCCTTCGCTCGGGTCAGTGTCGTCTGGTCCGCAGTGAGGTCAATGTCCGTGACAGCCTTCGTGTTATTCTTGTAAGAGATCGTGTAGTCCGTCTTCTCCCGCAGCATCGCATTGCCGCTGTATACCCGCACCTCGGGCTTGATGGCGGAACCGGTATACTCATAGGTGTAGTCATAGGCTTCACCTGCAAGCCCCGCGATCCACAGACCGTCCGGGATCAGCTGCTTGTCCGTTGACGTGTCAGCCTCGTATTTCCGTATCAGTTCCTCAATGTCCTCGGATAAAATATCCCCATAATCCAACTTGTCATCAAGCACCTTGTAGCTAAATGTAGCCACTGCGCTGTCCGTATAGCCTTCCTTCATCGCGATCGCCTTGATGGTGGTATCTGTGTTAATGACAATCGCGTCAGTATACTTCCTGCTGTTCTTGTTCGGGTTGGCTCCGTTCGTGGTGTAATAGATGACCGCGTCCGTGGTGACCGTGCTCAGCTTCACCTTGGTGCCCTTTATCACATACTTTGCCGCCGTGTCCAAACCGGGAGTGGCTTTGGGCGTCTTCACCTGCTTCATGTCGGACGCCTCGCTCACGGTATATGCAAAGGTAACCGTATCGCTGTCCTTGCAGCCCTCCTTCACGGCAATCGCTCTGATGGTCATGTTCTCCGTCACCATGATTGGCTCAGTGTAAAGCGCACTGTTCTTCGTAGGCTCGGTCTTCCCATCCGTAGTGTAATAAATCTCAGCGTCCGCCGTAGTCGTGGTCAGACTAATCCTCGTTCCCCTCGCAACCGTCCCCGCGGCGGGTGACGCCGTGGGTTTGGCGACTACCGTCTCCACGGGAGGTGTGGGAGGTGCGGGGTTCTCCCCTTCGCCGGGAATTTCAACATCCATATTTTTGTCTTTGAATATTACGTCAGCCCAGTCTCCAAGGAATGCCTTAGGCGTAACTTCTGCAGCCTGTACGTCGGTCAGCATGGTCGCCCAAGATGCGCGCGATGCGCTGTTATCAACGCCTTCTGCAAGTTCATGGGTTTTATATTCCTGACTCAATACGGATTCTCCGCCCAAACCGCTGTTCCAGCCTATTGGCTGAATCAGGGATTTGCCATATTCACCAACCCAGTGTTCGTCCGCGGCTTCCACAATAGTATGGTAGAAAACAGCTTCTCCGGTATTTGCCTGCCATGGACGTCCCCAATAACCGGGCTTGGAGGTATACACTGATGCCGTATCCACGTTAGGTGTAGTGGAAGTCACGGTACAGTTGTACATCAGGTAACCTTTCCCGGAGGACTGCTGTGCCGCCGTAATATAGCCCACATCATTTTTGTCTTCCGATGTATTAAATACCAAGTCACACTTTGCGAACACTGCGGTCATTCCGCCAAAGATATAGTCAGTGCCACCATAAATGGAACAGTTATAGAACGCTGCCGTTGCTTTGTCACCGCCATACAGGGTATCCTGCCGACCTATAAACTTACAATTATCAAAGGAAACACGTTTTACATTTTCATAGATTGCAAGGGCTGCCGCGCGCTCCACATATGACTTGTTCTGTACCATAGTGTCGCCCGCTTCCATCTTAGATCTCGGATGCTCCTTGTCTTCCTTTGCTCCGCTCTGCGGCTCGATCACATCCTCCACTGCCTTTTTGGACATATACTGGTTGAAGGAGTTCTCGAAAATAATACCTTCTGCGCTGACATCATCAGCTGTAATTACCACGGATGCATTCCAATAGCTGCCGCTGGTCTTGCCTGAGCCGGGATTCTTGAAGCTTGCATAGCCGTTGGCTTTGTTGGCCGCCAGCTCCGCTGCATCATACTTACAATCGCTCCCCATACTGTAATAGGTGTAGCCATGACCATAGTACCATGTCACACGAACCGCGTTCTCGTCAATGTCAACGCCCTTGTTCTTCAGCGCAATACTAGGCGTTGCAGACGCATTCTTCAGTGTGACATTCGGAGTGTCGATTACCAGCATCTCCTCATAGTCACCGGGATCGATCATGATGGTGACATTCTTCAGCGCGCCGGTTGCTGCGTCAGTTCTGAGCATTTTCTTGATATCCCCAAGGGCTGCGCTGATGGTCTCATAATCCTTGTTTTTGCCTACAGTGATCGTCTCCTTATACTGAACAGGTGTGACTACAGCGATGGAGCAGAGATAGGTCTCCTTCACCGTTCCTTCCACGTTGTTGATGGTCAGGCTGCCATCGGTAGTCATCGTATAGGTTGTGGTCTCAAGTGTACCGGTAGAACCGGATGCGGTCTGAATCAGTGCATCCGCGCTCTCCGGAACTGCCGCATCGTTCTCCGTAAGCTTGAATGCCGCATGGTAACAATAGGTAATGGTAACCATGTCCCCCGCTTTCAGGTTAGGTACAGTCACCTTGGTGCCTGCTCCGCCGAGGAGATAGATCTTGTTCTCGCTCACGGAGGGAGCTTTGCCTTCAGCATTCGCTTCGCCATCCGTCAGTAGGAGTCCCGCATAATATTTCTTGTTGCCAATGGACTCAATGTCTACCTCATCATTCATCTCTTTAAAATCCCAAGTGCTGAGCGCTTTAAAAGGTACCGGTGCGTCCGTCACGGGAGCTCCCTCGACAATGACATCGTTCGTTGCAGCCTGTGCCACAGGATAGTTGCCAAGTCCCGTAACTTTTACTTTATAGCTGCCGTCTCTTAAAGCAATCTCATCCGAAGCTTTAAATTGATAACTATAAGGTGTTTTTCCGTCTTCATAGGTTTCGCCTACTTTCGTGAACGTCGCAACAGCGTTGCCTGAATCGTCCACGCCGGTAATCTTCAAGGTTACCTTGTAGGTTGGTTTCTTCTCAAATGTAATCTTGACATCGCTCGTATCTGCCGTAACCTTGCCGATCTTTACTGTCTTTAACTCGAAATCGTTTACATCTAATGCTTTCACAGCGTACTCGACGCCGCTCTCGACCTTCAGCGAATAAGTTCCTGCGGTTCTGTCGAATGTGAGTTGTGGCTCGAAGACATAATCTTTGGGAACCGTGAAAACAAACTTCACCTTCTCCATCTCGGCGTCAGTCAGTCCCTCCACCGTACCCGTGATAGTCTTCTGGTCAACGGTCTTGATGGTCAGGTCGTTCGTAACGGCATCCTTGTCCGTTCCGACCGTGATGGTTCTGCCGCCGTCCACCACATATCCGTTGGCGTCCTTCAGCGTTACCTTGTAGCCATAACCGCCGCTTACCTTGCCGGTATATGCGCCGTTCTCGACAGACATCACGGTCTGAAAATTAGTGGTCTCGTTGGTATAGATTATGCTGTAGCCGACAGGAATGTCTGTTGCATTTGTAGTATCAATTGTACCGGATACCGTCACCTTGGGGGCATGGGTTCTGGTAATTCGTGCGCACACGATCTTCTCATTCGTGCAGTAGAGCTGGTAAAATCCTTCGTCTGCCGCATGGAAGACAGCTTTCTCTACACCGGCAATAGAACTATTCTCATCCTCAGGATCCAACTTTGTATCAGCTATGAATTCAAACTCCGCATATTCCTGCTTCTCGGGATTATACAGCTTATACAGTGCATCATTGCCATTGGAACCAAGCATCAGTGTCAGAGTGTCGCCCTCATAGAGGTAAATATCCAAGTGATCTGCTCTTCCGGAGTTTGCGTCTGCATTTGCCAGACTGTTGGCAATCGAATCAAGAGTACCCGTATTATTGGAATACAGATATCCCGTATATGTTACTCCGTCTATGTCTAGTTTCGTCTTCTCGTCATATCTCGTGATACTTTTGTTTGTGGTACGGATTCTATGATTTTTCTTGTCCGTCACGAACTTCATGGCAACCACGCCGTTGGAATCCTTTGCTTCAAAAGAAGATATTTCCTTGCCGCTGGAACCGGCATCCGTACCTTCCGGATAGAAGCCGTTGATGACGTCAGCGGTCAACAGGTTGTTGGCGCCTGCTACCTCCATCGCACCGAAGTCCCATACGTCGGGCTTGGCGGAGTCAAGGACAACTTCCTGCTTTTTCTCGGCAGGGATAATGCAGATATATGCAATATATGCCTTGGAAGCGCCGACAGTCAAAGTCACCTTGCCCTCGGAACCTCTGTACTCATAGACAAGGGTATTGTCGCCTTTGACTTTCACATTGGCAAGTGTTGCCTGCTGTGTGGTGTGGGAGTTTAAAGTCTCAGGAGTGACTTTGCCGGATGTGCTGGATGCAGTGATGTCCGCATCGCTGTTATTATTTCCTCCGACAACAATATAGCTGTCGCTAGCCACATCAAAGGTCAGTTCATTGGTGTTTTTAAACTCTATTCCATGCTGAGTGCTATGATATTTAGCCTCATTTTGTCCTGCCTTATAAGCAAACAGACCTTTCGCAACACTGTTTTCCAGTTTCGCCCCATCTGACTTATACGAATCGGTGCCTAAATTGTCTTTGTTTGTGAAATCAAAGACATAGGATCTTCCCTCAACAACAGCCTTTTGGGTTGTAAGACCGTTGTAGAAGTTGTCTGCGTCAGGTGCTTCAATATCACCATCATGGGAACCTTCGGGGTCATCATCCGGATCGTTGGCGGGAGGGGGCACCGGGTCACTCCCGGTTTCCTTGATTTGAATATATGAAAATTTAACCTCGCTGAGCTCCGAAGTATCCTTACCTTTTTCGCCAGCAGATCCAACAGTAATTTTAAGGGTTTTGCTGCCATCCTTTTCAGTAAAATAAGTACTGCCATATGTAGCAGAAAATTTGTTACTGGTAAAACTGGTATCCTTTGTTAAACCTTTTGCCAACTCTGAGGTTGTATTAAAGGCATTATTGGTAAGATACACACGTTGAGACTCTGTATCTCCTACAGTTATCCAACGATTGGCATTATTTGATGTAAGCATCAACTCTAAGGTTACAGATGTAGTAGTGTCTTTTAGGGGAATACGTAAAACTGCATCTCCTTCGCCATCATCGGTAACAGTCTTATTTTTTATACTAAGACCCTCTGAGGCTTTTTTGACACTTCCATCATCGTTATAAGTAGTGCCGGCTTTCATGGAAAATGTTCCCGCTTCAAGCACCAGTGTTTTTAGAGTATCACCTGCAGTACAACCGCTGCTTTTTGCAAGAGTATTGGTTTCTGCGTCATCAAAAATCCATTTAGTGGTATTGGTTGTTGCGTCGGATTCATATTTAACATATTGAGCGTTGCCCGACTCAGCCGCCTTCACACTCGCAACCCCCCCGCCCAACAAATCCGCCGGGAGTGCTGTCACGAGCATTGCGGCAGACAGGGCAATGGAGATTGTTTTGCCGATTCGCCGCTTTAGCTTTCTTGTCATGCTTTGTTTTTCAAACATTTTGTCCCTCCTGTTTCGTTTTTGTTATTTCAATTGACTTTTTTGAAACATGCCGCGACACCGAAATGCCGCGGCACGTTGTTTCAATACTTTTGTATTCGCAGAATACTTTTAAAAATTACTTCACTACCTTTACAGGTATGGTGACTGTCTGCTTCTTGGTATTCACACTGTAGTCCTTGATATCCAACTCCACTGTGATCCTGTAGGTGCTGTTTGCCTTCAAGCCTCTTGTGTCCACGATCCGCACGCTGACAGTATCACTCGATGCGTCATAGGTTACTGCAAACTTGTCAACTAAGGTCTTCTGCGTCATTCCAAGGATCTCCGCCTTTGCGGGCGATGTTGCCTTGAAAGCGGTCTTTGTGGATGTGCTATAGGAGGAGAGTCTCAACTCCTGCACCGCAAGCTTGGTCGTCTTGACTGAGGACTGCTTTGGTGAAATGGTGATCGTCTTGGCTGCGATATTTACAATACCGCCCTTAGTCTCCACTTGGAAGACAGGGGTCACTTTGTATTTGCCGCCCTTCTTTAGATCTACCAGTTCCTTTGCTGTCACAACCGCCGCGCCCTGTGCACTGTCCCATGCGATTTCGAACTGATTGGATGCGTCCTCGCTCAGCGCCATGCCTACGATCTTGCCGTTCAGGTTCTTCAATACAGGCTTCACAGTCACAGAGCTTCCTGTTCTGTTCACCAGATCGATGCTTCCCTTCTGCGTTGCCGTGATCGCTGCGCCTGTGACGAATGTCACCTTCACGTTTGCACTCTGATCAGGCAGTGTGTTCAAAGCAAAGCTTGCCTTAAAGCTAAATGTTCCCTTAGTGTTCTTGGGCAGAGTGTCCTTTGCGGATACCAACAATACGCTCTGTCCCTTGTCATTCACCGACGCCTCGAAGTTCAGGTGCGGCAGGATGGCCGTAGCTTTCTGGTTCGCACCAGTCAGAGTCAGACCCGTCACCTTGTAATCCAGTGCGTTCTTCACGGTAATCAGCGCGCTTGCCTGCTCCTTGCCCACATAGGTTGTCTCGTTGTTAAGCTTAACTGCTCCAAATGTTACCTTGGGATCTCTGGTGTTTATGCTTAGAGGCTGGCTGAGAACCAATTCCTTTGTCCAGTCTGCGTCTTTCACATAAATCTTTGCGGAACCGTTCTTGTCAGTGCCGAGAACGTATTCACCATTTTCCTCTTTCAGCGTGAAGTGCTCGTTTGCCTTCTTGTAGGAATCGGTGGAATCCGCCAGTTTCACGGTTGCGCCCGTCACATAGGTATCAGTTGTGGTATCAAGGATACGAAGCTTCGTGTCATTGATACCGATCTTTGTATACAGAACCTTGTTATCAACCTCGAGCTTCAGCTTGGGCGCCTTATTCTCGGTGCTGACCTTGATCGTTAACTCTTTATTACAGTAATCCTTGTAACCGTCAAAGCTTGCGGTTACAGCCATCTTGGTCTCTTTCCTTGTCTTGTCAGCTGCAGAGCCTTTCAAAACAATGGTGTACTTGGAACCGGATCTGTCCAGTCTGAAGTCCGCTGAATCCGCGTTTTTCTGTGTCAGAGTTACCTTGCCCTGTTTCGAGGTCGCGGTCAGAGATCCGTTTCCTGCCTGCGTTCCTGCCGTGTAGAAGAGGTTTACCTTCTTGGTCTGCTTGGTGGATACCGCAGGCTTGGTCTCGATCACCTTTACCGTGAGCGCCTCGAACTCGGTAGCCGCCTCGCCATTCTTGCCCTGCAGGATCACGCTGTAAGTGCCATTAGGTATCGTGGGAGCCTGAGTCTTGTTTGTATTCTCCTTTACGCCCAATGTATAGATGTTGCCGATCACATGGGTAACCTCAAAGTTCTCCGCATATGCAACCTCGTTCTTGCCCTTCAGCACCTTATTCACGCTGACGCTGCCCGCATCCATCTTGGAGCCGTAGCATGCGAGGGCTGTAATCTGTGTGCCGCCCCGCTTTGCCTTGTCAACCGTGATGGTTGTCACATTGGTCTTGTATTGCGCGCCACGCACGGTCACGGGGATCATCTCCACAACGGTCTTGTCACCTGCCGCTGTCAGAGTAATGGTTGCCGTTCCCTCGTCTGCTGCTGTAACGCTATCTCCACTAACCTTCAGAACTTTTGTGTCATTTACGGAAATCTTTACCGCTTCGTTGCTTCCAACACCCGTCACCTTCAGGTTATTGAACGCGATAACGTCGCCCTTGTTTGCGATGATGCTGCCGTCCACATCTACCGTAACGTTTGTCGGCAGATCATAAGTAAACTTAAACACCGCCGCTCTGGTGGTGAAGCTGTAGGTCGCCTGCTTCTTGCTGCTCTTGCCGTTGATGGTCACGTTTGCAACCGCGGTGAGCTTCGCAAGACCGTCCTTGGAATCCGCCGCTCTTGTAATATTTACCTCGTTGTTCTTGCCTGTCACTGCCGCCACGCTCAGTTTCAGCTTGGAGGCTTCCTTGATGTCATAAGTGACACTTACTTTGTCCTCTCCCTGCACGCTCTCCGTCGCCACTTCAGGAGCCGTGATGAGCTTTGCTTGGATATTGAGCGTCTCGGAGCCGACTAAGCTATCCTTGTCAGGTACAAGCTCGACACCTGTCACGTCGATGAAGTTGACGATCGCTGTTCTGTCTGCCTTGCCCTGTGCGGAGATAATGAACTCTGTCCTTGTGCCCGCAAATACAGTCACTTCCGTATTGGGGTATTTCCAACCATAACCTGCCTTCGTGATATTCTCGGGAAGCTTCACATCGTTCAACGTAGTCACGGTTCCTGCGTACACGTTCATCACGGGAACCTTCTCCACTACGCTGTCAGCGGGGGTCTCGTCCACGTTGGCGCCCTTGTCCTTGTAGTCATCCTTAAGCACAAGGAATCCGCCCATGTCGATAGAGCCGTTCGCAGTTCTCTTGATGCCGCCGTTGATTGCCGCGGTCATGTCAAGGCTTACGAACCAGTCCGCCGTTACCTCCTCGCCGCTCTTGTTCACGGACTTGCTTCCGTTATAGGTATAGAAGGAATCATTGTTTACCTTGATGTCACTCTGGGTACCCAGCAGCTTTAACTGGTCGCCGGATTTCACGCTGTCTTCATACTTTTTCTTGTCAGAATCTTTTTCTGCGCTGTCAATATATTCCTTATGGAGAGCTATGTTGCTTTCATCCTTAAAGGAAATCACGTTCTCGGCATAAAAGTCAGTGTTTACGGCATTGTTGGTATAGAACGCCACGTTGTAGCTTCCGTTATTATAGGAAGTGCTGTTATATACCTGAATGTCAGGACAGCTGTTGGAGTCAATACCCTTTGCCTTGTTGCCGAACGCCACGGAATTCTTGAGCACATGATAGCCGCTCATGCTGTCGCCACCCATCTTGAATCCGTTACCATTTCCGGCAACTATTGTTTTGCCATCTATGACAAGATAACCATTCCTGAATGCGAGACAGTTATCAATCGTCACAACTCCGATACTCCCGCTCTGAACCTTCGCAAACAAATCCCAACCGTCATCTGCGTTGTATGCCGCGATACATCCCACAAACCTGTTGCCGTCCGCCACGGTCAGCTTCGCCGCGAATCCGTCCGCATCCTCGTAACCCGCGTCTGCGTTCAGATAAGAGGTACAGTTCAGGATCGTGTTATAGGAAGGCCAGTCCGCATAGCTGTCGCTTCCAAGATACCGGCTGAGCTGGATACCGGTATTACCGTTCTCGTATGCCCTGATATCCTCCAGCACGTTGTAGTCACCGGATACCTGAATACCCTTCTGACCATCTACGGAATGGGTTACATCAAAGCCTTTCAGGTACCAGTAATCACCCGCAATCGTAAATGCGGTCTTGTTCTCCGTCATGCCCTTGAAGTCCAGTACAGGTCTTACCGTGGAGGTATCGTCCGGGTCAGCCATCAGGTAGATGGGGTTCTCCTCCGTACCGTCATGGGCTCTATCAATCAGAAGCATATCAGTAAGGTTATAGGCAGCCTTTGCCAGATAAATCTTCTGTCCCTCGGATGCATGTGCTACTGCAGTATAGATATCCAAAGGCGCATCCTTGGTTCCTGCGTTGTCACTCTTACCATCGGGAGCCACATAAATCACGTCGCCTGTCAATGTATGATAAGTTACATTGAAAGAGAAGGTGCTTGCGTCATGGTTGCGCAGATGCTCATACTGCCCGGGCTCATAATCCGCATTCGGTACAAAGGATACCACAAACTTATTGACGCCATTTGCCAACGTGGTTCCTGCCATATACTTCTGGTTTGCCGTGATGTCCACGTCCAGAGCCACGCTGTCTCCGGTGGTCTCGTTAACGATGTTCAGCTTACCATCCGCATTCCCCCTGAATACCATCTCGTAATTTGCGGAGTTGGAGGTTTCGGAGGAGAGGATCCTGTAACTGGGATCGACATAAATGATCTCTCTTTCCACCTGTTCGCTCGTTGCATAATCATAGGACTTAAATTCAATATTCTTTACATTGATCTTTGCGTTTCTGGATGCGACAAAACCAACATAGATGTTGTTCTTGTCTATCTGGGTCAGCTTGTTATTATCCTCATCATAGAACGCCTGATGGGAAATCGCATTGCCAAGAGCATCCTTGAATTCGTTGCCATCCTTGTCCAGATAGGTCAGGATATATCCGCCTTTTCTTCTCTCAATGCGAAGCTTGAAGTCGGTGATCCCCTCACCTATGGTAGGGGTAGTAACTTTTCCATTGGAATCAGTCAAGCCGCTGACGTTATTGCCAACAATGTTGTATGTGCCCTTCTTCAGGTTTTCATTCGCCGCGGAAAGCTCCAATGTGCCTGAAGTGCTCTTGAAATTCGCAGGCATGGAAATCGTTCCCGCAGTAATCTGCGCCACGTCTGTCTGTGTCGCGCCTTCCTTGGCGATCCATCCAAGTCCAAGCTTCATGCTGTACTTGCGGTAGGAATCGTCCTCGCCCGTGGTAACCTTTTGGTTCTCAGGATCCCATGTGTACTCGATCTTGGTGGCAAACAACTGGTAGGAGTTATTCCATGTGGTTCCCGCTCCCAATTCGCCAATCGTGTCGGAAACCATCATACCAAAGCCATCCTGACCGTTACTCAGCTTCCATTCTTCCACATGAATATCCGCAGTCAAAGTGAATGCCTCGTTCGCGGGATCAACCTTGGTATAGTAGAATGCCAGACCATCCGTGGAACCGGGTACTACCTTACCCGCTCCGTTGATACTCCATACATCCACATCACCATTCGGATACTCCTTATAACCATTATTGCTCTTTGAGGGATCATTAATGTCATCCTTTACGCTGACGCCGGAGCCATATGCGGTGAATCCCCATGGTCTTCCGGCATCAACCTTAACATATGCGTCCTTTGTGCCCGCGTTGGAAACAACCTCTCCGCGGATTGCCACAACGGAAACCGTCACGTATGCATCGATTTCCAGACCTCCGATCGTAATGGTGGTCTCGTCGCCCTCGGTCTCTTTTTCTGCAAGTTTCTTTGTATTGTCATTTCCATCAAGGATGCTAACCTTGTACTTCTCTGCCTCGGGTACAGCGCCCCAAACAATCGTGAGACCGCCCTTGCCGTCCCCGTCCTTACCTGTGTTGGTCACGGTTTCGATCTTGGGCGTCGCCAAAGGAAGCACAAACTTCACTGCCGCGGAGGGGTCGCTGACCTTATCCTCCTCGCCTTCGCGAACCAAATATGCTACAAAGGTGTAGTCGCCGGATGCGGTGGGCTTGAATTTAAGCGTATGTTCATTGCTCTCAGTCGAGTCCTCCATAGACGTCACTTTATTGCCATCCTTGTCCAGCATCTCTATCCTTATACTTTCAGCCTTCCTAGTTTCAACGCCATCATTATCCGTGCTGGTGCCAACCTGACCTTTTGCCTGAACCTCGATGATCCCGGACTCGGTCTCGGAGAGTTTCGCACTCGTAATCTCGGGCTTGTCAACAGTATCCCAAGGGGCATTCGGGATGTCTCGGTAGTCTATGACAATTTTGTCACACAAACAGATCTTGGTGCCATCTCCATATAGATAATAGGTGTGTCCGGCTTCAACATCCAATTTATATTCTTTGCCACCACTTTCTGTCTGAGCGGGAAACTTATCTGTAATCGTTTCGCCGTTGACATCAACGAAATGAAGAGACTTGTCTGTTTTGTTGCCAGTATCGCCAACTATCACGCTTAATTTGCCATTTTTCTTAGCAACTAATTTCAAAGCAGCTCCAGTGGTAGGCACCTGACCCTTATTTGGGGAGGGATTCCCTCCAGCTTGTATAAACCATGTGTAATTTGTGCTGCCTATAGGCTTATTATCATCTTTACGTTTCATATCCTCAAGAACGCTAATGCCACCCGGATATGCCACGCCTGCCTTCAATCCGTCTTTTAAATCAATTTCGTACTTACCATCGGATTCGGAAACCTCTACCGTTAATGCTGTTGTCTCCTCGCTCACTGTTAAATAATATCCGCCATTGATTTTAAGAATGACATTTTCTACTGTTGTGGTGACAACATACGACTCGCCAATCGACAACGCCATCATTGCACCATCAGCAAGCTCCGTGGGATTAGCATCCCCGATGAGCCCCAATTTAATCTTGGGGTTGTCTCCTAACAGCTTACCGGGGTCGGAAATCGTGAGCTTCGCCTCCACGGAAGAATTGGACACCACAACCTCTATTGCCTTTGTGTCGGCATCCGGCGTGAACGTGTCTTTGCCGTCAATCCTCACGAAGATTCCGCTAGCGTCCGTTTCAATCTTGTACTGCGTACCAACTTTCAGTTTCCCCGTCGCTTCGCCGTTCTTAAGCTCTATTTTGGTTGTTCCATTATCAGAAGTCAGCCAGATCTTTTTGCCTTCTTGGGACGTGTACAGCTTTTCATCATCCTTGATCGTAACGGTTGGCGTTACAACAGCACGGGATACCACCAGAATAACAGAACCGCTATCCGCTAATCTAACCACCGATTTGCCATCGCTTGTCTTTACCGTCACATCCTCATTGCTAGGCTTAATATTATAATCTGTGTTTGAGTCAAGTGTAACCTCATAATTATCCGCATTGTAGGGAATATCCGCGCCGTCATGCGACCCGTCATCAGGTGTTTCCTTCTTTAATGTAATTTTGTCAGTTGCTCCCAGTAAATTATCCCCGTCAGATACCGTAACCAGTGCCTTGACGCCATTGATCGGCATGTTGGAGGTTTCGGTTACTTCGACCTTGTAGATGTAGTTATTAGCAGTTGCACCACCTAAGTAATATGTGCCTTCTTGCTCAATTTTGAATGTTGAACAATGTTTGCTATCCCTCGCAGGTTGCAGATTGGTTACTCCTATTTGTGCTCCAGTAGCATCAAGTACAGTCATTTCACGATAAACAGTAGCATCATTTTTCGTATCTACACCCGCACAACCCCACCATACTTTCACTTCAGCCTTGCCATTAGTTGTGAACTTGATGGAAGCCGCATTTGTCTTTACCCCACCGCCTGTTGAAAGACGCTTGGTAGATTTATAGGCGTTTCCAGCGCCTGCATCTTCCTCTGTAATCGAGTCGTTCCTTTCTTCCAATTTCATATTTTTGTGACCAATGAGAGTAAAGCCATTCTCAGTAGCCACTTCTTTACCCGCATTTGCATCGGCAGCACTAAAGTCATCTATTGTACTGAAATCCAATACTTTGGTATTGCCCCCGGTCTCCTCTGCCCTTGTCACCAACCCATCCGTGTAAACACCCGTAAATACCATGGCAAATGCCATGACCATCGCCAGAGTTCGGCGCACGGATTTAGAAAAATATTGATAAATCACCTTTCATACCTCCTTTTTATAGTTGCTTGTTGTGTCGTTCCCATTCCTTTCCTTCTTTACCTCCCTTTCACTGTGGTAATCTCTTGGAATCCTTGACAAAATTCCGCGAGATTCCTTGTAGATTTTGTGCTTACCTCATAAGACGCCAGTTACTGCATCCTACCTAGTTACTTTTATATTAGAATTTGACAATGTTGAATTTTAGGGGATTTTTTGCCAAAATGTAGGAATAGTGTAGGAGTGATTTGGAAGAAAAGGGTGAAAAATGTGAAAAAATAACGGGCAGATTTTTATGGGCGGGGAATTTTCCATGTCGGGAAAACCGCTTGTTTTAGCGGTTTTTTACCCGGGAAGCGTGGCGGGTAGTCAGAAAAGTGGTGTAGGAATAGGTGTGTAGGAATAGTGTAGGAATAGTGTAGGAATGGTGTTTTTTGACGTTTTTAGGGTTGGGCAGATTTGATAAAAAATGGGGGGAATGTTGTAGATTTTGCCGAATCGCAGAACAAAAATTACTCAGCGTGAAAATTATCCAAAAAATTTA
>JAMPHH010000023.1 GCA_023663505.1 Muribaculum sp.
AGACAGACAGACAGACAGACAGACAGACAGACAGACAGACAGACAGACAGACGTTTGTCTTTTAGGTGTATACTTTTATTTTAGTATATTGTTGTTGATTATTACGCGTGGATACCGCCTTGGAGCGGGAGGGCAGGAGCTCTTCTGATTCCAGGGCGTTTTTTGTGTGTAAAATTATTTCTGAGGAGGAGCGCAAATTTGTGGTGGAATATGTCAATTTGCGGTGCAAATCCTTGGCAAAAGAAAATATGGAGGAAAAGCGTATATGGCAAAAATTGCGGAAGTGATCAAATATGAAGGAGATAATACCACATTTGTGTGGAAGCATCCCAGCGAGGACTTTGATTCGCTGAGCCAACTGGTGGTGCATGAATCCCAGGAAGCGTTGTTTATGATGAACGGACAGGCTCTTGACCTGTTTGGACCAGGCAGGCACACGTTGGAGACAGAGAATATTCCTCTGATTGGGAAGCTTTTCAACCGCGTGATGGGGGACACATCTCCCTTTCACTGCGAGGTTTATTTCATCAATAAGACAGAGCAGATGTCTATAAAATGGGGAACGGACAGCAAGGTACAGTTCATGGAACCCACCTACCACTTCCCCATGGAGATTGGGGCTTGCGGGGAGATGAGCCTTCGTGCAGAAGATTCCAGAAAGCTATGTCTGAAGCTGGTGGGGACGGAAAATGAGCTCAGTCAACCCCAGCTGATTAAGTATTTTAAGGCTTTCCTGATGACGCGTATCAAGTCTTATCTGGCGAAGACAATCAGGGAGCAGTCCCTCAGCATTTTTGAGATGGACGAGCATTTAAGCGAGCTTTCTGATGCTTTACATAAGTTGCTCGCGCCAGATTTCGCAGAATATGGAGTGGTGCTGGAGCATTTCTTTGTGACTACGGTCATGCGGCCTGAGGATGATAAGACCTATGAGCGTTTCAAGAACCTGCATTACAGGCAGTATATGGATGTGGCAGAGGCTCAGCTGAACCAGCAGGTGGACATCATCAAGCAGCAGACAGAAGCCCAGAAGATAATCATTGAGTCCCAAGCCCTTGCTCAGAAGAGAATGCAGGAAGGCTACACCTATGCTCAGGAGCGGAGTTTTGACGTGGCGGGAGTGGTCGCTGCTAACGAGAGCACGGGACAGTATACAAATCTGGGCGTAGGGCTGGCTACCATGGCGGGAGTGGGAACTACCGTCGGCGGAATGTTTCATAATGCGCTGGCAGGGATGGGCACAGCGGTGCAGATGCCTGAAAGCAGTGCACCCCAGGGAAACGGTTTGTCAGATGAAACACCAACACCTGCATCCCAATCGGATGTGACAGTTTGCGCTCAATGCGGTTATTCTGTGCCCAAAGGGTTCAAATTTTGTCCGGAATGCGGCGCAAAAGTTCTACAGGCACCCATGGTATGTCCTAAATGCGGGAGTGACGTGACAGGATTCAAATTCTGTCCAGAATGTGGTGAACGGTTGTAAACAAAATAAAGCTTAAAAAAATATGCCCGAAAATCGGGGGATGGGAGACTGAAATGGAAAAGTATAAAAAAAATTATCTAATTGCATGGGGGATTGCCGTGGCTGCTTTTGTGGGAGTGGTGCTTCTGATACCGCAGAGAATTGGTGGATGGAGCAAAAGCGGGAGTTCATTTTGGGCTGCAATTGTCATGATTCTGCTGGTGTTTTTGGGGCAACTGGGGTGCAGCTTTCTTGTTTTCCGAAAGGCGGGGCCTCAGCAGAGATTTCTACAGCTTCCAATTATCT
The DNA here is from genome assembly GCA_023663505.1 of Muribaculum sp. Lineage (GTDB taxonomy): Bacteria > Bacillota > Clostridia > Lachnospirales > Lachnospiraceae > Acetatifactor. The sequence goes on from JAMPHH010000023.1 coordinate 1,769, forward strand.
ATATAAGTTATATTGCACTCTTTGTCACGCTGGCTGTAGAAATTGTTTGCGCTGTGCTTCCAGGAGTCAAAAACTGGCTGGGGTTTGCCCTGGGGTTCGTGATTCTTGCCTGTTATGGCATAGCGGTAGTTGTGTCTGTCTCCGCGGCGGATGCTATCGAAACGACAGAACGTAAACTGAAAGAGGATATTAGGTTTATGCAGTCTCTCAGGGTGGAAGCGGAGCTTCTGCAGAAACAGGTACATAATCATGGGGTTGCCGCCTGTGTCAAAAAAGTAGCTGAGGCAGTGCGCTACAGCGACCCTCGCAGTAATATTGCCCTTGAGGAACTGGAGGGACGGCTGTATGTTGCGTTCTCGGATTTTTCTAAGGCGGCAAAAGAGGAGAATGAGGATTTGTGCAGAGAGAAAACGGAGACGTTCTTGGCGCTTCTGGAGGAGAGAAACAGTAAATGTAAGCTGATGAAATAGACTGTGTGGAAAGAGAGGCCAAAAATCATGATATGCAAAAATTGCGGGGCGCAGATAGAGGACGAGGTGCTGAATGTCTATTGTAAAAACTGTGGGCACAAGATTTTGAAAAATGACACGGATGGGACGGATCCAGAAGGTCAGGGAGAAAAGAAGAAGGGACGGAGCTTCAAGAAATGGTATTTTGCAGCCTTGGCAGGAGTTGTACTGCTGTCGTGTGTGATTATAATGTTGGTCGTAATGCCGGGACAGAATTTCAGAGGCGGCTGGCCATGGGAGACAAAGGTGGACACAAAGGCGCAGTTATACGGGAAATGGTCGGATGAGAACGGACTTTTGTCCATGACATTCAGGGAGGATGACACTGTTCGTATCGGAGCCGGCTCAGGATTCTTGGGAGCCGATTTATTCACCTTTACGGAGGAAGGTGGTCATACGCTGTATTTGAAGGCAAATGCAGAGGGGATGTTTGGAGAACTGCTGTCTCTGCAAGTGGATTATGAAATGCGGGGTGACGAGATGAAGGTGTCCTTCTTGGGGATGGAGTATCTACTGAAACGCAACTAAGAAAAGCTATAAGGAGATAGCATAGAGAAAACAATAAAAAAATACCAGAAAAGGAGTGGGAAAGATGGCTGTTTTTAAGTGTAAGATATGCGGTGGAAATCTGGATGTACAGGAGGGGATGAGCGTCTGTGAATGTGAATACTGCGGGACCAGGCAGACCTTGCCGAAGATGAATGATCAGCGCAGGGTCAACCTGTATGACAGGGCAAATCATTTCCGCAGAAACAATGAATTTGACAAGGCAATGTCCATGTATGAACAGATTTTGGAGGAGGACAAGGAAGACGCAGAGACATACTGGTCGCTGGTGTTGTGTACCTACGGGATAGAATACGTGGAAGACCCTGTGGATCGCACTAGGAAGCCCACGGTGAACAGAACCCAGTTTACCTCGGTCTTTGCGGATGAAAATTATAAAGCGGCTTTACGGTATGCCGACGAGAGTCAGAGAAAGATTTACGAGGAAGAGGCAAGGCGGATTGACGGAATCCAGAAAGGGATTCTGGATATTTCTGGCAAGGAGGCTCCCTTTGACGTGTTTATCTGTTATAAGGAGACGGATGCCGAAGGCAGGAGAACGCAGGACTCCGTACTGGCTAACGACCTGTACCATCAACTGACACAAGAAGGATTCAAGGTATTCTTTGCACGGATTACTCTGGAGGATAAGCTTGGTAGCGCCTATGAACCCTATATTTTTGCTGCGCTGAACAGTGCGAAGGTTATGGTAGTATTGGGGACGAGACCGGAATATTTCAATGCGGTATGGGTTAGGAACGAGTGGAGCCGGTATTTAAGCCTGATCAAGGGCGGCGCAAAGAAAGTGTTGATTCCCGCATACAGAGATATGGACCCTTATGACCTACCCCAAGAGTTTTCGCATTTGCAGTCTCAGGACATGGGAAAGCTGGGCTTTATGCAGGATCTGATACGGGGCATCAGAAAGCTGACAGGGGAGGACCAGTCCGTGCAGCCCAGTGCGGCAGCAGGTGCGTCTGGAAGTGAGGAGACGGCTCTCTTAAAGAGAGCTTACCTGTTCATGGAGGATGGTGACTTTGCCAAGGGAGATGAATATTGTGAGCGGGTGCTGAATCTGAACCCAGAGAACGGGGAGGCATACCTTGGAAAGCTGATGGTGCAGCTCAAGGTATGCAAGAGGGAAGAGCTGGCGCAAAATTCAAATCCGTTGGGACAGGTGGACGCTTACCGGAAGGTCATGCGCTTTGGCAATGACACTATTAAAAAAGAACTGGAAGGATATAATCAGCAGATTATCGACCGTCTGAAGAGGCAACAGGAGAGGCAACAGGAGGAAAATTATCTGAGAGCGCTGAGAAATTTGCAATCCGCAGTAACAAGCGGTCAGGTGGGAGATGCGATGAATCTCCTGAAATCTATGGGAAATTACAAGGATGCGGCGGCGCAACTTGTGGCGGCAGCGGAGAAGCTGGCTCAGCTTGAGAAGGAGGAGCAGGAAGAGCGGGAGAAGGCTCAGGCAGAACGGAAAAAGGCGCAGAAAAAAACTCTAAAAAAAGCAGCTAGCGTGTTTGTAGTAGTAACAGTGATAGTGCTTGTTTTGGTGAATGTTCAGAAAAAAAGAGACCAGTATAATCAGGCGATGGAAAAAGTAGAGAGCCTGCTGCAGGAAGGAAACTATGAAGAAGCCTACGGGCAGCTTGTGGATATCATGGATGAAAAAAAGGCGAAAGAAAAAATAACGGAGGGAATACGAGATACGGCAATCGATTGTCTGGAGAGGGAAGAATACCAGAAGGCGTTTGCGTTGATGGGAGAAATAGACAAATATGTTGATAATCTAGATGCAGAGTTGGTAATCTCGCTTAATGATGTCATATACCAGAAAGTACAGCAGTATGTAAGTGAGGAAGAGTATAACAAAGTAAAAGCAATGCGTTTTGCAATATGGAGTTTGTCGAAATCCGCAGATACAACGAGGGTAGCGAAAGTGTTTTGCGATGCCTTATGCCAGACAGCGTTGCAGTGTATTGATTCAGCAGAATACGATAAATTGAATAATTTACTCCCCGTGATTAAAGATTATTCAAATGGTGCATTTGTGATGCAGGAAGCAGAGGAGCGTATCAATACGTTATATCGTATAACACTGGAATCTTTGAAACAGAATCAGAGCGAAAAGGCAGAGGCATCCCACGCATTGTTAAATACTTTATTAAATCGGAGTGAAATGTCGTCCTATCGGATTCCTATTGAGGATACCAAGGTGAAAATGGCGACAACTTTAGTGGGTGAAACGGTTGATGGATGGAAGGAAGGAGATTGGGTGGTTGTAGAAAAAAATGAAAATGGTGAAATACATATTAAGAGGAGGTTTACAAAGAAGGATTTTGCAGATGATTTTTCATTTTCATATATTGCGTCTTCATGGAAAGATTCCGGTTTACGAGAGTGGTTAAACTCAGATTATTTACAGGATAATTTTACTTCAGATGAGCAGAAGATTATAATGACCAGTGAAGTGCAGAATGAGTGTATTCGGGCGTCAATCACATACGGTTATGATTATAGTCTTAGTGAGGCTCATGGGGCAATATTCGTTGAAGATTTTTGGGATAAAAGGAAGGAAACAGAAAAAACAGAAGATAAAATATTTTTGCCCTTATTCTCAGATTCATTTGAGGACTATGCCGCCATCGGGTCAAGAGTGCAACGTTCCAGGGGGCGGGATTTTTATAGAAGCAGTGTGGTATTGGCAGAAGAAGGAGAAGATTATGAAGTACTGTTGGCTTATCGTTATACAGATTCAGATGGTCTTGTTATTAATTCGGGTCATTGGGGCGAGGGGATTATTGAAGATGGTTTTGAAGCCGAGATGTGGGTCAATCCTTATGCAGAGTAACAAAAAAATGCAGGAAATATAAAAATACCATTTGCAAGGAGCATTTTATGAACGGGAGACAAAAGAAGTTGCTGGATATCTTGGAGAAGATTGGAGAATATCCAGAAAAGAAGCAGAATAAGAAACGCAAAGAAGATAGTATAATCGATGTGGGCGAACAGGTAGAAAATTTGCTGGTGCAGGAAGGGTTGGTACCGAAGAAGTCGGAAAAGGAGCTGACGGAAGAGGAAATAGAAAAGTTAAAGGATGCCTGTTTAAAGATGCGGGAAGAAAGCGTGGAGACGTTGAATGTATGTATATCGTTGAATGCGTTTATTATCTCGATACTGTCCCTGATTGTTTCCGTGGAGGAGGCTGTGTCATCAGGACAAGAAGGAAACTCTGCGGTTCAATTCACGCTTGCTGTCTTCGGAATTTTAGCGATTATAGGTATTGTCGCCGTTCTTCTGTCGGCATGGAAAACATCAGCAAAAATTGCAAGAAAGGCCGATCGGTACAGAACTGCCTACATTACATTGAATTTTATGCAGGATCAAAAGACAGGGCAATTACCCTCCGAAGAGCTGGTGCCTCAGAATGCCCAGATTGAGAAGGAAGCTTCAGGTGATTAGGAAGCCAGGCAGACGTAAATAGATAATCCAACAATAGTATAATCAGTGTCTGTTGATTAAAGAACGAAATATTAATAGAGGGAAGATTAGAAAAACTCTGCAGCTATGCAGGGTTTTTTGTGGAAAAAGCATCATATCTGCATCATTTTTTTTTTTTTTTCGACAAAAAGAATTGAGTTGTGAAAAATGGAATGTTATACTGTTATGGACACAAGTGGTATTGTGGAGGAAATGATTTTATGCGGATGAAAGCTAACAATAGCACAGCAATTACTTTGATGCCTGCCATATTGATGATTGTGACAATTGTGTCATGCGCTATTGCATTCCCGACAAACAGGGTGTATGCGGTGGGAATTTCGGAGAGTGGCGCAGTGCAGTCAAATCATGAGCAGCAGGAGGCGGAGCTCATTGCCGCCTACAACGCATATCAGGAGCGATTTGACAGTATTGTCACCATGAGGGATATCCCTGCCCAAGGCTATGAGATTGTTGAAAAGCATGTATTTGATATCCCTTTGGTGACTTATCTTCCTGAGGAGGACTGGGAGGAGCCGGACGTGCCGATGGCGGCGGAGGTGGTCCGACCGGAGCAGATGTTCGTGGTTGACTCCAAGGACGCGGTTGCCGTACAGCAGGTTCCGACCCTGCGTTTCTTTGCGGCGATTGAGAAGGACTCCCACAGGGCGGCGGTATTCTTGGCGAACCGCGATGGAACGATTGTGTATAAGACCAATCAGCTTGAGTGCAATTATGCCGTGCGCGGGGAGTATGTGCAGCCGATCGTGGATATGGTTTCTGTCGCGTTTCAGGATTTGAACGGTGACGAGCGAATGGATATTATTCTGATTGCGGGCTGCGAGGTTGCAGTCGGTGAGGGAGAGCTGTCCCAGCCAAGCGATATGACTGACTCAGGGCAAGAGGCTATGCCGCATACAGACCAGACCAAAATATACAAGATAGGTGAGGTTTTGTTTCAGAGCGCAGACGCAGATTGGGAGTTATTGAGTCCTAACGCTGCGGAAGGGTCTGACAGGGAGACGTCTGCGAGCGGTTTTTTTTACAGGGATTGGCGTGTCAATGACAAGCTCAACCGTTTTGGAATGAACAAGAACGCCAAGTGTATCCGTTCCTTTGTGCGGGACGGGCGTTCCACGGAGTTCCTCTACACGGCGACAACGGAGACAGAGCTTCTGGCGAACGGTTTTCAGGTGACACAGGAACAAAGCTATTGGCGCAGCTACGAGAAGCTCGGAAGGCTGAAGGTTTTGCCGGGAACCTTCCGCATGGCGGACTATGATATTTTCATGATATATATGATAAATGAGCAGGGAAATATCGTGTGGAGCTTCCACCCCATGGGCGAGTATGACAATCTCTATTCCCTGAGGGGTATGAGCGCCAAGGATTTGGACGGAGACGGAATGAAGGATTTGTTGGTGGTTGCCCGTTACAGCAGCGAGGGTGAGAACGGCGAGCTGGTGGTGGAGGGACAGTTTTCCATCTATTATCAGCGAACGGGAGGCTTTGACGAGGATACGGAGTTCGTGAGGGATAATCCCTATCGGGACGAGGATACCGTGGAGGGACTTGTGACTAAAATACGGGCTTATTGGGGTTGGAAGGAGTAGGGCAGACTTATGATAAGGATTTTGATTGTAGATGATGAGAAGCCAATCTGTGATTTGATAGATATTAATCTGTCGGCGGCGGGATATTCCTGCAAGGCGGTACAAGATGGTGTGGAGGCGATCGAGCTGTTGGAGCGGGAACAGTTCGATCTGGTGCTGCTTGATATCATGCTTCCCGGCGCGAGCGGCTATGACATTATGGAATATATCCGCCCGCGGAAGATTCCCGTGATCTTTATCACGGCGAAAAACGAGGTAAAGGATCGCGTGAAGGGACTCCGACTCGGGGCGGAGGACTATCTGGTCAAGCCCTTCGAGGTGGTGGAGCTGATCGCCCGGGTGGAGGTCGTCCTGCGGCGTTTTGACAAGACGGAGAAGCTCCTGCAGGCGGGCGAGGTAGTGGTGGACGTGGAAGCCCGCAAGGTCACCAGAGCGGGGAAGCCCGTGGTGCTCACCAACAAGGAATACGGCTTACTGGTATTATTCATACAGAATAAAAACGTTGCTCTTTTCAAGGAGACCCTCTATGAGAAGGTCTGGGGAGATGAATATATCGCGGACAGCCGCACCTTGGAGCTTCACGTGCAGAGACTTCGCAAGAAGATGGGCTGGGAGCATAATCTGGTGGCGGTCTACAAGGTGGGGTATCGCTTGGAAATATAGTCAATAACCCCGCTGCAAGCAACGGGGCATGGAATTTGAAACGCTGCAAGCAGCGGGGTATTGACCCTCGCGGCATTCGCCAAATGTCCATGCAAGCATGGCCGTTTGGCTCATTGCCCGCGGGAATAAACGTGTTATGTGACAGGGCACCACAATTGGAAAGTATTGGCATTGTGACTGCGAATGATATCAAAATGGGAGGAACAGTCGGAAATATGAAATTTTCCTACAAAATACTGCTATGCACAATCGTGATCATGGCGGCTGCATTTGGAATCAGCGGGTACATATTCGTCAACTATGTGTTTGAGACCTCTCTTGGACGGGAGATCGGTCAGGCGATGGACGAGAGCAGTATCCTAAGGTTTGCCTTTGAGACCGCGGCGTTAAATATTCCGTCTAAGTATGACGTGCTGCAGGACAACACCATAGAGCAGATCGGGTCAAATCTTGAGACAGGCGGAAGCGGGAGCGACAGACTCCTTCGTCTGTCCGACGAGAACAGGACGCCGCTATATACCAGTGACGGATTCGTGACGGGGACGGATTTCCTCGCGCAGATAGACGAGCAGACCCGTATTTATCAGGTGATCTCGGAGGGGGAACGCTATTATGTGCAGACAGGAACCGTGATCAATGCCTTGGACCGCATTATCTATCTGGAGACCATGAAGGACGTGACGGAGGTGTTCGAGGAGCGGTCGGAAGGGTTCTCCATGTATCGGAGAATGACGCTGCTGGTGCTTTTCGTGAGCTCTGTGGTGATGTTCTTTATCTCCTTTTGGCTGACCAAGCCGATTAGACTGTTGACGAAGGCTACACAGAAGATGGCGCAGGGGGATTACGGATATCGCGCGGAGCTGATCAGCAATGACGAGATGGGGCAGCTCACTCAGGATTTTAACCGTATGGCGAACACCTTGGAGGACAATATCCATAAGCTTGAGGAGGAGCTGAATGCCAGAGAGGAATTTATCGCGGCATTTTCCCATGAGCTAAAGACGCCTCTCACCTCGATCATCGGATACGCAGATGTACTCCGCTCCCGTAAGCTGGACGAGGAAAAGCATTTTATGTCAGCCAATTACATTTACACGGAGGGCAAAAGACTGGAGACCATGGCGTTTCGGCTTCTTGACCTGATCGTGACCAGAAGGGGAGAGGTGGAGCTGCAGGTCTTAGATGTGGACGTCCTGTTTGAATATTTGAAGGAGATGTACGGCGCGCGAGAGGATCTGCAGATGCGTTTTGAATTTCATTATACGCAGGGCAAGATGTGCGCGGACTTAAACCTGATCAAGACCGTGATGGTCAATCTGGTGGACAATGCGTGTAAGGCGTCGGAGCCCGGAAGCGTCGTGGAGATCATCGGCGAGAGACTGCAGGACGGATATTGGTTCGCGGTCAAGGACGTGGGCGTGGGTATCCCAAGGGAGGAGTGCCGCAGGATTACGGAGGCATTTTACATGGTGGATAAATCCCGCTCGCGCAGCAAGAACGGCGCGGGTCTGGGACTGGCGCTCTGCACGGAGATACTGAACCTCCACAAGAGCAATCTCGTGATCGAGAGTACATTGGGCGAGGGAAGCTGTATCGGCTTCCTGCTGCCGGATTCCGCGGCGTTAAACGGCGCGGCGGGTGAGGAGGAGCTGAGCATTGAAATAGAGGGAGCGGGGGAAGGGGAGAATGTCTATGAAACCCAAGACGATGAAACAGAAGAAAATTAATATTCTGCTTTTTTTCATAGGGACTGTTTTGGTGTTGGTCTTTGCAATCTGGGGACCGGAATATCTGGCGGATTATTCAGACAGGACGACCCTGAACCATGTGACGGCGGAGCCTGCGGACAACGTGGGGGAGGGCTATCGCTACGCCTTGGGCAGCAATGCCAGAATCTATATCCTCTCTAAGTGCTTAAACAGCCAGAGCCAGTCGGATAATGAGCTGAGCGCGCAGAGGGACATGGGGAATGTCAATTATGAGGATTTGACGGGAACATATGCGTTTGTTGTCAACAAGCAGGGACCCTCCGAGCGGGAGATCACACAGGAGGATATCTGCAGGGTTTGCAATGAGGAGCTGGCAAGGCTGCGCGAGCTTGGCGTCCTGCCCGACGAGGTGAAGGAGGTCACGGCGGCAGGTTACAGCACTGTGCTGTACTCTGCAATCGATGTTCTGGAGCCGCGCAATAACGTGGCTGTCTGGAAGGTCAGCCTGTCCACGGATAAGCAGAACGCGGACAAGGCGGGACGGCTTCTGGACGCGTACATTGACGCGGAGACGGGTAAGCTGTATGAGTTTTATGTGAGAACCAAGACCACATGGGACGAGCTTGCGCCTGATGCCATGGTGGAGAAATGGGCGGAATATATGGAGCTGTCAGGTCAGGAGGATTACGAGTCCGAGAATCCCTTGCTGGAAAATACGCCCTATTACCAAAAATACCGTTTTGCCGGAGTGGACGAGGGCAGCACCGTGGTCACGATTGGATTCTATGAGGGGATCAATGAGCTGTATTTAAAAATATCGCGCTAAAGCCCTGTGATATACAGAAAAATGATGCAAAAAATATGCAAAAAGCTTGTAATTAATATGCAGAAATGTTGAAGCTTTGATGTTTCTGTCGTGTATTCTTCTTATATGGAACGGGAAACGTAAACCAAGGGCGAGAGCCACAGGAGGTTTTCAGTTAATATAGGAGGAAAACATGATGCACAAAAGAAAAGAATATCATTTGGTACGTTGTGACGAACGCGACAGGACAAGCGGCGGGAGAGGGAAAGCGAGGAGAAGGCGCAGACGGGCATATCTGTTGCGAAGCATGTTGGTCTGTCTCATGGCATTGATCATTGGCGGTGCATCTATACAGGTATTGTCAAGACAGGTGTATGTGGTTGCTGCGGAGTCAGGGAGGACGAAGGCTTCTTCTGCCCAAAGTATGGACGGCGCTGACGAGAAGCCGCATCAGGGAGATATGTCGGAGGGAATGCTGCCCTCTGTAAACGGATACGCAGGCGGCTTGGCGGGCATGGAGTCGTCTGTCGCGGGCATTCTGTCGGAGGGTGACAAGGAGCTTGTCTATGTGGTGAAGGAGCGTTGTGATATCAAGGTGATGCTCGACCCCGGTCACGGTGGAGAGGACGAGGGCTGCAGCCGCAAGGAGGTTTTGGAGAAGGACGTGAATCTGCAGATTGCGAAGGCAGTGGAGAGCAGGCTGTTGGAGCTGGGCTATCAGGTAGTGTTTACAAGAGCCGACGATACGAGCCTTACACTGGAGCAAAGGGTGGAGCTTGCAAACGCCGCGGGTGTGGACGCCTATATCAGCATTCACCAAAATGCGTGTGAGGAGCAAAGCTCGGACATATCGGGCATAGAAACTTGGTATAACGAGAATAAGGGCGAGAGCAGCAAAAGGCTTGCGCAGTTGATACATAATGATGTGATTCTCTATACCGAGGCGCGGGACAGGCAGGTGATCGCAGATGACACGCTTCGGGTGATCAGGGAGACCGACATGCCTGCATGTCTGGTGGAGACGGGATTCCTCTCCAATCGGCAGGAGCGGGAGAAGCTGTGCACGGAGGAATATCAGGGGAGGATTGCCGAGGGGATCGCATCGGGCATAGAGCTTTACTTTTTCCCAAAGACGATGTATCTGACCTTTGATGACGGTCCCACCGCGGAGAACACGGACGTGGTGCTTGACATTTTGAAAAAGCACAATATCAAGGCGACATTTTTCCTAGTGGGAGAGAGCGTGGAGCGATATCCCGAGGTGGCAAAGCGAATTGTACAGGAGGGACACACTATCGGGATTCATTGCTACAATCATGATTACAAGAAGCTGTACAAAAGCGTGGACAGTTATGTGGAGGACTTCGAGAAGGCGCGCGAGGTAGTGCGGGAGGCTACGGGGGTGGATACCAAGCTGTTCCGCTTCCCGGGCGGGAGTATCAACTCCTATAATAAGGGTGTTTATCAAAAAATAATTGACGAGATGACCTCGAGGGGATATATCTATTTTGACTGGAACGCAAGCTTGGAGGACGCCACGAAGCACAACGAGCCGGAGCTTTTGCTGCGCAACGCGAGGGAGAGTACCTTTGGCAGACGCAGGGTGGTGATGCTTGCGCATGACACGGTTTACAACACGGTCTCTTGTCTGGAGGAGCTGATCGAGCAGTTTCCGGAGTATAAGATGCTCCCGCTCACGGAGGACGTGGAGCCTGTGCGGTTTTGAGAAGGCTTGAGATTTTTGTAGAAATTTTGTAGAAATAAAGTGGATATAGGGAATCCGATGATAGAGGGTAAATGAGATGTTGGACGGCAATGTTGATGGCAATGTGATGGCATCAGGTGAAGTGAATGGTAGCGCAGTGAACGCGAAGAATTATGAGGAGACGGATACCCAAGGGGAGAATAAGGTGCGAGGTCTTTCATCCCCTGAGAGGCTCCATGCCCTGTGGTTGGTGTTTGGTGTGATTGCCTTGGCGGTAAGCCTGATTGTGATTGTCTTGCCGGGCGGGAACATGGAATCGGATACCGATATCTTGGCGGAAGGCAGGGAGACGGCTGTGTCGGACACTGATCTATCGGGGGCTGTCACGTCAGGGAATGCGCTGCCTTTCTTTCCTGTGGATTTTGAGGAGGAAGGGGCGGAGATTGACGCCTTTCGGGAGCTTCTGCAGGGGGAAGGCGTCGCCGTGGTGGAGCCTGAATTTCACGGGTATCAGCTTTTCTCGGATTATGAGTGGATTGGAGAGGAGACTACTTGGAAGCTAAGGGTCGGGGAGGAAGCCACGCTGACGGAATTACTGGAGGCGTATTTTGCGGACGGGAACAGCGGGGCGGAAGAAATCCTCTATGCGCTGACGGATATCGGCGGAGATGGAAAGCGTGAGCTGTATGTGCGGGCGAAGGGGAATCAAGGCTGGGGATACACAAGTCTGGTCATGGTGTTTTGTTATATGGAGGATGATTTGCATTTAGTCTTTGCGGAGGAGGAAGGCGAGAGAAGTTCCCTGACCATGACGGCAAAGGGCTATGTGCAGTCCTCGGGAAGCACGAGTGCGGCGAGCATCAGCGGAGAGACAGGGCGCATAGGAGCGGACGGCAGCTACGAGGAATGGTATCACTTCGAGGCGGGAAGCGGGGAAGGGGTTCATAGTATCTTGAATGATTGGGACGCCTATAAGCGGGTATTTTTGGACGAAGATAATCATTTGGAGGAAGAACCGCAGATGGAGGCAGACCTCTATACCATAGATGGGAAGTTGTATTATGCATACAGCTTTTTTGAGGAGGCGACGCAGGCGCAGCGGGACAAATGTCAGGAGTATTTGGAGCTGTGCGGGACGAATCAGGGCATTGCCTTTACTCCTTGGGAGGAATTGGAAGGCATCTTGCAGGAGCGGCAGAGGGCTCTGGGAATCACTGACGACATGGTGGTGAGCGGCTTGGAGAATCCTGACCCAATAGAATGGCGGGACGGCTTCTCTTATGTATTTGACGGGGAATCGGAGTGGCAGCGGGCATACTACAAGGTGCTTTGTGAGGCGAGACGGCATAATGACATGATGCGGGAGGAAGCGCTTCCTTTTGAAGGGTATTATCTGTATGACATAGACAAGGACGGTATTCCGGAGCTGTTGCTGCAGCAGGGAGGCGGTGAGGCTGATTACTCTGCGGATATCTACACTTGGCGCGCGGGGGAGACCGTATGCCTTGGGACGATTGGCATGGGGCACACGTCGCTCTACACATGGGAGGGTGAGAATGCCATAATGTCATACTGGGCGCATATGGGGGTGGCATTTGTGACCAAAATCAGTGTTGACGGGAACGGACTTTCGCAGGATGATTTCTTCCGTGAAGATATCAATGATGCTCTGCGGGAGGATTCTGACGTATGGTACACGGATGTGGAGGATTTGGCGCCGGACTGTGTGGGCTTGGCGGAATATCGGATTGATTTGGATCTTCCGCTTGTGTCGTATGAGACTGTCATGGGTGCGGCGGTTGAGAATCCTGCCATGATTCCAAACGAGGAGGTAGAGAGGATTCTGTTGGATACAATAGAAAATAACGGCATGGTATATGGCGTGACGGGAGACGGCTTTGGCGGGGATACGGGCTATGTGAGCTTTGAGGAATACTGTGCGCCAAAATCCGTGGGCAAGTATGCCAAGACGCCACTGCAGGTGGATAAGTATCTGTGGGTGGACGTCAATGGCGACGGGCAGACGGAGATGGTGCTTGATTTGCATGAGGATGAAGCTCAAAAGGGGCAGAATGCTCTTTATGAGGAGATTCGCGTGATATTGAGCTTACAGGACGAGGTGGTCTATGCGTACTGCTTGAATTATATGTATGAATATTCTGTGCTTGAGAACGGGGCTTTTTATGTGGATTATGGGAATTATGAGTTTATGGTAAGGTTTCTTTTTGACAGGGATGAATGCTTCAGGTATTATGTGGCGGAGGCGAAGCGGTAGATGGCTTTGATTGGTTCCGAGGGGCGGCGGGAGAGGACTGGGAGGGTTTTCGCGGGCTGGCTGCGGTTGGGGGTTTTCTAATAGTGCGGGGGAGTGTGTTGCAATTTGCGGGTCGGCTCTAAGGTGCATCCGTGCACCGTAGAGCCTGAAATGCGCATCCATGCGCATTTCACCCTGGGTTCTGGGCGCACTATAAGAAAACGCTCCAACCTCCGCCGAAGCCCGCGAAAACCATCCCAGTCCTCTCCCGCCTTGGTATCGGCGATAAGCGGGCATGTGGGTTGTATACGAACTTTTTTGCAAAACATATTGACATTTGCAATTTCGTGCGGTAGTATAGTAAAAAATAAATAGCGGAACACAAACCGTAGATGTGGAGATAAAAGCAGTAGATGCGCTTACAGAGAGACCGGAGGCTGAGAAAGGTTGGAAATGCAGGCTGCTAAATGGACCATGGAGGGCGCAGTGAAAGGATTTGTCCGAGGTATATGCGGACAGCTTCGAGTATTCTGCGACGCAGGAACCCGCGTGAGGGGTTCAGGATATGATAGTATCCGATAAGTGCGCGAACAATCGCGAATCAAGGTGGCACCGCGGGAGATTGATCAGTTTAACCCGTCCTTGACAGAGATTATAGTCTGTCAAGGACGTTTTGTTGTGCAGAGCACAGGAAGGAGCAATGAAGAAATGAATAGGAGGCAAAAAGCATGAAAGTGACCCCGAGTTTAGAAGAATGCAGGGAGCTTGCAGCACAAGGAGACTATGGCGTGATTCCCGTAAGCTGTGAGCTATATGCGGACACCACGACCCCAATCGAGGTGCTGCAGATCATCAAGAATGTCAGCAGTCATGTGTATCTGTTGGAGAGCGCGGAGGCGGATAAGCGTTGGGGACGTTATACCTTCTTGGGCTATGATCCGGTATTGGAGATTAGCTGCTATAATGGCGAGAGCACGGTCAAGTCCCCCATGACCAGCCGCACGACCAAGGAGGACGTGCGACAGATCATCAGGGAGATGCTTGCGGAGAACAAGAGCCCCTCGCTGGAGCATCTGCCGTCCTTCACCGGAGGTCTGGTGGGGTATTTTTCCTACGATTATATCAAATACAGCGAACCGACCTTGGAGCTGGACGCATTGGACGAGGAAGGCTTCTCTGACGTGAACCTGATGCTTTTTCACAAGGTGATCGCCTTTGACAATTACAGGCAGAAAATGATATTGATCGTCAATGCCCGCACAGACGAACCGGAAGCGAATTATAACAAGGCGGTGTTGGAGCTCGAGAGTATGGCGCGGCTGATTCGGCAGGGGGAGAAGGCTGCCCATGTTCCCCTGACGATCAAGACGGAATTCAAGCCCCTATTTGACGAGAAGGCTTATTGCGAGATGGTGGAGCGGGGCAAACATTATATAAAGGAGGGCGATATCTTTCAGGTGGTGCTGTCCAATCGCTTGGAGGCGGAGATGGAGGGGAGCCTCTTTGACGCTTACAGGATTCTTAGGACGACGAACCCCTCCCCTTATATGTTCTATTTCTCAGGCGGGGACGGCGAGATCGTGGGAGCGAGTCCGGAGACACTGGTGAAGCTTGAGGACGGGAAGCTGACGACCTTCCCCCTTGCGGGCACCAGACCAAGAGGCGCGACCAAGGGCGAGGACTTGGCGCTGGAATGGGAGCTTTTGGCGGACGAAAAGGAGTGCGCCGAGCACAATATGCTGGTGGATCTGGGCAGAAATGATATCGGTAAAATCAGTCAGATAGGGACGGTGCAGGTGGAAAAGTACATGTCTATTGAGCGTTATTCCCATGTGATGCATATCGGCTCCACGGTGAGCGGTCAGCTTCGGGAGGATAAGGACGCACTGGATGCTGTGGACGCCATTTTGCCTGCGGGAACTCTCTCCGGCGCGCCGAAGCTGAGGGCGTGTGAGATCATCAATGAGTTGGAGAATAACAAGCGGGGGATTTACGGCGGCGCGATTGGGTACCTGTCCTTCACGGGCAATCTGGATACCTGTATCGCCATACGGCTTGCTTTTTCCAAGAATAACAAGGTATTCCTGCGCTCCGGGGCGGGCATCGTGGCGGACAGCGTGCCGGAGAAGGAATACAGGGAGTGTCTACAGAAGGCGGCTGCGGTCAGAGAGGCACTGGAACGAGCCCAAGAGGGCTTAGGTTGAAAAATAAATTTTTCAACCGCGAATTTGTGCCTGCGCAATGCGTAAAACACGCATGAAAGTTCGCAGATTGCGGAAAGGCATGATTATTAGATTGAAAAATCAAAGATTTTTCAATCAGAAATTTGTGCTTGCGCCCAAATTTCCGGTTTGCGGCAAGAATGGGGATTAGGTTGAAAATGCTCGAATAAAAAGGAGGATAAAATCATGATACTGATCATAGACAATTACGATAGTTTTTCTTATAATGTATATCAGCTTGCGGCATCTGTGAATCCCGATGTGAAGGTGATTCGCAATGACGAGCTGACGGTCGCGGAGATAGAGGCTTTGGCGCCAAGCCATATTATCATCTCGCCGGGACCGGGCAGACCTGCGGAAGCGGGTATCTGCGAGGAGGTAATCAGACATTTTGCGGGGAAAATCCCTATCCTGGGAATCTGTCTGGGGCATCAGGCGATCTGCGAGGCGTTTGGCGGCACGATCACCTACGCAAAGCAGTTGATGCACGGCAAGCAGTCCGTGGTGCGTCTGGACAATGACAGCGCGTTATTTAAGGGCATGGAAGCGGAAATGACCGTGGCAAGATACCATTCTCTGGCGGTGGAGGAGCATATGCCGGACTGCCTGAAGGCGACCGCCACCACACCGGACGGGGAGATCATGGCGGTACAGCACAAGGAATATCCCATATATGGCGTCCAGTTTCACCCGGAATCCGTGCTGACACCGGACGGGCGCAAGATCATGGAGAATTTCCTTTTGGGGAGACTTACATCTCCCGTGGCAAAGGTGCAGAAGGGCTGCGCCCAGATCACGAAGGAAGCAATCATTAAGCTGAGCAGGAAAGAGGACATCGGCTATGAAATGGCAAAGGCTGTCATGAATGAGATCATGACGGGTGAGGCGACAGATGTGCAGAAAAGCGCCTATCTCACAGCCTTTTCCATGAAGGGGGAGACGATTGAGGAGATCACCGGCTCGGCGGAGGAGATGCGCGCGCATGCGCTGCAGCTTAATGCCAACGTAGAGTCCTTGGAAATCGTGGGGACGGGTGGTGACGGCTCCAATTCCTTTAATATTTCCACCACGTCCGCCATGGTGATCTCGGCGGCGGGAGTGCCCGTGGCAAAGCACGGCAATCGGGCGGCAAGCTCCAAATCCGGCGCGGCGGACTGTCTGGAAGCCTTGGGGGTCAACATCTCCATTGAGCCGGAGCAGAGCAGGGCGATTTTGGAGGAGATAGGCTTGTGCTTCTTATTTGCGCAAAAATATCATTCCGCCATGAAGTATGTGGGACCGATTCGTAAGGAATTGGGTATCCGCACGGTATTTAATATTTTGGGACCCTTGACGAATCCCGCATGTCCCTCCTACATCGTGCTCG
Source organism: Muribaculum sp. (assembly GCA_023663505.1). Taxonomy (GTDB): domain Bacteria; phylum Bacillota; class Clostridia; order Lachnospirales; family Lachnospiraceae; genus Acetatifactor. The sequence goes on from JAMPHH010000023.1 coordinate 18,650, forward strand.
GGGTATATGACGAAGCCTTACTGGAGCCTATGGCGAAGGTGTTGGTGAATCTGGGAATCAAGAAGGGGCTTGTGGTGTATGGTCAGGACAAGATGGACGAGATCTCTGCGAGCTGCGCCACCAGCGTGTGCGAGTTGGAGAACGGCAGCCTGAAATCCTATGTGATCACTCCGGAGGAGATGGGGCTTGCGCGCTGTACCAAGGAGGATTTGGCAGGCGGCACACCTCAGGAGAATGCCGAGATGACCAAGGCGGTTTTGAACGGGGAGAAGGGACCCAGAAGGGACACTGTACTGATGAATGCGGGGGCGGCCCTGTATGTGGCAGGCAAGGCGGCAAGCATCGCCGACGGGGTGAAGCTGGCGGCGGAGACCATCGACAGCGGCAAGGCACTGGCACAGCTCGGGAGATTTGTAGAGTTGACGAACCGTTGATTCCCGCGGGCAATGAGTCGAGACGGTGCAGTTGACCTTGCTCCGATGGTTGCATGAGCACAAAATCAATAAAATTGGTTTGGAGAATGATGTGGGGTTGTTGACTTGCGTGAGCGATGAGCCATGTCAATGCAATTGACTTTGTTTCGATGACTGTATGAGCACAAGGCAGCCTATGCACAGAAGCAGTATAGAAATAGTATAGAAATAGTATAGAAATGAAATGAGGACAGAAAATGATTTTAGATGAGATTGCTGCAAAGACCATAGAGCGTATTCAGGCGAAGAAGGAAAAGCTGCCCTTGGCGGAGCTTAAGGCGCAGGCGGAGGAGCTTCCGCTGCACAGGGCGGCGGATAAGCCTTACCCCTTTGAGCGTGCGCTTGGCAGGGAGGGCATGAGCTTTATCTGTGAGGTGAAGAAGGCGTCTCCCTCCAAGGGGGTGATCGCGGAGGATTTTCCCTATGAGGAGATTGCCGTGGAATATGAGAGGGCGGGGGCGGACGCAATCTCCGTGCTGACAGAGCCGTTTTATTTCCAAGGGAGCGACGAGTATCTGGCGGCAATCCGCGGGAAGGTGGAGATTCCGCTGCTTCGCAAGGATTTTACGGTAGATGAATATATGCTTTATGAGGCGAAGCTTTTGGGGGCAGATGCTGTTCTGTTGATATGCGCGATTCTCTCCCAGACACAATTGTCAGAATATGCGGGGATCGCAGACGACTTGGGGCTTTCCGCCTTGGTGGAGGCGCATGACGAGGCCGAGGTGGAGATGGCGCTTGCGGCAGGCGCGCGGATCGTCGGAGTGAACAATCGCAATCTCAAGGATTTTACCGTGGATATCAACAACTCCGTGCGGCTTAGGGGGCTTGTCCCGCCCAAGATTTTGTTTGTGTCCGAGAGCGGCATGAAGGGGCGGGAGGATATTGCCAAGCTGGAGCAAAACGGAACCAATGCGGTGCTGATCGGAGAGACCTTTATGCGGAGCGCGGACAAGGCGGAGATGCTGCGGCAATTGGCAGGGAAATTCATGTGAAGCGACCTGCGGCAAAGGGGAAGTTAATAAGATAAATAATAGACGACCAAAAGGACAACAAAAAAGACAACTAAAAGGTCAACTAAAGTGGCAATAAGCTGAGAGTGACAGCAAATTGAGAAATGGAATAGCGTGAGAAATTAATTTTTACACGCAAATTTGCGCCTGCACAATGCGTAAAATATGCATGAAGATTCGCAGGCTGCGGAAAGGCACGGTTATTATCATGAGTAAAGGACGTTACGGAATCCATGGAGGGCAGTATATTTCGGAGACATTGATGAATGAGCTGATAGCGTTGGAGGAGTCATATGAGCATTATAAAAATGATCCTGATTTTCAGGCACAGTTGAATCAGCTTTTGAATGAGTATGCGGGGAGACCCTCTCTGTTGTACTATGCGGAGAAAATGACTAAGGATTTGGGGGGCGCGAGAATCTATTTAAAGCGCGAGGATTTGAACCATACAGGCTCCCATAAGATCAACAATGTACTGGGGCAGGCTCTCCTTGCCAAGAAGCGGGGCAAGACAAGGCTGATCGCGGAGACCGGAGCGGGACAGCACGGTGTGGCGACCGCGACTGCCGCCGCGCTGCTCGGAATGGAATGTGAGATTTTCATGGGCAAGGAGGACACGGACAGACAGGCGTTGAATGTGTATCGTATGGAGCTTCTGGGCGCGAAGGTGCACCCTGTGACCAGCGGCACACAGACCCTGAAGGACGCGGTCAATGAGACCATGCGGGAGTGGACGAATCGGGTAAATGACACCCATTATTGTCTCGGCTCCGTGATGGGACCGCACCCGTTTCCCATGATCGTGCGGGATTTTCAGAGTGTTATCAGCAGGGAGGCGCGGGCTCAGATTTTGGAGGCGGAGGGGAAGCTTCCGGCTGCGGTGGCGGCATGTGTCGGCGGCGGCAGCAATGCCATGGGCATGTTTTACAATTTTATCCCCGATGAGGGCGTGGAACTGATCGGCTGCGAGGCGGCGGGCAAGGGTGTGGATACGGCGCGGACGGCGGCGACCATTGCCACGGGAACGCTTGGAATCTTCCATGGTATGAAGTCCTATTTTTGTCAGGACGAGTACGGACAGATCGCGCCGGTGTATTCTATATCTGCGGGCTTGGATTATCCCGGGATCGGACCGGAGCACGCGCATCTTCACGATACGGGCAGGGCGAAATACGTGCCCGTCACGGACGATGAGGCGGTGGATGCCTTCGAGTATCTGGCTCGGACAGAGGGGATCATATGTGCCATAGAGAGCGCCCATGCTCTGGCTCATGTGATGAAGATCGCGAAGGATTATCGACCTGATCAAAGCATTATAGTCTGCCTGTCCGGACGCGGAGACAAGGACGTGGCGGCAATCGCCAGATATCGCGGCGTGGAAATACATGATTGACGTATGACTGATGATGAAATATGATGGAATCAGGAGAACAGGAGAAGGAAAATGAATACAACAGTAAAAAACTCGGTTGACAATGTTTTTGGGACGCCGAACGGCAAAGCCTTTATCGGATTTCTGACGGCGGGAGACCCGGACGCGGACAGTACGGTCAGGTTTATCTTAGAGATGGAAAGGGCGGGAGCGGATTTGATCGAGATCGGGATTCCCTTTTCAGACCCGACGGCGGAGGGCGTGGTGATTCAGGACGCCAATATCAGATCGCTTGAAAACGGCATGACTACGGACGGCGTGTTTGAGATTGTCAGGAGGGTTCGCGAGGTCTCCAAGCTTCCGTTGGCGTTTATGACCTATTCCAACCCCGTGTTCCATTACGGCTATGAGAGATTCTTTGCGAAATGCGAGGAGCTTGGGGTGGGGGCGATCATCATTCCCGATCTGCCCTATGAGGAGAAGGCGGAGGTGGAGGAGCCCGCGGCGGCGCACAATGTTCATTTGATCTCTATGATCGCGCCAACGTCGGAGACTCGTATCCAAGCCATTGCAAGCGAGTCCCATGGCTTTATCTATGTGGTGAGTTCTATGGGCGTCACCGGAGTGCGCAGCGAGATCAAGACGGACTTGGCAGCTATCGTGGAGAGCGTCCGCAAGGTGACGGATATCCCCTGCGCTATCGGTTTTGGCATCAGTACGCCGGAGCAGGCGGCAAAGATGGCGGCAGTGTCTGACGGGGCGATCGTGGGCAGTGCAATCGTGAGGATCATCGAGCGATATGGTGCCGATGCCGCACCGGAGCTTTATCGCTATGTAAAGAGCATGAAGGACGCAGTGAGCGCGGTGTAAGGAATCTAAGGATTCCTGCAAATTCGCAAAGTGCGCGAATTAGTCGGAATACGGAGGATAGGACAATGGACATGGGAGGTATGTTCAAGGTAATCGGTGCATGGAATACCTTTAAGGCGAATCACCCGAAATTCCCCGCGTTTTGCAAAGCGGTGGGAAGAAACGGTCTGCGGGAGGACAGTGTCATAGAGATTATTGTCACCACGCCGGAGGGTGAGCGGATAGAGACCAGTATCAAGGTACAGGCAAGCGATTTGGAGCTGCTTAGAAGCGTGACACAGATGCAGTAGATGCGATTATGCGGGGGTGTAAGTTTGAGGTGGAGAGGACGTTTATTTTCCGTTAAGGAACCCTTTGACGTCAAGGGGACACAGAGACTTTTTGCGAGAGCCATGAGGGAGAATTGCAGCTTTCAGTATAGAAGCTGTCCGGAGTATCGGCGGCTGCTGAAGGCTTTTTCCTTTGCGCCTAAAAACCTTAGAAGGGTGGAGGATTTGGGGCGGCTGCCCTTTATTCCCACGGCGAACTTCAAGCAGCGCACAATGTTCTCCGTTCCTAAGCGTCAGATGCTGGTACAGGCTACCTCGTCGGGCACCAGCGGGCGGTTCAGTAGGATTGGTTTGGACTTCGGCGATCTGTGGTGCGGATTGAAGATGGTGCTTCAAATCGGCAAATGGCGCGGCTTGTTTTCCCTATGTCCTACCCGCTATATTATACTGGGATATCAGCCTCACAGGAGCAATCATACGGCTGTGACCAAAACTGCCTTTGGGGCGACATTTTTTGCACCCGCGGTCAGCAGGGTGTACGCTCTGAAATATAATGTGCAGAAGCAGGGATATGAGGTGGATTTGGAGGGGATCGTGAAGGCGCTTCAAAAATACGCATTGAGAAGCTTGCCCGTGCGCTTCATGGGCTTTCCGTCCTACACGTATTTTCTGCTGAAGCAGATGGACGAGAGAGGGATTCATCTGAAATTAAAAAAAGGCTCCAAGATTATGTTAGGCGGCGGTTGGAAGCAATTTTATAAGGAGCAGGTGGACAAGGAGGTACTGTATCGTCTGGCGAAGAAGGTACTGGACGTAGATGAGGAGAACGTGGTAGAATTCTTCGGGGCGGTGGAGCACCCCATTCTGTATTGTGACTGCAGGAATCATCATTTTCACGTGCCTGTGTACAGCCGCGTGCTGATTCGAGATGTGGACACCTTGGAGCCGCTGCCCATGGGACGGTTGGGACTGGTGAATCTGCTTTCGCCTATGGTCAGGAGCACGCCGATTCTCAGTGTCATGACAGATGATCTGGGGATTCTGCACGAGGGAGGAGCTTGCGGCTGCGGACTGGACAGCCCCTATCTGGAGATTGTGGGAAGAATCGGGCTTAAGGAGATCAAGACCTGCGCGGCGGGGGCTGCGGAGCTGCTGTAATGATATGCAAAAGCTATGTTACAAATAGATTGGTTGTGCCGCCGTTCGGCATATTCGGAGGATTGAGGGGGATAAGCTTGAAAATATATTTTCAAACTATTATTTATTGGTTGAAGTGGGGCTGTCGCTTTAATGATTGGAAAATTGGTTAGTGCAACAGCCATGGGGGATACAGATGATTTTGGCGAATGGAAAGGTGTATGATTCTTCCCTGCAGGGAGAGCTGTTGGGCGGGTTGGAGAGGGAGATCGACGGAACTCGCACTCATGGCAGGCTGCGCCCCGAGACGGTGATCGGGGCTGTGGGCGCGCTTCGGAGTAAGCTTCTGGCGGGGGAATTCCAAGAACAGATAGACAGATTGGCGGAGTCGGGGGCTCACGGCACAGAGAATGTCAGGACACAGATCGCACAGGTTTTGGAGCTGCTTAGGCGGGAGCATTTGGAATATAAGCTGCGGGTGGAGCTGGGATTTGGCGGGACAGGAACCAAGCAGAGGGCTTTGTACGGGGAGTATGTGACTAAGCCGCGCTTTGGGCAGCAAGCCCTTCGGGTTCGCACGGTTCCGCTGGGGACGCTTTTCCATATTGCGGCGGGGAATATAGACGGATTGCCTGTATATAGTGTTTTGGAGGGGCTTTTGACGGGAAATGTGAATATTTTAAAGCTCCCTCAGGCGGACAGCGGGCTCTCGATTGAAATCCTGCGGGAGCTGATCGCCATAGAGCCGGAGCTTGCGCCTTACATCTATGTGTTTGACACACCTTCGGAGGATATCGAGGCGATGCGCCGTATGGCGGATATGAGTGACGGAATCGTGGTGTGGGGCGGAGACGGGGCTGTGCAGGCGGTGAGGCAGATGGCGAAGCCGGGCACAAGACTGATAGAATGGGGGCACAAGCTGGGCTTTGCCTATCTGTCGGGATATGAGGATCGGCAGTCGGAGCTGCGCGGACTGGCGGAGCATATCGTCGGGACAAGGCAGCTTCTTTGCAGCTCCTGTCAGGTGATTTATCTGGACACGGAGAGCATGGAGGAGGTATATGCGTTCTGCGGGGAGTTCATGCCTTATCTGCAGGCTGCCGTGAACCGTAATCCCCAAAGCGGTATCAGCGCCCTCGGGACACAGGCGGAGATATCACTGCGGCGGTACTGTGACAGGGTAGAGGATATTCTGGCGGGGGCTGACACGGGGGAGCAAAAGGTATTTTACGGTCAGGGGTGTTCCCTGACCGCCATGACTGACAGTGAGCTGGAGCTCTCTTATATGTTTGGCAACTGCCTTGTAAAGCGATTGCCAAGGAATCGGATCTTCACGCAGCTGCGCCGCCATAAGGTGTATCTGCAGTCAGTGGGGTTAATCTGTGACAGTGATAGGAGAGAAGAGCTGACGGAGCTTTTTGCTGCCTGTGGGCTTGTGAGAATCATGCGGGCGGGACACCAGTCGGACTCCTTTGTGGGGGAGGCGCATGACGGGGAATACGCGCTGCAAAGATATGTGCGGGTGGTCAATGTGGAGCCGTAATGTAATAGCTTGCCGCCCATAGGATAAAATGCTATACTGGGGTATATTGTATAGAGTATGGAGGTGTAGGGAAATGGCAAAAAGACCGGCTTGGACAATCATTGATGGTTGCGTGACGGAAAGAATGTTTGAGTTTGCTTGGAATGGTGGGTTTGCTATTTCTCAGAAAAGGAAAAACATTTCGGCGCTGCATGACAGTATTTTGGCAGACTGCGGGCAGAAAGCCTTGGAAATCTCAACAAAGAGCACAGTGACGATCGGAGAGGAGTTGAGTGCGTTTCACCTTAAACTAGATGGTATATATTTGGAATGTATTTTTCAAGGGTCAAAAAAATTTGAAAATGGTGGACCGTTTCGCGATTTATATTCTGTGGAACCCAAAATGGCTAAAAGAGATGAGAGATTAAAGTGCTCCGGCAGACTTATTTCGTTTGTTTATGCTGATGTCGAGTGGGCTTTAACGCCGAAAACTGCGTTTTATGATTATATCTATGTCAAAGCGTTGGTTCAGGAGAAGGGAACAGGGATTAACTTGGTGGAATATGACTGGTTTACTGATATTGAATTTAATCCTGAAAAGTCAATTAACTGTCAGGCAAGAGCTCTGACTCTATATAAGCTGATGCAGCAAGAAAATGCGTTTGAGTGTTTAAATGATACCAATGAATGGACACGTTATCATATGCAGAAGGTAAAATACGCAAAATGATTTTAATAATATTTTTAAAACAACAACGTGATTGTGCAGGAGATGCAAAATGAATACTGAATATGTTTTCAAACGCAGTTTTTACTATGACGCGGAGGATTCTGCTAAAAACAACAGCATAACGTTTATACTTGGGGCAAGAAAATGCGGAAAGACTGTTTGTATGAAACAGCTTGCCGTTAATTTACCCAATGCTAAGTATTATGACATTAAGAGTATGGACGAAGATGATGCGATTGATTTGAGAGATGAAATTGTCGCCTGTATCGAAGCAAATGAAAGTAAGATTTTTCTCATAGACGAGGCGACATATTTTATCTTTCCTGAGAAAACGATTGCAAGAATAGCGAACGAATTTACTGATTGCAGAAATACGAACACGAGGGTTGTTTTTGCAGGCAGTCAATCTATTGCGCTTGAAGCTTGGGCAAACAGAGCATTTGCGGGTAATGCAAAATTTGTGTATGCAGATTTTTTGAGCTATCCCGAATGGTTGGCGTACAAAGGAATCGATGAGGTTTCGGAAAAGACCTATAATCAGTTTGTCCTTGGCACAAGGGAGTTTTACCAAGATTTTGTTTCTCTTGACCAATATCTCAAGGGCTGCTTAGAGGAAACTGTTACCTCTAATTTCAAAACAAGTAACATTATTCTTAACAACAACTGCGACAGATTGAACGAAAAGATCTTAAAGAAAAGGAGAATTTTGAAAATATTGCCGATGTTTATATGGAGCTGTGCTGTGATGACAGCAGCAAGATAAGGACGAAAAGTGATTTGTTTGAAAAAGCCAACATCAGCATTAAATATCCTATGTTTTATGCGGAAATCTTAAAGGAAGTTTTACTTGATTATATGCCTGACGAGCTCAAGGGTGATATTTTAGGCGGCATTGTTGAGTGTCATGTGCGTGGAATTTTATCACAAGAGTGTTGCTATGAATACCATAACGAGGGGCATGAAGTCGATTATGTGAACTTTGCCGAACACAAAGCAATCGAGATATCTGTAAGGAACAAGGCGATAAAAGACCTTAATTTTGACGATTTACCGGACACATTTACTAAAATACTTTTAACAAAAGACCAAGACTTTACACAAGCGGACGGATTGATTAGAGTTCCATATTATAAATTTATTTTTGAACACTCAGTTGGCAAAGAATTATTGCCTGAAAAAGGTGTTGAAGCTTCATATAAACTTAATTGACCATTATATTGCTCAGAGTATGGAGGTGTAGGGAAATGACTTTTACGGAAACGTTTACATCAGCTTTTTTGATTTTGCTGATGATTGCTTTGGTGGTAAGCTCGATTGGATTTTACAAGTATGTCTATTTTATTTCCTTGGGTTACGGCTTCTCAATTGCGGTGATGGGAGGCGTCATGTTCGTGTTGGATTATGGCAGCCTGACGCTTGGGAAGGCGGCGCTGTATCTGTTGTTTGTCATTTATGGTTGCAGACTGGGCGGATATCTTCTGGTGCGGGAGATTAAGAGCGCGTCTTATCGCAACACCATGCAAAAGGAGATCAAGGACGGCAAATCCATGAAGATGATTGCAAAATTCAGTATCTGGATAAGCTGCGCGCTGCTTTATACGCTGCAGGTCTCTCCGGTATTTTTCCGATTGCAGAACGGGGGCGGCACAGATGCGTGGTGTCTGGCGGGCGCGGTCATCATGGCGTGTGGTATCGGACTGGAGGCTGCGGCGGATTGGCAGAAGTCTGCGGCAAAGAAGGTGAATCCTAAAAGATTTTGTGACAAGGGCTTGTACAGAATCGTGCGCTGTCCGAATTATCTGGGAGAGGTGCTTTTCTGGACGGGAGTGCTCGTGTCAGGAGCGAATATGCTGTCAGGCGCTTGGCAGTGGGCGGCGGCAGTCATCGGATATGTGTGTATCGTGTATATCATGTTTGGCGGCGCAAGGCGGTTGGAGCTTCGCCAAAACAGGAATTACGGGGACGATCCGGAGTATCAGGCTTATGTGCAGAGGACGCCTATTTTGATTCCTCTCGTGCCCTTGTACAGTGTGGCAAAATATAAATGGCTGGTGGGATAAAAAGGATAATGAGGAGTTTTGACCATGCGGATAGCGATTTGTGAGGACGAATTACAGGCACAACGGGAATTGCAGGCGGTGATTGCAGACAAGGGAAGGGAGCTTGCTCTGTATTCGGATACCAAAGACCTCTTGGCGGATTGGAAGGCGGGGGTGCGGTTTGACGTGATATTCACAGATCTTGTAATGGAGGACGAACCTGCGGGTATGGAGCTTTGCAAAATGCTCAGCAAGGAGAACGGCGTATTTCTGGTCGTGGTGACAAATTATATCGAATATGCGCCGGAGGGCTATCGAAACGGTGTGTTTCGCTATCTGCTAAAGCCTGTGACAAGGGAGATTGTGGAGCAGGTTTTTGCCGATATGAGAGAGAATCAGGGGCGTGAGAGAAAATTTATGGTTGACGCCTTCGAGGGCTCTAAGGTGATTTCCAGTGCCTCCATTCTGTATGTGGAGGTTCATGGGAGATATCTGGACATTTATGTGCACGATGAGCAGGGCAGGGAGACCACGATCACCCTGATGCAGAGCCTGAAGGAGTTTGCCGCGCAGCTTCCTGAGGGGCATTTCTTTCGGATCAACCGCAATCAGCTGATCAGTCTCGCCAAGATTGTAAGGGTGTCACAGGGCGGGGTGGTATTGGAAAACGGCAGGCAGCTTTCCGTAAGCCGCAGGCTGCAGAGAGAACTCAAGGAGATGCTCGCACGCTTCCTAGCTTAGACGACAACCCTAATGTCAGCAGCGGGGGTGTTGACTGGCTTTGCGCTCATGCAGGCATTGGCACAAAGCTAATTGCATTGGTTTTGCTCATTGCTCTCGGGAATCAAAAAATATGGGAAGATGGAGGCTGCAATGGTGATTGCAATGATACAGACAGCGGTGGTGGCGCTGTTTGACGTGGCGGCGTTTTATCAGATTTTTATGATTTACAGACTGTTTTTTGCGGAGAACATAAAGCTTTCCGCAAGCAAAGGTCTGGCGATTGGTGTAATCGTCTTAGGCGCCATTGGCATGTCCCTTTGGTTCGGTCTGACATGGGACGTGATGTGGGCAATGCTGCTGATTGTGCTTCTTTTTGGGGAGAGAAGGCTTTGGGAGAGCGTTTTGTTGCTGCCTGCCCTGATGGTTTACACGGTGATCGGGGTGATTCCGGCGATCATGCTTCAGAATGTGATCACGGTGACTCCCTTTATGCGCATTGGCTGGGGAGAGGTGGACTGGCTCGACGTGGCGACGGAGCTGTTTGGGTGCATACTGGTGACATTCCTTTGGGGCTATGCGAGGAGGCACAAGCTCTCTCTGTTGCTTCGTCCGTTGGAGGTGGCGGGCTTTGTCCTGTTTTTCTTTTTTGAGGTTTTCCTGCTGGTGGTGATCGCCGTGATCAGGGTGTATTATGTGGGCTTGGACAAGCTTATGCTGAACGGCTGCTGTCTTTTCTTCTTTGCCCTTGCCATGGGCGCATATCTCTGGCATCTGGTCACGCTGCGGCGGGTGCGAAGGCTTGATGCGCTCGTGAAGCAGGAGGAGGATTATATTAACTGTCAGTTGGCATATCTGGAAAAGTATCGCAATGAAAATCAGAATATTCACGCGCTGCGCCATGACCTGCGGGGGCATCTGCAGGTGATACGCGGGCTGCAGGAGAGCGGTCAGAAGCACAAAATGGAGGTTTATCTGGATTCCTTACAGTCTGAGACGGAAAGGATCATGGAGCTGGAGTTTACCGGCAATCAGGTGGCGGACATTGTTTTGGCGGATCAACAGGCTCGCGCGAAGCAGGCGGGGATTCCCTTTGTGTGTGAGGGAACGTTTCCGTGGTTGGAGCGTCTGAAGCCAATGGAGGCTTGTTCACTGTTGTCTAATCTGTTGGACAATGCATACGAGGCTTCTGTGTCGGAGGAAGAACCTGACATTAGTGTCAGGGGTGGGGCACAGAAGAATTATCTGACATTGACTGTGAGCAATCATGCCAAGCGGAAACGTGACGTGCAGAATAACCGCGTCCGCACCTCCAAGAAGAAAGGCAATCATGGACTGGGGTTGGGGATTGTGGAGCAGATTGTGGAGAAGTACGGCGGGATATGTACCTTCTCGTGGGAGGACGAGAGGTTTATATGTAGGATTCTGTTTCCTGTTGAGGAAGCTTGAATTTGCACATCTCAAAAAATTTTGTTGACAAACCCTCCCTCAATATGTATAATAAACCAGTGTGTGAAAACACAATAAATGCATAGGAGTCGCTATGTTAATCAATTTATCTGATGTATTGACTACGGAAGGCAAGGTCGTGAGGGAGAAGCTTCCTTTGGAAATGACCGTTTTCATGAACGGTTCAGGCGCTTATGACATTGTCGGGAAAAGTCCGGTGGAGCTCAACCTTACGAATATCGGTAAGGATAAGGCGAGGGTGGAGGGAAGCTGTAAACTTAAGCTTGCCGCTGCGTGTGACCGCTGTCTGGCGGAGGTGCCCGTGACGTTAGAGCTTAGCTTTGACAGGACGATTGTCTCGCCCGAGGCAGATGCAGATGATGAAGCTGCGGAGGATAACCAAGGGATTATGAACGGTTATCATCTGGACACAGAGGCTTTGGTGTATGACGAAATTATTGTAAACTGGCCGGTGAAGATTCTGTGCAGGGAGGATTGCAAGGGCGTATGCCCTGTCTGCGGACAGAATCTGAACGAGAGGGAATGTGGATGCGACACCTTCGTACCCGACCCCCGCATGGCGGCAATAAAAGATATCTTTAATGCGAGTAAGGAGGTGTAACAATGTCTATTTGTCCCAAGAATAAATCTTCCAAGGGTAGGAGAGATCAGAGGAGAGCGAACTGGAAAATGAGCGCTTCTACTCTGGTGAAGTGCAGCAAGTGCGGTGCTCTGATGGTGCCCCACAGAGTTTGTAAGAACTGCGGTTCTTATAACAAGAAGCAGATTGTGGAGGTTGACTAATCTGTCGGAGTTTGTACCGCGCGCCTTCAGGCGCATGCTTTTTAAATGATAAAAGGCTATCGGCATATAGATGTTGGTAGCTTTTTTATTTTCTACTTGATTTTTAATAGGCGGTTTAGTATAGTAGAGAATGGTAAGAGAAATTGTTGGTAAAGCTTGCCAATAATTCGTATTAACGAGGTTACAAAATGTCAGAGATGGTGAATGTGGCAGTAGATGCCATGGGCGGCGACAATGCGCCCGCTGAGATCGTGAAGGGCGCGGTGGACGCAGTAAATGCGGATAAGCGTGTCAAGGTCTTTTTGGTGGGCAAGGAGCCGGCTGTGGCGGAGGAGCTTAAGAAGTATACCTACAATCCCGAGCAGGTGGAGATCGTACACGCACAGGAGGTGATCGAGATGGCGGAGCCGCCTGTGATGGCGATTCGCAAGAAGAAGGATTCCTCCATTGTGAAAGCGATGTATATGGTGAAGGACGGCGCCTGTGACGCAATGGTCTCCGCAGGAAGCACGGGAGCCGTGCTGGTGGGGGGACAGGTGATCGTGGGGCGCATCAAGGGCGTGGAGAGACCGCCTCTCGCACCGCTTATTCCCACGGCTGACGGCGTGGCGCTTTTGATTGACTGCGGCGCAAACGTGGACGCGAGAGCCTCCCACCTTTTGCAGTTTGCCAAGATGGGAAGCGTGTATATGGAGAATGTCATGGGGATCAAGAATCCCAGAGTGGGCATTGTCAATATCGGCGCGGAGGAGGAGAAGGGCAACGCTCTGGTCAAGGAGACCTATCCGCTGTTGAAGAATTGTCCTGAGATCAATTTTATCGGCAGCGTGGAGGCGAGGGATATTCCGGCAGGGGCGGCGGACGTGGTGGTCTGCGAGGCGTTTGTGGGCAATGTGATCCTGAAAATGTACGAGGGTGTGGGCGGCGTCCTGATCCAAAAGGTCAAGAGCGGTATGATGACAACGCTGCGAAGCAAGCTCGGCGCGCTCTTGGTGAAGCCTGCGCTGAAAAAGACGCTCAAGAGCTTTGACACGGAGGAATACGGCGGCGCGCCGCTCCTTGGGCTGAACGGTCTCGTGGTAAAGACCCACGGGAGCAGCAAGGCGATAGAGATTCGCAACTCTATCCTTCAGTGCATCACCTTTAAAGAGCAGCGCATCAATGACAAGATCAGGGAAAAGGTTGTTTTGGAGGATTGATTCCCCACAAAATAGATTAAATTAAAATCAAGAAAGGAACAAGGATATGGAATTTGAAAAGTTGAAAAAAGTAATTGCTGAGGTATTGAACGTAGATCCCGAGGAGATTAAGCCGGAGTCCACCTTTATGGACGATCTCGGGGCGGATTCTCTTGATGTGTTTCAGATCGTGATGGGAATCGAGGAGGAATTTGACATTGAGATCCCCGCAGAGAAAGCAGAGAAGATCACAACGGTTGAGGAAGCAGTGGAATTAATCAAAGGCGCTTTAAACTAATGAATTTTGATTATCGCAGGTATTCCCGAATCTGTGTATTTGGGAATACTTGTTTTTATGCGCGGAGCCGCATTTTGAGGTATAAGTTTGAAAATAAATTTTCAAACTTTTTATTGGAGGCAGTATCGCAGGTGGAAGCCTGCGATATGCAGAGGTATAAGAATGCAGGATAAATATAATTTGACCAATTTGGAGGAGCGTATCGGCTATCATTTTAAGAACAGCGCACTGCTTAAGCAGGCGCTCACACACAGCTCCTTTATAAATGAACAGAGGATCAGACGGACAGAGGATTACGAGAGATTGGAATTTTTGGGAGATGCGGTGTTAGAGCTGGTGTCGAGTGAATTCCTTTTTCATGCGCATAGCGAGCTTCAGGAGGGGGAACTCACCAAGCTGCGCGCCTCCATGGTCTGTGAGCCTGCCTTGGCTTTCTGCGCGAGGGATCTGGAGATTGGGCAATTTATGCGGCTTGGCAGGGGAGAGGAGCTCACGGGCGGCAGGGAGAGGGAGAGCATCACCTCTGACGCTATGGAAGCTGTGATCGGGGCGCTCTATCTCGACGGGGGAATGGAGCCCGCCAAGAGCTTCATCAATCGGTTTATTTTATCGGATTTGGAGAATAAACAGCTTTTCTATGACAGTAAGAGCCATCTGCAGGAGCTGATACAGGGGACGCTCAAGAAGGAATTGCATTATGAGCTCCTCGAGGAGAGCGGACCGGAGCATGATAAGGTCTTTACGGCGGAGGTTATAATGGAGGGGAAAAGTCTCGGCAAGGGATTAGGAAGGACGAAGAAGGCGGCGGAGCAACAGGCAGCGTATGAGGCATTGCTCCTTTTGAGGGAACAAGGGTATGTATTTAAAAAGCATTGAGGTACATGGTTTTAAATCGTTTGCAAATAAAATAGTGTTCCAGTTTCACAACGGCATCACGGGTATCGTGGGGCCTAACGGAAGCGGAAAGAGTAATGTGGCGGACGCCGTGCGTTGGGTGCTTGGAGAGCAGCGGATCAAGCAGCTGCGCGGTGCGAGTATGCAAGATGTCATTTTCTCGGGAACGGAAGCCCGAAAGCCCTTAAGCTATGCTTATGTTGCGATCACGTTGGACAACTCTGACCACCAGCTCACCGTTGACTATGACGAGGTGACTGTCGCGAGGAGAATCTATCGTTCCGGAGAAAGCGAATATCTGATCAACGGCACAATCTGCCGCTTGAAGGACGTGAACGAGCTGTTCTATGACACAGGTATCGGCAAGGAGGGCTATTCCATCATCGGTCAGGGTCAGATTGACAAAATTCTGAGCGGTAAGCCCGAGGAGCGCAGGGAGCTTTTTGACGAGGCGGCGGGAATCGTGAAATTCAAACGCCGCAAGGCGGCCGCGCAGCAAAAGCTGGAGAACGAGCAGCAAAATCTTGTGCGTGTGACGGATATTCTCGCGGAGCTTGAGAAGCAGACGGGACCGCTCGAGAAGCAGTCGGAGACCGCCAAGGTATATCTGAGGAAAAAGGAGGAATTAAAGACACTTGATGTCAATGTATTCCTGTTGGAGAATGAACATATCAGGAAGGAGACGGAGTCTGTCGGGGAGAAGTGTGATATCGCTGCAAAGGATCTTCAGGAGACCACAGAGAAATACGAGAGCATCAAGGTGGAATACGAGAGGATTCAGGGCGAGATAGAGCGTCTGGACGAGGCGATCGAGTCAGCACGGGAGAATCTGACGGACACGGGACTTCTGCGCGGCAAGCTTGAGGGCGAGATCAATGTCTTAAAGGAGCAGATCAATTCGGCAAAGGGCAGTGAGACCCACCTGACCAACAGACGGAATGCCCTGCAGGAGGAGATCAAGACCCACAATAAGGAAAAGCAGGGGATTCTGGAGGAAAAGCAGGGAATCGACAGCCAAGTGCAGGAGATCTCGGACACGGCGGGCTCCGTGAAGGCTGCCTTGGAGAAGGTTCAGACAGAGATAGAGGAACTGAACGAGAAGATTGAGAGTGGCAAGAATGTCATTATCGGTGAGCTGAATCAACGCGCTGCCATCAAGTCCAAAATGAGCAGCTTTGACACGCTGATGGAGCAGGTGAATATCAGGAGGGCGGAGCTGAATTCCAGACTTCTGCGCGCCAAGTCGGACGAGGCGGAGCGCGAGGAACAGATCAAGCAGTTAGAGGCAGAGTTTGAGCGAATCACCGCAGAGATCGGTCAAATGAACGAGCGGGAGGCTGCGGCGAATCTGGAGCTGGGGGATATCCGCGTGAAGCTGACCAATCTGGACGCCAAGCTGCGGGAGACTCAGGCAGCATATCATATGGAGCAGTCCAAGCTAGACGCTCTGACCAATCTGACGGAACGCTACGAGGGATATGGCGGCAGCGTCAAGAAGGTGATGGAGCAGAAGGAGAAGGAAAAGGGCATTATTGGCGTTGTGGCGGATATCATCAAGGTGGATAAAAAGTACGAGACTGCCATTGAGACCGCGCTCGGGGGCAATATCCAGAATATTGTCACCGATGACGAGAACACTGCCAAGAAGATGATTCAATATCTAAAGCAGAATCGTTTGGGAAGGGCGACATTCCTGCCCCTCACAAGCATTACCAAGCCCCAAGAATTTAAGAACCCTGACTCCCTGAAGGAGAAGGGGGTGATCGGCATGGCTGACGAGCTGGTGGACATCGCAGATAAATACCGTAACGTGGCGAAATCCATGCTTGGGCGCATCGTGGTGGTTGACAATGTGGACAATGCCGTGAGGATTGCGAGAAAGTACGATTATGGCATTCGTATGGTCACGTTGGAGGGAGAGCTTCTGGTGCCGGGCGGCGCGATCAGCGGCGGCGCCTTCAAGAATAACAGCAATCTATTGGGAAGGCGCAGGGAGATCGACGAGCTTGAAAAGAGCGTCAAGAAGTTAAAGAATTCAATTGATGACACCAATCAGGAGATCGCGGATACCAAGTCCGGAAGAAATAAGCTTCGCATGGATATCGAGACGTTGAAGGCGGATATTCAACGCAAATCCATTGAGCAGAACACTGCGAGACTGAATATTGAGCAGGCGAGAGAGCGAATGGAGGAGGAACAGGAGGGCGCCCAGAGCTTACGTTTAGAGGAGAAAGAGATAGCGACACAGATTCAGGATATCCAGAACAACAAAGAGGCGATTCAGCGGGAGCTTGCCGACAGTGAGAGCACGGAAAAGACCACTCAGGAGCAGATCGTGCTCTTTCAGAAGGAGGTTGAGGAGAAGCGCGCCGCGGAAGCCGAGGCAGCGGCACAGGTTGCCGAGTGGGATTTGAAGGTGGAGAGAATGCTGCAGACCCAGAGCTTCCAGCAGACCAATGTGGAGCGTATCAATGCGGAGATAGACCGTTTTCAGGCAGAATTAGATGAGATCCTGCAGGCATTGGAGGATAATGCCAAGGCTGTGGAGGAGAAGCAGGGGCAGATTCAGGAGATTGAGCTGACGATCTCCGCTTCCCATGAAGCGCAGAACGAATCGGAGATCAAGCTGAAGGAGGATACCGCCCGCAAGGAGGAGCTGTCCGCAAGCCAGAAGAATTTCTTTAAGAGCAGGGAGGAGCTGTCCGAGCGCATGACCTCTCTGGATAAGGAGGTATATCGTCTGAGCTCCCAGAAGGAAAAGCTCGAGGAATCGATCACCGCACAGATCAATTATATGTGGGACGAATATGAGATCACGTTGAGCGACGCGGCGGCGATTCGAGACGAGAGTCTGACTGACCTCACCGTGATGAAACGGGACGTGGCAGCCCTGAAGGATCAGATCAAGCGTCTGGGTGACGTGAATGTGAATGCCATCGAGGATTACAAAAACCTGATGGAGAGATATACCTTCCTAAAGACTCAGCACGATGATCTGGTTGAGGCAGAGAAGACCTTGGAGGGTATCATTGAGGAATTGGATACCGCTATGCGCAAGCAGTTTACGGAGAAATTCGCAGAGATCACCAAGGAGTTTGACAAGGTGTTCAAGGAGCTGTTCGGCGGCGGCAAGGGAACGCTTGAGCTGATGGAGGAGGAAGATATACTGGAGGCGGGTATCCGCATTATCGCACAGCCCCCCGGGAAAAAGCTGCAGAATATGATGCAGCTCTCCGGCGGAGAGAAGGCGTTGACTGCCATTGCGCTTTTATTTGCAATCCAGAATCTGAAGCCCTCACCTTTCTGTCTGTTGGACGAGATCGAGGCGGCGTTGGACGATTCCAACGTGGGGCGTTTTGCCAAATACTTACATAAGCTGACAAAGAACACACAGTTTATTGTCATCACGCACAGACGAGGAACGATGGAGCAGGTGGACAGGCTCTACGGTATCACGATGCAGGAGAAGGGAGTTTCCACTCTGGTGAGTGTGAATCTGATTGACAAGGAATTGGACGATTAAGCAAAGTGACAGATGATTGGGTTGAAAAATAAATTTTTCAACCGGCAATTTGTGTCTGCGCGCTGCAAAGTCAAAAATGACTTGACACAAAGTTGCTTATGCGCAGCTTCAACATAGTTGAAGCTTGGGCAGCGCAGAAATGGGGATTAGATGGGCGAGGATATGGCAAGTGATGAGGTTAAGAGTGAGAAGAAGGGATTTTTCCAACGGTTAAAGGAGGGGCTTACCAAGACCCGCAACAATATCGTACAGGGAATCGACTCTGTATTCAGCGGTTTTTCCTCTATTGACGATGATTTTTATGAGGAGCTTGAGGAGATCCTGATCATGGGGGACATTGGCGTCAACGCCACCAACGCGATCATTGAAAGGCTGAAGACTCAGGTGCGGGAACAGCACATCAAGGAACCGGCGGACTGCAAGCAGCTCTTGGTGGACAATATCAAGGAGCAGATGCGGGTGGAGAGTCAGGCTTATGATTTTGAGCACAGGCAGTCCGTCATTATGGTGATCGGCGTCAACGGTGTGGGCAAGACCACCACTGTGGGAAAGCTTGCCGGCAAGTTAAAGAGCGAGGGCAGAAGGGTGCTGATCGCGGCGGCGGATACCTTCCGCGCGGCGGCGGGAGACCAGCTCGCGGAGTGGGCAAAGCGGGCAGATGTTCCCATGGTCGGCGGAGTAGAGGGTGCAGACCCCGCAAGCGTGGTATATGACGCGGTGAATGCGGCAAAGGCGAGGGGCGTGGACGTGCTTCTGATCGATACGGCAGGGCGGCTTCATAACAAGAAAAATCTCATGGAGGAGCTCAGAAAGATGAACCGTATCATTGACAGGGAATTTCCAAACGCACACAGGGAGAATCTGATCGTGCTGGACGGCACCACGGGGCAGAATGCATTGGTGCAGGCGAGGGAGTTCGGAGATGTGGCGGAGCTCACGGGGATCGTGCTCACCAAGATGGACGGCACTGCAAAGGGCGGCATCGCTGTGGCAATCCAGTCGGAGCTGAGTGTTCCGGTGAAATATATTGGCGTCGGAGAGAGTATAGATGATTTGCAGAAATTCGATCCGGAGGAGTTCGTGAACGCGCTGTTTGATGTGGATATTTCTGAGGAGGGCGATTCCGATGCAGAGCATTCCGGTGCCGAGTATTTTAATATCGATTATTCCGATATGAGATGGCCGGATTAGGAAGCTTATCCTCGAGGAAACTATAACGATATGGAAAGGATTGTTGGGAAGATGGAAGAACAAATGTTGACATTGGACAAATTTGAGGAAGCAAGTGAAATCGTAAAAAAGGTGACTTCGGAGACCAAGTTGGTTTACAGTGACTATTTCAGCAGGCAGACAGGGAACAGAGTCTATCTAAAGCCGGAAAATATGCAGTTTACGGGGGCATATAAGCTGCGGGGCGCTTATTATAAAATCAGTACCCTGACACAGGATGAGCGGGCTAAGGGACTGATCACCGCCTCGGCTGGCAACCACGCACAGGGAGTTGCCTATGCTGCCCAGTGCTTTGGCGTGAGAGCGACGATCGTGATGCCCACGACCACGCCGCTTATCAAGGTGAACCGCACCAAGAATTACGGTGCGGAGGTGGTTCTCTTTGGAGATGTGTATGACGAGGCATGTGCAAAGGCGTATGAGCTGGCGGAGGAGCATGGCTATACCTTCATACACCCCTTTGACGATCTGACGGTGGCTACGGGTCAGGGAACGATTGCCATGGAGATTTTTAAGGAGCTGCCTTTGGTGGACTATATTCTTGTACCTATTGGCGGCGGCGGACTTGCGACAGGAGTGTCAACCTTGGCAAAGCTTTTGAATCCCAAGATAAAGGTCATCGGTGTGGAGCCTGCGGGCGCAAACTGTATGCAGGAGTCTCTGAAAAACGGAAAAGTCACCACGCTGCCCAGTGTCAGCACCATTGCGGACGGCACGGCGGTCAAGACGCCGGGGGAGAAGCTGTTCCCATACCTTCAGGCAAATCTTGACGATATTGTCACTGTGGACGATGAGGAATTGGTGGTTGCTTTTCTGGATATGGTGGAGAACCACAAGATGGTGGTGGAGAACTCGGGGCTGCTGACAGTGGCGGCATTAAAGCACCTGAAGATCTCTGACAAGAAGGTGGTGTCTATCCTGAGCGGCGGGAATATGGACGTGATCACGATGTCCTCCGTGGTACAGCAGGGGTTGATTATGCGGGATAGGATATTCACCGTATCCGTGCTGCTTCCTGACAAGCCCGGGGAGCTGTGCAGGGTGTCCGGCATCATTGCAGATGTCAACGGAAATGTCATCAAGCTTGAGCACAATCAGTTCGTATCCATTAACCGCAGCGCCGCGGTGGAGCTGCGCATCACACTGGAGGCGTTCGGGACAGAGCATAAGAAACAGATCATGGAGGCGTTGGAGAAGGAAGGATATAAGCCGAAGCTGGTGCGAACCAATATTTAAGGGGAGGTTTGCATTGGGGCACGCTGACGTTTTTTCAATGGTCTTCATAGGAACCATAACCACCCGTCAGTTGGTCGAGTAAAAAATAAGATAAAATTCGGGTAAAAAGGGAAAACCTGCAGATTTGGCTGCGGGTTTTTCTTTTTTTCGGGCATAATGAATGTATTAAGGACGGAGCGTCAGGTTGCAAAATAAGTCTGATGTTATTTTGCAATCGGCTGTTTGTTTCTGAGCGAGGGCAGATAGAGCTGATGACAGATGAGGGAATCGCAGATTGCGGAAAGGCAGATTGCGGAAAGGCAGATTGTTAATATGTTAAAAGAAGCGGTGAGGAATGAGGATAATGGAAGCGGAAATGACAAGGGGATTGGAGAAAATGACTGAGGCGGACCGGATAAAGCGGATCAAGCAGAGGGAGTTGAAGGATATTGACAAGAAAACGCCCCTGCGTCGGGTGTTGGATTATCTGTTGATGACGGTGGCGGCAGGGGTGTATTCGGCGGGGGTCAGTCTCTGTCTTGACCCGAATTCCCTTGCGCCGGGCGGGGTGACGGGTATTTCTGTTATTTTGCACAAGGTGACGGGCTTGGAGACGGGTACATGGATTCTGCTGTTAAATATTCCGATTTTGGCGGTGGGAATGTGGAAATTCGGCTTCCGCTTCATCATATCTACGATCTATTGTACTTTTTTGACTTCACTGTTTACGAATCTGCTGGCGCCGATGGGCGCGCTGACGAACGATCTGTTTCTGGCGGCAGCCGTGGGCGGCGGGTTGATCGCGGTCGGCATGGGACTGGTGTTTAAGGCGGGGGCGACAACGGGCGGCATGGACATCGTGGTAAAGCTTCTGCGCCTGAAAATGCCCCATATGAAGACGGGTTCTCTGTTCTTGACCTTGGACGCGGCGGTTGTGACGGTGTCCGCATTGCTTTTTCGGAATGTGGAGCGGGCTCTTTACGCGGGCATGGCGATCTTTATCACCTCTATCGTACTGGATCTGGTATTGTACGGGCGGGACGGCGCGATGCTGATCTACATCATCAGTGATCATCACGAGACAATCACCAAGCGTATCCTTGAGGAACTGGATATCGGCGTGACCTATGTGAACGGGAGCGGCGCATACAGCGGCAGACAGAAGAATGTCATCATGTGCGTGATACGCAAGAATCTTTCCTTTAAGGCGGAGGAGATCGTGAAGGAGGAGGATCCAATGGCGTTTATGATTGTCACCAGCGCCACGGAGATCTACGGGGAGGGTTATAAAAATATATACAGCGAGAGACTGTGAATCATAAAGGGAATATATCATCAAACAACAGCTTTGAGGCGATGTGCTTTTGGCGAGAGCTGAAATTTTTGCGTATTGCCGCAAAAATTTCAGATTAAACTTGTGCAAAAATGCCTTTGACATTTTCTGCAAAAAAATCTATAATACTTTTAAACGTGTAGCAAAACTGCGTAAGTCCGGTTATTTGCTGCACGTTTTTTTAGGGTAACTTCAGCTCATGCCGGCGGTTATTTTTATTCCCGCGGGCAATGAGCCAATTCAACTTCGTTGATTTTGTTAATGCGGTTGACTTTAATCGACTGTAATGCAGCGTGTAGCCATAGGCGTAAATCCAGCAGCCTTGGCGACACGCTATTTTTTAT
>JAMPHH010000024.1 GCA_023663505.1 Muribaculum sp.
TAATTCCTTACTGGCTGTAAGGGGTATTAACCATAAATACATTGTAGTAGGAGGATAACTATTATGTGGATCTTGTGTTCTATAACAGACTTTTGCGGTGCTTTGTACTGATAGATTTGAAGATTGATAAGCTGACACATCAGGATCTGGGACAGATGCTTATGTATGTACATTATTATGACAAATACGAGAAATTGCCGGAGGAACCCTCAACGGTAGGTATTCTGTTGTGTAAGGAAAAGGATGATGCCCTTGTAGAAATTACATTACCGGATGATGCTAATATTTATGCATCTGAGTATCAATTGCATTTGCCTGATAAGAAGGAACTTCAGAAAAAATTAAAGGAATGGATAGAAGAAGGGACGGATTTGTAGATATAGTTTATTATCCCCTATGCGGGAGTGGCTACAAATTGGCAACAGAAATTCTGAAAATACAGAGAAAACTTAGGATTTCAGAAAAATATAGTGAGTAAAAAGCCAGAAAATATGCTATTTACCACATGAGGTCATTCTGGCTTAATCCGTGAGGGTGGACATACAGTAGGTTCTGGTCGTGTGACATCTATCATTGAGTAAATAGAATTCTGAAAAATTCATAAAAAAACTGGATTTTATGGGGCTTTCCGAGAAATCGGGAAGTCCTTTTTGAAATTTTGCGACGGTAAAAAAGTTGTAAATATAAATTGATTGAGTTTAAAAGTGTTAAAAGTGGGAAAATTTCGTCTTGACACTGGTTGCAAACTCTGATACACTCATGTGAAATCATTGAGTTTTTAGTAAAAAATACATACAGGAGGAGAGAAAATGGGACAGATTATTGGTGAAGGCATTACCTTTGATGATGTGCTGTTGGTGCCGGCTTATTCGCAGGTCATTCCCAACGAGGTGGATTTGACCACATGGCTTACAAGGAAGATCAAGCTGAACATTCCGATGATGAGTGCGGGAATGGACACTGTCACCGAGCATCGCATGGCGATTGCGATGGCAAGACAGGGCGGCATCGGCGTCATTCACAAGAACATGTCTATTGAGGCACAGGCAGAAGAGGTTGACAAGGTGAAGCGTTCAGAGAACGGTGTGATCACGGATCCATTTTCCCTTACTCCGGAGCATACTTTGGCAGATGCGGACGCTTTGATGGGGAAGTTCCGCATTTCAGGCGTTCCCATTACCGAGGGGCGCAAGCTGGTGGGTATCATCACCAATCGCGACTTGAAGTTTGAGACAGATTTTACCAAGAAGATCAAGGAATCCATGACCAGTGAGGATCTGATCACCGCTCCCGAGGGCACTACACTGGAGGAGGCGAAGAAGATTCTGGCGCAGGCAAGAAAAGAGAAGCTGCCTATCGTAGATGACGATTATAATCTGAAGGGTCTGATCACCATAAAGGATATTGAGAAGACCGTAAAATATCCTCTTGCGGCGAAGGATTCTCAGGGGAGACTGCTGTGCGGGGCAGGCGTGGGGATCACGGCGAACGTTCTGGAACGCGTGGAAGCCTTGGTGAAGGTCAAGGTGGACGTGATCGTTTTGGATTCCGCTCACGGACATTCCCAGAACGTATTGAATTGTCTGAAAATGATCAAGGAGAAATATCCCGACCTGCAGGTAATCGCAGGAAACGTGGCGACTGGAGAGGCAACCCGCGCGCTGATCGAGAACGGGGCGGACGCGGTGAAGGTCGGTATCGGTCCCGGCTCTATCTGTACGACCCGTGTGGTGGCAGGCATCGGCGTGCCGCAGATATCGGCGATCATGGATTGTTATAGCGTCGCGAAGGAATACGATATCCCCATCATCGCGGACGGAGGTATCAAGTATTCCGGTGATATCACAAAGGCGATCGCCGCGGGCGGAAATGTCTGCATGATGGGAAGCATGTTCGCGGGCTGCGAGGAGAGCCCGGGAGAATACGAGCTATTCCAAGGCAGAAAATACAAGGTATATCGCGGAATGGGCTCTATCGCCGCTATGGAGAACGGCTCCAAGGATAGGTATTTCCAGACCAATGCCAAGAAGCTTGTTCCCGAGGGCGTCGAGGGGCGCGTGGCATACAAGGGCAGCGTGGAGGACACGGTGTTCCAGTTGATGGGCGGACTCCGCTCCGGCATGGGATATTGCGGCGCTCCCGACATCAAGACCCTGAAGGAGAGCGCAAGGTTTGTGAAGATCTCCGCCGCGTCTCTAAAGGAGAGCCACCCCCATGACATTCATATCACAAAGGAAGCGCCCAATTACAGCGTGGACGAGTGACGGGGAGACAAACGGATATAGTAAGCAGGAAACAGTAAACAACAAACAGTAAATAGCAAACAGGAGACAGACTATGGCAGATACGGCTATAGTCTGTTTAGTGATAATTAAAACAAAATTTTTGAGATTATAGAGAGGTGAGCTGTGATGGATGAGAAAGACAACGCTGTGATGGATAAAGTTCCTGTTTGGAAAGATGATTCTGTATAATATTTAATTGCAAATCTCGCAGCATATTTTTGTATGTGTGTAGTATGTGTATTTGTAGTAATCAATCTGATTGAGAGCGTTATCGTGAGAATTTGCGTGTTACCCGTTTTATTTTTATTCCCGCGAGCAATGAGCCAAGTGCCATGCTTGCATGAGCATTTGGCGAATGCCGCGAGGGTCAATACCCCGCTGCTCTGCAGCGTTGCAAGCTTGATGCCCCGTTGCTTGCAGCGGGGTTGTTGACTGTGTGCATATTTAGAAGAACGGGTGGTGGTAAAATTTGTTGGTATTCTTCTAAAATACACTTTGATAAAATTTTTGGAGGAAAAATTTGGAAGACCAGAGACCCATAAAGTGTATAAGTGCTCGGTGACATTCAGACCATGATGCATGTAAAAGGTATAAAGCGGATATAGACAAATATTATATTTAAGGCGGCTTCCGAGATTTGCCATTCTCGGAAGCTGCTTTCTGCGATGGCTCCAAAAAGAAATTGACACGGTATCTGCAGGAGGTTATATTGATTATAGGTAACGAGGTATCCGTAGGTGCTATTACATAGCAGCAGTATCGCGACCATGTGAGATTTATACGCCATGCGACGGAACGGACATTTGCGGGAAACATGGAATTGTGCAGGAGGAAATGGTATGTATTACTTTCTTGACATATGCCCCACATGTAAAGACAAATTGTATGAGCGGGAATGGACGGAGGACGAGGAAAAGTATTGTGCTGTTTTCTCTGAAGCTCACTGCCCTCATTGCGGACGCAGGTTATTTAACGCTTGTATGGGAGAGAAGAAGCCAGATGATACAGACTATAAGATTATACAGCTTTTTGCATCAATTAGGGGGAGAGAGGAAAAGTGTATAGAAACTCTAATGGAGATAGGACACTGTGACAGAAAAAAAGCCATAGAAAGGCTTAATGCTGAAGATGTTGTTATTTGTGAAGGGAAATTATCCGACATTTACTTTGCTATTAATAAAATACGAGAGACAGAGGGTTGTATACGATATGAGGTGGAACCTGAATTTCCATACAGAATATTAGGGGGTTACAATGATTATTTTTGCAAGACCTGTGGAGGGGAGCTTGTACATAAAGTAGAGGAATATGCAGATAATCCTTCATGTGTTAAGACGGGAATGTTTTGCGAAAATTGCAATGTGTGGAGTTTTTATAGGATAGCCCCCAAGGACTCAGTGAATGAATGTGATATTGAAGATGAATCTGGGGTTGGAGAGAAGGATACAGGAGTCTTTACAGAGGAGGAATTAGAACTATTAAAAAGGATAAATCAGGGGCTAAATATAACTTTGTAGGAGGAGAGGTTTTATCTATGAAAGATATGTGGGATTGTTACCTTCAGGCTCAAGATATGACTTGGAATCTATTTAAAGAAATGCACCCCAAAGAAACTTGGCAGGATTGGTTGGGGAATTATCTCCATCTCCAAGATGATTATGGAAATTATGGAAATAGAAAAATATTAATAAGTGGGTATTTAGAATAGTGTTGCAACCTATTATTTATGAAATAACACCCTCATTAAAGTATACCTAGCTCTTTATTTTTATACCACATACGAATAATATAGAGAGTGTAAGAATGTGCCCTTTTCATCTAGCGGAAACACAACAATCCTAAGTATAGTTGTCGAGATAAGGGTGAAAAGGGCACATTAAAAAATATGCTGTGTGAGGAGGAATGTTATATTATGTCAATAGCAGATAAAGGAAAAATAGATGCAATAGCGCTTTCTGAGGATGGTACTGAAATAGTTCTTATGATAGCAGATCATATTAAATGGAAAGATGAATATAGACATCTTATGCTTTTGCAAGATAAAATAAACACTTACATCACTTATTGGGAGAATAAGCAATATAATGATATTTACCACAACAATATAATAGACCATGGGGTAATAGAAATACACTTCAAATATAGTCCGTCAACAAAATGCAAGGATTTTTTAGAGGTTGCAAAGGCACAGCTTTTAAGAGCAAAGTTATATATACGCTATTACGTTGACTGATGAGATTTATTTGCGAATTAAGAGCGTTAAGGGGAGATGAGGCAGTAATGAAATTGAGTAAAGAAGAACAAAGGTTACTTCTTCAAAAGATTAAGGCGGCTGCAAAAAAAGATAAGTATAAGGTATGTGCCCAATCTATATTTAAGCGGGTTGGTGAAAATTTTGTGAGCATGCCTTTTGTTTTTGTGGACAGAACAAAAGTAGTTTACTATATAGGAATAAAAAAATATATTTATGATGATATTTTCTGGGAAATTATAAACATGAGCGAAAAATAGCAAGGAAAGGGAGTCTTTAAGAGCTAATGCTGCTTTTAAATCGCCATTTATATATTTAGAAGATGGGACTTTTGAATTTATTGAGGATTTAGATGCTTTAGCGCAACAGTTGATAACAAGGTTTAATGAGGTGATCAGAGATTTTTTGGAACATCATACGGTTACGGAATATGTGATTGAGGATGGACAGGATGCGACACTACAATGTATTGCGTATATTGATATAGGTGACTATGAACATGCAAAGGAGATTGCAAAGGCTGCAATTCGAGATGGCAATAAGGAACGATTCGAAAATGAAGGCAGAGGTTTTTTTCAATGGGTATTACATTATTTGAGAAAAAGAAAGATAGAAAACTTTTTTAATAATTTTATAAAATAAATGGTTGAAGAAAGTGCAATTGTTAGATGGGGAGGTGGTAAGAAATGGCAATGGTTCTAATTGCTTTATGGATTTTTTGGCTCATTCCGCTAGTATTGTATATATATTGGAAGCGTAGTGATTGGTATATATGGATTTTTCCCCCAGCAGTCATAATGGCATTAGCTTTGTGTATTTCTATTTTATCTAGAGTACTGGCTATTATTACGATAGTAGGAATACATGTATATTTACTTGTTTCATGCCATATTGCAAGAAAAAAATAAGATGTCCAGTAATATCGCAGGTGACATTCAAACTACAATGCATGTAAAAGGGATAAAGCGGATATAGACAAACATTATATTTAAGGTGGCTTCCGAGATTTGCCAGTCTCGGAAGCTGCCTTCTATTTCGCACCGAAAACCAAGGCGGGAGAGGACTGGGAGGGGTTTTGCGGACTTCGGCGGAGGTTGGAGCGTTTTCTTATAGTGCGTCCCAAACCTAGGGTGAAATGCGCACGGATGCGCATTTTAGGCTTTACGGCGCATGGATGCGCCTTAAAGCCGACCCGCAAATTGCAATTCCCCTTCCCCGCACTATTAGAAAACACCCAACCGCAGCCCGTCCGCAAAACCCCTCCCAGTCCTCTCCCGCCGCCCCTCAGAGCCAATCACACCCATTCCCTCCCCGCATTCCCACAAGCGTCACTTTTCACAACCACACCACCGCACGAATCATTCCATAGCCGAACCGCTACTCCCAAAATATCGAAAACAGTTACAATCTGTTGATTGACTTTATTAAAAACATACGGACGACAAATTTTTTGATTGATGGTGTCAATGTGAGCGTGCGGACTGCAATAGCCAGAGAGATTGTCAGCAATCTGCTTGTGCATAGGGAATTTAAGAGTGCCTTTCCCGCGAAGCTGGTTATCGAAAAGGATAAGATATGGACGGAGAACTGGAGCAGAACACAATGGAAAGCAATTTGACTTGAAAATTTTTTCTAATGTGGAACCGGATTTAGAGGAAGGCGATATATTCAGGTTGGTTGTGCCTATGCGACCTGCGGGAGCGACGCTGCCAAGCAGCAAAAAACGTGACAAGGTTACAGAAAAGGTTACAGAAAAAGTTACAGATGTTACAGAAAAAAGAATTATAATGTTATTGAATGAAAATCCCAAATATAAAACTGTTGAACTTGCGAAAATGCTTGGTATAAGCAGAAAAACGGTATCTGTTAAGCTCAAAAAACTAAAGGAAAAGGGTGTCATAGAAAGAGTGGGATCTGATAAAAAAGGATATTGGAATATTTATCTGTAACATTTAGGGTTACAGATAAGGTTACAATGGTTACAGAAAAGGTTACAGTGTAAATTGCCGCTGTAAATTCCATAGTGTTTTTTTCATTGCGGATGCCCTGCCGGGCATAATAAGTTGAATCTTTGGGTTTATTTAACTGTCAAAGTACCGTGGCTCCAAAAAGAAATTGACACGGTATCTGCAGGAGGTTATATTGATTATAGGTAACGAGGTATCCGCAGGTGCTATTACGGAGCAGCAGTATCGCGACCATGTGAGATTGATACGCCATGCGACGGAACGGGCATTTGCGTGAAATATGTAATTGTGTAGGAGGATGTTGTAATATGTATTATGTTTTAGACATATGCCCCAAATGTATGGACAAGCTATATGAAAGGGAAAGACCAATGAATGACGAGGAATATTATGCCCCTGTTTCCGAGGCATGTTGTCCGAACTGCGGGCACAGACTTATTGAGGCTTGTGTAGGGGAGAAGAAGCCGGACAGCACGGTATATGATACGACATATAAGATTTTCATTAGATATACGCCAGACAGTCATGAAAAAGAAGCGGCAGATATAGTAATGAAGCTGGGGCATTGCAGCAGGGATGCCGCCTTGGAAAAATTAGGCGCTGAAAATAGCTTTCTCTGTGAAGGAAACTTGCTCGAAACTTATTTAAACCAACTGGAATTGTATAAAGTAAACTGGTTTTTGGGTTATAAGATAGAACCGGAATTTCCATATGATATTCCGGTATTTTTTTTCTTCTGTCCGACCTGCGAGGGGATACCTGTTGAGAAAACAGAGATTCTGGAGGACGGTCCCTACGAAGTCGAGACGGGTATTTTCTGCGAGAAATGCAATAAGTGGGTAAAATCATTCTACACCACCAAAAAAGATGTTGACAATACCATATACCATTTGAAAGCATCATTGCAAGGGGTTGATATTACTGTAAAGAAAAAACTCCTTGAGGAACTTGAGAAGTATGAAGATTGGGAGATTAAAAAAGAAGTGACAGGAGAAGGGGTTGCCTTGGAGGGGCGGGCAGAGAGTATAAGCGAAATTCTGATAGAATTGAAATCAAATGATATCAACTTTGAAACAGAACCCCCGTACCCCTACGAAATCCCTGTATACAAAAAGTTATGGACGGAGGAAGAGGTAGAGCTGCTGAAGGCAATGAACCCGGGGCTTAATGTGACAGCAGAGGAACTGAATGCGCTTAACTAAAGTGGAGAATCATGAACAATTTTGATTATAAACAAAATTGTTAGATGGGGTGGTAAGAAATGGCAATAGCTTTAATTGTTCTATGGATTGTTTGGCTTATTCCAATGGTGATATATATATGTGCAAGGCATCATGATTGGTATCTGTGTATTTTCCCACCCGCAGTGATGACAGTGTTGGCTTTGTGTATCTCTATTTTTTCTGACACGCTGGCTATAATTGGACTAATAGGAATACATATATATATGGTAGTGTCTAGCTATATCGCACAGCATAGAGAATAAGATGTCCGGTAATATTGCCAGTGACATTCAAACTACAATGCATGTAAAATGAATAAAGCGGACATAGACAAACATTATATTTAAGGCGGCTTCCGAGATTTGCCAGTCTCGGAAGCTGCTTTCTACTTCGCACCGAAAACCAAGGCGGGAGAGGACTGGGAGGGGTTTTGCGGACTTCGGCGGAGGTTGGAGCGTTTTCTTATAGTGCGTCCCAAACCTAGGGTGAAATGCGCACGGATGCGCATTTTAGGCTTTACGGCGCATGGATGCGCCTTAAAGCCGACCCGCAAATTGCAATTCCCCTTCCCCGCACTATTAGAAAACACCCAACCGCAGCCCGTCCGCAAAACCCCTCCCAGTCCTCTCCCGCCGCCCCTCAGAGCCAATCACACCCATTTCCTCCCCGCATTCCCACAAGCGTCTTTTTCGCACAACTAACACCGCCGTACAAATCACTCCATAGCAGAACAATCCCCAAAAAAACAAAAAGAGGAAAAACGGCAGAAAAATGGAAGAAAAATGGAAGAAATGATAAAGAATTGTACAATCCTGCCAAAATGTGATAAAATAAATCCATATGCAAGGCAGAGAACGGCTGAGATTACAGTGTTTGGAGGCTGATGGTGCAAAATATATCATTTCAGGAATTGATCAATCGGGAAAAGTTACAGCTCTTGCAGAATGAGCTTTGCAGGGTTGCCGGAGTGTATGCCTGCTGCTTGAATGGCAGGAGAGAACCGCTGACGGAATTGTCCAGTACAGGTTCGGGGGTGTTCGAGGGACTGTCCCGCGACGAGGTACATGCCCTGAGGGTTTCCCCGTATACACAAAAGGCGTTGGAGCGCGTGGAGCCTGACTGTCTTGAGGATATCGCTATCGAGCGTTTCCCGGGCGGAAGGGTCGCTGCGATGGCGATTCGTCTGGAGGGGGAGACGCTCCTCTACTGGCTCCTGTTTGACTGCTCTAACCGCGAGGAGGGGAAGTTCGCACAGGTGCTGGACTTGATACGCGACGCCAGCTTCGCTTTGTACCAAAGCAGGCTATCCTGCCTCAACGCTCAGATGGAGAGTCAAAAGAGCCGCTCGGCGCAGCGGGAGCTGAGCAGGGATTTACAGCGTATCGAGGCGACGACGGGGATTTTACAGCTTCTTGACAGCAATGAACAGATAGAGATCGTGATGGAGAAATGCCTGCGGATTCTCGGACAACACCTTCAGGTAGAAACCGCTGAAATATTTCAGATCAATGACGATAACCATACTATGGACCTGCTGAGCCAGTGGTGCAATCGGGGAGTGATCTCGTCCTTTGACAGAACCAGTAATCTGGACATCTGCACACTGTTTAGAACGGACAGCCCCCTTGTTTACTCCACGGGGTCGATTCCCGGGGAGCATACGTGGGAGGCTAATTATTACGGTTGGTCAGCTATCATGGTATTTCCCATCACTCGTCAGGAGAGCGGTCAGAGCACGGTACTGGCGGTGGATTACCATGGCGGATATCACAATTGGGATTCGACGGAGGTGAAATTCACCGCAGATGTGGTGAAGGTGCTGCAGAGCATTTTGACAAGGAGACTGCAGAGGAATTCTCTTGCGGGCTCTCATGCCGCGCTAGAGGATATCTTAGACAATGTGGGCTGTGCCGTCTATGTGGCGGAGAGACACACGGGATTAATGCTTTTTGCCAACAGGAAGCTTAAAAATACCTTTGCGACCAAGCTGCAGGACAAGAGCTTCGATGGTCTGGTGGAGCAGGGGATCAAGCGGATTCGGGAGGGCGGCAATCCCGAGATTTTCTACGAGGAGAGAGCTCGTTGGTACGAAATGCTCTATAAGGAGATTACGTGGGTGGACGGTCGGGACGCCACGCTGTATTCATTTTATGATGTCACGGACAAAAGGCTGTATCAGAGAAAAATCGAGCAGCAGGCGAACACGGATTTCCTGACGGGACTTTACAACCGCATGTGCTGTGAGCGGGACTTGGCGCGGCATATTGACGAGGCGAAGAAGACGGGGGAGCGCGGTGCGATTCTCTATCTGGATCTGGACGATTTTAAACATATCAATGACGGCTTGGGGCATCAGTACGGGGACGTGCTGCTGAAGGCGATCTCCCATGCGCTGCAGCGCGTGGAGGGATTGGAGGGAAGCTGCTACCGCATGGGCGGTGACGAGTTCGTGGTGGTGATCGCCGCGAGGGTCTATCACAGACTGGACGCTATTTTGGCGGAAATCAAAGAAATATTCAGCAAGCCGTGGTTTCTCAAGGGAGCGGATTATTACTGCACCGCAAGCATGGGAATCGTCACTTTTCCCGATTCGGGGGAATTTGTGGCGGATCTGATCAAGAAGGCGGATATCGCCATGTACGAGGCGAAGAAGGGCGGCAAGAACCGCTTGGAGAGATACAGCGACAGTATCAATTCCGAGTCGGGCAAGCGTCTGAGCATGGAGAAAAATATGCGCGACGCCACGGCGGGGGGCTGTGAGGAGTTTGAGGTGTATTTTCAGCCAATCATCGATATACAACAGGCGGAGCCTGTATGCGCGGGGGCGGAGGCGCTGCTTCGTTGGAACAGCGCCAGACAGGGGTTCGTGACGCCGTCGGAGTTCATTCCCTTGGCGGAGTATCTGGGGCTGATCAACCCGATCGGGAATTATGTGTTGACGGAGGCGTGCCGTTATTGCAGGCTTTGGAACGAGGAGGGGCACCCCGACTATAAGGTGAATGTCAATCTGTCCGTGGTGCAGCTATTGCAGAATAATATCGTGGAGCTTGTGGAGGAGGCGCTGCGGGAGACGGGGCTTCGCCCGGGGAATCTGACCTTGGAGGTAACGGAGAGCCTTGCAATCAACGATATGGAGCGCATGAAGGAGATTCTCGGGCGCATCAAGAAGCTGGGGGTTAGGATTGCGTTAGATGATTTCGGTACGGGGTATTCTTCCCTGAATCATATTCGGGAGATTCCGTTTGACGTGATCAAGGTGGATCAGAGCTTTGTGCGGGAGCTTGCGGAGGACGCATATTCGCAGTCATTTATCAAGATGGTGGCGGAGCTTGCGGAGACCATCGGCGTGAATGTCTGTGTGGAGGGAATCGAGGGACCCTCCCAGTACAAGGTGCTGCAGGGAATGAAGGTAAAATATGTGCAGGGCTATTACTTTGACAAGCCCATGACCAGACAGAGGTTCGAGGAGAAATACGTGCGGGGGTAAATGGCTGTGGTATAAGTATAAAAACAGGAGGAATCAGGTATGATGACAAACAGCAGGGTATCACTGGAACAGGAATTGAAGGGCAACACATATCCCGGGAGGGGAATCGTGATCGGGCGTTCCGCTGACGGTAAATATGCGGTGACGGCGTATTTTATCATGGGGCGGAGTGAGAACAGCCGCAACAGAGTGTTCGTGGAGGAGGGGGAGGGGATTCGCACGGAATGCTTCGATCCTTCCAAGATGGAAGACCCCAGTCTGATTATCTACGCGCCTGTGCGCGTACTGGGAAATGACACGATTGTCACAAATGGAGACCAGACGGACACGATTTATGAAGGCTTGCAGAGCGGCAAAACCTTTGAGCAGTCCTTGAGGACACGGGAATTTGAGCCCGATGGCCCTAATTTTACGCCCCGCATCTCCGGCGTGATGCATGTGGAGAACGGTATGTATGACTATGCGATGTCCATTTTAAAGAGCAATGACGGGGACGATTCCTGCTGTAATCGATATACCTTCAGCTATGATAACCCCAAGGCGGGGGAGGGGCGCTTTATCCACACCTATATGCATGATGGCAATCCGCTTCCAAGCTTTCAGGGCGAGCCGAAGGTGGTGGAGATTCCTGATGATATGGAGGCGTTTACCCGAATGCTTTGGAATAGTCTGAATGAGGACAATAAGGTGTCGCTTTTTGTGCGCTATATTGATATTGCCACGGGGCAGTACCGCACGCAGATCGTGAACAAGAACGAGTGACGTTATGGCATGGAGGAATGGTCAAATGGAGCAGTTGTCCATATTCTCATATGAGGAAAAGCCAAAGAGTGTCCCGTTGGCAAACAGGGTGCGTCCCGAGAGCTTGGAGGAGTTCGTGGGGCAGGAGCATCTGTTGGGGCAGGGGAAGATGCTGCGTCAGCTTATCGAGCGGGATCAGATCACCTCGATGATCTTCTGGGGACCGCCCGGGGTGGGCAAAACCACCCTCGCGAGTATCATCGCGGGACGGACGAGGGCGGAATTTATCAATTTCAGCGCTGTCACCAGTGGGATCAAGGAGATTAAGGAGGTCATGAGCCGTGCGGAGTATTCCCGCCAGATGGGAGTTCGCACGGTGCTGTTTGTGGACGAGATTCACCGCTTTAACAAGGCACAGCAGGACGCTTTCCTGCCCTATGTGGAGAAGGGGAGTATCGTGCTGATCGGGGCGACCACGGAGAATCCTTCCTTTGAAATCAACGCGGCTTTGCTGTCGCGCTGCAAGGTGTTCGTGCTGAAGGCGTTGGAGCGCGCGGATATAGAGAAGCTGCTGCGTCATGCCTTGACGGACGAGCGGGGCTTCGGGCGGCAGAATGTGACAATGACGGATCGCCAGATTCGGGCTGTGGCGGAATTTGCCAACGGTGATGCGAGGACTGCGTTAAATACCTTGGAGATGGCGGTTTTAAACGGGGAGCTGAGCGCGGAGGGCATTACCGTGACGGACGAGGGACTGGAGCAGTGTGTCAGCCGGAGATCCCTATTGTATGACAAGACGGGGGAGGAGCATTACAATATCATTTCCGCACTCCACAAATCCATGCGCAACAGTGATCCTGACGCCGCGGTCTATTGGCTGGAGCGCATGTTGGAGGGCGGCGAGAGTCCGCTGTATATCGCAAGGCGGTTGATTCGTTTTGCCAGTGAGGACGTGGGGCTTGCAGATCCGCAGGCATTGCAGCTTGCGGTTGCGGCTTATCAGGCGTGTCATTTTAACGGAATGCCCGAATGTGACGTGAATCTGGCGCAGGCAGTGGTCTATCTGTCCATGGCGCCCAAATCCAACGCGCTCTATATGGCATGTGAGGAGAGCAAGAGTGATATCCGCCAGAGGAAGGTGGAGCCCGTGCCCATGCAGCTTCGCAACGCACCCACTGCGTTGATGGGGAATCTGGGCTATGGCAAGGATTATATCTATGCGCATGACACGGAGGAGAAGCTTTCCGCCATGCAGTGTCTGCCGGACTCTCTTAAAGGTCGGGAATATTACCGACCCGCAGGAGAGGGGGCGGAGGCTGCGGTGCGGGAGAGACTGCAGGAGATCAAGGCGTGGAAGGAGAGCAGGAGGACGAAATGTGAAGGGCATACGTGACAGCGGCTGCAGTTCAACCTTCGCTGACTTCACGGCGGCTGTGTGGTGAAGCATTATGGTCACTCTAACAGGTGCTCTATGAGAATCTTGGTGCCTAGAAGAATCAGGATAACGCCCCCTGCCAGTTCCGCTTTGCTTTTGTATTTTGCCCCAAAGAGATTGCCGATCTTAGCGCCGACCATGGAGAGAATCAATGTGACAACCCCGATAAAGGAGACTGCCGCGATGATGTTCGTGTCGGGCAAAAGTGCGAAGGTAATGCCTACAACCAGTGCGTCGATGCTAGTTGCCACAGCCATAAGGAACATGGTTTTGACACCGAGGGAGTCATCTGCGTCACTCTGTTCCTTGGAGAGAGATTCCTTGATCATGTCGATGCCGATGATGCCCAACAGGACGAAGGCGATCCAGTGGTCAAAGGCGGAGATATATGTACGGAACTGATAGCCCAGAAGATACCCTATCGTGGGCATGAGCGCCTGAAAGCCGCCGAACCATACGCCGCATATGGCGGCTTTTCGGAGGTCACATTTCTCCATGGCAAGACCCTTGCAGACGGACACGGCAAAGGCGTCCATTGATAATCCTACTGCCAGAATAAACAATTCTACGATTCCCATATGATTTCCCTTCCTTTTCCTGATTCCCGCGAGCAATAAACAAAGTTGACTTTGTTGACGAAGTTGACTTGGTCGATGCAGTTGACTTTGTGCCAATGCTCGCATCTGCATATAAAAAGACTCAGGTAGAAGTTATACCTGAGCCAAAGGGGAACACACGCATAACTACACCAGTTACACATGAGTCTCGTTGTTTAAGACAAGCCAGACCTGACGGTCAGCATGTTGACTTGCCGCATTTTGGCGTGATATAGTGATGCACGCAAAATGTCAACTACTCCCTCATGATTATTAATATTCCGTTGATTGCTAAATGTTACCATTTTCCTTGTGGATTGTCAACAGAAAAAGTTTCAAATTGTCACTCTTTTGTGTTTGAAAGTATAGCTGTTTTTTCGATGTCAGTGGGCTTTACATTCAGTAAAATTCCAGTTGGGCAGTCCTTAGCGGATTGTACCATTTGCGAACCTGATGGGGTATGGATTTCCAAGCCTTGCACAGTTGCCGAAGAGACAGTACCGTTTGGATGTGAAATGTAGATCAGGTCACCCATCGAGATTTTTCCACGGACATTACCCACCACGACAGTGGCGTTCCCATTATTGATATTGACAGAAAAGGTGTCGTCAACTGCACAGTAAAATGCTTGATTGTCTTTTTTACTGATTTTGTTCAAAAAATTAAAAATACCCATTGATTTTATCCTTTATATTTGTTTTATAGCGGAGATTCCCCGTCGCTACCGCCTAGGTCAAGGTCATTATAGCACGAGCGTGGCAAGATGCAAATTGCATAACCCCTTGATAATTCAATAGACCCTGCATTTTTCGTGTGACATATATTTGGTTATTTGGTAATGCGACTGTCAGACTACCGTGGTATCAGTTCATTTATTTTGAGGATTTCTTCCACTGTGTCCATAGCGTCCTGTAATCTGGCAAGCTTTTTGTTAGTATTCAGTTCAAAAAGCTTTTGCGAAAGCTGCAATTCTGTCAATTGTTCTGACATTTTATTCTGCTTGACTTCCATGACATCGAGACGGTTGTCCATCTTATTAAGTCGGTTGTCCATCTTATCAAGGCGGTTGTCCATCTTATCAAGTCGGTCGTCCATCATATCGAGACGGTTGTCCATCTTATCGAGACGGCTGTCCATCTTATCAAGGCGGTCATTGATTGGTTTTAGCTTGTTATCCATCATATCAGATATTGATTGTAATAACTTTTCCTGTTCCATAGGCTTGTACCTCCTGTATAAAAGTGTATCACATTCCAAATGCAAAGTCTATTCAATTATCAAAGTACTTTTGTTGACAATAAAATTAAACTAAAATTTGGGGATACGGCGAAATGCCGAAAAGAAGATTTTGGATATCCAATAATCTTTTGATTTGATAAAATCATTGTATCATACCTTCGACAAAAAGTAAAGTAGGTAAAATGTAGTGATCAGAGATTTGATATTCCGGCGTTGTCCATAGGCAGCGTATAATTTCGGGAAAATAGCGCATTCTATCATCAAAACTTTGTCTTGCAGGAGGTTATGATATGGATGCGAACACAGTGCAATTGTTGAAGGAGTGCAGCTCGGGCTGTCAGATGGGCATGGCGAGCGTGAAAAAGATGCGGGAGTACGTGGAAAATCCCAAGCTGAACAATCTGTTGGAGGCGTATGGGGAGAAGCACCGCGGTCTGGAGGGGAGGATTTCGGGGATTCTCTCAAAGTACGGCGAGGAGGAGAGTTCGCCCTCCAAAATGGCGGAGATGATGGCGAATATGGAGATGTCCATGAAGATGTTCATGCACCCCGACGACCATGAGGTGGCAAAGCTGATGATGGACGGCTGCAACATGGGGATTCAGTCCGTCAGCGAGTACGTGAACAAATACCCCGATGCTTCCAAGGAGAGTCAGGACGTGGCGAAGGATTTGATCAAGATAGAGGAAGACTTCATGCAGGAGATGAAGGGATTTGTATAGTCCCCGCGAAATGCCGCAAGCCGATGCAGAAAAGCACATGGTTTGCGGCATTTTGGCATATACATAGAGCAAAAGCTTTGCCGAGGAATCAAATGAACACAAAAATTCAATGGAAACCGATGATTATCAGTCTTGTCATCAGTCTGGGAACGGGGCTGATCTCCACGCTCCTGACACCTAATATTCAGGAGAGCTACGCTAACCTGTATCGACCGCCACTGTCACCGCCCGGGTGGGTATTCCCCGTGGTATGGACATTTCTGTACATATTGATGGGGATTGCGGCGTATTTGGTCTTCATAAGCTTTACGGGAGCGGAGGGGAGGGAGGCACTGATGTATTATGGCGGGCAGCTTCTGGTGAACATAGGCTGGCCGGTGCTGTTCTTCCGTTTCGGGTGTTACGTGACAGCCTTTTTCTGGCTGCTCCTACTGTGGTATCTTGTGTATATGACAATCAAGAAATTTGCCCAAATCAATGAGACTGCGGCGACCTTGCTTGTGCCATATCTGCTCTGGCTGACCTTTGCAGGCTATTTGAATCTGGCGACCGCGATACATTATATATGAGAACCGAATCGTTGCCATATGGCTGTGATTCCCGCGAGCAATGAGTCAAGCCAACGAAGTTGACTTTGTGCCAGTGCTTGCATGAGCACAAATCCAACGAGATTGGATTACCAATAAATTTGGATTGGCGAATGCCGCGAGGGTCTTGACAACCCCATATTTAGAAAGTAACATAGAATCCGTAAAAGTCATTAGACTGCGAAAGGAAGGATAGCATATGGGCACAATACATACAAAGGCGACGGAATTAATCGGACACACGCCCCTTTTGAGGGTGGAAAATTATAGCAGGGCAGAGGGCATCGAGAATGTGAGCCTTCTGGCGAAATTGGAGTATCTGAACCCCGCGGGCAGCGTGAAGGACAGGGTGGCTCTTGCAATGGTGGAGGACGCTGAGAAAAAAGGTATTCTCAAGGCGGGCTCTGTCATCATCGAGCCCACCTCGGGCAACACGGGAATCGGTCTTGCAAGCGTGGCGGCAGCCAAGGGCTATCGCACGATTCTGACATTGCCCGAGACGATGAGCGTGGAGCGGCGGACTCTCCTGAAGGCTTATGGCGCGGAGCTTGTGCTGACAGAGGGAGCGAAGGGAATGAAGGGAGCGATTGCAAAGGCGCAGGAGTTGGAGAAATCGATTCCCGGGGCAGTGATCTTGGGACAGTTTGACAATCCCGCGAACCCCGCGGCGCACGCGGCGACCACGGGACCGGAGATTTGGGAGGATACAGAGGGAAAGGTTGATATTTTCGTGGCGGGCGTGGGCACCGGAGGCACACTGACAGGTGTGGGCACTTATTTGAAGTCCAGAAATCCCAAGGTGCAGATTGTGGCGGTGGAGCCTGCGGATTCACCGGTTCTCTCTGGCGGGGAGCCCGGATCTCATAAGCTTCAAGGTATCGGGGCGGGCTTTGTACCCTCTATATTAAACACGCAGCTTTATGATGAGATCATTACCGTGACTACGGAGGAGGCTTTTGCGGCAGGGAGAGCCATCGCGCACAAGGAAGGGATTCTGGTAGGCATCAGCTCGGGGGCGGCGCTTCATGCGGCTGCGGTTCTGGCGAAGCGTCCTGAGAACGCGGGCAAGACGATAGTCGTGCTTTTGCCGGACTCAGGTGACAGATATCTCTCAACGCCGATGTTCACGGAGGAATAAAATTTAATATAAATTATTTATAAAATTCCCTAATATACTTGACTTAAAGCCCGTTTTAGGCTTTAAATTATATTAGGGATTTTTTGACGCCAAAATACGGATTCGGAGAGGAAAAAGTGATGAACGCAGAGCTGGAACAGATTGTCAATGAGGTCAACAAGGTGGTAAAGGGCAAGGACAGGGTGATCCGCAAGGTATTGGCGGCTGTGCTTGCAGGGGGACATGTACTTCTGGAGGATATCCCGGGGGTAGGCAAGACTACGTTGGCGATGGCTCTGGGCAAAGCTATGGAGCTTGAATATAAGAGAATGCAGTTTACGCCGGACGTGCTGCCCAGTGATATAGTAGGGTTTACCATGTATAACAGCGGAACGGGTGAATTTGAATACAAGAAGGGCGCGGTGTTTTGCAATCTTTTCCTTGCGGACGAGCTGAACCGCACTTCTTCTAAGACGCAGTCGGCGTTGTTGGAGGTGATGGAGGAGTCCAAGGTGACGGTGGACGGCGTGGCGCATATGCTGCCCAAGCCCTTTACCGTGATTGCCACGGAGAATCCTTTTGGTTCCTCCGGAACACAGCTTCTTCCGGAGTCCCAGCTGGACAGGTTCCTCATTTGCCTGAACATGGGATATCCTTCCCACGAGGCGGCTGTGGATATCCTTAAGGGGAGCGTGGGCAACGGACTGGATAAGGTGCAGAGCATCATCACGGTGGAGCGGCTGCTTGAGCTGCGGGGTCGGGCGGAGGAGCTCCATGTGGAGGATAATATTCACGAGTATATCATCAATCTGACCGAGGCGACGAGAAATGACACGCGGATCGCTCTGGGGGTCAGTCCCAGAGGAAGTATCGCCCTGCTTAAGATGGCGCGGGCGATGGCGCTCATGCGGGGCGGGGAGTATGTAGTGCCCGAGGATGTACTCTCCGTGATAGATGATGTTTGGAGACATCGTATTCATTTGAATTCCAAGGCGCGGGCGGAGGGCTTGGACGTGTCAGATGTGATTCTGGAGATTACGGAAAGGATACACGCGTTTTGATGGAGAGAAGGCTGAGACTGAGCGTAAAGGGAACGTTGTTTTTTCTCATATGGTTTGGGCTGACTCTGTGGGCGTGGAGCTTCTTTAGAAGCTATCTGCTTTTTCTCGCCATGATACTGATGGTGGGCAGCGTGTTGGTCTCCTTTTTGTTCCTGTGGTTTTATCGCGGGAAGCTTGGGGCGCGGGTGTCGCTCCCCTCGGGCAGGGTTGGAAGGGACACCCCGTTCCAGCTCTGTGTCCAAGCGCGTAATGACAGCAGGATTGCAGGCTTCACGGCGGATATTACATATCGTTGGAAAAATGTGTTCACGGGCTTTGAGGAATCCAAGAGGGAGCATGTCTGGATGAAGCCCGCAGGAGGAAATGAGAGCAAGGGGATTCTGAACAGCAGATATGCGGGTCGGGTGGAGGCTTGTGTGGAGGAATTTGTGGTGTATGATTTCTTCCATATCTTTTGTCTGCGCAGCTGTGAGAGGGGGAGCGCAAGCGTGACGGTCTGGCCGGCATTCTCCGATGGAGAGGAGCAGGAGGAGCTTTATAGCAGCGTGGAGGGCTTTCCCAAGGAGAATGAGAGCAAGAGGCGGGGAACGGATTATAATCCCGACTATGAGATCAGAGAATATGTCCCCGGGGACGAGCTGAAGACAATCCACTGGAAGCTGTCGGCGAAGCAGGGCAAGCTGATGGTGCGGGAGCGTCTGGCTACGGGACGGGAGAAGATCAACGTGGTGCTGCCATTGGGTGAGGAGCGCGCGGAGAATGACGGATTGATGGAGGCATTGTACGGATTGGGCAGGCTTTTGCTGCAGAAGGAGTATCCTGTTCAGCTTTTCTGGCTGGGGCAGGAGCAGCGCCTGCAGACTCGTTTTATTGCGGAGCTTGGCGAGTTTGAGAATGCGCTTGGCGAGATCTTGAGTACGAACGGTATCCATGAGTCCGGAATTGTAGAGGAACAGATGCGGGTGGAACACCCCGGGGAAAGCTATATTTTGATTCAGACAGGAGCATACAAGGGTGCGTATATTCAGTAGGAGGAAAAGAGAAGAACAGGTATCGGAGCTTTCCCTCGTGCGGGTGCAGGAGGAGAGGTCTTTTGATTTCTTTGCGGCACTGACGAAGGCGCTGCTTGTTTTTCTGATTATCTATGGCGCGTTAGGCGGCTTTTTGTCCGCCTTTGAGATGGAGTATAACAAGGGCGTCTGTATGCTGCTGCTCTTTGTCTTGGCGCTGGTGCTGAGCGTTGTTTATGAGACGGGGAGGAGATGGCTTACCAATCTCGCGAGTATGGCGCTTTTTGTGATCTATCTCTATATCGCCGCCACGAATTATTGGATCATCAACAGTGGTTATTATGCGGTGTTAAACCGTTTTTACGAGGTGGCAAGAGATTATCTGGACGTGCTGAACGGTACGGAGTACACGCTGATGGTGGAGGACAGCTATATGACTGTCACCGCCTTCACCATGTTTCTGGGCATGGTGGGTGTGATCCTGCTGAATATCCAATTGCAGAGTAAGTGCAGATTGTGGGAGGTCGTCCTGCCGACGTTGATACCCCTTGCGATTCCGCTCTACTTTGACTGTTCACCTCATTTGATTTATATCATTTATCTATTTATCGGATATGTGGCGACGGCGGTTCTGCAGGGCGGGAATGTGAGAGAGCGGCTGACGGGGCAGATGCGGTATGTATTGCCTGTGGCGGTGATGATAGCGGTGGTGCTTGTGCGTTTGGCGGCGTTTCTGATGCCGGAGGAGACTTACACGCGGCTGGTGCCCAAGAGTGCGGCGAAGAAGGCGACGGAGGAGGAGATGCAGAGCTTTGCCCAGTTTGGTCTGATGGCTTTGTTTAATCAGGGCAGCGCGGGGGCAGGAATCAGCGGCGGACAGCTCAGTCGGGGTTCTGCCGCCATGCCAAGCTATGAGACGGATTTGATCGTGAGGTATACGCCTTATGATTTTGGGTCGGTTTATCTGAAGGCGTATACGGGAAAGGACTATACAGGAAGCCGTTGGACGAAGGCACAGGACGAGGGACCGGAGGACGGTCTGATGCAGCAGAGCGTCATGAGCAGAAGGCTCGTGTATGAGGATAATTCCGCTATACAGGGCAGGGGCGTCATGGAGGTGGAGAAGGTGGGGGCTGCCGCCGAGTATGACTATCGCCCTTATTACACGGACGAGGGCGCGATTCTCAGGGAAGGAGATGTGACCACCTACACATATTATCCTCTGGGCTTCATGTACACAATAACTGATGACGTGATATCCGCGGATTATCTGACAGTGCCCGAGAGCTGCCGCGCGGCGGTAGAGGAGGTGTGCGCCAGAGCCGGATTTAGTGGCAGCGGGGAGGAGATTGGCGCTCAGGTTGCGGCGTATTTTCAAGATAATTATTCCTATACCTTACGCCCCGGTTATACCTTTGGCAATCCGGATTATATCTCGCATTTTCTGTTGAACAGCAAAAGAGGGTATTGTGCGCATTTTGCCTCGGCGGGGACGATGCTGCTGCGCAATATGGGGATTCCTGCCCGATATGTGGAGGGGTATGCGTTCTCCTATGCCAGTGTGTTGGAGGCGGGAACCTTGGTGGAGGAAGCCGCCTATGAGGATTATTATGACGGATATTCCTTCCTCGGCAAGACGGGTCTGGTGGAAATGGAGATTCCCGACGCCTACGCCCATGCATGGGTGGAGATATATGTTGCGGGCAAGGGGTGGACTGTGATAGACCCGACGCCTTCCTCCACGGAGCAGAGCACTGCGTCCTTCTGGGATACCTTTATGAATATGGAACAGGAGGAATCTAATCTGGACTTTGGCGAGGATACATTGGGAGAGTATCTGGAAAATGTGTTCGGCGGCGCAAGCTATGGCCTGATGGCGGCTGCGGTGGCGGTGCTGCTAGTCTTTGCGGGAATTTGGATTGTGCGTGTGAACAGGGAGCGCAAGCTCTCCGGACGGGAGCGGGTTCGATTGGAGTATCGGCGAATCGAGGCGTGGCTGTCCAGAAAAAACGGGAATTATCACACGCTTCGCACGCTGCGCGATCAGCTTGATTGGATGCGGCTGCATTGGGGGCTTGAGATTTCGGAGGAACAGGAGCAGGCACTCTATCAGGCATTCTTTGCGGGAGAGACAGACGCGGACTGGGATAAGCTGCGCGGGGAGCTGCGGGGGCTTAAGAGGGCGGTTATATTTTCCAAGAGTAAAGCCTGAATAGTTATATTTATATCATGAGG
The DNA here is from genome assembly GCA_023663505.1 of Muribaculum sp. GTDB lineage: Bacteria > Bacillota > Clostridia > Lachnospirales > Lachnospiraceae > Acetatifactor. Next base: position 21,957 of record JAMPHH010000024.1, read on the forward strand.
AGGTATGGAGATGTTGTATATCGGTGTGGATTTGGGGACATCGGCGGTCAAGCTCCTGCTGATGGACGGGCAGGGGGCGATTCAGCGGATCGTGTCCAGAGAGTATCCTCTTTTGATGCCGTATCCCGGCTGGTCGGAGCAAAGACCGGAGGATTGGTGGGAGCAGACCATGGAGGGACTTAAGGAACTGCTGCAGGACGCCGACAAGAGTCAGGTGGCAGGAATCAGCTTTGGGGGACAGATGCATGGACTGGTGATTCTGGACGAGAGGGACGAGGTGATACGCCCCGCAATCCTTTGGAATGACGGCAGGACGATAGAGGAATGCGATTATCTGAATGAAGTGATCGGGAAGGAAAAGCTGTCGGCGTACACGGCGAATATTTCCTTTACGGGCTTTACCGCACCAAAGCTTTTGTGGGTGAAGAACAAGGAGCCTGAGAATTTTGCCCGTATCGCCAAGATCATGCTGCCCAAGGATTATATCGCGTATCGTTTGACGGAAGTGCACTGCACAGATGTGTCGGACGCTTCGGGAATGCTCCTGTTCGATGTAAAGAATCGCTGTTGGTCGAAGGAGATGTGTGAGATCTGCGACGTGCGGGAGAGTCAGCTTGCAAGGTGCTATGAGAGCTATGAGAAGGTGGGCTGTGTGCTGCCCGAGATCGCGCGTGAGCTTGGTATCCCCGAGAGCTGCGTGGTGGCTGCGGGAGCGGGGGATAACGCGGCGGCAGCCGTGGGAACGGGCACGGTGGGAGACGGGAGCTGTAATATCTCCCTCGGGACAAGCGGGACGATTTTCATCTCGTCCAAGAGGTTTGGCGTAGATAGCCACAATGCCCTGCATTCCTTCGCTCATGCGGACGGGAGCTTTCATTTGATGGGCTGTATGCTCAGCGCGGCGTCCTGTAATAAATGGTGGATGGACGAGATTCTGCAAACCAAGGAATATAATGCGGAACAGCAGAGTATCACGAGGGAGCGATTGGGGGAGAATAATGTGTATTTTCTGCCCTATCTGATGGGGGAGCGTTCCCCTCATAATGACCCGAAGGCGAGGGGAACCTTTATCGGAATGACCATGGACAGCACAAGGGCGGATATGACGCAGGCGGTGCTGGAGGGCGTGGCGTTCGCACTCAGGGATTCTCTTGAGGTCGCGAGGTCTCTGGGCATCTGTCCGGAGCGCACGAAGATCTGCGGCGGTGGGGCAAGGAGCCCTCTCTGGCGGACGATCATCGCCAATGTCTTGAATCTGAAGGTGGATATCATTGAGAGCGAGGAGGGACCTGCTCTGGGCGGCGCCATGCTTGCGGCGGTGGCATGTGGGGAATACCCTTCCGTGGAGGCTGTGGCGGAGAGGATCGTCAAGGTGGTGGACACGGTGGAGCCGGAGCCGGAGCTTGTGGCAAAATATGAGGCGCGATACGCAAAATTTAGAAAAATCTACCCCGCGTGCAAGCCGGTGTATGAGATGTTATTAGGTTGAAAAATAAATTTTTCAACCGGCAATTTGTGTCTATGCGCTGCAAAGTCAAAAATGACTTGACACAAAGTTGCTTATGCACAGCTTCAACATAGTTGAAGCTTGGGCAGCGCAGAAATGGGGATTAGGTTGAAAATCAAAGATTTTCAACCGCAAATTTGTGCTTGCGCCCAGATTTCCGGGTTGCGGCAAGAATGGAGTATTAGAATGAGACAAGGAGGAAGAACTATGAACAATTTACCCCAAGTGAAGGTAGGAATCGTGGCTGTGAGCCGGGACTGCTTTCCGGAAAGCCTGTCTGTGAACAGACGGAAAGCCTTGGTGGAAGCCTACACTAAGAAGTATGGCACGGAGGGCATCTATGAATGTCCCGTCTGTATCGTGGAGAGCGAGCTTCATATGGTGCAGGCTCTTGAGGACATCAAGAAAGCGGGCTGTAACGCACTGTGCGTGTATCTGGGCAACTTTGGCCCGGAGATTGCCGAGACGCTTCTCGCTAAGCATTTTGACGGGCCTGCGATGTTTATCGCCGCCGCCGAGGAGAGCCAGAATGATCTGGTGGGCGGACGCGGGGACGCATACTGCGGTATGCTGAACGCAAGCTATAACCTAAAGCTTCGCAACGTGAAGGCTTATATTCCGGAATATCCCGTGGGAGATGCGGAGGACTGCGCGGATATGATTTATGAGTTCCTGCCTATTGCAAGGGCGATCATCGGATTGTCCGATTTGAAGATTATCTCCTTTGGACCCAGACCCTTGAATTTCCTTGCCTGCAATGCGCCTATCAAGCAGCTCTATAATCTGGGAGTGGAGATTGAGGAGAATTCCGAGCTGGATTTATTTGAGGCGTTTAACAAGCATGCAGGGGACGAGAGGATTCTCGCTAAGGTCAAGGAGATGGAGGAGGAGCTGGGCGCGGGCAACCTAAAGCCTGAGGTGCTGCCTAAGCTGGCGCAATATGAGCTGACGCTTTTGGATTGGGTGGAGGCGCACAGGGGCTACCGCAAGTATGTGGCGATTGCGGGTAAGTGTTGGCCGGCGTTCCAGACACAGTTTGGGTTCGTGCCCTGCTATGTGAACAGCCGACTCACGGGAATGGGGATTCCCGTGTCCTGCGAGGTGGATATCTATGGAGCGTTAAGCGAGTTTATCGGTACTTGTGTGAGTCAGGACGTGGTGACGCTGCTTGATATCAACAATTCCGTGCCCAAGGATATGTATGAGGAAGCCATTGACGGTAAGTTTGATTACACCCATAAGGACACCTTCATGGGCTTCCACTGTGGAAATACCTGCTCTAAGAAGCTGTCCTTCTGCAATATGAAATACCAGATGATCATGGCGAGAAATCTGCCCGAGGAGGTGACACAGGGGACGTTGGAGGGGGATATCGTTCCCGGGGACATCACCTTCTATCGCCTGCAGTCTACGTCGGATAACAAGCTGCGGGCATATATCGCCCAAGGGGAGGTGCTGCCCGTTGCCACCAAGTCCTTTGGCAGTATCGGTGTGTTTGCCATTCCAGAGATGGGACGTTTCTACCGCCATGTGTTGATTGAGAAAAATTATCCTCACCACGGCGCGGTAGCCTTCGGGCATTTTGGCAAGGCGCTCTATGAGGTGTTCAAGTATATTGGCGTGCCTGTGGAGGATTTGAATTTTAATCAGCCAAAGGGCATGATGTATCCGACGGAGAATCCGTTTGGGTGATGGGGCGGCAGGTCAACAGAGTTGGATTAATATGGATATCAGAGCAAATTGGTCAGACGAGTTCTGACCAATTTGCATATCTGAGACAGTGGTTTCTGACAACTTGCAAATAATCACTGTTTTATCTCTCTCAGCAAATCAAACAGATCAGGAAGATTAGACCCCAATTTTCCTTTTTTCATATCATCTGATTCATCTGTACCTATTAATTCATCTATATTGGTTGTAAAACGTTCTTTAGCTTGATTTTATCCCCAATTGTTCTCTATATTTTTCAATCCATTCAAAATAGTTCTGTTCTGTCTTGTTTCCTTCTACGGACAAGAAAACAATTCGCAAAGGTGGTTCTTGATTCGATTCTTCAGGTCTCGCAAACATAGAATTAGAATTTAGCCGAAAAGAATTTCTCAAATTATTCCTCCTCCCCTATATCCATGTTATCCGTGCCAAAAATAGGAATAGAACCGTATCTTCCCAATAAATAGTCTTTGGCTACGGAATGATCAAAACGCTCTTTGAATTTATTTAGAGAATAGAGCTCAGAGCTATGATCCTCCTTTCGTTCCACAAACCAAATCTCATCTTGCCTGAGAATATTTAAATTCATAACGTTAGAATCATGTAGTGTAACTACTAATTGTGATGCATGTCCTTCTGTTTTCTCAAAGAATTTTTGCAGGAATTCTATGGTAAGCTTTGTATGAAAACTTCGATCAAGCTCGTCAACAAAAATAACATAATTTTCTTTTCCTTTTTGGTAAAGAGGTATTAAATCAAAAAGTCTCCTTGTTCCGTCCGATTCATCATCTAATTCAAATAAATCTGTTGGATTGCCGTGGTTCATGGTCAATTGTGATCCGACAATAATGCCTTCTTTCTGAGTAAAGCTAAATCTTTTTCCCGCAATAGTAACATCAACAGCGGCAGAAGGTTTTTTGTTATCTTCATCAAATTCCATTTGAATGCTGTGTATTACATTATCCTTTAATTCCTCAGGTAAAAATGCCAAAACCTCCTCCAGTGGCTTTTCTGCTGTTAAAACGTCCTCGATACCGGTATCAAAATAGTTTAATAATTTTCCTAACGATTCTTTCTCATCACTTTTAAACAGTTGCCCTAAGTCTCTATATTTGGTTTGCGGGAAAATGATTATCAAGGAAGAGAACCAATCAAGTGTATCAAAAAATGAACTAAATTCCTTGCTTTCCCTAAGCTTATGGCTGCATATTTCCGCCAAAAAGCTTGTATTATCTGTTACGTCATTTGCATATATGTTAAATCTTTGTTCGTCCTCGCCATTTGCAAAATGTAAATCTGTCGAAATACCTTCTCCTGCCGCTCGTTCAAAAATACATATTTCTTTATTATTATCGCATAAATACAGCCACTCTGACAGAAATATATTCTGTGTGTATGAAATAGCGAAGCCATATGAATATACATGTCCGTTATAAGCAAAATCATATTGGAAAATCCCGGGACGATTAATTGCCAGTGAATCAATACGAAAATGCTTATTAATAGTCATACTGTTTTTTATCCCATTTAGGGCAATATTTCTTCCAAAATTTATAGCCTTTATCAAATTGCTTTTGCCTGCAGCATTTGCGCCAAAAATAACCCCTGCCTTTAACAATCTTTTTCCGTTAATGGCAACTACCTGTTCCTTATGCCTAGTGTGTTTTCCTGCTGCCATGGAGAAAACCTGTCGTCCATTAAAAGAGCGGTAATTCTCAACCGAAAATCTAATTAGCATAATTGACACCTCCATCACCAATAAGAATATTATATGTGATTATATCACATATTGCAACTGGTTTTATCGGTTATAGGTGGCAAAAATCAATTCGACAGATTTTGCAATATGTGCTTTTTTCACATTTAGCGACATTTTGCGCAAGTTTATTTGCGTTCAGCAAGCTCGATATCCGTAGGCACTACCCTCGAGATTGCCTTGGAATCCCCCTCGCTCCAAATGTACGTCACCTTAAACCTTTTTCCCGCATTTTCCCTCACAAACTCTGCAAGCTCCGGTAATTCCGTCATATCCACATCGACAAAATGCGTAAAGCCAAAACCATCATCGGAGCTTGGACACTCAAACACAAAGACTCCATCTTTTTCATACATCATATCGTCCCCATAAAATATATGTGTACTGTTATCAGGTTCATGCTCCGGAGGCGCCATCTCGGACGAAATAGAAATCACGCTGTATCCGTCAAAGCAGCTATAAGGATTCTTGACCAGCTCTATCGTGGTCTTGTAGTCATAGACAGCCGAGCTTCCGGTAATTGCAACTTCACGATCTGCGACAATCCTCACTCCGTCGTCCGTGTACTCGTAATCATATCCTGTGATCCGACTGCTGTTCAACGGGCTTGAAGCGTCGCGGCTGTCTATAAAACCGTCAATTTCAGAGGAAAAGTCCACATAAGTATTTGTGAGGGAGTATTGGATATAGTTGACCTCCTCCACACTGATCAGCCCATCGTTTTCCATGGAAAGCATATCCAGATAATCACATGCTGACCATGAATTCTGAATGAATCTGGCGATAAAAAATTCCTTCCAGTCTTCACGGTTTACGCAGCTGATATCGAAGGGGTCAAATGCAGGAGCCAAGTCAGAGATTGCCTCTTTTAAATTATCCCCCATACAAAATTCCGCAGGATATTCATATGGCTGAATCCCTAATGCTTCATAATCAGGCGCATCAGCGTATTCTTGTGTCAGGCTTTCTGAGCCTGCGTCATTTTGTGCTGCCTGAGCCACGCCTGCGGAGTCATTCGTTTCCGGGATTTCCTTCGAGGCGCAATAGAGAAATTGAGCTTCTTCCTGAAGGGTCTTTGTATAGTACACGTTTATCTCATTCACACCATACTCTAAAATATAATAGTTAAAAACAACCGTGCCATCAGAAAATACCTGTTCAGGGTATTTTAGATAGATTTTATTGCTTTCTATGGCTTCTATGTTAGATGAATTAGCCAGAAAGCGATAGGAGGACGCTGATTCATAATCGGAGATATCATATCCCTCAGATGTTTTGGAGATAGTCAAATAACCTGTTCCATAATCCGATGCATAGGCATATTCCCCTGTCAGATTTTCCAACACATCATCATTTTGCGTTGCCTGAGCTTCATGAGTGTTGTCGGTCTCGGCAGTATTGGCGGTATCGGTTATTACATTCATTTGCGCGTCTTCCGGATTCTCTGGCTGAGTACATGCTGAAAGTATAATGATTATCGCTGCAAGTCCAAAGGTATATGTGAATTTTTTCATAATTGGTCTCCTCTGTGGTGTTTTCTTGATACTTTCTTTATACGCCTGCTAATGCTGCAATGGCAGGATAAGAAGCTCGACTTGGTTAGGGAACCGAAATAATATCATGGGTCAGGATAAAATCAAAAACAAGCTGCTCATTTATCTCACTCACGGTTCCGTTTTCCAAAGTACCCTGCCCCGTAAAGGTCAATATGGTTTGTCCGTCTTTGGTTTCTACATGGGCTGAGAGAACCCTTGGGGAGCGGTAGGTGGTAAGGAGGTAGCGTTCCATCGCACTTTCCTGCTCAGAGTAGGTCGCAATATGTTCTTTTACCAAGTCTGAATATCCCCACAAGCTTTCCTTGCTGATAATCAGTCGGGGCATCGAGGTGGTGCCATCTGCTGATACACTGTATGTAATCTCCAGACGCGGGTGGTGGTATCGGTATAATTGCACTGCCCCAAATATGACAATCATAATAAATCCAATAAAGGACAGAAAGACTAAAATAAATTTTATATACCTTCCCAATACTTTCATGTGATTCTCCTCCCATCTATTCAAACAACATTCTCCATTTAAAAAATTCCTTCTACTACCCCCATACCGCACTAATTATTGTAAGCGTCATATACTGTATCCATTTGCCCGTTTATTACAGGAATACCGTCTGAATAGCTTACAGTTGACATTTCTGATAACCCGTAATTTTCTATGATGCGATTATATATTTCGTTTTCCACCTCTGTATCATTTATATAGAACTTGTTTTCGCCACTGTCAAATTGTGTGATGATTTGCGCTACATCTTTACGGATAGCATTCCCATTCTCTATTGTATAATAGGAGATTTGGTAGAATCGCTGCCCTGATGCTGCAGACTCCCATTCTGAAGCAAAAATATTCTCTTTTTCCCTATACGTAAATCCTCCATATTGTCCATACCAACCGACACCATCATCTGACAAGACAGGGACTGCTTCCCCGTTTTCAATTGTAAACAAATAGCCGCCGTCTGAGTGTGCTTCTCCGAAGAAAACAACCATTTCCTTAGTGCTGTCGTCATTTAAATCTATAAATGAAACGGTAAAATCCGTTTTGCCCGCCGCTATATAATCCTGAAGTACGTTTATATAAAGCTCAATAGGATTATCCGGGGCGAGGTTCTCTATTGCCGTAGCTTCGGTTTCCGGTTCAAGCTCAGCGGTCGCTTGCTCTGTCTGCATATTCTGAATATTCCCTTTGGAAGCTCCCGTTTTACTACAAGCGGTAAACGATATAACAGCCAAGATAGCTATCATGCCAATAATGTTTTTGCGTGGTTTTCTGATTGGACTCCAAACATTAAAAGAAATATTTTGGGGCTTTACAAACTTGATAAACATCTGTGGCACACTCCCTTTGTCTACAATGTAAATCATGGCTTCATAATAACATTTTTCCTGCCATTGCGCAAATATTTCCAAAATCTCTAAATCTTCTGAAAATTTTCTCCTAACTTTTCCCAAATTAACTATTGCTTTTTAACTGTTAAGAGACTATACTCTGAATCGCAGTAAAGGATTTTGTGGAATGAAGGAAGGCAGGGCAATGACAAAGGATTTGACAAACGGTTCTCCGATGAAGCTGATTCTGGGGTTCGCAGTACCAATGTTTTTGGGATTTCTGTTTCAGCAATTTTATAATCTGGTGGACACGGTGATAGTGGGAAGGTTTCTGGGAGTGGACGATCTGGCAAGCGTGGGCGCCACGGGCGCGATTAACTTTCTGATTATCGGATTCTGTATGGGTGTGTGCAACGGGTTCTCGATTCCCGTATCTCACAAATTCGGCGCGGGGGATTTTGAGGGCGTCCGCAGATATGTGGCGAACAGCATGTGGCTTGGAATCGGGTTCGCCGTCGTGCTGACTGCGGTGACCACGATATTTTGTCGGGATATTCTGGTGCTGATGCGCACGCCTGACAATATTTTGGAGGGTGCGTATACTTATATTCTGATTATCTTTATGGGGATACCCGCGACCTTCCTCTACAATACGGTATCGGGAATCATTCGCGCACTGGGGGATTCCAAGACGCCCGTGATATTCCTTGTGCTGTCCTCTTTTATCAATATCGGACTGGATCTGCTCTTTATCATCAGCTTGGAGATGGGAGTGGCGGGAGCGGCGTTTGCCACGGTGATCGCGCAGGTGTTGGCAGGGGTCGGGTGTCTTTTGTTCATGATCCGGAAGTTTGAAATACTCCATATCAGGCGGGGAGAGTGGACTCCTGACGGGCATATGATGCGGGTTTTGTGCGGAATGGGCGTTCCCATGGGGCTGCAGTATTCTATCACGGCGATTGGCAGCGTGATATTGCAGAGTGCCACGAACACACTGGGTTCCATGGCGGTCGCCGCTATCACGGCGGGGAACAGAGTGAGCTGTTTCCTTGCGTGTCCCTTTGACGCCTTGGGCTCCACGATGGCTACCTACGGCGGGCAAAATGTGGGTGCGGGCAAGCTGGAGCGTCTGGATAAGGGGCTGAGATCCTGTGTGATTCTGGGCGCGTGTTATTCCGTGCTCGCCTTTCTGATCGTATTGGTCGGGGGAGAGAAGCTTGCGGGATTATTCGTGGAGAGCAGTGAAGATGAGATTATAGGAAATGTGAAGCTGTTCCTGATATTCAATACGGCGACATATTTTCTGTTGGCGTTGGTCAACATCGTCCGCTTCATGATACAGGGCATGGGATTCCCCACCTTTGCGATTCTGGCGGGGGTGCTAGAGATGGTGGCGCGTTCAATCGCCGCCGTGGTGTTGGTGCCAAGCCTTGGCTACATGGGCGTGTGCATGGGCAATCCCATAGCGTGGGTATTCGCGGACGTGTTCCTTATCCCCGCGTATTTCATCGTGCGCGGCAGGCTGTTTAGAAGACACGGGGGAGAGCAGACTCAATCCGCCGTATCGTCCTGATCTGCCGCGATAGCGGAGACAACAGAGGAAACTACTGAGATAACAACTGCAATGATGATGATTAACATTCCGCCAAATAAAATAAACATAGTATGATTCTCCTTTGATGAATAATTGCAATAAATTTATAAGAATTATACCATAGTTATCGCGTAAAGACAACAGTGGAGTTTTTTAAAATATTAAGCCGTAATTTGTGCTTTTTTACCAAATTTTAGGAAAAGTTAATGGAATTGAGGGGTATTTTTATGGTATAATAAGTCTAAAAATTTATTGATTATTTAGAGGTGAATTTAAATGAATCAGAATTTCTATGAAGAAATTAAAAACATTCTAATATCAGCAAGGAATAAAGTATATCACACTGCAAATTTTGCGATGGTAGAGGCTTATTGGAATATTGGAAAATCAATTATAGAAGAACAGGGCGGGAACGAAAAAGCGGAATATGGAACCGGTTTGCTTAAAGAATTGTCAAAACAGATGACACAGGATTTTGGAAAAGGCTTTACAGTAACAAATCTGAAATATATGAGGCAGTTCTATTTGACATTTCCAAATAGTCACGCACTGCGTGACGAATTAAGCTGGACGCATTATAGACTTTTGATGAAGGTAGAAAACAATAATGCACGAGAATTTTATATGCAGGAAGCGGTAAAGGCACAGTGGAGTACCAGACAGCTTGAGCGACAAATAAATTCTTTTTTTATGAAAGCGATTTAGAAAAAGCATTGATTACTCATCTGTAAAAATTCCTCTTGGAGCTTGGCAGAGGATTTTCATTTGTTGCAAGACAGAAACGTATTACATTTGATGGACGCCATTTTAGAATTGACCTTGTGTTCTATAATTATATATTGAAATGTTTTGTTCTGATAGATTTAAAAGTTGGAGATTTGACACATCAGGATTTGGGGCAAATGCAGATGTATGTACATTATTATGAAAGAGAGCTTATGACTGAAGGAGATAATCCCCCGATTGGTATTGTACTTTGTGCGGATAAAAGCGAATCTGTAGTCAGGTACACCTTGCCCGAAATGGAGACACAGATTTTTGCTTCTAAATATAAGCTGTATTTACCGAGTGAGGAGGAATTATTAAAAGAGTTGAATCAGGAATACAGGGCATTAGAAGACGGTAAGTTAGAAGCAGAAAGAAATAGTCAGTTGGAAGGGGATTCTCAAAGGACAGAATCGGTATGAGTATGATTTTGATGAAATGAATCCTGAAATTGCAAGAATGTTTGGAGTGGTGGAAGGAATCCTATGCGTAGCGGGGTGTTGACCTATGAGATGGATAAAAAGATTTGGTATAGCGATTTTGATTCTGCCGATTGCCTTATTTGTGATTTGGGTACTGTATGAGGGCTTTGGCATGTGTGTCAATCATATAGCGACGGGAGAACAAACCAAGACATTACAGGCGAATTTGGAAAATGAAATAGCTGATATTGAGATTATCAAGGTTTATTCGGAAACGGGAAACACGTCGGGAACAGGGAACCATGTGGATTGTCTGTCCTCTATTGTATTTTCCACCCAAATGCAGGAAAGTGAAATAGAGGAATGCATGACGAAATATTATGTGTTTGATGAATATAGCTGTCGCGTGAGTAAAACGCAGGACGGGTATTATGTCATTGATATCAATACCTCGGCTCCGTTTGCGGATAATATAGAAGGACATTAGATTCCACATTAGAAATGCGGAGATTTAGTAAACGAAAATTATATCTTAATCTATAAATGGACTCAGATTTGCGATACCCGCTCTTTTTGCATTGAGAGAATGTCTGAAAAGTGAATTTGTAATTGTATAGCTAGCGGTATTTGTGTATAATAAATAATAGGATAAAACAGTCGGAGCAGTTGGTTTTATAATGGAAAGGCGGTGTCTTTATGTCGGCATTACAGGAACAGGTTGTTCAGAAAATCGGTGGACTTTCAGAAGATAATTTGCAGTTCTTATTGGAAATGATAGACCGTTTCATGCAGCCGGAGACCAAAGAAAAGAATGTGACAGTTGTAGGAAGAATCGGGATTGCCAAAGGACAGAAGCTGTATGATGACGATTACGATTTTGACGAAATGAACCCTGAAATTGCAAAAATGTTTGGAGTGGTGGAATGAAGCTGTTGCTAGATACGCACATTATTTTATGGGCGTTAGATGATAACCCCAAATTGCCGCAGCAGGCAAAGCGCATGATTATAGATGCCCAAAATTCAGTTTATTATAGTTCTGCGTCTGTGTGGGAAACGACAATAAAATATATGTCGAAGCCGGATAAAATCCGGATTAGTGGCTCCCAATTATCGGAGTTATGTAGAAAGATGGGATATCAGATGCTTCCGATTACAGACAAACATATAGCGGCATTGGAAACGTTGGTATTTTATAATGAGCATCAGGTGCATAATGACCCCTTTGACCGGATTATGATTGCGCAAGCAAAAGCAGAGGGAATGAAGTTTATTACACATGATTCTAAGATACCATTTTATAATGAATCCTGTGTGATGGAGGTATAGAGCAATATAACAAATATAGGGTAAAAAAGATATTTTCAAGAAGAGGTTAATCCGAAGATATATTGATAGTGCCACATGGAAAAAGGAAACTTATACCACAAGTATATTGTTTCCTTTTTTGGTGTGTGTTATAGTATTCTTACGGAGCGGTCTGGAAATATGTCTTGTCAAAGACATTCGCAGCAATTTTCAAGTGGCATTTATTGGTTCAAATCCAATCCGTCCGCTCCCGCGCCGCGTTTCGGCTGCTCCTGTGGTCGGAGCGTGGCGCTTTACGGGGCCATAGCTCAGTTGGTAGAGCGGTATAGAGCGATACGCTCAGAGCTTTGACAAAAGTTCGCACAGCAACCATTAATGGACTCAAAATCCACCTGTCGCCGGTTCGAATCCGGCTGGCCCCTTTATTCCCGCAGGCAATGAGACAAGCGGAGTCAAAAAATACGATTGGAGGGTGTTCCCATGGGTTTCATACAGAATATGAAGGATTTGCTGAATAAAGAATATAATGTATCCGTGACAGAGAACGGCGCTGTCGGTTACAGAACCACGGGGAAAGCCCTGCTGGATATGAATTTTGCCGTTTCCTCCATGCGCAATGAGTCGGCGGAGGAGCTTGTGGAGAGGTTCGTGAAGGCGTATTACGAGAATCCCGCGCTTGCGCTGAGGTGGCTTTTTTATGCGGGCGACGTGAGACAAGGGCTCGGGGAGAGAAGGCTTTTCAGGACGATTCTCTGCTATCTGGCGCAGTCGCATGTGGATATCGCTAGGGCGCTCATGCCGCTTGTGCCGGAGTATTCCAGATGGGACGTGGTGGTGGCGCTGTTGGATACGCCCCTCGGGGACGAGGCTGCGGGCTTCATTCAGAAGCAGCTGCAGGAGGACTCTGCCAATATGGAAAAGGGTGAATCCATAAGCCTTTGTGCAAAGTGGCTTCCCTCCGAGAACGCGTCGGCTTCCTATACCAAATGCATGGCGCGCCTGTTGGCTGACAAGCTTTCCATGACGAGCAGACAGTACAGGCAGACACTTTCCCTTTACAGAAAGTACCTGAATGTGGTCGAGGTGAAAATGAGCCGCGGGGATTGGGCAGGCATCGATTACTCGGCTGTCCCCTCTAGGGCAAACCTCGTGTATAACAGGGCGTTTCTCAGAAATGACGAGATCAGACGCAGAGAGTTCCTCGGCGCGGTGCAGAAGGGGGAAAAGCAGATTCATGCAGGGGTGCTTTATCCCCATGATATCGTGCACTCTTATTTTGACCAAGAAAAGCGTGCTTGGACAGGTTCGCTTCGCTCCGTGGACGTGACGCTTGAGGAGCTGTGGAAGGCGTTGCCCGATTTCGTGCAGGGGGCGGGCTCTACCCTTTGCGTGGCGGACGGTTCGGGGAGCATGTTCTCCACCGTGGGCAATTCGGGCGTGAGATGTCTTGATGTGGCGAATGCGCTTGCCATTTATTTCTCCGAGCGGTGCACGGGGCAGTTTAAGGACAATTACATAACGTTCAGCCAGAACCCTCAGTTTGTGGATTTGTCAAGGGCGGGGACGCTCCATGACAAGCTTGAGCTTGCCCTTGCCCATAACGAGGTTGCCAATACCGACATTCAGGCTGTGTTTGAGTTGATCCTGCACACGGCGGTGAAGAATCATATGCCTCAGCAGGAGCTTCCGACGAATGTGCTGATTTTGTCGGATATGGAGTTCGACTCGGCGACAAGATATGTGGTGAATGACAGGTGGGTATCTCCTGACGAAAGGCTGTTTGACACCATTGCCAAGAGCTACGCCGCGCGGGGCTATCGTATGCCCAGACTCGTGTTCTGGAATATATGCAGCAGGACATGCACGATCCCTGTCAGGGAAAATGACTGCGGGGTGGCGCTTGTGAGCGGATTTTCGCCCACTATCGTCAAGATGGTGCTAGGGAGCGAACTTGACCCCTATAAGATATTGGTGGAACAGCTCTCCGCCCCGAGGTATGACGCGGTGGAGAATGCCGTGGAGGGACTGTTGCAGGATAGCCTTACGGAGGTGTAAACCGCACCAAAATTATCCGCGGCGGGAAGCCGAATGTATCGGGGACGATATGACAAAGGGGAAGGGTAATGGCAATACTTTTGATTAGTATAGCAATCATGATGATATTGCTGTTGATTGTGTATATGATTCATCAAGTCTGCTTGAAAAAGGAGGCGGGGCTGCGTTCGCCGCTTGGACAGATGGTGGAGGTCGGCGGACACAATATGAGCGTCTATATCGAGGGAACGGGTGACATGACGCTCGTCTTCATGTCGGGAGGCGGTACTTGTTCGCCCATACTGGATTTCAAAGCTCTCTATTCGTTTCTGAGCAGTCGATACCGGATTGCCGTGGTAGAGAGATTCGGATACGGGTTCAGCGATATTGTCGATAAACGCAGGGACATTGATTCCATACTTGAGGACACGAGAGCCGCACTTGCGGGGGCAGGATTGACTGCCCCCTATGTTCTTTGCCCACACTCCATGTCAGGACTTGAAGCCTTATATTGGGCGCAGAAATATCCGAATGAGGTGCGCGCGATCATCGGACTCGATATGGCTGTGCCGGAATATTATGACGGCATGAAGATCAAAATGCCGCTGATGCGAATTGCGGGTTGTGCGGCGAGGATAGGAATGATTCGTTTCATTCTGGGAGTCTCGGATTGTGACGCTGTGAAATACGGTATCTTATCAGATGCGGAAAAGGAAATATTCAAGGCTATATTTTACAGCCGAACGCTAAACATAACAATGCTAAACGAAACGGAGATGGTGAAGGAAAACGCTGAAAGGGTGAAGGCTATGGGCGTGCCGCAGCTCCCGATGCTGTTATTTATCTCCGATGGTTCCGAGACGGGATTTGACAGGGATACATGGCGCAGAATACAAACAGAGTACATTTCTCAAGCGGATAATGGAAGCTATATAGAATTAGACTGCCCGCACTATGTCCATAATCATGAGTATCATGTGATCAGTCAGAGGATAGAGACGTTTTTGTAAGGAGAGGTGTGCGGGTAGATTTTAAATGATACAGGAGGAATATAATGAAAAAAGAACAGTCTTTTGAAGCTTTGGCTCTATCAATAAAGGATATAGGTGCGAAGACAAGCAATGCGGCCAGCGGAGCTGTAAATCAGCTTATGACTATGCGAAATTGGTGTATAGGTTATTATATTGTGGAATATGAGCAAGATGGAAAAGACAGGGCTGAATATGGAAGTAATTTGTTGAAAAATCTGGAAAAAAGAATTGATAAGAAAGGTATGAATTCCACTCTGTTTAAATGGTGTAGACAGTTTTATACGATGTATCCGCAGATTGGTGCGACAGTGTCGCACTTATTTGAGTTGCCGGAAATTGAAAAAAGTGCGACAATGCCGCACGAATTTGTCACAGATTCCGAAACACTTATAAATGGATTGTCGTTTTCTCATCTTCGAGAAATTATGGTAATAAAGGATCCAATACATATAAACAATATGCGCTTACAATTAAGGATCCATTTACGTTTGAATTTCTTGGATTAGATGCGAAAGAGGCGGTATCCGAATCTGATCTTGAACAGGCACTTATGGATCACCTGCAGGAATTTATATTAGAGCTTGGTGAGGGCTTTTGTTTTGAGGCACGTCAAAAAAGGATAATAATTGATGATAAATACTATTTTATCGACTTAGTTTTTTATAATAGATTACTTCACTGCAATGTAATTATAGAATTAAAAAATGACGAGTTCAGACATGAAGA
>JAMPHH010000025.1 GCA_023663505.1 Muribaculum sp.
ATGATAAGGTGTCCTTGAACGGAAATGCCAAGATCACGGCGGAGGCTTTGATGTTCACGAAAGCTTTGGCGGAGATAGACGGAACTTGGGTCATCTACGACAGCAATCAACAATCCGCCCCTGCGCTGCTCAGTCAAAGCAGCATAGCCAATCCCGATATGTCCGGCGCGGAGATTATCTCCATGGATTATCTGGACAAGCGGGCAGCATCTTCCGCCAAGGCTGGGGGCGCTATGACCTATTCCTTGACGAATGCGAAAGAATCCGCATCCGTCCGCATACTGGATTACGCCTATCGGAATGCGTCGCCCCGCCTTCTGCAGCTTGAGGACAAGCTCTATCTGTTTTATTTAGATGGTGTGGAGGGGCGCAGTGACCAAAACCAGACAGCTCTTTTCTATCAGATTTCCTCGGATAACGGCGTCACTTGGTCGGAGGCCTCCCGTGCTGACGGCGGCGCAAACGAGACTGCCGACTTTGACTTTGATATCGCTACGGATGGAACTGACATCTATGTCATCTGGTCGGACGCAGGGGCTGTCTATGGAGATGATTTCCTGTCCATGGACGCCACGGCTGCCATGGCAAAGGTTGGAAGAGAAATGGATCTGATGCTGGCGGTAATTGATGGCGGCACAGGGGACGTTCGCAGCACTTCCGTGATCAAGACGGAGGCCGGAGACTTACAGCCGCAGATTTATGCGGGGGATGACGGGGCGGTGACTGTCACGTGGATGACAAATGATGCTTCTGCGGCGGATGGTCTGCTTTCTAACGCGAACCGGATGGGGATTTGCTATGCATCTTCCACATCTGACTATCAGGTACAGACGCTTTCTCTGGAGGATGGGCAATATCCGCTGACCTTGGCTGTTGGCTCGCTTGGGACGCAGGTCTGCATTGCTGCGGGTTTAGACACGGACGGCGATTTGAACACACAGGATGACAGGGATATTTACATAGCTTATCCCGCTGAATCCGGGCAATTATCCGTGATTACGTCCAATGAGTTTGTGGATTCCGTTCCTCTCTTTGGCAGCGTGGGAGGACAGAACTGTCTGTTCTGGTATCAGGAGGGGAATATTGCCTACACGCCCGATGGACAGACCGCCTTGTTTGTTCTGGCAGAGGAAAACCGTAATTCATCAGGGCAGGATTTCTCCCTGTTGGAATCGTCCGCAGGCGACGGGGAAGCGGCTCTTGTATGGACGGCCACTTCTCTGACGGAGGAGAACGGTGTGGACGTCTATTGTGCAGACTTTGACGGCAAGACGTGGTCTGCTCCGTACCGACTGGGAGCGCTTGACAGTGAATTCACGACACATTTGGACGGTTGGATGGACAGCACAGGATATCATCTGGCCTATCTGGGCAAAGAATACGCAGAGGACACGCTCAATGCACATATCTGCTTAGGTGCGCCGAAGGAATTGACGGATACCGCTGTCACTTGGTATTCGGAAGCGGAGGAGCAGCTTGGAGAGTCCTATCCTTTGCAGCTGGTGGTGATGAATAACGGCAATCAGACTGTAAAGAGCTTGCAGATTTCCTCCAAAGACGGCAGTATTCAGGACGTGATCACCGATCTCTCCATTGCGCCGGGAACGTCTGGGGAAGTGACATGGAGCGGCGTCACGCTGCCCGAGGAGATGACAAAGCTCTACACCCAAGACCTCACCGTTTTTGCAGACGGGGAGACGAATAGGGAGGATAACTCCATATCGTTATCCTTGGGCGCGCCGGACTTTTCCATTGACGTGTATTCGGATTTTGCAGGCGGAGACCTCTATGCCGGAGTGATCGTGACCAACAGCGGAATCCTTCCCTCGGACGCAATCATTAAGATTTATCGGGATGATGCTCATGAGCAGGAAATCTTCAGCACCGGAATCAGGGACATTGCAGGCGGCGAGTCCAAGCTTACGCTTCTTGATATGACAAAACTGCATGAACTCACGCCGACCTTTTATTTCACTGTGTCCGATGCCAAGGGCATGGAGATCTACACAAGTGACAATGAGGCATTCCTGTACGAGGGAAAGGGACTCTGGCTAGAGTATGACGATGGACAAGGGTCGGAACAGCCGGGAGTGAATAGGCTGCGCGCGGAGAAAACCAAGACGGTTTATGAATACGGGGACGCCTTAAACGTCGATGACCTGACTGTGACGCTGCTTGGGAGTGACGGCGCGGCAACAGAGACCGTCACCGATTACAGCACCAATGCGGACAGTATTGATATGCTTACATTGGGCGAGAAAACGCTGACCGTGACTTACGGAGAGTACAGCGCCTCTGTGACGATTACAGTGGAGCCTTGCACATTAAAGGAAGCGAACACGGTTGTGACACTTCCCTATACATCATGCGTTTATGACGGCACGGCGAAGGAGCCGCTTCCGCAGTCCGTGAAAGTGAACGGCACGGAGCTGGTATATAAAACGGATTACACCGTATCTTGGAGCGACAATACCGCCATAGGAGATGCGACGATCGCTGTCACCGGACAGGGCAATTACCGGGGAACACTGAACTTTAGCTTTGCTATCACCAAAGAAGCGGTTGAAGAGGAAGGGTTTTATACCGTCACCTTCGACTTAAACGGTCATGGGACGCTTCCTCCCCTGACGGGCGTCAGACAGGGCAGCCTGATTGCTGAACCGCAGCCGCCCAAGGCGCAGGGGTATCGCTTTACAGGCTGGTATCAGGATAAGGAATGCACTGTCCTCTGGCAGTTTGATACGGACGTGGTAGAGGAAAATCTCACGCTGTATGCCGGCTGGCGTATTGTGATGGGCGGCGGTGACGGCAGTGGTGAGAGCGGCGGTGATCAAGATGAGGAGTTGAGCATACAGGAAATCCGCAGCCAGACCTACACAGGGAAAGCGCTCAAGCCCACGGTATGCGTCTATTCCGGCGACGGCTCCACTCCCTTAAAAGCCGGAAAAGACTATACGATAAAATACTATAATAATATTGACGCGGACACAGACGCAGAGACGGGAATGGGCGGTATCAGCTCCACCGGGGAAGAAGCGGGGCAGGGCTTTACCAAACAGCTCGCCTATGTGGTCATTACCGGAAAGGGTAACTATAAAGGCACTGTCTATCAGAACTTCCATATTGTTCCTGCATCTGTCGCCAACAAGGAAGGCGATGACTCCGCCGCAGGATTTACTTTCAAATATACCAATCAACTGGCTGTAAACAGCAAGAAAGCGCAGAAGCCTTTCGGCTCTTTGAAGTACAAGAAAGCCTTGAGGGCGGGGAAGGATTATGAGGTCATTCTCACGGCGGTTACAGCCTATGACGGGGCGGATCAGCAGCTTGCAAGCGGAAGCGTGGTCGCGCGTTCCACCGAGACAGGCGTACTCCCTGCCATTCCTGCCGGATATCGAGGAAGCTTTGCGATGCGCGTCAACGGTATCGGAAACTTTACAGGCTCATTTGAGAAGACCATCTATGTGACGGATAAGAGCCATTTAATCAAGAATGTGTCTGTCACGCTGGGCAAGAACCAGAAAAAGACGGATTACACGGGACAAAATATCATTTTGCGGCCCGGGTATTACGATGCATCCGCCAAAGCATACTATGCCGTTGGAGAGGACGGAACCATAAGCGCTCAGGCGGAGGCCAACGGCGACAATGTATTTACCGTGAAGGTTGGGAAAGAATACCTGCTGTACGGAAGAGATTACACGGTCAGCTATAAAAACCACCGCAGCGTGGGAACGGCGACCATGACTCTCACGGGCAAGGGCGATTATGCGGGCAGCAAGAGTGTGACTTTCCAAATCAAGGGCAGCACTTTTAATGCTAAGACAATCCGTGTGGACGGTCTGCAGACCGCATTGAATTATAGCGGAAAAGCACTGACTCAAAGCGGTGTGATATTGACGGAGATCAATACGTCTAAGCCACTTGTATCCGGAAAAGATTATACGGTCACCTATAAAAATAATATCAAAAAAGGTACTGCCACCATGATCTTCACCGCAAAGCCTTCCGCGGGCTACAGCGGCAGTTTTCAGAAAACCTTCCGCATAACGGCAGTGCCGCTGGCAGATACGGTGAAGGTTACCGCGGTCAATACCGCGCAGGATCAGATTGTATATGAGGGTACGAAGATCAGACTGGACGGAACGGTTGTCTACACGAGAGAGGGAGCAAAGCCGTCAGGACGCATACAGCTTTGCAACAGCGCTACCGGCGGGGTGTTAAAGGAAGGTACGGATTATACCGTTACCTATCAAAACAACACCACGGTTACCGCGGCCGGCACCAATCAGGCTGTCATATTGCTGAAAGGCAAGAATAATTATACGGGAACGTTACAGGTGGATTTCCGAATCAGTGCCGCTTCGCTGGTAGAACAGTCCGGCTTGAAGGCGACTGCCGCCTCCGTTGCTTTCAACGATAAAAAGGCGGAGGATTATGAGTACCGTCCGACAATCAAGCTTATGGACGGTAAAAAGGCATTGCGTGCAAAGACGGATTATGAGGTGACTTATGTGAATTGCACACAGAAAGCCGTGGCAGCTTATCTGGCGGCGCTTTCCGATTCCGCTCTCACGGGACAAGCCTATGAGGAGATGAGGCCTTATGCCCGAATTGAGGCAAAGGAGGGCAGCGGTTATCAAGGGAGTATGATGGTTGATCTGACGATTTATAGCACCAAGCTCAGCGCAGCTACTCTCTATGTGGTGATTGCACCGGATGCCCGCCAGACCACTTACAGCGGCAGACAGGTAACGCCCGAGGTCACGGTTTATTACGGAGACAAACAGGCCGTCAAAGCCGCAAAACAGGCTCGGGAGACGTCGGAAGCCGTTCTGACAGATGAGTCCGGCTCATACAAGCTGACGAAACTGACCTTAAAGTCCGACAAAGCAGCGGGAGATTATACGCTTCTCTATGGCGCGAATATCGCGGCAGGCAAGAACAAGGGGAGCGTGACCATAAACGGCGCCGGACTGTATGGCGGAAAGGTCACGGTGAAATTTACCATCAACTCAAGAGACGTACTGAAATAAACATATCATTAACAAAGGGGCTGTGAAAAGTGGAGCACTTTAATTCCGCCTTTCACAGCCCCCTTCACTGGTTGCTGTGTGGAAAGTATATGCTCCCTAAAACCAACAATTCAACCATAAAATCTCATACAAGCCATATGTATCCGTTTCACACCAATGTTTCACACTGATGTTTCACCCCGATACCAAGGCGGGAGATGACTGGGAGGAGTTTCGCGGGCTTCGGCGGAGGTTGGAGCGTTTTCTTATAGTGCGTCCAAAACCTAGGGTGAAATGCGCACGGATGCGCATTTCAGGCTCTAGGTGCACGGATGCACCTTAGAGCCGACCCGCAAGCTGCAGCCCCCTTCCCCGCACTATTAGAAAACCCCCAACCGCAGCCCGCCTGCGAAACTCCTCCCGGTCCTCTCCCGCCGCCCCGACCGTAGTCAACAACCCCGCTGCAAGCAACGGGGCGTCAAGTACGCAAGGCACATTTGCCATGCATACTTGTCCCCCCAAAGGCATATTATGCTAGTACATCAACCAAAACAAACACGACGCACAATATAGCACGACACATCTTGAAGGGGGACTGACAATGGATAAATATTCACACAAAGCTGATTATCAAGGACTAAGCTCACAACAGGCTGCAAAACAGCTTATGGCAGACGGCAAAAACGAGCTGCAGGCAGCCCGCGGCAAGACCGCGCTTCAAACCTTTCTGTCACAGCTTAACGACCCCCTGATCTATGTGCTCCTTGCAGCGGCTGTCATTTCCTTTCTCTTAAAAGAGGTTGCAGACGCCGCAATCATCGGGGTGGTGGTGTTTGTCAACGCCTTTGTGGGTATGGTGCAGGAGGGCAGGGCGAGAAAGGCGTTAGATGCCCTGCGCAGACTCACCAGTCCCCATGCGATTGTGGTGAGGGACGGCGTCAAGCAGGAGATAGCGGCTTCCGAGCTGGTGGTTGGGGACTTGGTGTGTCTGGAGACAGGGGGACAGGTGCCGGCGGACATGGAGCTGACGCACACGATCAACCTAAAAATCGAGGAGTCCGCGCTTACCGGTGAGAACCTTCCGGTGGACAAGATGGCGGACTATCAATCAGGGAATATGACAGAGGAAAGCGGCACGACAGCCCGCTTGGACGAGGAGATCCCACTGGGGGACAGACATAATATGGCATTTATGTCCACAATCGTCACCTCCGGTCATGGTGAGGGGATTGTCATTGCCACGGGAATGCATACCCAGATCGGACAGATTGCTTCCATGATATCTGATGATAGTGAGGAGCTTACCCCGCTGCAAAAGCGTCTGGGAGATCTGGGGAAGATTTT
The DNA here is from genome assembly GCA_023663505.1 of Muribaculum sp. Lineage (GTDB taxonomy): Bacteria > Bacillota > Clostridia > Lachnospirales > Lachnospiraceae > Acetatifactor. The sequence goes on from JAMPHH010000025.1 coordinate 6,360, forward strand.
GAGTATTCTCTCACTCCTCCTGTGCGGCGCGCTCTTTCTCCTTGCCATGTGTCAGCATCGGGGCATCATGGAGATGCTTTTGGTGGCTATCTCGCTCGCGGTGGCGGCGGTGCCCGAGGGACTGCCTGCCGTTGTGACCATCTGCTTAGCATTGTCCGTTACGAGAATGGTCAAGGCGAACGCCATTATCCGCAGGCTTCCGTCCGTGGAGACCTTGGGGGCGGTCAACGTGGTATGCTCGGACAAGACCGGAACGCTCACGCAGAATCGCATGACAGTGGAGAGATGCTATGAGGCGGGCAAGGGAATGCTGCTGACAGGTGCGAGCCCCTCGGAGGACTTTTTACGGGGAATGGTATTGTGCAATGACGCAGTGCTTGAGGGGCGTCTGGGGGACCCGACAGAGCTTGCCCTGCTGGATTACGCCGAGAAAAGAGGGCTTGACAAGACGGAGCTCGAGCAGCGTATGCCAAGGGTCGGGGAGCTTCCGTTTGATTCTGACCGTAAGCTGATGACAACGCTTCACGCGGACATTCAGGGCAAAAAGATAAGCTACACGAAGGGCGCGCCGGACATCGTGCTGCAAAGATGTACATATATCAGGACTGAGAGAGGAGAGGAGCGACTGACACCCGCGCGGAGGAGAGAGGTGGAGGAGGTCGTGGCAAAGCTCTCCGCCGACGCGCTTCGGACACTGGCGGTTGCCATGTATCGAGGGACGGGGAAGCCCAAGGAGGAGCGGCTGACCTTTTTGGGCTTGGTGGGAATGCGTGACCCTGTTCGTCCGGAGGCGGTGGAAGCGGTGGAGACCTTCAGGCGGGCGGGGGTCAAGACCGTGATGATCACGGGAGACCATGTGGAGACCGCCTTTGCCATCGCTAGGCAGCTTGGGATCGCCGAGCGCATGAGCCAGTGCATGACAGGGGAACAGCTTCAGCGGCTAGATGCAAAGGGGCTTTCTGAACAGCTTCGGAGCAGGGATATCACGGTGTTCGCCAGAGTGTCCCCCGCGCAGAAGGTGCGCATTGTCAAAGGCTTCAAGGAGCTGGGGGATATCGTGGCGATGACCGGAGACGGCGTGAATGACGCGCCTTCCCTGAAAAGCGCGGATATCGGTATTGCCATGGGCAAAAACGGCACGGACGTGGCGAAACAGGCGTCGGATATGATACTTGCGGACGATAATTTTGCCACCATAGAGAAAGCTATTGAGGAAGGGCGGGGGGTATATGAGAATATACGCAAATCAGTGATCTTTCTGCTCTCCTCCAACATGGGCGAGATTCTCACCATGTTCACGGCGGTGCTGTTTCATATGGCTTCTCCGTTAAAATCCAGTCATATCCTGTGGGTCAATCTCATCACGGACTCTCTGCCCGCGCTCGCCTTGGGGGTGGACCAAAATGACGGCAGAAGCCTGATGGAGCACAATCCCAGACAAGCAGGGGAAAGCCTGTTCGCGAGAGGAGGTCTGGTCTGTACCCTATTTTACGGGCTGTTGATTGCAGGTGTCAGCCTGACGGCGTTCCTGCTGCTGCCCTGCTCAGCTTTGCGGGCGGCAGGCAGGGGTATTGACCTAAACGGGATTCGTGAAATGCTTGAAAACGGCGGAATCCTGATCAGGTCGCAGACCTATGCCTTCACGGTGCTTGGAATGTCGCAGCTATTCCATGCCGTGGGAATGCGTGATGTCACACGCTCTGTTTTTCGCATGAATCACAGGGAGAACAAGCTGATGCTGATTGCCGCCGCCGTGGGACTGGCACTGCAATTTGCAGTGACCAAGATCCCATTCTTGGTAAGCGCGTTTGGCACGGCGTGGCTCTCCGCGGGAGAGTGGCTGCTCTTGGCGGGCTTGGCGGCATTTCCGCTGTTTGCACATGAGTGTATCGTTCTGGTGGGGTGGCTGTGCGATTCAACGGAGGACTAATGGTGCTTTTGTATCTTATTTAGCTCGGAATTAATGATCTGCAGAGCGTTTTCAGGAATTCTGCGGGGGCTCCCTGATGTGTCCTCAGAGGAGCCGTCAGCGGGCGGATTCCCCATGGAGCGCAGGGTTTCCGTCATTTCCGCCAAGGTTTTCCCTCCCATCATCGCGAGCATTCCCTTATTCAGCTTCATGCCGCTGATGGAGGAGAGGGCGGCGGAGAGGATTTGATATGCTTCCTCGTTGGCAAGGATATCGTTTATCTTGTCATGGACGGAGTAGTGGGTGTCGGAGTATTCCATGGGAGCGTCGCTTGCCACGGTCTCTATCTTGTCAAACCAGTTGGCGACGCCATCTCCCGCGCCTTCCTCCTTCGGCAGGGTGTAGATGGCGGGCTTCTCCTCCACACGCTCCAAGGTTATCGTGTCGCTGACGTCGGTATTGCCCGCGCCGCCCGCCACGGCGGTGAGGTAGGTGAAGCCCTCCTCCAAGGGCACGTCCTCGAACAGAAATACCCTGCTGCCCACCGAGGTGGTAAAAAGCTCCCCGTTCACATACAGACTCACCTGTGATTGGTTGGAGTAAGCCTTGACATGCGTGGTCTCACCCGCGCGGCGCGCATATCTCCTGCCGCACAGGTAGACAAAGGGCTCCTTGCTCCAATACGCCTTGTATACAAAGAAGGCTTCCTTTTTAATCTGCCGATCCATCGTCACCAATCCCTTGTTGTTGCGCCCTGCCACGCCGCCCTCGTCTCTGGCGGCGCAGCCAAAATCAAACATATTCCACACATGGGTGCTCCACAGATAGGGGCGCTCCATGAGAATCTTCGCCATATGCTCATGATATTCGGCTTGATACCGCTCGGAATAATCCCTGCACTTGGCAGTATCGGGCTGATAGGTGATGATGCCCTCCGCGCCGTATTCCGAAAGCCCTAAGCATATCTCGGGGTGCTTTTCATGAAATTCGTCAAGCCATTTCTCATTGTAATCATAGCTTCCACCATACCACCCGAAGTAATGATTATAGCTTTCCACGTCCGTGATCCCGTGGAGGGGAGAATCCATGGGCAGCATACTCACATGCGCCATGGTGGTAAGGCGGCTAGGGTCAAGCTGCTTTGCCAAGGCGTTCAGATCCTCGTGATTTTCCACAAGTCCCGCCTTCTCGCCGCCGATGGTGATCTCGTTGGAGAGCCCCCAGAAGCAGATGGAAGGGTGGTTGTAGTTCTGGTAAATCAAATCCGTCAATTGCTGACGGCAGTTCTTATGGGCGGCGGGGTCATCGCTCTGAATGCTGATATAAGGGATCTCCGCCCACACGATAAAGCCAAATTCGTCGCAGGCGTCGTAGAAATCCTCGCTGTGCTGATAGTGGGCGAGCCGCACCGTGTTGGCGCCGATCTCCTGAATCAGCTCCGCGTCCCTGAAATGCTGTTCCCTTGTCAGCGCATAACCCTCATAGAGCCAGTCCTGATGGCGTGATACGCCCCGCAGCATCATGGGCTTTTTGTTCAGGAAGAAGCCTTTCTCCGAATCCACATAAAATTCCCTGATGCCGAAGGTGGTGGACACATGATCTACCTGTTCATTGCGGTAGACCAAGGTTGCGGTGCAGCGATAGAGGTAAGGGTCGTCCACACCCTGCCACAGATGGGGATTGGGGAACAGGATATCCGCCTTTGGCTCCGCCGCGGGACGCCAACACTCGGCGCAGACTCTACTGTCCCTGTCAACGATCTGGTAGCGAATCGTATAGTCGGGGGTGGCTTTGTTGATCCAACTGTTCAGGTGAAGCACGGCATGCTCCGATTCCTCCATGAGCTCACAGGTGACTGCCAGTCCCTTGGAGGCATGGAAGCCCGCTTCAAAGTGAAAGTCCGGCAAAATAAGAAGCTCCACGCCCCGATACAGACCGCCATAGAAGGTAAAATCCGCAGTCTGGGGATAAATATTGCTGTGATGACTGTTGTCGGCGCATATGACAAGCTCCAGCTCCTCCCCCGCCCTGCGCGCCTTGCGAAATTCCTGCGTGATATCCACGGTGAAGGCGGAGTATCCGCCCTCGTGGGAGCCCGCCTCCCTGCCGTTCACATAGACACTGCCGCACAGGGAGAGGGCAGGAATGCGCAGGACGGCATGAAAGGGATTCAGACTTGAGTGATGAGAATGAGCTGCTTCGTCCGCCTCCTGTTCCTCCTTCGGACGGCAGGAGCCGCAGAGAGCGTCCGCGTGACGACAGCTCCCCCAAGGGCTGCCCGCAAGGAGCACCGAGGGATTCAACGTGGTCTTGTAGCAGCATTCCCCGCGGTAATAGTCCCCGCCGCCGTCGGCCCCGTCCACGGCGTTCCATGTGTGGGGCAGGGAGACCGTGCGCCAGACGGTGTCCTTTGGCGACAGCTCGGCATAGGGGGTATTGGTAAAGAGCCAATTATGATTCAAGGGAATAATTTTGCGCATAAGCTTTTCCTTTCTGATAAAAAATATTTTTAGTTTAGATTGTGTTTCTTGGCAGAAAATTATACAATATACATGAAAGAGAAGGGCTGAAAATATGTTTCAGATAGTGTCAGGCTGAGAACCTTCTGACAAAAAAGTCGTCTTATATTATACACACGCCGATGCAGAGGAAATATTTGTAGTGACTATTCAGGATCAACCCTGTAAAGGCGGTGTGTTTGCTTGATGCCTGACTTTGAACAGTTACAATTTTCATGGCGAGTTTTTAGGGAAAGGGTGAGAGATGATGAAGAATGGAATGAGCAAGAGTGGCGGAATGCGGGGGAAGCTGTTGGCGGTATTATTGTGCGGCGCGGTGCTTGCGGGCTGTGGCACGGGGGAAGGGCTGAACCCTGCACTTAGTGCAGGGGAGAGCGTCGGGCTTATGAATCCCGAGGGCGCTCAGGAGCAGCCGACTCAGACACAGGAATCCAAGGAGGAGCAGGGGGAAATGGAAGCGAGAGAGGAACAGGCGGCGCTTGAGAGGGTCGAGACAGATGGAATGTGTGAGCGGGCGGCGTATTTTGCGGATATGGTATATCAGGTGGGTGGTTCTGAGAATACTATGGTGAGTCCGCTGTCCTTGGATATGGCTCTGGGGCTTGTTGCAGGTGGCGCGCAGGGCAAGACCAAGGAGGAGCTGCAGGCTTATCTTGGCAGAGAGGATTACGGGAGCTTTGCCAAGGCATATATGGAGTTCGCGGAGGGTTTGAATTACGGAGATTCCGAGCAGGCGGACATGGGCGGTTACAGAATGGCTTATGAGATAGCGAATTCTATCTGGGTGAAGGACGACAGGAAGCTGGTGGAGGACTATGTGGCTAAGATGCAGGAGCAGTATCAGGCGGAGATCGCGTCGGTCAGCTTTGCCCCCGCTCAGGCGGCGAACACGGTGAGTCGGATCAACGGGTGGTGTAAGGAGAAGACACATGACCTGATTCCTTCGGTGCTCTCTGAAGATGATATCAGCGAGGATATGGCGGCGATACTGGTCAATTCGCTGTATTTTGAATCACCTTGGGCGGAGAGCTGGAAGCTCGTGCCGCATACCTTTACGGATTTGGACGGCAAGGAGTCCAATCAGGAGATGCTGACGGACACCTTGGGAGTTTATTATGAGAATGAATATGCGACGGCTTTTTCCAAGCCATACATGAACGGTATGGAGTTTGTCGGGATCCTGCCGAAGGCGGAGGGGGAATTCTCGGTGCAGGATTTGGATTTGGAGTCCCTTTTGAAGAACGGGAGCACGGAATATGACGTTCTTGCGATGATGCCAAAGCTAAACTTCGAGACAACGGCAAACAATGTGGTCGGAATCCTGCGGGCGCAGGGTGTGGAGACCGTGTTTGACGCGGCGGAATCGGATTTGTCGGGATTGATTCAAATGGGGGGAGGAGAGGTGACGTATATCTCGGATATCATTCAGAAATGTAAACTGGAGCTGGACGAGGACGGCACCCGCGCCGCGGCGGTGACCATGGCGATGGCGCGATTTAACTCCGTGAAGATGCCCGAGGTGAAGGAGCAGAAGGAGGTCTATCTGGACAGACCATTTGCGTTTATGATTTATGACAGCGAGAACGAGCAGATTGTATTTATCGGAAAGGTTGTGAAGGCGGATTGAAGCTATTGGTGATAGGCGGGAGCTATTTTCTGGGGCGGGTGTTCGTGATGCTGGCGTCGAAGGAGCATGAGGTCACGGTGGTCAACCGCGGCAGTCATTCTCTGGCGGAATTTCCCGTGAAGGAAATACATGGGGACAGGCATGACCCGCAGCTTTGGGCGCGCTGCACGGAGGACTATGACGCGGTGGTGGATTTCTGCGCTTATCAGGCGGGGGATATCCGCACCGTGGTGGAGAATCTGGCGGGCAGCGTGAAGCAATATATTTATATCAGCACGGTGGACGTCTATGCGCATAGGGCGGGAGCGGCGGTATCGCAGGAAAGCGGTAACGGTGTGGAACAGGCGGTCGAATGCGCGGAGCGAGATACATGGTCGGTCAAATGTGTGGGGCGAGATACGTGGTCAGGCGAATGCGCTGAGCAGGCGGGGAGCCTGCTTCTTAATGAGGAGGCGCCCTTTGAGACCGTTCGGTATGCGGGGGAGGAAGGCGCATATATCACGGGAAAGGTGGCGCTCGAGGGAGAGCTGACGGCAGTATGCGGCAGAGCGGGCATTCAGACCACGGCGCTTCGACCTGCATTGCTCTATGGTCCCTTTAATTATGCGCCCAGAGAGTCCCTTTATATCAGGATCATGGTACAGAACCGGATTTTGCCGATCATCACGGGGGCGAAGGGAAGATTTCAATTTCTGTATGTGAAGGACGGCGCGGAGGCAATTTTAAAATGTCTGCTGAATGAGGCGGCATACGGACAAGGGTATAATCTGTGCGGAGACGAGATTGTGGATTACGGGCTTTTGGCGCAGGCGCTCAAGCGGGCGGACGAGACGGAGTGGAAGGAATTGACAGGTGGATTGTCGCCGCAGGGCAGCGGCGAGGAAGCCTTGCAGGATAATGGGGAGGGCGGTCTGCAGGAGCTGGAGATTGCCGTGGAGCAAGCGCAGGCACAAGGCTTTCCCCTGCCCTTCGCAGTGCAGGAGCTTGAGACGCATCTGTGCGATAATGCGAAAAGCAAGCGGGAGCTTGGCATGGAGTACACGCCGTTGGAGGTGGGGATTGCCAAGACTTACAGGGCGTTTTATGGGGTCTTTCGGGAGGGGTAGAACAAGCTTTTGACTGATTTTCATAAGCGACGAGCCAAGTGCCATGGTAACAGTTCAGCCTTCAAATTGATGAAATTGTGTTGTTACTATTCATGGTGCAACTGCGAGAGATTTTGATGCGTATTTTGTATCAAAATCCGAGACATTGTGTTGAAGTGTCGAAAGACAAAATGTGAGTGTTTATTGCGATGGCTTTGTCGGTATGATATACTTGAGGTGGGCAGCAAGCCTTTCTTTTATGGCAGGTTTGCCTGAAAGCATTTGGTTTGTATGCAAAATCTATAGGAAGGATAGAAAATATGTCAGAAAAGAGGCTGAACAATACAATATTTCTTATGTATTTAGTGACTGAAAATTATTGCAAAAAACATAACATTTCAACAGATGATTTTTTGGAGTTGGATAATCAATACGCAATATTAAACTATGTTGCAGAATGTCCGGATATATTTGACAGCATGACAGGCGATGAAATGGTAAGGGAGATTGAACAATATGTATCACAATCTTAAAACAATTTTATATCATGGAACCGTGTCAGAAATACAGAGAGTGGACGTAGGGCTGGGGAGGGAAAGAAAAGATTTTGGCAGGGGATTCTACATGGCTGTTTCAAAGAGTCAGGTGATTGGACCGACCGCAGATGATGATACAGCGTTCTGTTTGAAAGCATATTGGGACGGATTGTATGGTAAAGTCGGGTCAGATGCTGCTAAGGGGATATTGCTGAATAATCTGGAGACAGAGAATCTGGGAATCCAATATTATGTAGGAAAACAGGAAGTGGCAGACAGACTTATTGTAAGTATAAAGGCAATTGACTGGAGGTAGCATTGTGGGGGATAGCAGGATTGAGACTACTACAGGGCTGTGTGTTGTGGCATTAACAAAGCATTTGATGAAAAGGCATAATATGGATTATGAAGCCGCTTACAAAATGTTGTTGAGAATGGAGCTTTATAAGCTCCTGTCTGATGCGGAAACAAGATTGTTTTTTGAGACAAATGAATATTTGTGTGAGGCGTGTGATAATGAATTAGAGGGCGGGGAAGATGCTTTGTATGAATATATTAATTGCTGAAAATTTGAACTTATACAAGCAATGGTTACAGCAATCTTTCTAAATAAACCATATCCACGAGTTGAACGCCCGCCTCGTATATCGGGTGGTCATAGTTATCTATGAAGAAATTCTTTATGCGATGTGAACGGCTGAAGCCGCATTTTTCATAAAAAGGGATTGTCAGCGGGCTATCACCTGTTCCAACCTGTAAAATAGAGTATTGTCCCTTGTATTTTGCGGCGATAAACTCAATTAATGCTTTTCCATAGCCTTTGCCTTGATGCTCAGGCTTTGTGGCGATATTTTTAATTTCAAGAATGCCATTCCCTTCGTCGGTCACAATGCATTCACATACAACGTCTGTGTCCTTTAATACATACATTGTGCCTCTGTCAAGATATCGGTCTATCATGCTTTCCTGTTCGTCCGCTAATAATAGTAACAGGAGAAATTGTTTTTTATTGGATTTGACCTCTATGATTTCCATAATGCACTCCTCTTTGCGATGCCAAGCTTAGTGAATGCTTTAATGAATATATTTTAGCATAGATGCGCCTATGCATCTACGAAAAGCTTGAAAAAGCATTAAAATATTCCAACAATCTCAAATATTTAATGGAATTGAGAGTGTGTTTGTGATAAAGTATCTGTGTTAGACTATTAAAATAATGGGAATTTATTCAAATGAAATGTATTGAGGAGAAAAATGGGAAAGCTGACACAGTTAGAGATAGAAAAAAGTGTGGAATATTGGAATACGCATGAACTGCCCGACAAGGCTGTTGTGGAATTAGCAGAATATGCAGGTGAAAAGGAGCTGACAATCAATTGCACGCAGCTTGATGGCTTTCCGCACTATCCCAAATACAAAAGTGCAAGAGAGAAAAAGCGTGTTTTGTCTGAATGGTGTCATTTTCTGACAGAGAATCCCAATGCCTTTACCTCGCTGTGCTTTGGCACAAGAATGCCGCAGGAGCTTTTTAATGCGGTATGCGAGCAGAAGAATTTGGAAAGACTATACATTAAATGGGGCGTATATCCGGATATCTCGGCAATTTCCAAGCTTCAAAAATTAGAGTATCTTCATATTGGTTCAGGTGCGGGTGTTTTAAGTATAGAATCCCTTTCAAGATTAAAGAATCTTGTGGCGCTTTCAGTGGAAAATTTTCAGAAAATAAACGATTATCATGCACTAACTGCATTAGACAATTTGGAGCTGCTTTCTATTGAAGGAGACGGCTTATCTCCCAAATACATACACATTGAGTCCTTGGAGTTCCTTCGTGAAATGAAACAGTTAAAGTCTTTGACCTTAACAACGGCAAGAATCGCAAGTAAGGACTATACACCTATATTGGAGCTTGAAAATCTTGAATATCTGAGGCTTCCGTCTTATAAGGAAGTAAAGAGAATCTATGAGCAATTATTGAAGCTTCCCAAGTTAAAATACGGTTGGCTGATTGAGAAGCCGGAGCTGTATCGGTCATAGTGTGAGAAAAGGTTCGCATGGCGAACCTTTTCTCACACGGAAGAATCGCAAGCGATTCTTCCCATTGGCGGCATGTCTGGAAGTGTGAAAGTCCAACTAAAAAATTGAAATAATGTGTGCCGAAGGTGACTCGCATGGCGTTATAGTAAGTGAAAAGAAAAAGATGAACGAACAAAGGGGGTTTTACAATGGACGACAGAAGAATAATACAACTTTTCTTTTCCCGCTCACAAGATGCCATTTCGGAACTGTCACAAAAGTACGGGGGATTTTGTTATCGAATCGCCATGAATATTCTGAGGAACCATGAAGATGCGGAGGAAACGGAAAATGATACTTATTTGAAGGTATGGAACAGTATCCCTCCTGCCTGTCCTGATGTACTGCGCGCCTATATCGGGCGTATTACGCGCAACCTGTCATTATCCCGCTATCGATACAACCATCGTGAAAAAAGAGATGGTCATCTGCAGGTTTTCTTATCAGAACTGGAGGATTGTATCCCTGCGCCCCAGAACGTCGAGGCTGCAGCAGATGATACAGTGAGTAATGCAATCAGCGTCTTTTTGGCACATCAGGATTCAGGCACCAGAATTTTATTCATACGAAGGTACTTTTATATGGAGAGTATTTCTTCTCTGGCGAAGGATTTTGGCATGAAGGAAAGCAATGTGTCCACGAAATTGAACAGAGTGCGGATAAGGTTGAAAGGTTATTTAGAGAAGGAGGGAATCACTGTATGAAGGGAGGGGAAAGAATTTTTAATCTCTTGGAGAGTCTGCCGGATAATATGTTGGAGGAGGCTTGGAAAACAGAAAAGGTGCAAGGCGGCAGGATAAGGAAGGCTTTATGCGGGATAGCAGCAGCGGCATGCATGGTGGTATTATTCATGGCATTTGTTCCTGCGGGACAGGCAATGGCAGCGCGAATCAGGGAAAGTATCGGGTATTTACTGGAGCAATGGTTTCCGACAAAGGAAATACCCGTCTATCCGGAGGGGGAGCAGGAAAATATCACGCATGATATCTATGGTGACTTGCCGGAACAGTCAGAAAGCATATCGCAGGAGGCAGAGAGTGTGGCGGCAGCAGGCTTTGCCATTTACATTGATTCGGAGATGTTTGAAACGGCAGAGGAGGGAGAAGATTATTTGATTCGGCAAAAACAGTTCATTTATACCAGAGAAGATGCCGTCAATGATATACCGACGCTGTTAGAGGGGCTTTCTGAGGAGGAGGCGGAGCGTAAGCTTCAGGAACGAATGCAAGAGATGCAGGACTTCTATGACAGTATGCCGACTTGTGAAATCCGTATCACCCAAATACCGCAAGCCACTCAGGAAGATGTAGCTGCGAAAATGCGGGAGGATTTTGAGAAAACGTATGAAAATGTGTCTGATATAACAAAGTCTTCTCTGTTAGACGGTTTGTATTTATATGGAAATACAGGTACTCAAGCTGACAGCGAGGTGGTTGAAGCTTATTTTGTGGATAATGGGCTGGGCGGGGTCTTTGTCATAAAAGCCCTCTACTACATGGAGGCAACAGAAGGAATGGGGGCAAGATTCCATAGCATGATTGAAACATTTGAAGCTTTATCACCGGAAGAAGCGAGGGCGTCCGACTGCGGGTTAGCAGGTACTTAAATCGGGATTTGTGAGGAGAAATTATTTTGAATAATTTATCGGGATATCGTATTTTTTTCAGATATTTAGAATTGATATGGGAAGAAGATAAAAATAGCTCTCTGGGTGGTTTATTAGGGGGTATGAGTTTACTTGGCGATGACAGTCCGGCTGACCCTGCTTATGCGACAGATTGGAATAATGCTATTAAAAGCGTTGCTGACCCACAAGATACATATCAGGTGGGCATTCAATTTCTGACAAACTGGCTTCTTATCGGTTATGATGCCGATATTGACAAAGTATGTTCGGATATGAAAGCAAATAAACGACAAGAATTGTGGCAGAAATCGATTTGCGAAATTATGAGAGATAGCGATGACCCATATCTTCATCTGATAAAATAAGTGGTAAATACTGAATTGACGAATTAAAGGAGCTTGAAAAAGCAGGTCATTCCCTGTATAATTTGCTTAAGAACAACGACAGGAGGGCATTATGCAGAGAATAAAGCTACTATTAATACTGGCATGTGTAAGTATATTAACAGCTTGTCAAGCATCGGATAATGATGTAACAAAAATGACGACCGTTAATGACAGTCAAGCGGACTATACAGTGGAAATGGCGGAAGAGTCAGAAAAATCAGAAAATTCAGAAAATTCAGCAGAAAATGCTCAAGACACCCCTGTGGCTGATAAAACGAGTGAGAGTATTGCTCCTACAAAAGAACAGGTACTTGCTGCGAGAGAAATCGTCTTAGACGGTATGACTGCAGAACAAATCGATAGATTAACAGAAAATATTAAAATTGCAAATAGCCGAATGGAGCAAGCATATTTATATGACAATATTTTCGGAAAGCTGGAAGATGAAAATAGTCTATATTGGAATTATTTCGATCAAAAGGGTGACATTCAAATTGATTGGACTTATGACGGAGCTCCCGTTGTCGTATACAACAGGTTTGACGCTGATAATTTTATTGACTTGATGGCGGAAATGCAGGAGAGCGTACAAAATGAGGATTTGAGGGAGGATCTACAGCAGCTCATTGACGAGACAGCTTTGGCAAAAGAAACACATGACATGGAGCATGCAAACAATATTTATAAAATTTTGCACGATATGGATTATTATTTGTTAAGATATGGGCTTGAAGATGTGGGCATTTATGTAAAGGACGCTTCAACGCTCTCAAAATATTATGGTGTACTTACTGGCTGGCAGCAATGATATGAAGTACAGTCCATATAAACAACAATTACAACGGAGTAGTAACACGATGAGTACAGCTTATCATTGTGAAGGCTTCGACCCCTAAATATTATTCCTGTACATTTATCTCAGATTATGCTATATTAAATGTGCAATTAACGTATCTGAATGGCATGGACTTCATAAGACTTTATGAAGTCAGGTGCGTTGCATCATATATTAGAGGGACACGGTGATGACACTTAATTCGTTTCAGTTTATGATATTTTTTATAATCGTTTTTGGAATTTTGCTGATTTTGCAGGCTGTGCGTCGTAGCGGGAAGGCATGGGGCTGTAAAATGGCTTCACGAGTACAGGTTGTTGTGATGCTTTTGGCGAGCCTTTTTTTTATGGCGATTGCCGATATCCGTTTCTTGCTTTGCATAGGCGTTCTTACGGGCGTTTCTTATTTTTGCGCTGTTTTTTGGGAGCGTTATCATAAGCGAGTATTTATCGCGGGGGGGTACTGCTCTCTCTTGGGATGCTAGGTTATTTCAAATATTGTAATTTCTTTGTTGGAGGATTTGCCAAGCTTTTGGGAATGGATGGCATCTCATTCAATATCATGCTTCCTCTTGGAATATCATTTTACACATTTTCAGCAATCAGTTATCTAATGGACGTTAAACGCGGAAAATATCAGGCGGAGAAGAATTTGATCAATTATGCGCTGTATATGACCTTTTTTCCCAAGGTTACATCGGGACCGATCATCAGGGGGGACGAGTTCCTGCCATATCTCAAGGATTATCAGGGGATTAGCTCTGACAATTTTCAGCACGGCATTCAGATGTTTATGTTGGGATTTTTCAAAAAGGTGGTTTTGGCAGATCATCTGGGGGTGTTCGTGGCTGAGATATTTGCTGCGCCCGCGGCCTTTCATAGTGTAACGGTGGCACTTGGGGTATTTAGCTATTCGTTGCAGATATATTTTGATTTTGCAGGTTATTCGGATATGGCAATTGGAATCTCCAAGATATTGGGATTTGATTTTGCCCCCAATTTCAATCTTCCTCTGGTGTCACAATCGGTATCAGAGTATTGGAGACGGTGGCATATATCGCTGGGAGCATGGTTTAGGGATTATCTCTATTATCCTCTGTCGATAGGTCCTGCCGTAAAAATCAGGAAAAAGCTTTTGGATATGGGAGTGGGGCGTAAGCAGGCAGGTTCAATTGCATCTGCGATTGCCTTACTCATTGTGTGGATGGCGACAGGGTTGTGGCATGGGGCACAGATGACCTTTGTGCTCTGGGGAGTCATTCAATTTATATTTGTTTTTTATGACCAAAATCATAAGGTGTCGCAGAAACCTTCCCGTACACGCGAATTCCTGAATTGGTTTTTTACGTTCCTTGTGATCATGTTGAGCAAGGTGATATTCAGGGCGGATAGTATGGCGGTGGCGTTGGATGTCTACCAGTCTATGTTTTTGTGGCATGATGGCATTGTACATTTATATTCATGGACATTTGTGGCGGCTGTATTGTTGGCAGTTGGAACCTTGGCGGCATATATAAGGTCAAAGCGGCTTGGAGAAAGGGAGGTCAACGCTTTTTATCCATTGCTTGACCTGCACAGAGTTATTCCCTTGACTGTGTTTTTTATCTTCTGCGGGTTGACACTGATATTAGGATATTTTGGCGATACTGCCTTTATATATGAAAATTTCTAGTAACTTAAAAAGTAAAGGAGAAAAGAGATGGAGGAGAAGATTTTGGAGCTATTAACGGAGGAATACCCTGAGATTGATTTTCAGGCGTCAGAGATGCTGGTGGATGATGGGATTGTGGATTCGCTGACGATCACAGGAATCATTGCGGTGCTTTCGATAGAGTTTAATATCACAATTCCCTATGATGAGATTGTGGAGGAGAACTTTAATTCGGTGGCGGGGATGGCCAAAATGGTTGAGCGACTCCAGAAATAAGGAAGAGGTATGGATATGTCGGAGAGATTAACGGATCGAATCAGTGAGCTTGCTGCTTCCCAACCGGAGAAAACGGCAGTCGCTTTAAAAAAAGAGACATTGACATACAGCCGTCTGTGGCGCAAGGTACAGGGGATGGCAGTGCTTCTTCGGGAGTATGGTGTAGGAGAGGGAGATAGGGTATGCTTTTCGGCTGTTTCACGACCGGAGATGCCTGCGGTCTATCTGGCAGTCCAACTGTGTGGGGCGATTGCGGTGTTTTTAGATAAGAATGGGACACCGGAAAACATGGCACTCATTTATGAAAGCTCCGATGCCGTATTGTTGCTGACTGATAAGCCGATGAAGGAATATACAGAGAAATGTAGGATTATGTCTTTGCGTCAGGTATATGTGGATGCTGACAATGTGTTGACTGATGAATTGAAAGCGGTGCAGAGGAATGAGGAGGATGTTGCGGAGCTGCTGTTTACAACAGGTACAACAGGGAAGCCCAAGGGTGTGATGCTGACCTATAAGGGGGTTTACAATATTCTCTCTAACACCATACAGGGGATTGGCATTAGGGAGGATGAGGTTTTGCTGCTTCCTTTGCCACTGAACCATTCCTTTGCCTTAAGGGTGCTGCGTTCTGTTCTTTTCCAAGGGGCGACGCTGGTTCTCCAGAATGGTTTCACATTTGCAAAGGAAGTGGAGAATAATGTAAATGCCTATCACTGTACGGCATTTGCGTGTGTGCCTGCATCCTATGAGGTGATGCGTAGGCAAATGCAGGATGCTTTTGTGTCGGTGTGCAGGCAGTTTCGTTATATCGAATTTGGAGCCGGTTCGCTGTCTGTCAAGCAGAGAAAGGAGATCACTTCCCTCCTTCCGAACACAACAATATACAATACATGGGGCAGTTCGGAGTCAGGCGGGGCGATTTTCTGCAATGTTTCTGAGGTGGTTGACGACACTTTGAAGGTTGCTTCATTAGGGAGACCATTGGAAGGGAAGATAAAAGTCCGATTTCTGGATGAAAATTATAATCCGATAGAAACAAGCCCAATGTGTCCGGGGCGAATGACGTTACAGGGAGATATGATGATGGCGGGATATTGGAATATGCCCGAGACCACGGCGGAAACCTTAAAAGACGGATGGCTTGTGACAGGTGATATGGCTTACAAGGATAATGATGGCTATATTTACATGCTGGGGCGCGCAGATGATATCATTAATGTTGGGGGTGAAAAGGTGTCTCCGATAGAAGTGGAGAACATCGCAGGTCAATATGAGGAGATACGGGAATGTGCTTGCATCGGTGTTGAGGATATGGATGGTGTGATGGGGCAGGTTCCTGTCCTGTTTGTGGCAGCAAAGAGTGGATATTCGGAGGAAGAGCTTCTGAAATTCATAGCAGAGAGAGCGGAGCGGTATAAGCTCCCACAAAGCATTGTGCAGTTGGAGCAGATTCCAAGAAATGCAATGCAGAAAATTGACCGCAAGGAGCTTAGAAAAATTTGGGGTAATCGGAGTGCTAAGGATTTGATGAACCCTGTCATACAGGCGCTGCTGTCCCGAAGGAGCGTCCGCAGGTTCACAGACAGGGATATTCCGGAGGATGTACTTGAAATGATCCTGCGTACCGGCTATCATGCACCCAGCGGACATAACATGCAGTCTTGGAGGTTTACAGTGTTGACAAAGCAGGAGGATATTCAAAGACTGAAGCAGCAGACAAAGGAAGCGGCAGAGCGCAGCAAAGTCTATTTCTATGGGTTCGAGAACCCCCGGGTAGTCATTTTGGTATCGAATGATAAGCGTAACCCATGTGGGTGTCAGGATGCATCCTGTGCAGCGGAGAACATGATGCTGGCAGCATACTCGTATGGAATCGGTTCCGTATGGTTAAACGCATTGATGACCTTGCGTGATGTAGAGCCGGTTAAGGGTGTTTTGGATGATTTTGGCGTGCCTAAAAATCATATTGTATGGTCAGCGGTTGCGCTTGGGTATCCATATAGAGAGGGAGGTGAATTGAAGAAGCGGATGGATGTCATAAGCTATGTATGAATGTAAAATCAATACAAAAGTATTTTAATCCGGAGAATAAATTTTTTGATAGGACAGGAGTAAAAAAGTGATCAAAACAGGACTGAAAGCATTAGGCAAAATAGTTGTATCGGGTATTCTTGCATTTATATTTTTAACTTTGTTTTGCTTTTTTTACTATAATATTCCGGCACATATCGCAAATAGAGACGGTTCCACGGATTATAAATGGGAGGCAAATACATTCTATTCCCGCGGAACGGAGGGGTTTGCATGGGGCAAAACGAATAATGATGGCTTCACAAACATGTTCGATTATGATGACGATATGAAGATTGATGTCCTGATTATGGGCTCATCCCATATGGAAGCCTATCAGGTAGATATGAGTCAGTCTACTGCAAGTAGATTAAATGCTATGTTGAAAAATGAAACGGTATATAACATCGGTGTTGCCTCACATACATTCCTCATATGTGAAAGCAATTTGAGAGCGGCGCTTGACAAGTATCACCCAACAAAATATGTTGTAATAGATACGAGCAGCATATCATTTTCGGATGAGGCGTTGACTCGTGCCATAAACGGAGAAACTGCCAATTTGCCTTCCTATGACGGCGGAATCGTCTATTTGCTTCAAAAGAATCCTTTTCTTCGTCGTATATATAGCCAGATAAAGGTGTATAGTAATCTGCAGGCAAAAAACGCAGAAGCTTCTGATGATACTGAAGCTTCTGAAGATATTGTTGTAACTGAAGATAACAAGAAGCTATTGGCCAAGGTGCTTCAAAAAATAAGCTCCTTGGCAGAAGAATATGACACGAAGGTGATTATCGTGTATCATCCCCGTGCAAAGATTGCTTACAATGGAGACATGAGCTTTAATGTAAAAGAAAATGCAGTTGCGCAGTTCAAGAACTCATGCGACGAAAACGGGATTATTTTCTTGGATATGAGTAACCGTTTCAAAGAGGAATATGAAAGCTCATATACTTTATCACATGGTTTTTCTAATACAGCTATTGCCAAAGGACATTTGAATCAATATGGTCATGCCATGATTGCAGATGAATTGTATCACCTGATTTCGGAGGAAGAGCAATGACTTCTGTATGCAGTTTCTACACAAATCCCACTGTACTATTTTTTCAAAATATGTTATACTCATTTCCGTGAGACAAGAGCTGGAGGGATTAATATGGATAAAATTATTTTAACCGGTGACAGACCCACGGGAAGGCTCCATGTAGGACATTATGTGGGGTCGTTGCGCAGGCGTGTGGAGCTGCAGGATTCCGGTGAGTACAAGAAAACTTTTATCATGATTGCGGACGCACAGGCGCTCACGGACAATATCGAGAATCCGGAGAAGGTGCGTGAAAATATTATTGAGGTGGCGTTGGATTACATGTCCTGCGGCTTGGATCCTGCCAAGTCCACGCTGTTTATTCAGTCGCAGGTTTCGGAGCTGTGTGAGCTGACCTTTTATTATATGGATTTGGTGACGGTGGCGAGACTGCAGCGCAATCCTACCGTGAAAAGCGAGATTCAGATGCGCAATTTTGAGGCGAGCATTCCCGTGGGGTTTTTCACCTATCCCATTAGTCAGGCAGCGGATATCACGGCTTTTAAAGCGACCACCGTGCCTGTGGGCGGCGATCAGCTTCCCATGATCGAGCAGACGAGGGAGATCGTGCATAAATTTAACACGGTATATGCGCCTGTGTTGGTGGAG
Organism: Muribaculum sp.; assembly: GCA_023663505.1. Lineage (GTDB taxonomy): Bacteria > Bacillota > Clostridia > Lachnospirales > Lachnospiraceae > Acetatifactor. The sequence continues at coordinate 24,655 of JAMPHH010000025.1, forward strand.
CCAAAGGCTTTGCTCCCCGAGAGCGAGGCGTGTCAGCGGCTTCCGGGCACTGATGGCAAGGCAAAAATGAGCAAATCGCTTGGAAACTGCATTTATCTGGCGGATACGGCGGACGAGGTGCGCACTAAGGTCATGGGCATGTATACGGACCCTGAGCATCTGCAGGTGAGCGACCCCGGGCATTTGGAGGGCAATACGGTGTTTACCTATCTGGACGCGTTCTGTCAGGAGGAGCATTTCGGGCGGTACTTGCCGGATTATGCGAATCTGGACGAGCTGAAGGCGCATTATCAGCGTGGCGGTCTCGGTGATGTGAAGGTGAAAAAGTTCCTGATCAATGTGATGCAGGAGACCTTGGAGCCTATCCGCCAACGCAGGAAAGCATTGGAAAAGGATATTCCCGCCGTTTACGAGGTGCTGAGAAAGGGAAGCGACGTGGCGCGCGAGGAGGCTGCAAGGACTCTGTCAGAGGTGAAGTCTGCCATGAGGATCAACTATTTTGAGGACGAGGAGCTCATTCGGGCTCAAAGCGCAAGGTATGAGGGAGCAGAGTAAGACGAATGCTGTGAGAGCCAACATACCAAAGCATTTTATGAATGCCTTTGCTCTGCAGCGTTGCAAGCTTGATGCCTATGCATATGCGATGTATTTTGCTTTGTATAAGATTTGCATAAAAAGGATATGATAGCTACCAAAGTTATGTGCGACGGCATTGCGGTGTCGGCGCGGGAGAACGGAGGTAGCTATTGTTATGGGCAAGCATTTGGGAAAATCGAGTATCCGGCTGGACGAGCCGGTCTATATCATTGGAAGCGCCAGCGTGGTCGGCAAGAAGGAGGGCGAGGGACCATTGGGGCTTCTTTTTGATATGGTTGGAGAAGATGATCTGTTTGGGTGCGAGACATGGGAGGAGGCGGAGAGCAATCTTCAAAAGGACGCTGTCTACCTTGCCCTTGGCAAAGCGGGAGTCAGGGCGGAAAATGTGGACTTTATGTTTGCGGGGGATCTTTTGGGGCAGTCTATCGCTACTTCCTTCGGTATCGCCAGTTATGGGATACCGCTCTTTGGGGTATATGGCGCCTGCTCTACCTGTGGAGAGTCCCTTGCGTTGGGTGCGCTTGCGATTGCCGGTGGGTTTGCAGAGAAGGCGCTCTGTGTCACCTCGAGTCACTTTGCCAGTGCGGAAAAGGAATTCCGCTTTCCTCTTGATTACGGCAATCAGAGACCCCTGTCCGCAACTTGGACCGTGACGGGCAGCGGAGCATTTGTCCTCAGTGACAAGATAGATGGCAAGGGAGGCGAATTCATTCCCGCGAATGCCAAAACCCAAAATGACACTGGAAATCAAGGGGTGACAGATGTGTCAACTAGCATGTCACATGATGCGTCGGAAGATAAAAAGGCGGAGGGGACACAGGTGTCAAGGGCTGTGAGAGCGCAGATTACAGGGATTACAGTGGGAAAAATAACGGATTTTGGCGTGAAGGACTCCATGAATATGGGGGCTTGTATGGCACCGGCGTCAGCTTCTACTTTGGAGCAGCATTTCATTGACTTTAACAGTCAACCGGAAGATTATGATAAGATCATTACCGGAGATCTGGGAATCGTGGGGCAGCGCGCTCTCATTGACCTGATGCGGGAGAGGGGATATGATATTGCCGCTCAGCATATGGATTGCGGTATCGAGATCTTTGACGCCCAGACTCAGGACACCCATGCGGGAGGGAGCGGCTGCGGCTGCAGTGCCGTCACCCTGTCAGCCTATATCCTCAAGCAGTTGGAGGAAGGCAACTGGAAAAGGGTGCTGTTCATGCCCACAGGCGCCCTGCTGTCCAAGACCAGCTTCAACGAGGGAAAGAGCGTACCGGGCATAGCACATGCGATAGTGTTAGAAGGCTTAGATACCATTTAGCCATGGAATGACTCACAAGCCATGTGTACTGGCTTGCGCCGACACAGTTGTGATCTGGCACCCTCGCCGAATTGATACAAGAGCGTGGCAGTATAGGAACGTTTCACTTGCAATCTCTAGGGCATACTGCTAAAATATTCCTTGGGACTTGAAGGCTTGGTAACGGTTCAGCCATACGGCGCCCGCAAAAGCCTAAAACCAAACAAAGCTTCTCAGCGGGTCCGGAGGAGGCATTATGCGCAAAATGGAATTTAAGATGGAGCGTCCGGGATTCTTGGAGGTGGGGCAGGAGGTCACGATCACGGAGGGACTGCTCCCCAGCAATTATTACTATATCATTGACCCTGCCCTTGCCATGTCAGCGAACATTCCTTTTAATAAGAGATTGGCGAGCGATAAGGGGGTGGTGGCGGATATCATGGAAAATGCCAGAGGATTCTATGTCACGGTGGAGTTTGACGAGCCGGAGGTGTAAGTCGGAGCCATGCTGCGGATAAATGCCTAAAGCAAGCAGCAAAAATACAATTAGGAGGACACATGTTATGTTAAAGAAAATTGCAACAGAAAAAGCACCCGCCGCAATCGGTCCTTATTCTCAGGGGATTATTTCAGGCAACCTGTTATTTTCATCAGGTCAAATTGCAATAAATCCTGCAAACGGAGAAATCGAGGCAGAGGGGATTGTGGAGCAGACAGAGCAGGTGATGAAGAACATCGGCGCGATTCTCGCAGAGGCGGGAACCGATTACAGCAGGGTGGTGAAAACTACCTGTTTTCTCGCCGATATGAACGATTTTGCAACCTTCAACGAGGTTTATGGAAAATACTTTACGGAGAAACCCGCGCGCAGTTGTGTCGCTGTCAAGACACTGCCGAAGAATGTGCTGTGCGAGGTGGAGGTGATCGCAGAGATATCGTAGAGAAATCAAAGGAGAGTATTGCGAATGGAGTATGTAAATGCGTTTTGGGTGGGTGGCTTGATCTGTGTATTGGTGCAGATTCTGATGGAAAAGACGAAAATGATGCCGGGGCGCATCATGGTGCTGTTGGTGGTCACGGGGGCGATCATCAGTGTATTTGGCTGGTATGAGCCGTTTCAGGAGTTTGCGGGAGCGGGGGCGAGCGTGCCGCTGCTCGGATTTGGCAACGTGCTGATGAAAGGTGTGAAGGAAGCCGTGAAGGAACAGGGATTCTTGGGGATTTTCGCCGGAGGATTTAAGGCGGGGGCGATCGGAACCAGTGCCGCCCTGATCTTCGGTTATCTTGCCAGTCTGATATTTAAACCCAAAATGAAGGCTTGATATGGTCAGGAATGCAGAGACATGACTAAGGACAAGGATTTGATATCATCGACAAGGCAGACTTGATATGGTCGGGTATGGGAAGCTTAGAGCTTCTCATACCCGATTCCTTTGTTATCAAGGTATCTGCATAGGGCGTTGTCCCAGATCAGGTCAGCCTCCTTGCTCATGACAAAGGTGTGGTAGGAGGTTCCCGTGGTGAGGATTGCCTTGCTCCCGTCATAGCGGATATTCAGCACCAGTGCCTTCACCTGCGCCAAATCCCCCGACAAGGGTGCATTTGGCATACCTCCCGCGTTCTGCTGCAGCAGGGAAGCGGTTTCTTTTGGTTTTAGCTGTAAGACAAACTTGAAGTAGAGCGGTGTGCGTTTGCCCTTGATCAAATCGAAGCACAGCCCCCTGATCTCGCTCCAAGGCAGGAAATCATAGGGAATCTGCCCGCCCTCCCGCTCCTCCGGAGAGAAAAATTCCGCGTTCATATGCCCGTCTATCGTGTAGCTGTTGGCAGTGTTGACTGCCGCCTCCTCCAAGAGAAAGCCGTCAAAGGTATCGTTTGAGAGCAAATGACTCATAAAATTTTTCATAGATGTAATCTCTAATGCAAGCATGAGTACCTCCACAATCCAACAGCTATCCGCAGCTTTCTTTTAAAAAATATCCACTCCCTGTTCCTGCATCTTCATAGCCCTTACCTTGCAGGAGAGACCGAACAGATTGATGAAGCCCTCCGCGTCATGGTGGTCATAGAGATCGCCTGTGGTGAAGGAGGCAATGCTCTCATTATAGAGGGAGTAGGGGGAGGTGGTGCCCGCCTTGATGATGTTGCCCTTGTAGAGCTTGAACTTCACCTCTCCGGTCACATATTTCTGAGTCTCCTCAATGAATGCCTGCTCCGCCTGACGAAGCGGGGTAAACCATTTACCCTCGTATACCAAGCTTGCAAAACGGCTGCCCATCTCCTTCTTCATCGCGTAGGTGTCGCGGTCGAGGATCAATTCCTCAAGCTGCTGATGCGCTTCCATAAGAATCGTTCCCCCCGGAGTCTCATATACGCCGCGGGACTTCATGCCCACCACGCGGTTCTCCACAATATCAATGATGCCAATCCCGTGCTTGCCGCCCAGCTCGTTTAGTGTGCTGATGATCTCCGAAACCTTCATCTTCTTGCCGTTTACGGAGGTGGGAACGCCCTTTTCAAAGGTCATCGTCACGTACTCGCCCTCGTCCGGAGCCTTCTCGGGAGTGACGCCCAACACCAGAAGATGCTCAAAATTCGGCTCGTTTGCAGGATCCTCCAGCTCCAATCCCTCATGGCTGATGTGCCAGAGATTGCGGTCGCGGCTGTAAGAGGAATCCGCGGAGAAGGGAAGGTGAATCCCGTGCTGCTTGCAGTATTCGATCTCAGACTCGCGGGAGTCCATAGTCCATTTGTCATTTCTCCATGCGGCGATGATCTTGATATCGGGAGCCAGAGCCTTGATGCCCAGTTCAAAGCGAATCTGGTCATTGCCCTTGCCCGTCGCGCCGTGACAGATGGCGGTAGCGCCTTCTTTTCTGGCAATCTCAACCAGTCTCTTGGCGATCAGGGGTCGCGCCATGGAGGTGCCGAGCAGATATTTGTTCTCGTAGACAGCGCCCGCCTGTACACAGGGAACCACATATTCATCACAGAACTCGTCGATCACGTTCTCAATGTAAAGCTTGGACGCGCCGCAGGACTTTGCCCGCTCCTCCAGACCGTCCAGTTCCTCCGCCTGTCCGCAGTCCACACAGACACATATCACTTCATAGTCAAAATTCTCCTTTAGCCAAGGAATGATCGCGGTGGTGTCAAGACCGCCCGAATAAGCCAAAACAACCTTTTCTTTCATAGTAAATGCCTCCATAAATTAATATTGAAAATACTTGGACCGGAATGAATCGTTCACAATCTGAATCCTACTATACAACAATCCCTATGGAAAAGCAAGCATTATTATACACTTCATTCAAAAAATATTCACTTATAATGCATAAAAGCGAATAATAATAAAAATTTATGCATAAAAACAAAAAAGTAGTGGACATTTATGCAAAAAGTGGTATGATGGTACTATTACCGATTATTTATATATGTTTGCAGGAGGGAATCAAGATGGTCAGGGTTGGAATCATTGGCGCGACGGGCTATGCGGGTGGCGAGCTGGTGCGGATATTGATGAATCATAAGGACGCTGAGATCAAATGGTATGGTTCTCGGAGCTATATAGACAAGCGTTATTATGAGGTCTATCAGAATATGTTTCAGATAGTGGGAGATGTGTGCAAAGATGACAAGCTCGAGGAGCTTGCGGATCAGGTGGACGTGATCTTTACGGCGACTCCCCAAGGATTTCTGGCGGGGATTCTCACGGAGGAGATTCTGCGGAAGGTGAAGATCGTGGATCTGTCTGCGGATTATCGCATTAAGGACGTGGCTGTCTATGAGAAATGGTACGGCATTGAGCACAAATCCCCTCAATTTATCGGGGAGGCGGTGTACGGGCTTTGTGAGCTCAACCGTGCTCAGATTACGGATAAGACCCGTCTGGTGGCGAATCCCGGGTGTTATACCACCTGCTCTATCCTCACCGCGTATCCGATGGTGAAGGAGGGGATGATCGACGTGGACACGCTGATTGTGGATGCCAAATCAGGCACCTCGGGGGCGGGCAGGGGCGCAAAGCTCCCCAACCTGTTCTGTGAGGTCAATGAAAATATGAAGGCATACGGCGTGGCGAGCCACAGGCATACCCCTGAGATCGAGGAGCAGTTAGGCTATGCGGGGAATTGTCAGGTGACGATCAATTTCACGCCGCATCTTGTGCCCATGAATCGGGGGATTCTGGCGACCGAGTATGCCAAGCTCAAGAGAAAGCCCGATGGAAGCCTGCCGACCTACGAGGAGGTCAGGGCGGCTTATGACAAATATTATGCGGGCGAGAAGTTTGTGCGGGTGCTTGACCGCGGCGTGTGTCCCGAGACTAAATGGGTGGAGTGCAGCAATTATGTAGACGTCAATTTTGTGATTGACGAGAGAACGGGGCGCATTGTCATGATGGGAGCGATAGACAATCTGGTGAAGGGCGCGGCAGGGCAGGCGGTGCAGAATATGAATCTGCTGTTTGGACTGCCGGAGAGCGAGGGACTGGAGATGGTGCCCTGTTTCCCCTAAGAAAACTAGCTCACGTGAGCAATGAGCAAGTCAACGAAGTTGACTTTGTTAACGAAGTTGAGGTTGACTTTGTGCCAGTGCTTGCATGAGCATAAATCCAACGAGATTGGATTACCAATGAAATTGACTTGGCGAATGCTGCGAGCTGACTAATGAAGAAAGGCATGGTTATTCAGGTGGATAAGAAATTTACGATCAGGACAATGACGACAGAGGATTATGACGGACTGCGCGCCCTGTGGCTGACGATCAAGGGCTTCGGTATCAGGAGCATTGACGATTCCAGAGAGGGCGTGGAGAGGTTTCTTCGCAGAAATCCTGCGACCAGTGTGGTGGCGGTGGCGGAGGACGGCTCCGTCGTGGGCGGTATTCTCTGCGGTCATGATGGCAGGAGAGGCTGCCTGTATCATGTCTGTGTGCGGGAGGATCACAGGAGGCTTGGCATCGGCAAAGCCATGGTAGTGCATTGTATGAATGCGTTGAAGGCGGAGCAGATCAACAAGGTCAGCCTGATTGCGTTCACCGTGAATGATGTGGGAAACGCATTCTGGAACTGTATCGGGTGGACGAGGAGAGAGGATTTGAATTATTATGATTTTACCTTGAACGAGGAGAATATCACCGCGTTTAACCGATAAAGTATACCACGGGAAAGAGAGGTTTGAAAATAAATTTTCAAACTGTTTATTGGTGTAGTCTATCAGACTATAGTATCGCAGGAATAAACCTGCGATATGCAGGAGGTATAAATATGGAGATTCAACAGATTGAGGGCGGCGTGACCGCTGCGAAGGGCTTTGAGGCAGCAGGCGTGGAAGCGGCTGTCAAATATCAGAACAGAAAGGATATGGCGCTGATTTACAGCACAGTGCCCTGCAGGGTGGCGGGAACCTTTACCTCCAATGTGGTGAAGGCTGCGCCCGTGCTATGGGATAAAAGGGTTGTGGAGAGCTCTCCCTTCGCGCAGGCGGTTGTGGTGAATTCAGGGATTGCCAATGCCTGCACGGGTAAGCAAGGGATCGATGCCTGTGAAGCGGAGGCTAGAAAGGCGGGGGAGCTTCTGAATATCCCCGCGGACGCTGTACTGGTGGGCTCCACGGGCGTGATCGGTATGCAGCTTCCAATAGACAGGATCAATCAGGGCATCGAGAAGCTCGTGGCGGCAAAGGCGGACACCTTGGAAGCGGGCTTGGAGGCGGCGAAGGCGATCATGACCACCGACACAGTTCACAAGCAGATTGCCGTGCAGACAGCGATTTCCGGCAAGACAGTCACCATAGGGGCTATGTGTAAGGGCTCAGGCATGATTCACCCCAATATGTGTACCATGCTTGCCTATGTGACCACGGACGCCAATATTTCCAAGGAGCTGCTGCAAAGGTGTGTCAGCGACGTGGTTGTGGACTCCTTTAACATGATCAGCGTGGACGGGGATACCTCCACGAATGACACGCTGTTAGTTCTGGCAAACGGCTTGGCAGGCAACGAGGAGATTACGGAGGAGGGGGAGGATTACAAGACCTTCCGCGAGGCGTTGTCTTATATCGCGACCTATCTTGCCCGCAAGATGGCGGGGGACGGCGAGGGGGCGACGGCGCTCTTTGAGACCAAGGTGGTCAATGCCCGAACCAAGGAGGAGGCGAGGATTCTTGCCAAATCCGTAATTTGCTCCTCTCTTTCCAAGGCGGCAATCTTTGGGCACGACTGTAATTTCGGGAGGTTTCTGTGCGCGTTGGGCTATGCGGGCGTGGACTTTGACCCGGAGCATGTGGATTTGTTCTTTGAGGGAGGCGGGAAGCGGATTCAGGTATACGGCGAGGGAAGCCCATGTGAATACAGCGAGGAGGAGGCGACAGAGCTTTTGTCAGCGCCGGAGGTGACCGTGTTCGTGGATATGCATATGGGTGACTGTGAGGCTACCGCATGGGGCTGCGATCTGAGCTATGACTATGTGAAGATCAATGCGGATTACCGCTCCTGACGATACGTAATGTTCTGGTCAATTATAATGTGAAAAGTGAGGACGATCATGGAAAAGGATATGGAAGCAGTGCTGAAAAAGGCGGAGGTGCTCATAGAGGCGCTCCCCTATATTCAAAAGTTCAACCGCAAGATCATTGTGGTGAAATACGGCGGCAGCGCCATGAGCAATGAGGAATTGCAGAAAAATGTCATCAAGGACGTGACCCTGTTAAAGCTTGTGGGCTTCAAGCCCATTATTGTCCACGGAGGCGGCAAGGAGATCAGCCGTTGGGTGGGCAAGGTCGGCAAGGAGGCGAAGTTTGTGAACGGTCTGCGCGTCACGGACGAGGAGACCATGGAGATCGCCGAGATGGTGCTTGGCAAGGTGAACAAGGGGCTTGTGACCATGGTGCAGGAGCTTGGGGTCAAGGCTGTGGGCATCAGCGGCAAGGACGGCGGGCTGCTGCAGGTGGAGAAAAAGTACGCGGGCGGCGAGGATATCGGCTTTGTGGGCAATATCACGGACGTGAATCCCAAGGTTTTGTATGATCTGTTGGAGAAGGACTTTCTGCCGATTGTGGCGCCGATCGGTTTGGACGAGCATTTTCAGACCTATAATATTAATGCAGATGACGCTGCCTGTGCCGTGGCGAAGGCAGTGGGTGCGGATAAGCTGGTATTTTTGACGGATATCGAGGGACTTTACAAGGACGTGGACGACAAGTCTTCCTTTATCTCGAGATTGACCGCGAGTCAGGCGGACGAGCTGATCGAGGGGGGATATATCGGCGGGGGAATGCTGCCCAAGCTCTCTAACTGTACCTCCGCGATCCGAAATGGCGTCAACAGAGTGCATATTTTGGACGGGCGCATTCCTCATTGCCTGCTGCTTGAGATATTTACCAACCAAGGCGTGGGCACGGCGATCATCGCCGACGAGGACAGGGACAGCATAAACGACGCAAGGAATCCCTTGTAATAGTTGCGGAAAGGCATGGTAATTATGGAAATGGATATGAAGGAATACATTGAACAGGCAGAAAACGCTCTGCTCCACACCTATAACCGTTATCAGATTGTGTTGGACAGGGGGGAGGGTGTGTATCTGTATGATATGGACGGCAGGAAATATCTGGATTTTGTCTCGGGTATCGCCGTGTTTGCACTGGGGTATCATTATCCCGGGTACGATGATGCCTTGAAGGGGCAGATTGACAAGCTGATCCATACCTCGAATTATTATTACAACAGTCCGGCGATCGAGGCGGCGAAAAAGGTGAAAAAGGTATCCGGCATGGATCGTGTGTTCTTCACCAACTCCGGAGCGGAGGCTGTGGAGGGAGCGATCAAGGCTGCGAGAAAATACGCATGGTTAAAGGACGGGAGACATGACCATGAGATCATCGCGATGAACCATTCCTTCCATGGAAGAACCATGGGTGCGTTGGCGGTGACAGGCAACCCGAAGTACAGAGAGCCCTTTGAGCCGTTGATTGGTAGCGTGAAATTTGCAGAGCTAAACGATTGGGACAGTGTGTTGAGCTGTGTGACGGATAAAACCTGTGCCGTAATCCTCGAGCCCGTGCAGGGGGAGGGCGGCTTGCGTCCCGCCGAAGGAGAGTTCCTGCAAAAGCTTCGCGCCTTGTGTGACGAGAGGGATATCCTGCTTATCTTTGACGAGATACAGTGTGGAATGGGGAGAACAGGCTATATGTACGCATGGCAGCGCTATGGCATCAAGCCTGATATCATGACCAGTGCCAAGGCGTTGGGCTGCGGCGTGCCCGTGGGAGCGTTTATGATGACGGAGCGCGTGGCGCAGAGTTCTCTGACCAGTGGGGATCACGGAACCACCTATGGGGGCAATCCTCTGGCTGCCGCTGCGGTGGACAAGGTGTTGGAGATCTATGAAAAGGATCATATTGTGGAGCATGTGTGTCAGGTTGCGCCATATCTCGAGAGAAGGCTGCAGGAGCTTGCGGATAAGTATGACTGTATCACGGAGCACAGGGGTGTGGGACTGATGCAGGGGCTTGTGTTTGACCGTCCCGTGGGCGAGATTATCACGAGGGCATTGGAGAAAGGGCTGCTTCTCATCAATGCGGGGGCTGATATTATCCGTTTTGTGCCTTCTTTGATTATAACGGAGAAGGATATTGACGAGATGGTTGCGATTTTGGACACCTGTATCGAGGGATAGGGAGCGGATACATGCATTTTAAGAAAAGAATTCGAGCTGTTTTGGCAGTTGTGCTTTTGACCGTGCTGGTGATCTGCGGTGCGACCAGACAGATGGCGGTTAGGGATACCCAAGTGGGATTTGACATCGGAAACAGGGATAAGGAAACGATTTATTTCTGGTACACAGATGAGGGTATGACGAGCTTTATCAACAGCGCCGCGGTGAATTTTGGAGAGCGGGAGGGTGTGCGCGTGATTCCCGTGCTCACCTCCGAGGGAGAATACTTGGAGGCGGTCAATCGGGCTTCGCTCCACTCGGAGCAGATGCCGGATCTGTATCTGATAGGCAATGACTCTCTGGAAAAGGCGTATCTTGCAGGGCTTGCGGGTGAGACCATGGACGAGGGGACGGTGTGCAATTCGGACAATTTCCCTCAGGCGGCGCTGACCGCCGTGAGCTATCATGGGAAAAATATCGCCTATCCGCTGTACTACGAGACCACGGCGCTGCTCTATAATCAGACATATCTGGACGAGTGGGCTGCTCAGCAGGAGACAAAGGAGGAGTCCTCGGACGAGATAGAGTTGGACTGGGTGCCTCCCGTGGACGGGATTCCCGCCTCTGTGGACGATATCTTGGGGATTGCGGACAGCTTCGATCCTCCTGAGGGTGTGGAGGGCGTCATGAAATGGGACGTGTCTGATATTTTGTATAATTATTGGGTGGTGGGAGCATATTTGGTCATGGGTGGACCTGCGGGTGATGATGAAGCCTTAATAGACATCAACAATCCGCAGACCGTTGAATGTCTGGAGGTCTACAAGGCTCTGAACCAGTTTTTTTCCATGGAATCGGACACTATAAGCTACACTGCCGTGCTTCAGGAGTTTATAGACGGCAAGATTATGTTTACCGTGGCGACCACGGACGCCATCAGGCGATTGGAGGAAGCGAGGGCGGACGGAAGCTTTGGCTATGATTACGGAATCACTACCATGCCCGCAGTGAGCGCGGAGCAGGCGCTTGACAGCGCTTCCCTGTCCGTGACGGGAGCGGTGGTGATCAATGACTATTCCGAGCATCGGGCTCTGGCGAATCGTTTTGCGACCTATCTGGTGGACGACTGCGCGGAGGATCTCTACGAGAGGACGGGAAAGCTGCCTGCCAGAAGGAATACGGATATGGACAACGGTCCTGCCCAGATATTCAAGCTGGAATACGAGGACAGCGTCCCGATGTCCAAAATGATGGAGACGGGGAATTTCTGGCTGCAGCTTGAGGTGCTGTTCTCCAAGGTGTGGAACGGCGCGGAGGTGGAGCCTCTGCTCGCGGAATTGGCGGAGCAGATTGCGGGTCAGACAGCCGGAGAATGAATAGAGAAACCAATCATGGGACAAGATAAGTGTGAGAAGAAAATCTTCACAGCGGGCTGTGGGACAGAAGGGAGTATCGAGTCATATGGTTGGTTTTTTGATTGCATTGATATCGGGGGCGTTGATGAGCGTGCAGGGAGTGTTTAACACACAGGTCACGAAATCGTCCGCCATTTGGAGTGCCAGTGCCTTTGTGCAGTTTACGGCGTTAATTGTCTGTCTGGGGGCGTGGCTTTGTACGGAGCGGGGGTCGCTCATGCAGGTGTTCTCAGTGCAGCCCAAATATATGCTGCTCGGGGGTGCTATCGGCGCGTTCATCACCTATACGGTGATTCGTAGCATGGATATGCTCGGACCTGCCAAGGCGGTCATGCTGATTGTCGTGGCGCAGCTTGCGGTGGCGTATATCATTGAGCTGTTTGGGTGGTTTGGAGTGGAGAAGCAGCCGTGGGAGTGGCGAAAGGCGATCGGTATGGCGGTGGCGGTGATAGGGATCGTGGTTTTCAAGTGGGAGTAGGGGCAGGTTTGCGAACTGCCATTATGTTATAGGAAACGGCATAAGTCGTTTCCGTTTGCGCAGGGGCAAATGATGTCCCTGCGTAATTTTGTTTGCCCAGCATGGGCGTTCTCTAACGGGTGAAAGTCCCGAGTGCGCGT
>JAMPHH010000026.1 GCA_023663505.1 Muribaculum sp.
CCTGCGCCCTTTTCCCTGCTTCCGGCGAGGACGGGTCTGGGCAGCGCCCAGATAATGGGTCAAGGGGCTGGCCCCTTGTGGGGTTTGGGGCAATGCCCCAAGGTTTTAAACCATCAATATCTGCAATTTTCAAGGTTCGTTTGAGCCTATTTTTTCGGCTCGGCTTTTTCATAGATTACTTGACACTACCCGCCGGTATCGCATAAATGCTATGCTGTGGCTCTTTTGCATTTATTTTAAATTTCCCTTACATTTTCCCTGTTATTTTGTGATATTTCTTCAATATATTTCATTGGATTTTGACAAAATCTGTTTGCTTCAGATTTTCTAATCAACTCTATCATTGCCCCAATATCAGGATAATAAATTTTGCCCTCATGAAAAACCATTCCGTCTATTCCTCTCACATAATCAAAAATATCCTCTAGCATTTTTTTGGATAATGACCTTAAATCCAACCTACAAAAAATTGTCATAAGGATATCTTCTTCATATCCAAATTCAATACAAGTCTCGTCACAATTTCCATATTGAGATATTTTATTTGACCAACTTTTTTGTTTTTCCAGAAAGTCAATTTTCTCTATTGACGTACCCTTCATCTCCCAATTTAATATTGCATCAGTATCTAAGAAAAGATTTTCACTCATGTCTTTTTTAGGTATTATGTAAAAATCAAACTGCCATATTGCCATATCCACCTCCTTATTCTATCCACCATAAATAGTTTTGACCTGATAACTCAGAATCAATGTACTCCTAAGTATATTTTATATGAATTTTAACTCAAAGTATCTTTTTGACTTCTTTTTGCCATTAATAGACATTACATAAAAGTAATGCTCTTGCTTTTTGTAATGCCATTCCTAATACTGCACAAATATTTTTCTAGGGCAAATTTGGAAGAAATTTATAAATTCTGATATTCTTCCACTACCTCTAGCACTTCCTCATTCTCTGAATGTGAGCCCAATTCCAAAATCTCCTGCATTAATTCCGGAACCATGAGATCAACCAGTTCAACCAAACGCCTATATTCCCATTCATCAGAATAGTCAATACACGTACTCGCAACTTCAATAAAATACTTTTTTAGCCAAGTCTTATCTATTTCATCAACTTTTCTGCGACCAAGCTCTATCCCTGCAATATTCTGCCCTTGGCAAGACTGCTCAATCAACTCCTTTAGAACTTGTTTGGATACATCTAACGGATATTTATCCAGTATCTTTATATCTTCATATGGAAAATTATCAATGCGTTGCAATCGTTCGCTCAGCCATGTTTCACGCCAATCTGTCATTTTTCCCTCCATATTCCCATGGTTATAGGTTCAGCTTATCCTTTATCTGCATACCTCGCTCAAATACACCGCCATATCGCTGTCTTCAAGATTGTCTACGATATCTGAACCACCTACAAAAGCGGGATTTTGTAATATAAGTCCCCCTTCCACATTTTTCTTATTTTATCACGATAAACTGCAAAAGTCACCCCAAAAAACTTCAATGTAAATAGCTTCACAACACGTTTTTTTGATGCCTCTAAACATTCTATTATTTAAAAAACGCCGTCAAAAACAATCATAAAATGTTGTTTCCGATGGCGTTTTCCTGTAAGGTGACCCACTAATTTATTTCCTTGTTATTGGCAAGAATATTCTTTTTGCGGTTCTTAAGCTTTGCTTTTTCGTCTTCATCTTTCTCTCTGTCAATCAATTCATCAAGAAAATTTAAAAGTGCATTATAAACTTCAAATTGTTCGTCACTCATGCCCATATAATCACCTACTTTCCATAAATGTCAGTTGTGTCTCGCAACTATATATTTATTATAACAAGCCATTTTAAAGATGTAAAGCCTCATTCTGCGCAACACTTCACCCCTGCCTTCCGCTCATACTTCAAGAATTGGTATGCGATATCAAAATATGTCTGCTCCTCGCTGTCCGCGGTGATCTCCCACTCCTCGTCCTTGTCCAGATTGGGAAAATAGGCGTCCGCCTCATATACATGGTCGATCTTGGTGATATGCGCCACACTGCAATAGGGCAGCATCTGTCGATAAATACTCTCTCCGCCAAGGATATAGACTTCATCGTCATTATATTTTCGCAATTCCTCCAGTAATTCGTCAATTGAATGCACCACCACGGCGTCCTTCACCTGATAATCGGGATTGGTGGAGAGAATGATATTTGTGCGGTTCTTCAAGGGCATTCCCTGTGGAAAGGTCTCCAAGGTCTTGCGCCCCAACACCACCACCTTGCCCGTGGTCTCCTCGCGAAAATGCTTATGGTCATTGGGAATGCGTATCAAAAGGTCATTTTTATTGCCGATAGCCCAGTTATTGTCCACCGCCGCAATAATGTTCATAAGGTAAATCCTCCTCGTGTTATATATTTTCATAAATTACATGTGTTATTAATTCGTGTATGTCTTTTCAGCATATATCATATTGTTAGCTTTCACAGAAACATGCATCGGTCACAAAGTCAACTGCGTTGACTTGATTCATTGCTCTCGGGAGTCAATAATCACGCTACAAGCAGCGTGGCATTGACCCTCGCGGCATTCGCCAATCCAAATTTATTGGATTTATGCTCATGCAAGCACTGGCACAAAGTCAATGGTATTGACTTGGCTCATTGCTCTCGGGAATAAATACATCAGATGGCGATGGGAATGTCCTTGATCTGCTCCCCCGTCTCATACCCGTCCACCCTGACATCATCGCGGGTAAACTCATAAAAGTCCTTCACGTCAGGATTCAGCCAAAACGTGGGGGCAGGCTTGGGCTCCCGCTCTATCAATTCCCTGATGACCGGCACATGACGGTCATAAATATGGGCGTCCGCAATCACATGGACGAACTCGCCCACATTCATGTCACAGACCTGCGCCAGCATATGAATCAGCACCGCGTACTGCACCACATTCCAGTTATTTGCCGCCAATACGTCCTGAGAACGCTGATTCAGGATAGCGTTCAGAGTAAGCCTGTCCTCTCCCTTTCGCTGTGTCACGTTGAAGGTCATGCTGTATGCGCATGGGTAGAGATTCATTTCATGCAAATCCTGATGAACGTAGATATTGGTCATGATACGGCGGCTGAAGGGATTATTCTTCAGGTCATAAATCACCCTGTCCACCTGATCCATCATGCCCTCCTTATATTGGTGCTTCACCCCTAACTGATAGCCGTATGCCTTGCCTATGGAGCCGTCCTCGTCCGCCCACTCGTCCCAGATATGACTGTGCAGCTCGCGGATATTGTTGGACTTTTTCTGCCATATCCAAAGCACCTCGTCCGTGGCGGACTTTAACGCCGTGCGCCGAAGCGTCATGATCGGGAATTCCTGCCTCAGATCATACCGATTGACCACGCCAAACCTCTTGATCGTATACGCAGGCGTCCCGTCCGCCCAATGGGGTCTCACCCGCTCCCCCTCCGTGCTTGTCCCATTCTCCAAAATATCCCGACACATCTCTATAAAAACCCTATCCGCATAACTCATTTATACCACACCTCCCCTTACTCAAAGCCGAAACATAGAATTCCTTAGGCGGTATCCCAAAAGTCACTTGATGTTCCCAGACAGCGTCCCCTGCCTCAGAGAAGAATCCGCTCCGCGGATTCTTCCGGACGAAACATAGAATTCCTTAGGCGGTATCCAATACCGCCTTAGGAATTCTTTTCGTCCTATTCCCATTTATCACACAGCGAATTGATCTGGTCCGCAAACTTCGCCATCTCCTTATTCGCCAATCCTTCGCTCCTGCCGATCAACGCCATCAGGCGCTGTCCTGCAGCCACAAGCCTTGCAAATACGCCACTGGCGATCTTCGCCTTCTTCTTGACAGGCATGGGAGCCGCCTCATAGGTAAACTGATTGCCGAGCAGGTCAAACTCCGTCCCGCTGTAAGGGGCATAAGCCCGCTGCCCATGCTCTATCTTCAAGCACTCCGCAAAGCTCATGCACACGCTGTCCTCACCGTGTACCACAAACACCTTCTTGGGCTTCTCCTCAAAGGCGTTGATCCACTCGATCAAGCCGTTTTTGTCCGCATGTCCGCTCATACCGACCAACTGCCTGATCTTCGCCCGCACTTGGATAGGCTCGCCGAACAGCTTAACCTCCTTTGCGCCCTCCACAATGCTCCTGCCTAGCGTCCCCATCGCCTGATAGCCCACAAAGAGTATCGTGCATTCCTCGCGCCAGAGATTGTGCTTCAAATGATGCCTGATACGCCCCGCCTCGCACATGCCCGAGGCGGAGATGATCACCTTAGGCGTGTCGATAAAGTTGATCTCCTTGGACTCCTCACTGGTGATCGACAGCTTTAAGCCTGCGAAGGAGATGGGATTGATGCCTTCCCGCACCAGCTCCATGGCGTCCTCGTCAAAGCACTCCATGCGATTGTCATTGAACACCTCCGTCGCCTGCACCGCCATAGGGCTGTCCACATACACAGGGAAATTCTCATGACCCTTCACCAGACGCCCTACCTTGATCTGACGCAGGAAATACAGCATCTCCTGAGTCCTTCCCACCGCGAACGAGGGAATCACCACATTCCCGCCCCTGTCAAAGGTCTCCTGCAAAATGGCGGTCAGCTCCTTCACATAATCCGGCTTCTCGGAGGAATGCAGCCTGTCGCCGTAGGTGGACTCCATCACCACATAATCCGCTTGGGCGGTGGGCATGGGGTCTTTTAAAATCGGCTGATTCTTGTTGCCGATATCTCCTGAAAAGACTATCTTCTTCGTGCGACCCGCCTCGGTAAGCCAAACCTCGATGCTCGCGCTGCCAAGCAAGTGCCCGATATCCGTAAAACGGATTTTCACGCCCTCACAGACCTCGACCTCTCTCCCGTAATGGCAGGGAACAATACGCTTGATCACTCCGTCCGCGTCCTCCATGGTATAGAGCGGCTCCTGCATTGGCACATTCTCGCTTCGTTTCGCCTTGCGGCTGCGCCACTCCGACTCCATCATCTGAATGTGGGCGCAGTCACGCAGCATGATACTGCACAGATCCGCGGAGGCGTCCGTCATAAACACCTGTCCCCTGAATCCCCTTGCATACAGCAGGGGCAGCAGACCGGAATGATCCACATGGGCGTGGGTCAGGAACACATAATCGATCAACGCTTCATCAACGGGCAGCGGCGCGTTCTCAAAGACATTCACCCCCTGCTCCATACCATAGTCCACCAAAATATGCTTTCCTGCCGCCTCTATGTAGTGACAGCTTCCCGTCACCTCATGCGCCGCTCCGATAAACATTAATTTCATGCAGATACCTCCTTTTTATTTCAGCGCGTTCGCTGTCTCGTAAAAATGATAATAGATACCCCTCTTGGCTATCAACGCCTCGTGATCGCCCTCCTCCGCGATCCCGTCCTCCGTAAGCACCAATATCCTGTCCGAATTGCGGATACTGGAAAGGCGATGAGCTATTGTCAGCGTCGTGCGCCCCTCCGAGAGCTTTGCCAAGGACTGCGCCACCGCGAACTCACTCTCGTTGTCCAAGGCGGAGGTCGCCTCGTCCAGAATGATAATGGGCGGATTCTTCAGAAAGACCCGCGCGATACTGATGCGCTGCTTCTGCCCGCCGGAGAGCTTCACACCCCGCTCTCCCACATAGGTGTCGTACCCGTCCTTCAAGCCTTGGATAAATTCATGCGCGCCCGCCCGCTTCGCCGCCTCCATCACTTCCTCCCGGGACGCCTCCGGTCGTCCATAGACAATGTTCTCATAAATCGTCCCTGAAAATAGATACACGTCCTGCTGCACTATTCCGATGCTTCTTCTAAGGCTTTTTAATGTAAAATGCTTGATATCCTCCCCGTCCAACGTGATCCTGCCGCCGGAAACATCATAAAATCTGGGGATCAGGTTGCAGAGCGTTGTCTTTCCCCCGCCGGAGGGTCCCACGATCGCCACCTTTTCCCCTGCCTGAATCCGCAGGTTCAAGTCCTTAAACACCCTGTTGTGATCGTCAGGATACTCAAAGCTCACCTGTTCAAAGGTGATATTCCCCCTAGGCTTCACCAAATCCACCGCGTCCGGCTCGTCAAAAATCTCAATATCTGCGTCCACGATCTGGAGGAAACGCTCAATCCCCGTCATGCCCCGCTGAAACTGCTCCGCAAACTCGATGATCCTCCTAATCGTGGCGATCATAGTAGTCACATACAGCATATACGCCACCAAATCCCCCGGCGCAATCAGCCCCTTCACCATGAAGATGCCGCCCGCCACCACCACCGTCAGATACATCAGACCGTCAAAGAGGCGCACCGTGGTCTGAAACAGCCCCATATATCGGTAGGACAGCTTCTTGATATCAAAAAATTTCCCGTTGTCCTGCTCAAATTTATCGTTCTCGATGTCCTCATTGGTGAATGCCTTCACCACCTTATGTCCCAACAGGCTGTCCTCAATGCGGGCGTTCAGCTCCCCAATCTGCCCTCTTTGGCTCCGAAAGACACCCCGCATGCGCAGGTTCAAGGGCATACACACCGCTATCATCAGCGGCACGCAGAGGAAAATGATCAGGGTCAGGGGGAGATTGATCCCTGCCAATATGAGAAAAGCGATCATGATCTTGACAAAGGCGATGAAGAATTCCTCCGGACAATGATGGGCAAACTCCGTCACGTCGAACAAGTCATTGGTGATGCGCCCCATGATCTGCCCTACCTTGGTATTATTATAGTAGGTGTCCGAGAGCCTCTGCAGGTGATGATAGGCGTCCCGCCGCATATCTGTCTCTATCCTCGCACCCATCACATGCCCCATGTCCGCCATATAATAGGCGGCAAAAGCGTCTACTATACGCAGGAACAGATATAAGAGCCCCAATCCGCCCACCGTGCGCACGGACAGAGCCGCCAGATCCTCCATGCCCTGATTAGTGATATAGCGCATGATCAGCGGAAGCACCAGCTCACATATTGTAGTCAGCGCCGCGCAAAATAAATCCATGCACAGAGTCCCTGTATATTTTTTATAATAGGGGGCAAAACGCCTGAACAAGTCCCCCGTGGTATATTGTCTTGGTTCCAATGCCGTCTCCTGCTTCTGTGTCCTTTTTTACATGTTCTTATTTCTATTGTATTATGATTGAGGAAAGTGTGCAAGAGTTAAAATGCTCATGCGGGTACAAACAAATTTAATTTTGTAGTTGACATTTGTGAGAGTCCATAGTAAAATACTATTTGTTCGCAGGATTTTATTTTTAATATTTATATGCGCGAGTGGCTCAGCGGTGGAGCACCTCCTTGCCAAGGAGGGGGTCGCGGGTTCGATCCCCGTCTCGCGCTTTTTTCAATGACCGTCTGGAAATCAGGCGGTTATTTTTTCTATGTGTTTTTACCCTGCAATTGTTCAGCCCCAAGGAAACACACCGTGTTTTCGTGGTTGATCCCGGATAACTACTTTAATTTTTTATAAAGAAGCATTTTTATAGTAGAAAAATGTCGAAAAGTAATGTATGATAGAAAACGAATATATTCTTTGTTAATCAGATTGTGGTAACTATTCGGAGCCAATCCCGCGGACACTATGTGTTTGCCCGGTTCCGGACGGTTACGGATTAGATATAGAGGAGCCGGCACATGGAGCAAACTACACAGGAACAACAGGAACGGCGGGAGGCAAGAAGGAAGCGTCGAGTGCGCAATCAGATTCTTGCCTATTCCGCGGTGATTATTTTTATAATAGCGCTTGCCGCGGGCATCGTGTTCGGGGTGCGCTATCTGACCAAGGAAAGCCGCAGGCATCAACAGGAGCAGCAGGAACAGGTCAACGATATGATTGGGACAGAGGAAACACTGCCGGAGCCTGAGCCGGACACGGAGGAGCCCGTGCCTGAGCTCACGGCTGAGCAAAAGCTTGATGAGATCGTCAATTCCGTCATCGAGGTTTTGCCGTTGGAGGACAAGGTGGCAGGGCTCTTTATCGTGACGCCCGAGTCTATCACGGGGGTAACTACCGCGGTAAAAGCCGGAGACGGCACCAAGGAGGCCCTGACCAAGTATTCCGTGGGCGGAATCGTATATAATACCAAAAATATACAAAACGAGACACAGTTTAAGGAAATGATTGACAACACCAAGCTTTACACAAGCTATCCGCTGTTTATCGCGGTGGAGGACGAGGGCGGCAAGATCAGCCCCCTGCAGGAAAAGGGCTTGGCGGACAAGCAGGACGGCGGTGCGGAGCTGGCACAAAACGGAGATGCAGCCAAGGCATATGAGGTCGGCAGCGCCATCGGTGCATATCTGTCAGATTATGGCTTTAATTTGGATTTTGCACCCGTGGCGGATTTGAGCAGCGTGGAGAATTCCATTATGGCAAGCCGCGCATACGGGTCGGACGCAGCCAGCGTAAGTCCCTATGTAGCCTCCATGGTACAGGGACTAAAATCCCAAGGCGTCAGCGCTTGTCTGAAGCATTTTCCCGGAATGGGCAGCACCACGCAGGATACCGATAAGGGTCTCGCCTCCACGGACAGAAGCGAACAGGATTTCAGGGATAATGAGTTTCAGGTATTTCAGGCGGGCATCGATGCGGGGGCGGATATGGTGATGGTGAGCCATATGGCTGCGCCTTCCCTCGCCGGAGACAACACGCCCTGCTCCATGTCCTCTCAGGTGGTCACGGAGCTTTTGCGCAAGGAGCTCGGCTTTAACGGCGTTATAATCACAGACGCCATGAACGTCACCGCGATCACCGACTATTATGATGCGGGAGACGCGGCGGTGCAGGCGCTGCGCGCAGGCTGCGATATGATCCTCATGCCGGAGGATTTCGAAAAGGCATATAATAGCGTGTTGGAAAATGTGCAGAGCGGCGTGATCTCGGAGGAACGCATCAATGATTCGCTGAGACGGGTATATCGGATCAAATATGCGGACAGCGTTGCAGAGTGAATCGGCATAATATAAGAGCGTATTGATTATCGTTTCATCAATACGCTCTTTCAGACTATGCTATCCAATGGACCATTACCTCTCTTTCTCAATTATTCTTGTAAGCTGTTTGCTGAAGCTGCCAGCTTCTGGAATAGCTTGTACCATATTCAGTTTTCTTTGATCTTCCATTTTCTCATTTGTACTCTTTCCACTTCTCTTTTGTATAGGATACTGTAACGTTCCAAACGATTTATAAATTCTTTGGTAATTCGCTACTTTTTCTTCTGTGTACTCGATTCATCTATGTAAATTTTTCTCTTAGGTGAAATGACCTTGTACCTTTTCCTTGGTACCTCAATGGAAGACTTCTTGGGTTTAAATTATTGGGTTAGGTGGACCGTACCTCCTTTCGTCAGATTCGACTCTTTAATTGAGACCTCCTTCTGTCTCGTTGTCTTGTCTCTTTTGTTTTGTTGATATTAATATATCATGCCCCTCGACATTTGTCAACACATTTTTTCAAAAATTTTAAAATTTTTTCTTTTTATTTTGTTGTGCGGGATTTTATCTGAAAATTCTGCATTTTCGCCCCTTTTTTCTATCTTTTGCCATGTTTTCCTATTTTTTCCATTTGAAGCATATGAAGAAAATTGTTCCAAAAGGTTTCTATTTACCAAAGAAGCTGTTATAATTGAGGGAAAGGTCTATATTGTAAATGTGTTTGTAAGGAGGATTGAAATGAGTACGTTGGAAAAGACAATCTCCATGATAGAAACATTGCCGGAAACCGATCTGCTCAAGATACAGGATTTGATTCAGGAATTTTTCCGGCAGCGGGAAATTGAATCAACTGACGATGCAGTCGGAAGAATGCTTAAACCTATGTCCAAAAAAGCATTTATGCAGGATATTGAAACAGCAGAAAAAGAGATTGCCGAGGGCAATTATAAAAAAGCTCAAGAGGTGTTTGATGAGTTGGAACAAAGATACAATTTTTGAAGTCATATTGACGGACAAAGCACAAACTCAGGTTCAGAACATATTGGATTACATCTTTTATGAACTTGAAAATCCCCAAGCTGCTTATAATATTGAGCAGGATATGAGGGAAACTATCAACAGACTTCCACATATAGCTAAAAGTTTAAAGCTATGCGACGACCCAAAGTTGCGCGCACAAGGATACAGAACTATTCATTTGAAACGGCACGGATATTTTATGCTGTACAAAATCGTTGATACATATGTATATATCATTGGAGTTTACCATGATTTGCAGGATTATGAAAATATCCTAAAATAATACTTTGTATGAGGAGCTACATATTATGAAAAAGAAACTTTTATCATTTGCATTATCACTGGTTCTGGTTCTCAGCCTGACAGCCTGCAGGGATTCCGCGACAACTGCTTCCGACAGCGGAGCACAGGAATCCGCAGCCTTATCCTCCATGGAGGCGTCCACGGGAGAATCCGCCGTCTCCTCGTCGGCGTCACAGGCAGCGCAGACAGACCCCTCCGCCGCAGGCGGGAGCAGCGAAAACAATTCGCAATCTACCCAAGAGTCCACTCCGACGGCTGCGGGCGAATCCGCAGCAGCCTCCGCAGGCGCAGTCAATTCAGCCGATTTGACCAATGCCACCAATGCGTCTGACATGACAGGTTCATCTAATATGGCTAATGT
This sequence comes from Muribaculum sp., assembly GCA_023663505.1. GTDB lineage: Bacteria > Bacillota > Clostridia > Lachnospirales > Lachnospiraceae > Acetatifactor. The sequence continues at coordinate 10,608 of JAMPHH010000026.1, forward strand.
GACCGCTGCAGGCAATGGTCTCGGAGCAGGCGGCTCCGCAGCATCTACCGACAATCAGCTTACCATCGCACTCTTTGGTCTGGATGCGAATAAGAACCCCTCGGGGGACGACCCGGAGAGCTGGGCGAAGCTGATGCGCCAGTTCCGCAGCGACTGTACCATGATCGCCAACATCAACATGGACACCGGCGAGGTCAAGCTGGTCAGCGTGTACCGCGACACCTTCCTAAACACCGGAGATGACAAGTACCAGAAATGTAACGCGGCGTATGCCAGAGGCGGCGCGACACAGGCTGTCGAGATGCTCAACACCAATCTTGACCTGAATATTGACAAATATATCGCTGTCAGCTACCACAGCCTGATGGATTTGATTGACGGGTTGGGCGGTATCACCATTGACGTGGAGAAAGCCGCACTTAATGAGATCAACGGCTATCAGAATACGATTGTGACAGATCTTGGGCTGTCCGGCTACACACCCGTGACCGAGTCCGGTTCCCAGACCTTAAACGGTCTGCAGGCCACGGCATATTGCAGGCTCCGCCACGATTTCCCCCGCGGCGACCTCGACCGCGCCGCTCATCAGCGCAAGGTGCTCAAGGCCATCGAGGAGAAGGCGAAGCAGACGGACGCCGTAACCTTAGCCGCCCTGTTCACCAAGGTTTTCGCCAAGATACATACCAATCTGGACATGGAGACCTTGGCGGATCTCGTCGCCAATATCGACAATTACAGCATCGCGGGCGAAGCGGGTTTCCCCGCCGATGACATGGTAAAAATCGCGACCTTGGGCAAATCGGGAAGCTGCGTGGTGCCCATCGACTTGGAGAGCAATGTGATCAGGCTGCATCAATTCCTGTACGATCAGGAGAACTACACACCCTCGCAGACGGTAAAGGACATCAACGCCACCATCATCGAGAAGGCTTCCCCCTATGTCAGCTTCGACTAAAATGCGACCATCTTTATACAGTCGAAAAACTCCGGAATGGCACTTGCCTCATTCGCCAATCCAAATTTATTGGATTTGTGCTCATGAGAGCATTGACTTGGCTCATTGCCCACGGGAATCAGGCGAGCTTACAGCTTAGTCACCACAAAGATATCATAAATCGCCTTGATTGCGGTCTCAAAATCCTCATCAGAGACGCCGATAATGATATTCTGCTCGGAGGAGCCCTGATCGATCATCTTGACATTGATATGCTGGTGCGCCAGAGCAGCGAATATCCTTGCAGCCGTACCGCGCATGGACTTCATGCCCCGCCCCACCACCGCGATCAGCGCGATGTCGGACTCAATATCGATCATATCCGGATTGGCAAGCCGATGAATCCCTGCCACCACCTGCTGTTCCTTGTTCATAAATTCATCTTGATGTACAAACACCGTCATGGTGTCAATGCCGGAGGGCACATGCTCAAAGGAGATTCCGTTCTCCTCAAACGCCTGTAATACCTTCCTGCCAAAGCCGATCTCGGAGTTCATCATATCCTTCTCAATATTGATGGAGCAAAATCCCTTTTTGCCGGCAATGCCCGTGATGACATACTTGGATTTCTGACATGTGCTGCCCACAATCCATGTTCCCTTTGCCTCAGGGTCGTTAGTGTTGCGGATATTGATAGGGATTCCCTCCCTGCGCACGGGGAAGATCGCATCCTCGTGCAGCACGCTTGCCCCCATATAGGAAAGCTCCCGAAGCTCGCTGTATGTGATGATATCAATGCTCTTGGGGTGCTCGATGATTCTGGGGTCAGCCACCATGAACCCTGACACGTCCGTCCAGTTCTCGTACACGTCTACCTTCGCCGCCTTCGCCACGATGGAGCCTGTCACGTCCGAGCCGCCGCGGGAAAACGTCTTCACCGTGCCGTCGGGAAGCGCGCCGTAAAACCCGGGCACCACCGCCCGCTTGCATTTGGCGAGCCTCGCCGAAAGCACCTCGTTAGTCTTCACATCATCAAAATCACCGTTCTCATGGAAGAAAATAACCGTCGCGGCGTCTATGAACTCATAGCCCAAGTATTTTGCCATCACGATACCGTTGAGATATTCCCCCCGGGACGCCGCATAGTTGGAACCTGCCTTCTCCTTAAAGTTTTTCTCAATCGCCGCAAACTCGTCGTCCAAGCTGAGATTCAGCTTTAACCCCTTGATGATCTCCTCGTAACGACTCGCAATCTCCTTCAATTCCTTGGTAAAATCCTTATTCTCCTCCGCCAAAGCATAACAGGCATAGAGCATATCCGTCACCTTGTCATCATCTTTGAACCGCTTTCCCGGCGCAGAGGGCACCACATATCGTCTCTCCTTGTCGGCTCGAATGATATCGCCCACCTTCTTAAACTGCTCCGCGCTCGCCAAAGAGCTGCCGCCAAACTTTACTACCTTAGACATAATTCCAATTCACTCCTCTTTCTTATTTCTCAAGCATTACATTGCCTTCTAATCCATCGTCTCCTCCGAGCCGTTTTGTCGGCTCATTTCTCACGAAAACAAACGAATACGGCTCTCCACGACGTCGCCAAGCTCCTCGCATTTTGCTGCGAACTCGCGCTCCCTGACAGGCCTTGTGAACACTGCGAAATCCTCCGTGCGCCCCGGCACCGTGAGTACCTCCTCGCAGTCAAACGCCGCCTCCACCGCCGACCTTGCGGAGGTCTTCGCCCGAAGGAAATAGCGGCTTTCCACGTTATCTATATCCGCAAGCTTCGCGTCCTCCTTTTCCCAGAAGCACATGATCACCTTGCCCAGATGTCTTGCGCAATCCACCACGTCGGATACCACCGCGCTTGCCGTGGGGAGCTTGCCCGCTCCTCTGCCGTAGTACATGGAATCGCCAAGCATGTTCCCCGTGACGAACACCGCGTTGAACACGTCATTGACCATGGCAAGGGGGTGCTCCTTATCCAACATGAACGGGGCTACCATGGCAAGCACTTCTTCCTCTCCCAACGCCTTGCTCCTTGCCAAGAGCTTGATGGACTTCCCCGCGGCCTTGGCATAGACAAAATCCGCCGCCGTCACCTTGGTGATACCCTCTGTATATATTTTCTCGGAATCCACATTCATTCCCGTCATCAGCGAGGACAGAATCGCAATCTTACGGCATGCGTCATGCCCCTCAACGTCAGCCTCGGGATTGCGCTCCGCATATCCCTTCTCCTGAGCCTCCTTCAACACGGCGTCAAAGTCCGCCCCCTCCTTCTCCATTTTTGTCAGGATATAGTTGGTGGTGCCGTTTAGGATACCCGTGATCGCCTCGATGCGCTCCGCGGTCAGGGAATAATTCAAGGGACGGATAATCGGAATCCCGCCACCCACGCTCGCCTCAAAGAGATAATTGCATTGATGCGCCTTTGCGGTCTGTAAAAGCTCGGGACCATACTTTGCCACCAACTCCTTGTTGGAGGTACAGACACTCTTGCCCTTCTCCAGCAAAGCCTTGGTAAATTGGTAAGCCACGCCCACACCGCCCATGGTCTCGCAGACGATCGCCACGTCGTCATCATTGACGATCCTGTCAAAATCATGGATCACCTTACTCTCATAAGGGTCTCCCGGAAAGTCCTTCAAATCCAAAATGTACTTGACCTCCAGCTCCTGACCCGCCTTCTTGTTGACCATAGCCTTATTTTTCTCAATTACCTCGACCACACCGCTTCCCACGGTGCCGTATCCCAACACAGCTACCTGAATCATTATATTCTCCTTTTCTGCTTTTATCTAATAAATGATTGCGCAACTTTCCATTTTGCAATCATTTGTTTTTACTCCCTCGCCAATATTTTGACATGGTGAACCCCCTTTTGGCTCTCCATTCTCTCTATCATTTTGGAGATATCCCCCGTGGTCTTGAGCACCTGTACACTCAGGCTTAAGGAGGCAATCCCGTTGATAGGGATACTTTGATGGATCGTCAGGATATTCGCATGATTCTCCGCAATGATTTTCAGCACGTCCGACAAAATCCCCGGCTCATCGTCCATTTGAAAGATCAAGGTTAAGGTTGTCCCTTGGGAATTATCGTGAAATTGAAAGATATCGTCCTTATATTTATAGAAGGAACTCCGACTGATACCCACCGCTTCAACCGCCTCCTGAACCGTCAGAGCCTTCTCCGACTCCAGAAGCCTTTTCGCCTCAACCACCTTTAACAGCACCTCGGGAATCGCCTTCTGGCGCACCACATAGTACTTGGCTGTCTCTCCCATATGCATTCCTTTCGTTACGGTTCAGCCCTCCGCTTAACCGTTGCGCCCTTTCTGTTCTTGTAGAGCGGACACTTGTTTGCCAACGGAAGATATTGTAACACAAGACGGACAGAAGTACAAGAGGAAAGTTGGATTTTTTGATGTTTTTTCGACGAAAAATACAACCGCTCAGCAAAAGTCTGAACGGTTGCGCAAAATTCGGGGCTCTATAAATCCAGCTTCATATATATGGAGGTCTCCATGGGACTGTCATTGTAGCTTGGAATCTCATAAAATCCAAACCTTCTATATAAATGGAGCGCGCTCTGCAGGAAAGGGAGCGTGTCCAACAGCATATGTGAGTAACCTATTGCCCGCGCATCATCTATCACACGTTGAATCAGCAGTTCTCCAATGCGCTGTCCCCGAAAAGCGGGCCTGACATAGAGCCGCTTCATTTCGCAGCTTTGAGCGTCTATCCGCCGCAGGGCAATACAGCCCGCCGTCTGCCCGTCGCAGGATACAAGATACAATCGTCCGTGGGGCGGGGCGTACTTTACCTCCAAATGCTCTAATTCCTCGTCATATTTCTGTATCGCGAGGTATTCCCTGAACTGAGAATCCCCCTCCGCAAGCATATCCGTGTACTCCGCAAAAAGCTCCCGCACCTCCTGCTTGCAATCCCATGCGGGGAACAGCTCAATACTCATATGACCGCCTCCTTTGTATGCGCATTCTCATAAATTCAATTCATCTCTAGCACATAATATATCCCTTTTCATCGCATTAGGCAACATCTAATATGTTACGTATTAAAGACCTTTATTCCACCACCACAGGAAGCCCTTCGCCCTGATTTGGAACTTGACAGTCTTTTCTCCGCCATAGTTGCCGATTCCGCGGATCGTGACCAACGCGGTTCCTTTTTTGACATTGTTGCTGTAACGAACAATCTCAAACTGATCAGCATTCACCTTCTGACCTCCCGCCTTGACAAGAATCTGAGCTTCGTCCGCCTTATTCAGCGTGATCGGACTGCCTGTATAAACCTGTGCAGGTATGGTGACCTTAGCCTTGGTAATATCGTAGGTCTTAATGCTGTACTCTCCTGTCAGTGGCGTGCCTGTATAATTGCCCTTGGGAGCAGCCGTCACACAGATCACCGTCCCGGAAGGGATAATATCGCTTTTATCCACCGCAGTCCCCGCCGCGCGTGATGTTCCATCTGTCAGTGTTGTGTTGTTTTTGTAAGTATAGAGCAGGTTCTTGTCATAATCCGTTCCCGCCTTCAGCGCCTTCCCGTCCAAATCCGTTATCGTAACCTTTGTGGCATAAATGTTACTGCGGTTCTGATAAACCTTATCCGCTGCGCTCAGCGACAACCTGCTGATATCCTGCGCCGTGATACGATAGGTCAGGCTCGTCGGGTAAACGCCCGCAAAGTTTCCCTTACCCTTGACGGTGAGCGTGGGAAGCTTACTGCCGCTCCCGTCATTCAGCGTCTTGTTGTTTTTGTAAGTCACTGTGTAATCTTTGCCTTCCTTTAAGGTCTGAACACTTCCGTCGCCCTGTCGGAAGGTGACAGTCAGCATCGGTCTGGCTCCTCCCTTGGCATACGGTACGGAATTCTCCTCCAACTTCACTTGAAAACGTCCGTCCTGATTTGCTGCAAGGCTGAATGCGCTGATTTTGAAGGTCTTCTTAAGGGTTCCGGTATATCCGCCCTTGCCGGTGAAGGTCACGGTGGCTGTACCCGCATTGACATTCTTCTGCCACTGTGCGCTGTAATCTTGATCTTTGACCAAAGGAACAGCCGTTCCATTTAGCTTAACGGACAAGGAAAGCTGCGGCTCCTTTGCTGTTCCGTCATAAACAAAGCTTTGCAAACCTGTCACGGACACCTTCTTCATCGCAATGCCTGTGATTTTAAAGGAGACACGCTTCGTCCCGCTGTAACCGTTTGCCTCGATTCCCTTAATGATAGCGTATGCGGTTCCCACCTTTTTGTTATTGCTGTACGTGACCGTGTAGTGAACGCCCTTTGTCAAGGTCTGACTTCCGTCCTTCACCGTCACCTCCGGCGTGACCGTGCCATTCTTATTTTCCGTCTGATATAGCTGACTCGATATCTTGGAAACCTTGACCTTGGCAATGGATTTGACCGCTCCCGAGTCAGTCCTCGTATCCAGAACCACAAGCTTGACCCGCCTGCTTCCCGTATAGTTCTTATTTCCGGTCAGCCTGATGTAATAGTTGCCCGGTTCCTGCACGGATGGAAGCTCCTCCGTCTCAGTTCCGCTATAATCCCCCTTGTGATAAGTAACCGTGTAATCCGTGCGATTCTTTAGCTTTTTCCCATTCCAATATAGCTCCGGTATAGGCTTCTGCGCCTTGGAGGTGTAAGTAATGGCTATATCATCTGCCTCAAACAGATTCTCCTCCGACTCCGATGCAATGTCAAGCTGCAGGATCTTGAAGGTCTTGGTATCCTTCCCCGTGTAGTTGCCCTTTCCGGTCACAGTGATCGCGGGAGCTGTACCTGCCGTGGAAGCGTCATTTGCCTGTGTATTGTTCTTGTAGGCAATAGTATAATCTGTCTTTTCGATCAACAGGGTCTTGCTGTCATAAACGCGAACCGACGGCTTGATAGCGCTTCCGGTATAGTCATAGGCTTCCTCCACGCCCGCAATCCAAAGTCCCGCGGGAATCACGCCATTCTGCGGCACATCTTGGGGAAGCACATCCCCTAAGTCCGGCTTGGAGGGGTTGTCGTCTCCGCCGGGGGTATCACCGCCGGGGGTGTCATCTCCACCCGGAGTATCGCCGCCATGGTTATCGTCTCCGCCGGGGGTGTCGTCCCCGTCATCCTTCTTTAGCACTTGGAATTTGACGGTCTTTTCTCCTGTAAATAGACCCGTTCCCCTCACAAGCAGCTCATATTCGCCGATTTCTATGGCATAATCCTCATAATATACATTATAATCCGTCCCTTGATCAAGTGTCTGTCCGTTGTATTTGACAGTGACCTCCGGAAGATGACTGTCGCCGTCATAGACAATATCAGTAACCTCGACCTCCGTCTCCGAAATATCCGTGCGGGTCAGTCCCACACAGAAGATCTCAGGCGCGGCATAACTCTCCCTCATCTCGAACGCCACCTGCAGATTACCGCTGTCATCGGAAATCGCCTGCCCTATATAGAGCAAATTGTCCGAGGCAAAAGCCTGCTCTGCCGTTTTAGACTTCATGGCGTACACATTGTATATCTCGTTTGAGCGCAGCCCGCTGAATTCCGCCGTCTGAGAGGTGTTGTCGGAATCCGTGCTGTCTGATGTCCCCTCCGCAGCGTACAATTGCAGTGATGCCTCCGCCGATACGGAAAGCAGAGACTTCTCCTCAGGCAGGGGTTTGAGAATATCCGCATCGCCAAAGAAGTATTCTGTTTTGATCTCGGGGGCATCGGAATCGCCGGGGTAAGTATTTTTTGTCCATGTATATACGCTGCCATTTTGCCCCGCAGCAATTCCATCACGATTTCTCTTATGCGTCATGGAATCACCTGCTGTCCTGCTTGACGCATAGGCACAGTCCTCAACCGCCACATCCAAGGGTTCCCAGAAATAACCTTCGGTATCGTTATTACTCTTCCACCACTCCTGAAGCACACCGTTTGTCTGTATACAATATGAGACGCCATAGTTGCCAATCCCTAGTTCTACTTGTTCTACTTGCTCCAGCTTCTTTTCCGGTGTGTAGCAACTCGCTGTTCCGTCCAACCTTCCCCACATATATAAAGTTTTGTCCTTTGTAATTGCCGCACCGAAAGTCCCCTGAAGCGGAAAGTCAACCCACTCTATACATTCATCTGACAATATCTGCATCGGTTGGGGGCATATCGTTTCATTTCCATTCCCCGTCCAACCGTATTGGTTATACCCCCATAAATACAGTTTCCCGTCCTCGGTAACCGCCGCACAGGTGGCGTTCTCCATACAAAAAAATTTCACATTCTGCACCGCCTCCACCTTCTGCGGTTCATTTATCGGCTCATTTGATGTCTCACCTGTTCCAAGCTGCCCATACACATTGCTTCCATTCCACAAATACAGCTCACCGTCTTCGGTGACCGCCGCATAGCGAAAAGCCGCATTATGGGAATCATCTACACAAAACTGAGAAACCTTGGGTAGGACAAGCTGTTTAGAACTATACCCATATCCCCACATCCATAAAGAACCGTCCTGCCTAATATCCGCACATGTAACTCCATCCAAATAAACCTGTTGCACACTATCCCCCAGAGCGCCCCAACCGTACTTCTCATAATCCGAAGGTAAAACGATACTATATTCAGAAGACTGTCCTGTCTGTCCGCTATAATTTCTTCCCCATAAGAACAATTTTCTTTTTGTCTTTGTAATTGCGGCGCATGTTCCGTTCGCCGCATAAACCTCCTCCACATCATCCATCATATATTGAGGCTCCTTGTATATGTATGCATCGTCCCCATACAACTTCCCCCACATATACAAGTCCCCGTCTTCCGTGATTGCGACAGCAATATTTCCATCATCTTCATAGGAAAACTCTTTTATTTTTACCGATTTTGACGCTGTCCTTGACGGGAATTCCACCTTTTTAGGCGATGTCACCGCCGAATCGGCGCCATGTCCCAAAACATAGCTCCCACTTCCCCATGTATACAAAGCGCCATCCGCGGTAATCGCAGCACAGCCGTGTCCGTCAGGGCTAAACTGAAAATCCGTGACCTTATCCAGCACCTTGACCGGCATCTCCTGTGTCCTCTCCATCTTCTGTGTGCCGCTTATTTTTCCATTGCCAAGCCGTCCGTAACCACAATCACATCCCCACATATACAGACTTTTATCCTTGGTAAGCGCAGCATACGCAACATGCTCCGGTGGATACCAACCATTTCTGTTGACATAGCCTACCGTGTCTTGCGAAGCTGCCGCATACACCTTCTCCACAAACGTCGAGTCAGACAAGGTCTTCGTTGCCGAAGTATCAATTCTAAGCGTGACCGCCCCCGTGCTGCCGGGCACCTCGGCTGATTGGGAATATCTGATTCCGTCCTTTTCCACATAGAGATTCTGTCTGCCCAGATTCAGCCTGAGTTTCACCTTGCCATCCTCACCGGTTGTCCCCTCGCTGACGCTGCTCTTCACAACAGCATCAGCCACCGGCTTCCCTGTAGAGTCCAGCACACAAACCTCCCCGTTGTATATCCAGTGTGGGCATTCGCCCCAGCCAAAATGCGGCGAATACTCTGGTGAGAAATAGGCTTTTATACCAACCGTCAAATCCTTGTCAACAAGTTCGATTTTATTTTCCTGCCCCACTGTCTTAAATTGTCCGGTAATTGTCAGATATGGATTGAGCGTTACGGAAAAGCATACATTGCAGACATGCCGTTTAGTGGCAGTGTCAAATATCTTTTTATTGGCAGCCATGCTCAGCTTAATTCCAAAATCGACTCCCACCGCCACGCTCAATATTTCTTCATGTATGAATTCAATTCTTGGCGAAATCACAAGCCCCAGCTTGACACTCGCCTCCACGCCCTTCGTCACGGTGAATTCCGGGGATCTGCTGATGTTTTCTACCTTATTATCTTTTGCGATAACTCGGACGCCCACTGAGCCAGCGATACTGCCCTCGACATTGACGCTCATCTTGAATTCCAGCTTCAGCTCCAGTTTACAGCCCACGTTGACTCCCGGGACATTCGTGGGCATTGTAGGATTGCCCAGTTCCCATCTCTTCTCCGCAGACACTACTTCCGCCTCAAGCTTTATCTTTGCGCCATAGCTTATTTCCAACTCGGCTGTCTCAATCTTTGCTCGGGAATCCCGAAAGACCCTCATAGCAGCCACACCGCCTATATCCGACACGGAGATCGATATTCCTTCCTCGTCCGACTCGGGCTCCCAGTCCGGAAGGCTCCATTCTCTCTCACCCTCTTTATCCACTGTGGTACTGTGGGCATAGAGCTGCTTCCCCATGACGGTGCTTTCCGTGTCCGCAGCCGCGGCATAGGACTCTGTGCCGTATTCTCTGGGGTTGTCCGCTCCCACCTTGATAAACAGGATTATCTGCTCAAAGTCCGGGTCGGTTCCGGAGATCGTGAGTATGGTTTTCCCGTCCGTCTCGCTTGACTCCAGCGATACTACCTTGCTGATGATCGCCTGATTATCAGTGTAATAATAAGCGAAAATATCCCCCGCCTGCAGCGATGTAAAGCTGTCATCGGGATTGCCAATCTTGTAAATCAGATTCTCCTCATCGCATTCCTCCACCGTGTTGACGGTCTCGTCCGCGCTACGTTGAATCACCTTTACCGAATCGCTGAACACCAAGAAGTTATTGTCTATTTCCTCGTCAAGATTCAAAATCTGGTCGGAATCAAAATCCTCCGTGGTTTTGGCGTAGAATTCCTGCATTTTCTGCGTGTAATCCTCGGTTTCATACACCTCACAGAACGGTCTGAAATTCTGTGTATCCGCCAGAAACGCCCTGACATAGAAGTATTCAGGAAGCGTTTCAGCCTCAATGGAGACAAGTGCCTCCGTATCTCCTGCCAGTACATCTACGCTGCCTGTGGCGAGGAGCTTATCACCGCTCTCCTCATAAATACCCACGACCAAGGCGCCGTCCTCAACGGTCTGGAAAGAGACCGCCGCCGTCGTTCCGTTTATATACACGGCGCGGACAGCGCAGCCCGTATCGGCAGCCGCCTGCACGCTGCCGCCATCCGCTATGGCTTCCCCAAAGAGACGCCCCAGCGAATTGTCCGTGTGGACAGTGATGTCGCTGCCCTCCAGCACACCTGTCGGCTCAACTCCATCCGTGGTTCCACCGGAAAACCCGGAATCCGGACTTTCTGAATCTTGATTTACTGAATCCTCATTTTCTGATATGTACGGCTCTGCTGCCATCGCTGTCAGATCAACGCTGCCCGTAAGCAATACAACAACAAGAAACATACTTAATGCCTTTTTCCAAAAGCATTGTCTGATTGGTTTTTTCATTTATGCACTCTCCTTTATCCAAACCTTTATGGTACAAAAAAAGCTACTCGAGAAAAAATGTAGCCCACTTTCTCATTGATTCTTCGACTCCATTTTCCTTCTTCAGTGCCTTTTAGTGGTTCCGGCTTTCCCTCTCCGGTAAATGGTTCCCGCTGACTCAAATCCCATAGCCTCCAGTTCTTCCATGGTTTTCACCACCACTCGACCATCTTTCACCTGCTGATCCGCTTTTTGTAAAGCTTCCATATTGGAATCCGAATAAAAGGGATCCTGCGGGGCAGATATTTCAAACGGGATTTTGCGATCCCGCAAGGCTTTTACAGTAGTCATGCTATCACTTCCTTTCCAGATTCATCATAACGCTGTTTGAAGCAAAATACAACAAAATCATTCAAATTGCACATTCCTTAATAACTATTTGAAAAATGAGAAAATTTATGCCATATGGCAATTATCTGCGTCAGCTTGGAAACCTCGTAATTATATAAAGAACATAAAGTATTTTCCAGCCATTATAAACACTCACTCCGTAAACTCCATAAAATTTTGAAAAGACTGTTGAGAAAAACAGCTTTTAAGTATATACTATTAACAAAGGAAAAGAGGACATAATGGGAAAAATAGATACTATAACTAAGGAATATATGGAGAATCCGATAATTTTTGCGGATGCGTTCAATCAGTTTCTCTATCATGGGGATCAGAGAATTGACCCTGCTCGGTTGACAGAATTGGATACAACGGGAATTGTGCTTCCGTATGGAGCAGATGGCGCAGGCGTGCCAGAACAGAGATACAGGGATGTGCTGAAACTTTTGCACGCCATGACAGATGGGAATGCAGCATACTGTGTTATGGGTATTGAAAATCAAACGGAAATTCATTATGCACTACCTGTCAAGAATGGTGTTTATGATTTTCTCCAATTGTCTCGTCAGGTCAGTGAGGCTTCCAAATCCCACAAAAAAGCCATGAAAGCAAAAGTGACAGGCACAGAATATCCAAATCAGACGCAAAAGGAAGAAAAGCCATCAAACGGAGAGTTTCTGAGTGGTTTTTGGAAAACAGACCGCCTGATACCTGTTATTACCCTTGTAATATATTTTGGATCGGATGACTGGGACGCGCCTCTTTCCCTGAAGGAAATGTATTCAAATACTGACAGCCTGCTCCTTGCACATGCGCCAGATTACCATGTGAATTTGATTGCGCCAAGAGAAATGTCAGACCAAGATATTGATAAATTTCATTCAAACCTGCGAGAAGTGATGCTATACATCAAGTATTCCAAGGATAAGAATAAGTTGGATAAAATCATGGCAGAGGACTTGAGCTTTCAAAGCGTGGAAAGGCAGGCTGCAGAAGTAATCAATATTGTTACAGGATCTAAGTTAAAATATCCCGAAGGGAAAGGAGATGTAAATATGTGCTTAGCGATTCAACAGATGCGGGAAGAAAGTGAATTAGCCGGTCAGATTAAAGGCGCAGTAGAAACATACAAAGATTTAGAGGTATCATTGAGCGACACAATAAAACGGATTGCAGAAAGGTTTCACTTGTCCGAAAGCGAATCAAGCAAGACAGTAAAACAATATTGGTAAAAAAGCGAACATCTCCCTTTGCGTCAACGTTTCTCAAGAGTTAAATCAGGATTTATTCTATCTTCCCTGCATCTTAAGTGACATTCACAGTTTTTAATAACGTATGTTGTGTTTTAAAATAACACATGTTTTTAATTCAGAATCATCTGACCTTTCACCCTTTTCCGGAGCTTCCTGTTCGCCATCACTAAAGGCTCCGACCTGACATTCGTCGGTCGGAGCCTTGTTAAATCGTGTTTTATCCATTGATTTTATCGCATTTTAGAACAAGACACTATATATTTGATACCAATTAGCTGATACCAATTACAGCAGCGGGTATTTATCCGTGAGCGTCTGAACGATTGCCCTCGCCTCGGGCACCTTCTCCTCGCCGCCCTTGATCACCATTGCAATAGCACCCGCTATTTTATCCATATCCTCCGTGTTCATACCTCTGGAGGTCACTGCCGGAGTGCCAAGGCGCACGCCGCTTGTCACGAAGGGAGACTGGGGATCGTTGGGTATAGTGTTCTTGTTGCAGGTGATATGTGCCTGATCCAGAAGCTTCTCCACCGCCTTGCCGGTGAGTCCGTAATTGGTCAGATCCACCAGCATCAAGTGATTGTCGGTGCCGCCGGACACGATCCTGATATCCCTGTCAAGCAGTCCCTTGCAGAGCGCCTGTGCATTGTCAACAATGCCCTTCTGATATACCTTGAAGTCATCTGACAAGGCTTCTTTAAAGCAGACCGCCTTCGCCGCGATCACGTGCATCAGGGGTCCGCCCTGAATACCGGGGAAGATCGCCTTGTTAAAGTTAAATTTATCAGCCGCCTCCTTGTTGCAGAGGATCAGACCACCGCGGGGACCACGAAGGGTCTTGTGGGTCGTGGTAGTCACCACATCGGCATAGGGAATGGGACTGGGGTGCAGCCCTGCCGCCACCAGACCGGCGATATGCGCCATATCCACCATGAGCACGGCGCCCACCTCGTCGGCAACCTCGCGGAATTTCTTGAAATCAATTGTGCGCGCATAGGCGGACGCACCCGCGATTATCATCTTGGGCTTCGACTCTAACGCAATCTCCCGAAGCCTGTCATAATCGATAAATCCGTCATCATTTACGCCATAGGGCACAATATTAAAATATTTTCCGGACATATTCACCGGACTTCCATGTGTCAGATGCCCGCCGTGGTCCAGATTCATGCCCATGATCGTGTCGCCGGGCTTACACACCGCAAACTGCACCGCCATATTAGCCTGCGCGCCGGAATGAGGCTGCACATTCGCGTAATCACAGCCAAAAAGCTCCTTCGCCCTGTCAATGGCGAGATTCTCCACCACATCCACACAGTCGCACCCGCCATAGTACCTCTTGCCGGGATACCCCTCCGCATACTTGTTGGTGAGGGGACTTCCCATGGCAGCCATCACCGCCTTGCTCACCCAGTTCTCAGAGGCAATCAGCTCAATATGGCTGTTCTGCCTCGCCTGCTCGTCCACGATCGCCTGCGCAATCTCGGGATCGACAAGCTTTACATCATCTAATGAATACATTTCTTATCCTCCTGTGATATATTAAATTATCATTTAACCAAAGCTTTGTTAATTCATGTCTCAAACATGGATTTATTATACCACAGATTACCTGCTATGAAAAGAAAATATTTGCAATCGACCTGTCTCTGGGCTATAATAGAATGGCATTCTGACCTATATATCAAAAATCAGTCAAGAGAGGTATTCCAATGACAAACAACGAAAAAGCATTGATGCTGCACGAGCAATGGAACGGTAAATTAGAGACCATCTCCAAAGCACCCGTCAATTCCAGAGAGGACTTGGCGCTCTGCTATACTCCCGGCGTGGCGGAGCCCTGCAAGGTGATCGCTAAGGACAAGGAGGCAGCTTACAAATACACAATGAAATCCAACACCGTCGCCGTGGTTTCCGACGGCAGCGCCGTGTTGGGACTTGGCAATATCGGTCCCCATGCCGCCATGCCCGTTATGGAGGGCAAGGCAGTATTATTCAAGGAATTTGGCGGGGTCAACGCCGTCCCCATCTGTCTCGACACACAGGACACCGAGGAGATCATCAAGGCGGTGACATGGCTCGCCCCGGGGTTTGGCGGCATTAACTTAGAGGATATCAGCGCCCCCCGCTGTTTTGAGATCGAGGAACGCTTGAAGGCGACGCTGGATATTCCCGTTTTTCATGACGACCAGCATGGCACTGCGATCGTGGTTCTTGCCGGAATCATCAACGCCCTGAAGGTGGTGAAGAAGCAAAAGGAGGACTGTCGCGTGGTGGTAAACGGCGCGGGAAGCGCAGGCGTAGCGATCACCAAGCTGCTTCTCACCTATGGCTTTACCAATGTCATCATGTGTGACAAGGTCGGTATCCTGTCCAAGGACACGGACGGCTTAAACTGGATGCAGAAGAAAATGACCGAGCTCACGAACCCTAACAACGAGACAGGCACCCTCGCCGACGCCATGAAGGGAGCGGATATCTTCGTGGGAGTCTCCGCCCCGGGCATTGTGAGCCCCGATATGGTCTCCTCCATGAATCATGACGCCATTCTCTTCGCCATGGCAAATCCGGTGCCCGAGATCATGCCTGACATTGCCAAGGCTGCCGGAGCCAAGGTTGTGGGAACAGGGCGCAGCGACTTCCCCAATCAGGTCAACAACGTGGTTGCCTTTCCGGGCATCTTCAAGGGCGCCTTGGAGGGACGTGCCACACAGATCACCGAGGAGATGAAGCTTGCCG
This sequence comes from Muribaculum sp., assembly GCA_023663505.1. Lineage (GTDB taxonomy): Bacteria > Bacillota > Clostridia > Lachnospirales > Lachnospiraceae > Acetatifactor. The sequence continues at coordinate 26,223 of JAMPHH010000026.1, forward strand.
CTGCCGCCGCAATCGCGAGTCTGGTGCCGGACGATGAGCTTGGCGAGGACAATATCATGCCCGAGGCGTTTAACCCCAAGGTGGCGGAGCTCGTGGCGGACGCAGTCAAATCCCATATCGCGCGATAGCCGAGAGGCTTTCGGATACGGAAATTCATAAAAAGGAGCCGCCATGCTGCAGGAACCGCTGACCTTCAACAAATTAATCATATTGTATATGCTAAGCCGAGTGTCCTTTCCACTTACAAGGACACAGATCGGAGATTTTCTCCTCGATAGGGATTATGCTAATTTTCTGCCCTTGCAGCAGGCTATCGGAGAATTGGACGAAGCCGGTATGATCCGCTCTCAGGCAAACGGAAACCGCACCCTCCTGACCATCACCGCGGAGGGCGAACAGACGCTGCGATACCTCGGCAGCCGCATCAACGCCTCCATCAAGCGTGAGATTGATACCTATTTTAAGGAACAGGGACATACGTTGCGAAATGAGATAGCGGTGCAGAGCAATTATTACAAATCAACCTCCGGCGAGTACGAAGCGCATTTGATCGCCATGGACAGGGATATCAAATTAGTGGATATCACGCTGTCCGTGCCGACCAAGGAGAGCGCAGCCGCCATCTGCGACAATTGGACTGCCAAAAACGAGACGATCTATCAATTTCTGATTCAGGAATTATTCTGAGCCTCCTCCCGGATACGCTTCATATGTTCCCTGATTTTTACCTCATACCCGTTGCCCGAGGGATTGTAGAACTCTCTCCCGCTCAGCTCATAGGGCAGATATTGCTGCTCCACATAATGATTGGGGTAATCATGGGCATATTTATACCCTGTGCCATGCCCCAGCTTCGCCGCCCCCTTATAATGCGCGTCCTGCAGATGCGTAGGGATAGGCAGGCTGCCGCTGCGCTCCACCTCTCCAAACGCCTGCTCGATCGCCACACAGCTTGCATTGGACTTCGGCGCGCACGCCACATATACCGCCGCTTGGGACAGAATGATCTGCGCCTCGGGCATACCGACGCGCTCCACGGCAAGTGACGCGTTGGTCGCCACCACAAGAGCCTGCGGATCCGCGTTTCCAACATCCTCAGCCGCGCATATCATAATGCGTCTGGCGATAAAGGTCACACTCTCGCCCGCATAGAGCATTCGCGCCAGATAATAGACTGCCGCGTCCGGGTCGGAGCCGCGCATACTCTTGATAAAGGCGGAGATCGTGTCATAGTGGCTGTCACCGTTTTTGTCGTAACGCGCCGCGCGCTTCTGAATACACTCCTGCGCCACCTCGAGCGTGATATGGATTAGGTCGTCCGCCCCCCGCTCGGTGGTCATCACACCCAGCTCCACGGCATTTAACGCATGTCTGGCGTCTCCGCCCGCGATATCCGCGAGGAAATCCAACGCCTCCTCGTCTATCACCGCGCGGTAGCTTCCCATCCCCCGCTCCTCGTCTGTCACCGCCTTGCGCAGGAGCTCCTTCACCGCCTGCTTGGGAATCGGCTTTAATTCAAATATGATCGAACGGGAAATCAACGCCCCGTTTACCTCAAAATAAGGATTCTCCGTGGTAGCCCCGATCAAGATGATCGTCCCGTCCTCCACGAAGGGGAGCAGGTAGTCCTGCTGACTTTTGTTAAAACGATGAATCTCGTCAATAAAGAGAATCGTCCGCCTGCCGTACATCCCCTGCAATTCCTTCGCCTTGCCCACTACCTCCTCCATGTCCTTCTTGCCCGCGACGGTGGCGTTGATCTGTGTGAACTCCGCACTGGTGGTATTGGCGATCACTCTGGCAAGCGTGGTCTTACCCGTCCCCGGAGGGCCGTAGAAGATGACCGAGCTGATCTTGTCCGCCTTGATCGCGCGGTAGAGCAGCTTGTCCCTGCCGATGATATGCTCCTGCCCCACCACCTCCTCCAACACGCGGGGGCGCATTCTGGCAGCCAACGGCGACTCCTTCTCCATACTGGTGCTTCTCATATATTCAAAGATATCCATTCCTCATTTACTCCGTTTCCCGTCAAGGCTCCAACGAAAGCTCCTCCCGTGTCCGCTCAAAATACACACTGCCCTGAAAACATCCCGTCTCGCAAAGCCGAATCGTAATCTCCAGCATCCGTCCGTCCAAAAGATGATACATCCGCTGCCTGTCCCAACGGATTCCCTCGAGATACTCAAGCTGCCTGCCGTTCAACCCCTCAAGCTCCTCCAGCTTCGTGCTCCTCCTGCCAAAGTCACAGGACACATACGCCTTCCCCATATCCGACTCTCCGTGATATCCCTTAAGCCTCGTCAACAGCTCTCCCGCCGTCACGCTCCGCTTACTCCATTCTCCCTCCGAGGTCTTCCCGCCCTCGTCCACAAGCACCCGCCGAAAACTGGTCTTGCCGTACTCGCCGTGCTCCTGCACATAAGTATATTTGGGCTGTGCCCCTCCCCGCACGGGTTCTGTGCGCAGCAAGATCCCCTCCTCCAGATAATACTCCGTCACAGCCTCCCTCACCCGCTCATAGGACACAGGATAGCTCAAATGCTCCGAGATCTGCTTAGCGGTATAGCCTTGGTCGGCAAGATGACGAATCGCCCCGCCACATGCAAACTCAAATATAAAATTGGATAATGCCCCCTGAAAATAACCTTCCTTGCTCAACGGCTCTCCTCACCACAACAATCACATATTGTAACCATTCAATATCAGCGAGTCAGATTCGCCTGCACGTCCTCCGCCTCAAAATCGAAGACACATCTCTCAAAGGCGTTGATCACATGCGTGTCATTGTACTTGTCATATCGCTTATACTGTCTGCCATAATTCATATGGACATGACCATGCAGGAAAAACTTAGGCTTATACTTATCCAACAGATAGAGAAAGGCGCGAAACCCCTGATGCGGCAGATCCTCGCCGTCATTGAATTGATATGCAGGCGCGTGGGTCACCAAAATGTCGAACCCGCCGTGCCGCCAGATCGTCGGCCGGAGCTTTTGTACGCGGCACTGCATTTGAAATTCCGTATACTGATGCTCTCCGGGCTTGTAGCGCATAGAGCCGCCAAGCCCCAGAATCCGCACCCCCTCATGGACATAGATCGTGTCCTCGATACAGACGCAGCCGTCAGGCGGGGTTTTCTCATACTTTGCATCATGATTCCCGTGCACGTACAACACGGGCACTGACGTCATCGTGACCAGAAAAGACAGATAATTAGGGTCTAAATCCCCACAGGAAATGATCAAATCAATTCCGTCCAACATTCCTTTTTTGTAAAAATCCCACAAGAACTTGGATTCCTCATCTGCAATGGCAAGTATCCTCATGCTCTCTATCCCCTCTAGCGTTCCACTGTCTCCAACCCCTGTTGGCTGATCACGGGCTGCGCCGCGTCCCGCAGCTCCTCAGGACTGGGAATCGAGCCGATCACGTTCTCCACCAGCCAGTCCATATTAATGATCTCCTGTGCGGAAAGCTGCTTTTCGGGATCGTCCTGAATCATTCCCTCCTGAGAATAAAGGACTCCGGAGAAGGGTGTGAATTCCTCCATACGGATAGTCTTTTTCAGAAGATTTACCAATCGCTTCGTTCCGATGGGCAGGCTTTGGGAATAGATTACGTCCACCACATCTGCCGACATCCCCCACCAATAATTGATCGCTTTCACGGCGTCCGTGCTCTCGTCATATTTCCACGCACCGTCCATGATCGTGCGAATCAGCCTCTCGTAAAATTTGCCCCAATGCCACAGCGGCATGGCAAGACTGCGCGTGTATGCGTTCTCCACGCTAAACAGCCCAAAATACCGCGAGGCGTCCTCGGGAATACTCATATCCTGCCCTGAGATCACAGAGATATCCCGCTCCTGCAGCTTCTCCAAGCTGTCCGAATTGTCCTTTAACCTCGACCACTCCAGATAGACCTCCGCCCTCGGATTCACCATCTTGGCTCCCAAGGCAAAGGCATTGATCCCCGCGATCACCCCAAGGATTGGATAATCGGCGATGTAGCCCAAGCGGTTATTGTCCGACATCGCTCCCGCGATAGCACCCATCAGGAATTTTGCCTCATGCATCCGCGCGTAGTAGGTTCGTATGTATCGGTGGGAGGTGTTCAGGGAACAGTTCAATATACGGACGTCAGGGTGTGCGATCGCCGCCTTGACGCTCCCCATCACAAACGCGGGCGTGGTCGTGAACACCACGTTGCAGCCGTCCGCTATGGCGGCTTCAATGGTTTCCTCCGCCGACTCCTCCGTGATATTCTCATAGCAGACCGTGGATACCTCGTCCGAGAAGGTCTCCTCGATATGCTGTCTCCCAAGCTCATGGGCGTAAGTCCATGCAGACGACCCCGGCGTTTTCTCAAAAATAAACGCAATCTTAACCTTGGACGAGCTCATGGGCAGAATCCGATTCAGCAATGTCTTCTTCTCCTGCGTCGGCTCCATCTTAAGCTCCACCATATTCTGTGCCCCGCCGACCATGAACTCCTCCCAGCTCTTGCTCACAAGCCCCCTGAGCTCAGCCGAGGTCTTGTCCTCCAAGCTCCTGTAATCATATAATGTAATAAAGGATAGGAATGCGTCCCCTGTGGTGATCGGCAGCTTACCCCCGCCGTTCGCCATATACTCCGCCTTGAACTTGGCATAAATCGCATTGAAATCCATTCTGTCATCATCAGTCCACGTCTCCTGTTCACCCTTGCCCACAGCCTCCTGCAACTTGGCAAAGCTTCCCAGATTGGAGAACCAGACATAATTGATCTGTGACAGCCCGTAAAAATCCAAGAATTCATAATACAGCTTGTTGCTTTTCTCCTGTGTTCTGGGCGGGAGGATACGCGTCACCTCCCCCGGCACGGATACCGCGTCAAAAAACTTCAACACGCTGACGCGCTTATTGCCCTCGAGCACATAATATTCATTCATATATTCATAAGCCTTGATCGGGTCATGAATCCCCTCCTCCGTGTGGCTGATGCACAGATTCTCCCATTTTACGGCAAACTCCGTGTCAGAGCGCAGGATTGGCATAAAATTGCCCGCAAAGGCATTGCTCCTCCCTCCGGTCTTCGTCCCCACGATCCGCTCTATTGGAATCTGCACAAGCCCCACGGGAATCTCCGCGTAATGGTGATTGCGGGGCAAAATATCGTCCAACACCTTGAGCATGGGCTGATCGCCCTTCATCAATCTCGCCTGATAATCCTTTTTGCCTAATTTATAAGCCTTCTCATACTCTGCCAAAGCCATGACAAACTCCTCCTCGTATATACACATGCTGCCGCTGCAGCCCTACCCTTCGCCTTCATAAAATCTAATGCTGCATATCCTGTCCCATCAAATATAATATATACTCGCCCACGGACATATCCCGCTTTGCGGCGCGCTTCTCCAACATCTGAAGCGTGTCGCCCTCCAGAAAGCTCCCCGCGTCCCCTCGAAGCCTTGCGTAATATTCCACAAATCCCGCGCTAATCACACCCGTGGGGATCGCCACGACGCACACTCCCAGAAGCGCTATAATGATCGCCACAAGCTTGCCGCCTATGGTGATCGGATAAATATCCCCATAGCCCACCGTCAACACCGTGGACATCGCCCACCAGATTCCTGAGAACGCGTTCTCAAACACCTCCGGCTGCACATCATGCTCAAACCCATACATACACAGAGACGCCGCGAGCATGATCATGGCGATCATACAGATAGAGGACATCAACTGCTTCTTTTTCTCCATGACCACCGCCGCCACAATATTGAAGGCGTCAAAGCTCTGGTTGACACGGAAAAGCCGCATGATACGAATGACCCTGATCATACGCAGCGCGACGATACCATTAGAGTACAGCGGGGCAAAGTAGGACACGATGGTCAGCAGATCCACCACGCCATAAAACGAGCACAAGAACCTCCCCACCGCACGAAGCCCCTTCTCCTGCGGGTAGAGCAGATCGCTTGTCCACAGACGAAGCAGATACTCTATAATAAAAATAATGATCGTCGCAAACTCGATACCGTCCAAAACCGCGGCATACGGCGCCATGGAATCAAAGGTCTGCAGAAATATCACGCTGATACTGGTAATTATAGCGCACACGATAAAAAAATCAAAAGCTCTGCTGGGGATATCCACTCTGGTTCCAATCTGTATGATATCAAATATTCGCTTCTTGGTGTCACGTTTTATCTTCATATTCATCCGTCAACCTAATCATCCGCTCCTGCCACAAAAGATTGAAAAATTTATTTTTCAACCTATGCCCGTCCGAAGCCGCCGCAGACCGTCCTGCAGCCTTGCCTTGGGACAGGCGATATTAAGCCTGAGAAAAGCCTCCCCCGTCCTGCCATACTGCACTCCGTCCGACAGATACAGACCTGTCTTACGCCTGATCTGCTCTGCAAGCGTCCTCGAATCGCTGCACAGGGCAGAACAGTCTAGCCATAGAAGATAAGTCGCCTCGGAAGGAACCACCTTGACATCGGGAATCTGTTCCGCGATATAGTCCCTCACCAGACATTTATTCTCATACAGATACTCCCTGAGCGCATTCAGCCACGGCTCCCCATGCCGAAACGCCGCAATCGCCGCTTGAACGGCAAAGACATTCGGCTCCGCCACCTCGTCCGTATTCAGGGCGCGATTCACCTTGTGCCGCAGGAATTCGTTCGGCACGATTGCCGCCGCGGTCTGCAGACCCGCTATATTAAAGGTCTTAGTGGGTGCCACACAGGTAATGCTGTTCTCCCTGCACAGCTCCGATACGGACGCAAAGGGTACATATTCCTTCCCCGGGTCTGTGATATCGCAGTGAATCTCATCTGCTACCACAAGCACATGATGCTTTGCACACAGCTCCCCAATCCGCGCAAGCCGCTCCCTGTCCCAAATCTTTCCCACAGGATTGTGCGGATTACACAAAATCATCATGGTTGTCTGGGGAAGGGCAAGCCCCCTTTCGAGCTCCTCAAAGTCAATATCATACTCGTTTCCGTCATATACAAGCGGACACTGAAGCACATTTCTGCCGTTATTGACAATGGAATTAAAGAAAATATTGTAAACAGGAGTCTGAATCAACACGTTTTCCCCCGGAGTGGTTAATTTCCTCACCACACTTGAAAGAATCGGCACCACACCCGTGGCAAAAATGACCCATTCCTTCTCCACCCCAAAATGATGCCTGCGCCCCCACCAATCTGCGATTGCTTCGTTCCATTCCTTCGGTATGACGGAATAACCGAAAATCCCATGCTCGAGCCTTTCCCGCAATGCGTCCGTGATCTCAGGGGCGGTGCGGAAATCCATATCCGCCACCCACATGGGAAGCTCGTGCTCCTCCACGTCCCACTTTAATGAGTTTGTACCTGAGCGGTCAATCTCCTCGTCAAACCAAGCTCTGTAATCCTTTTCCATTCTTATACCCCTGCATATCGCAGGCTTCCACCTGCGATACTGCCTCCAATAAAAAGTCCGTGAGAAGAACGCTGCCCTTGCGTTCTTCAGTGTGAGATTTAGAATTTCTTAGACAGCGTGTTTTGCTGTCTTAGAAATTCTTCTCACACTTATACCTACCATACGATCTCGTCCGTGGTCTCGCGGATATCGTCACAGACAATCCTTGTCCTACCCGGGTCGATCATGTCCCTTTGAATGATCAGGCTGCCTATGGACTGTGCCTTGATCATACCCTGAGACGGATTCAGCACACTGTCCACACTGCTGCAGATCTCCGCCTCCACGGCGGAATATTCAAAGGCAAGGGTGGTGTTGATCAGCTTACAATTCTTCATCACCAGATTGTCAATATAGCACAGCCCCTGCAGGCTCTCTATCGTACAATTGATCAGCGTGAGATTCTTGGCGTTCCACCCCAGATACTCTCCCGAGATAAAGCTGTCCGTCACCGTCACATTCTCCGTGTTCCAAAACGCGTCCTTCGAGATCAGTCTGGAATCGCGGATCGACACATTCCTCGAGCCGTCAAAGGAGTAATTTCCCACCAAGGTCAGATGATCCGCCGTGATATCATTGGTATTAAAAGCAAAATAATCACCTCTGGCATAGACCTGTGACATTTTCACGTCATCACAATTCCACAGGGTCTCTCCGGCGTCCGGAAATGACACGTTCCGCAGCACGATCCCCTTGCTGCGCCTAAGATTCTTCGGCGCCTCAATCACCGTGTCCTCGATACTGATATCGTCCGTGTACCAGATGCCCGCCCGCGCCATATCGAACAACGTGCAATCCTTGAGCTTAACATTGTGACAATACCAGAGCGGATACTTCCATCGAAATAATGTAGTGTACAATTCGATATTTCGACACTCCTTCAGGGGAGATTCCCCCTTATCGAACACAGAATCATAGATCACAGTGTCCGAAGCATGGAACATCGCCCGCTCCTGTGTCATGGTTTTCTGTCTGATCTCTGTCATTATCGTTTCATCCCTTTCTTGTCGTCAAAAATAACCCCTATAATAATTTACTCACTTTCTCTGCTTTTGGCAAGTAAAATTTTCCACCGCCATACTGATCAGCCACCCGCTCAACGCGCCCGCGATGACGTCACTGGGATAATGCACCCCAAGATATACGCGCGATATGCCGATGAGAACCGCCAACAGTAAAAGCGGCACGCCCAAACCGCGCGGGAGATTACGGACAAAAAGACCCGCTGCAGCGAAGGAGCTTGCCGTGTGTCCTGACGGAAATGAGAACCCGCCGGGCTTTCTGATCAACGGAAGCAGCGCCGGAATGGCATCATAGGGTCTGGCTCTCGCCACGAGATTCTTTAGAATCATATTATTGACCAGAAGCGATAATAATAACGCACAGATTCCCATGCAGCCCACCCTTCTAGTCCGCTCAGGAATCATCAGCAGCACGGACACAAGCTGCCAGATACAGCCCGAATTCCCCAGTCCTGTGATGAACGCAAAGAAAAGCGTGAGCCCGTCATTCCTAAGAAATTCTTGGACAAACAGCATGAATTCGCTTTCCAGCTCGAGAAATTTACCAAGCAAATATTGCTACCTCCCGTCAAATCTAAAGCTTTAGCACCGGCATGACCTCCGGATTCTCTCTAATCCAGCTCACGGCGGCGCTGCTTAGCCCATGTATCGCTTGATCATCTACATCGCCATCTTTCAGCGCAGCCGTTACTTCCTCGATCCATTCCTCCAAAACCACGGGATTCCCGCGGCGGAGGTAATCACCATACGCATACAGCATATTCCGATACTCCTCGTCCCAATTCATTCCGCCATTATCCAACAGTTCATGGCTGATTCTGCCCGCAATACGAAGCACCTCGCCTTGGGCGGTTTGCGCCTGTCCGCTCTCCGGGACAAGGAAGTCCCATAATTCCTCAAAATGACCTGTGTATGCCAAAAAGTCAGTCACAAGGATTGGTGATACGCCATCGTGACGCTCAGCCGCTCCAAGCATTTCCACATCAAACAGCGCACAGAGCTTTTCTAACGCCTCCTTTTGGCTCTGATACATCTTTGAGTCTGTTTTCTCCGCATTATGTCTGTAAAAGACCTCTGAAAACGCGGACACGAACTGTCGGCTGCGCTCGGTCGGCTCCGCGCCGTTTTTTAATAAAAGCTGGCTGATGTCATATTTCTTGATACTGCTCAGGGACGGTTCATAGAGAACCTTTTCCAAGGGAGTGAAATGTCCGTATCCGTCATAATCCTTTGTCTGGGCGTCTATTTTGGCCCCTGCCTTGATCAGTGTCCGCACTGCCTTCTTGCAGCCTCGCGCCGCTGCGATATGAAGCGGCGTACAGCCGTCCGGACTTACTGCATTGACATCCGCCCCCAGCTCAATCAAAAGGGCTACGTCGCCGTCTTTTCGGGCAATCTCGAAAATAGGCGTCCTTCCATACTGATCCTTGAAATTGACGTCCGCTCCCTGCTCCTGTACCCAGAGCGCAAATTCTCTCGGCATGGACTTAAACGCAAATATATTATAGGAACCCGCCCACCTTACCGCATTTGGCTCACAGGTCAAAAAAAGCTTCTTACACTCCTCAAGCTTTCCGTCCTTCAACAGCATTTCCATTCCCTTTGGTAATTCCTGTAATTTGTCTCCCATAAAAGCCTCCGTTCTTTTGTCATTTGGCATCAAAAAAGCAACCGCGTCAGCCAAAGTTAGGTTGCTTTTTTGAATTACACTTAACATCTATTCCTTAATCTTATCTATTTCAGAAAGATTAATGCCGAAAGAATTTAGAATAACTTTTAATTCTATATAACGATCTTTCATAAGCCTATAACCTGCTGATTCTTTTTCTGTTGCCAACATATAGGTTTGTAATCTGGAAAACTCTTCAATATTTCTTTGTATCATTTCTTTTTCTGTCATATTGTTACATCGCCCTTCCTTTTCTAATCGTCTTCCAACCCGTCCTGAGCGTCTTTTAAAAGCTCATTAATTATTCTTTCAACTTCTTCCTTGTTTCCTTCTTTTTGGGCTTTTTGCAAAGCTTTTAACTGTCTTATAAGTTGCCTTAAATAACTTTTGAATACTGACATATGTTCACCTCCCATTTATATGTTTCATTATATCAGATTTTGCCTTTTTTTCAAGTTATTTTGGAGCTATGGATTTTACGGTGTTTCCGATGGGGCGGCGGGCGGGGACTGGGAGGAGTTTTGGCGGGCGGGCTGCGGTTGGGGGTTTTCTAATAGTGCGGGGAAGT